>CAMCUB010000028.1 GCA_945878845.1 Erythrobacter sanguineus | reverse complement strand
GAATGCTTGAATGAGACGCTGTTCACCAGCCTTGGCCATGCTCGTCAGGTGCTGGCTGACTGGCGGCACGACTACAACCACTTCCGGCCCCACTCGAGCCTCGGGAACAGAACCCCGGCTGAGATGGGAACCGGTTCAGTCGGCAAACCGGGTTGGGGGTTAACCCCCAACCCGGTTGTTGCCATCACGCCCAAGCATGGGCATCAAACCGGGCGAAGGCTCTACTCATAGCTGGTAGAAACCTCGGGCTCAGACCAGCGCCGCCATTTCCCGAAAGCCTCGGCGCGCAGGTGCTGCTATGCTCCCTCGACGCTCAACGAGAAGAGGTGCGCAGCATGGTCAAGGCAAAATGGAACGGCGTCGTAATCGCCGAGAGCGACGAGACCGTGGTGGTCGAGGGCAATCACTATTTCCCGCGCGCGAGCGTCAATGCAGCCTACCTCGCCCCGAGCAACACCCAGACGCGCTGTCCATGGAAGGGCACGGCCTCCTACCATTCGCTGGTGGTGGACGGGGCGAGCAACCCGGACGCAGCGTGGTACTATCCCGAGCCCCTTCCCGCCGCCGCCGAGATCAGGGACCGCATCGCCTTCTGGAAAGGGGTCGAGGTCGGGTAGCGCCTCCGCCTAGTTCGGCCAGTAGATGTATTCGTCGCCCTCGCGGTAAGGCTCGGCCAGCGTCTTGTCGATAGAGACCGGCGTTTCGAAGGTGCTCGCATAGAGCGGCGGCTTGCGGCCCCGTTCATGCGCGGCGATCAGCGCCTGCAGCTCGGCGCGCTTGGCGGGCTCGCTCGCGGCGAGGTTGCGCTGCTCGGTCGGGTCGGCGGCGAGGTTGTAGAGCCATGCCTTGCCCTGCTTGCCGTTGACCTGCAGCTTCCAATCGCCCGCGCGCACCGCCTTGTAATGGCCGCTCGACCAGAACAGCGGAGTCTGCGGATCAAGCGCAGTCCCCCGGCCAGTCAGCGCGGCAAGCAGGTTGCGCCCGTCAATCGTCACTCCCTGCGGCAGGGGCGCCCCGGCGACTGCGGCGAAGGTCGGCATCAGATCGACTTGGCCGACAGGGAGCGCGATCCGCGATCCGGCCGTGACCTGCGCCGGCCAGCGTGCCAGCAGCGGCACGCGAATGCCGCCCTCGAAGAAGCTGCCCTTCCCGCCCCGGAACGGCGCATTGAGCCCGTCGAGGCCCACATAGCCCGGCGCGCCATTGTCCGAGGAAATCACTACCAGCGTGTTCTCGGCCAGCCCCTCGGCCTCCAGCTTCGCCATGATCCGCCCGACGCTCCGGTCGAGCGCGCGGAGCATCGCGGCATAGACCCGCAGGCGGTGCGAGCCGATGTCGCCCACCGCTTCGTAATCCGCCTTGGTCGCCTGCAAGGGCGAATGCACGCCCCACTGGGCAAGGTAGAGGAAGAACGGCCGGTTGCGGTTCGCCTCGATCACCTTGAGGCTCTCGTCGGTCCAGTAATCGGCGAGATAGCCGCCGGGAGCGAATTTCGCGCCGCCATTATAGCTCGTGGCGTAATTCGCCGAGGCCCACAGGAAGCGGTCGATCGGATCGAAATCGATGCGCGCGTTGACCGCGTCCGGGTGATCCTCGGGCAGGTGGAGCAGCCCGTCCATATTGAGGCTCTCGTCAAAGCCCTGCGCCCCCGGCAGGAACTCGGGCGCATTGCCGAGGTGCCACTTGCCGATATGGACGGTGTGATAGCCGCGCGTCTTCAGGACTTCTGCCACGGTCACCTCTTCGGGCGGCAGGCCCTGCTCTTCGAAGGGCGGCGCGGAGGCTTCGGCGGCGTCGTTGGTGAGGATCGGCGGACGATCGGGGTGCATCTGGTTCCAGACCATCGGGACGATGCGCGGGAAGCCTGCGGGCGTCGGCGTGAATTCGAATCCGGTGCGGGTCGCATAGCGCCCGGTCATCAGCTGCGCGCGCGATGGCGAGCAGGTGGCGTTGCCCGCATAAGCCTGGGTGAAGATCGCGCCCTCGGCGGCGAGCTTATCGATATTGGGGGTCTTGATCCTGCCGTCCGCGACCCCGCCGCCGAAGGTGCTGAGGTCGTTCATCCCGAGATCGTCGAACAGGATGAAGACGATATTGGGTGGGCGATCGGCGGGGCTTTGTGCGGCCTCGGCGGGGCCTTGCTGCCAGGGCACGGGGCGGTTCGCCGCAATCGGTTGCGTGCTCCTCCAGCGCACCAGCGCGAGCGCGAGGTCGGTGCGGAAGGTCCAAGCTCCGCCCGCCGCCAGCGCCAGCACGGCGAGCGTGCCAAGCAGGCCCTTGTGCCAGCGCTTCATCAGAGGCTCGCGCCTGATGCGACCCGCGTGCAGATGTTGAGCTGTCCTGCCAGCCCCGCATCGCGGTGCTTGGTGATCGCCTGATATTCGGGCGACTGCACCATCATCAGCATCGCCTTCCTCGAGGGGTATTCGGCAATCGCCACCATGTCCCACAGCTCCTCGACCTCGCCCAGCAGCAGCCCGGTGACCGCGCCGCTGAAGCGCACCTGCCCGCCGACCGCGGCAAGGCAGGCCTGCACGCCCGCGGCATAGCGGGCATAGGCCTCCTGCCCCGTCAGGTCAGGTTCGGAGCCGTCGGCATAGGCGGCCTTGTCGCGGAACTTGAGCAGATTGACCATGCACATCGCCTCGCCATCATCGGCGGCGAAGAAGGCCATCGCCTGCTCGGGCGCGGGGTGGAGCTTGTTGGTGACGATCATTGCGGCGCTCCCTTGGCTGCGACATCGAGTATGGCGGCGACGAAACCTTCAGGGTCGTCCTCCTGAATGAAGTGCCCGCCCTTGAGAGTGCGGTGCGCCTGCCCTGCAGTGCCGGGGACTCGGCCGATGAAGCGGGTCTCGCCGGTGCGGGTGATCGGATCGCCGTCAGAGAAGGCGCAGAGGAAGGGCTTGTCCCACGCATCGAACACCTGCCACGCCGCCTTCTGGTCGGGCACCGCCGGATTGCCTTCGAAGGGCACGAAGCTCGGGAAAATCCGCGCGCCGGCTTTGTAGCTGGGATCGGGGAACGGCGCGTCATAGGCGGCGATCTCTTCGGCCGAGAGCGCGCGCTTGGTGCCCTTGGCGATGATCTTGCCGATCGGAAACACCGGGCTCCACTTCGAGAACGCCCGCCAGATCGCGAAAGCGCGCGGGGCCGGACCGCCTTCGGGCAGCCCGCCATTGGACAGCGCCACCGCGCGGAACCGCTCAGGCGCAGCGGCGACCAATCGCAAGCCGATCAGCGAGCCCCAGTCCTGACAGGCGAGCGTGATGTCCTTGAGGTCCAGTCCTTCGAGCCAATGGAGCATCCACGCGACATGGGCCGCATAGGAATAGTCGGCCTTCGCCGCAGGCTTGTCGGACTTGCCGAAGCCGATGAGGTCGGGCGCGATCACGCGGTAGCCCGCCACCACCACCGGCCCGATCATGTGGCGGTAGAGGTAGCACCATGTCGGCTCGCCATGCATCATCAGCACGATGGGCGCATCGCGCGGGCCTTCGTCGATGTAGTGGAGGCGCAAGGGCGTGCCGCTCGCCGCGTCCTGCACCTCGAAATAGTGCGGCGCGAAAGCGAAGTCGACGGCGGCAAAAGCCTCGTCCGGCGTGCGCAGGACCTTCACGAATGTCTCCCCTCTCGCGATAGAATTGGCATAATGGATGTCATTATCAAGCGAGCGAGTCAATCCTGCGAGGTCGGGGGGGGCGGGCGCTGCATGTCGATCAGACGGAAGCCGATGTGGTCGGTGCCGAGCCCGCGCTCCTGGAACTGCCGCGCGGCGGGCCGGTAGCGGGCGCAGTAATTGGCCGCGCACAGGAATGATCCGCCCTTGATCACCCCGACCGGCTCGGCGGCATCGGCGCGGGCGCCTACTGTGCTGGTCCACTCCCACACATTGCCGATCATGTCGTAAAGACCGAGAGCATTGGCAGCAAAGCAGCCGACCGGCGCGCGAGAGATGAAGCCGTCGGTGCCGAGATCGCGGGCTGGGAACACCCCCTGATAGTAGTTCGCCCGCGGCTTGCCTTCCCCGTCGACCGGCTCGGGCAAGGCGGGGGCACCGGCGCGCGCGGCATATTCCCACTGCGCCTCGTCGGGGAGCGCCTTTCCGGCCCACCGCGCATAGGCTGCGGCATCTTCGTAGGCGATCTGCACCACAGGGTGGCGTTCCTGCCCGGCGATCCCTGCCCCTTCGCCCGCAGGGTCGCGCCACTGCGCGCCCACGGCCCAGCGCCACCACGCGGGGTTATCCGGGCTCGGCACACGGAACACGGCCGAGCCGGGCTGCGCCATTTCAGGCGGTGCGCCGGGTAGCGCGGGCGGGGTTCGCTCGGCCATGGTGACATAGCCCGTCGCGGCGACGAAGGCGGCGAACTGGGCGTTGGTGACCTCGTGCGCGTCCATCCAGAAGCCCTCGACCGCCACCACACGCGGCGGCCCTTCCTCGGGATAGTTCGGGTCTTCGCCCATGGTGAAAGAGCCACCGGGGACCCACACCATCGCATCTTCGGCAAGCCCAGTGCAAGTACTCGCCTGCGGGGCGTCAGGGGTCTGTGCGTCGCCGCATGCGGCGAGCAGAGCGCAGGCGAGGAGAAGAGCGAGCCAGCGCCCCATCACTCTTGCGGCCAGCGTGCCAGCGCATCGCTGAGCATCCGCCGCACCACCGCCGCCGCCTCTTGCGGGGTGAGGTTCTGGTCATGGCGCAGCAGCCGCCAGGTGTTGAAGCTGAGGATCACATTGAGGCCCCGCGCCCCCTCGACATCGGCGCGCACTGCCTCGGGCAGATGGGCGGCGAGCGCCTCGGTCTCGAGCCGTAGCTGGCGGCGGTAGCCCTCCATCAGGAAGGCAGATTCGAAGCGCCGGACATTGGCCGAGATGCGGTAGGGCATGATCGTCTCGAAGATCATCGCCCGCCGGTCGGCGATGTCGAACAGGCGCTGCTGCCAGTTCTCGCCCTCGGGCGGGCGCATCAGGATCGGCAGAATCTGGCTCTCGATCGCCTCGGCCATCTCGCGGTAGAGCGCGTCCATGTCGCGGAAGTGACGGAACACGGACCGGAGCCCCACGCCCGCAACCTCGGCGACCTGCGCGGCGCTTGGGCCGACTTCGCCGCCCGCGACCAGATCAAGCATCGCGGCGACGATCCTGGCCCGGCTCGACCGGCTGCGCGCGCGGCGGCCGTCGTCGGCGGCAATAGGAGCGCGGTTGATGTCCGGATCGGCCATCGCTCAAGCCTATGATTTGGCATTCACCCTGTCAATTGAGCGGCGCCCCGCGCGGTCTCAGTCGAGCACGGTCTTCGGGAACATCCACTGGAAGACGAGCGGGGCCTCGAACGGCGCCCAGCTGCCTTCGGCCTGCGCCAGCCGGTCGGCCAACGCCAGCATGACGCTGGGATTGACCCCGAGGCCGCAATGGCTGGCATAGACTTCGATGTTCTCGGTGCGCGTGGCCGCCGGCTTCTGCACCGATCCGCGCCAGTGGACGATCCCGTCCGTGCGGGTGAAAATCGAGGTGGTCGGCACCGGCGGCGCTGCGGCCAGATCGCGGAAGCGTCCGCCCTGCATCGCTTCGGGTTCCTTGCCGTTGAGCATTTCGAACAGGCGCGCTGCGCTGGTGTGATTGCGGTCGTCCGAGATCGGGCTGCCGAGGCTGATTATCAGCCGCACCCGGTCGGGATGCAGCTTGGCAAGCTCGCGCGCCAGCACTCCGCCCAGACTCCATCCGACCAGAGAGACCTTGCGCCCGCTGGTGTCATTGAGCCGCTTTAGCTGCGTCTCCAGCCGCGCAATCAGCGCATTGTCGACCCGGACATTGCGCCCGCTGTCCCAGCCATGGGAATCATAGCCCAAGTCCTTGAGCAGCCGCCGCATCGGCGCGGTCGAGGTGTTGCTGGCCATGAAGCCGGGGAGCACCTGCACGGCGTGACCATCGCCCTTGGGCAGATTGCCGAGGAACGGGCGGCTCATCAGGAAAGCGCCGAATTCGAACATCGCGCGCCCTTCGGCGAGCGTCCAGAAACGGTGCGGCGGATGCGCCACCGGCTGGAATGGGGCGGGCGTAAGCGGAGCGGCGAGCGTTGCCGATGCGGCCATGTCTTTATCCTTCTTCGGTTCGGTCTTGCGGCCGGTCATGCAGGCTTGGCTTTTGCAGCGGCACGCTTGGGCGCCGGTTTGGCCTTGGGACTGGGCTTAGCCTTCGGCGCGGACTTAGGCTTGGGAGCGGGCGCAGGCTTCGGCGTAGCGGTAGCGGCCGCTGTAGCAGCCAGCAACTCGGCGAAACTATCCTCGATGCACTTCACGTAGAAATCGGGATCGGGGAGCAGCTCGCGGTCAGCGGTGAAGGCGATGGTCGCCTCGTCGCAATAGGATTGCACCACGTGGCCGAGGCCGAGGCCGTCGGTGAGGCACAGGAGGCCCATCATGCTCTCAAGCCGCGCGCCGGTGAAGTGGATCGGCACCGGTGGGCCGGGCACATTGGTCACCACGGTCGTGAACGGCGGCGCGACCCCGCGGTTGGCGAGGCCGAGGCGGGTGTAGAGTTGCGCGCCCAAGGCCATGAAAAGGGCAGGCGAAACCTTGCTCATCTCGGTCATGTTGCGCGCGCCGATAGCGTCGGACATGGCCTTCGAGTTGGCTGTCTGAGAGAAGACCAAGGCGAGCCGCTCGGACGGGTCCTCGATATGTGTGCCGAGCGGCGCGATCATCGCCGCGACCTGATTGCCCATGTCGCCCTTCTCGCCGGTCGAGCGCACCGAGATCGGGGCCATCGCGGTCAGGGTCTTTTTGGGCAGGTCATCCTTGGCGAGCAGATATTTGCGCATCGCCCCGCCGATGATCGCGAGGAACACGTCGTTGACCTTCGCGCCCTCGGCCAGCGCGCGGATCGCCTTGATGTCGGCGAGCTTGAAGCTCCTCCCTTCGACCACCCGGTGCGGGCTGATCGCGCGGTTGAAGCGCGATTTGGGCGCGAGCATGTCGGCGCTGACGGTGAAGTCCTTGACCACCAGACCCTTGATCGCCTTCGCCAGCCCCGGCGCGGCCTTGGCGGCGACTTCAAGCTGCTTCAGAGGATTGGTGACCGCGTTGAAATAGCTCTTGCCCAGCAGCTCGATGGGGTTCGGGATGCGTTCGGGCTTCCACGTGTCGGGCTTGTTCGGCGGCGGATCGCCGGGACGCAGCGTGTGCAGCGCCTCCATGAGATCGATCCCGCTCATCCCGTCGATCGCGGCGTGGTGGACCTTGGTGACCATCGCGAAGCTGCCCGGCGTGACTCCGGGGATGTTGTCGAGCCCCTCGACCACGGTGAACTCCCACGGCGGCCGCTCGAGATCAAGCGGGCGGGCGAAGATGCGCGCGGCCTGAATACACAACTGCCGCCAGTCGCCTGGGCGCGGCAGGGCGACGTGGCGCACGTGGTATTCGAGATCGAAGTCGGGATCCTCGACCCAGTAGGGGTAATCGAGATCGAACGGCACCCGAACAAGCCGCTGGCGCATCGTGCGGCTCAGCTGCGCGCGCGCGCCGATGAATTGCAGGATGTCCTTGAAGCGCACGAAGCTGCCGGGCGCGGTCTCGGGGTTGTAGACGAGGATCGAGCCGATATGCATCGGCGAGTTGCGCGTTTCCAGCGCCACGAAGGACGCGTCCATTCCCTGCAATTGGCGCAAGGTTCTCTCCCCGTTGACGCCCCTTTGTGGGGTTTTGTTGCGCAGTAGGCTAACAGAGCGCGGCGCGCGGTCAACCTGCCGCCTCCGTCAAGACGTTCCGCTAGGGGTCTCGGGATGTAGCGCCAGCAGGGCGAAGCTCGCCAGCCAGTGCTCGCCCATATAGTCGCCCTCGACATGGGGCAGCGCGGCCGCGAGATGGTCGCGGGCGAGGCGCTGCAAGATGTCCTCGGGTTCGGTGCGGCCCAGCGCGCGGGCGATGTCGCGCAGGCACCAGGCGCGGCTTAGGTTCAGCCCGTCGAGATGCGCGATCTTGCCGTCGCTGCGGTCAGAGACGGTGACCGGGCGGCATTCCCGCTCCAGCCAGCCGTTCGCCTCCACCAGCTCTTCGAACCAAGGCGCGAAGGCGAGGTGGGGCATGGTCTCGCTCATCAGCAGCGCGGCGGTGAGGACAGGGGAGAGGAATTCATCGCCGCCCGGCTCCCACCCGGTATAGTCGTGGCGGTGGGCGAAGGCGCGGGTCGCCCAGTCGTCGATCAACATGACCAGTTCGGGGTCGCGCGCCGCCGCCCAGCGCCGCGCCAGCACTAGAGCGAAGGCGGTGTTGCCGTGGGTGCCGACGGTGATCGGATAGGTGAGGATGCTCAGATAATCGCGCAGGCGCGCAGCGAAGGCCCGTGCCAGCGGTTCGAGCCGCGTGCCCCACGCCTCGCCCTCGTGCCACGCGGCCTCGTGGTGGAGATACATGAGCCAACCCCACCCATAGGGCCGCTCGAACCCGCGCGCGAAGGGGCGGTCGAGATAGGCGAGTTCCACCGCCAACTTCTCGGGCGTGAAGGTGCAATCGGCCAATTCCGTGATCTCGGCCGCCTCGGGCATATCGGGATAGAGCCGCCGCAGCGTCAGCAGCGTCCACCAGCCGTGGACGCAGGAATGCCAGTCGAAGCTGCCGAAGAACACCGGATGCGCGTCTTGCGGAATGCGCAGGTCGCCCTCGCCGATGAAGACGTGGTCGTCCTTGTAGGGGTAGGGCCGCGCCACATGGCCGAGCGCGACGCGGGCAAAGCGGCGGGCGGTGTCCTCGGTCATTTCCAAAGCAGGAAGGCTCCCACATAGATGATGAGGACGTTGACCGCCCACAGCGGCACCGCCGTGCCCACTTGCTGGCGGATCACCGCGTTCTGGTCCTTGAGCTCAAGCAAGGCGGCGGGCACGATGTTGAAGTTCGCCGCCATCGGGGTCAGCAGCGTCCCGCAGAACCCCGCCAGCATGCCGACGGCGCCGATCACCGCGGGATTGCCGCCATAGGTCTCGATCAGCAGCGGAATGCCGATTGCGGTCACCATCACCGGGAAAGCGGCGAAGGCGTTGCCCATGATCATGGTGAAGCCCGCCATTCCGGCGGCGAAGACGACAACGGTGAGGAACACGTTGCCCTCGGGGATCACACCGCGCGCGACCCCGCCGATGATGTCGCCCACCCCCGCAAGCGCGAAGACCGCGCCCAGCGCCGCGAGCATCTGCGGCAGGATCGCCGCCCAGCCGATGGAATCGATCAGCCGCCGCCCTTCCTGCGCCGGGTCCAGCAGCGGCGGGCGCAACCACACCATCGCTCCGACCAGCGCGGCGAGGACGCCGATGCCGAACAGGATCAGCGTCTCGCGCCGCGCCTCGAAGAGGCCCGTCTGCCCGAGCGGCGTGTAATTGTAGAGCAGCGTCCCTGCGACTGCGGTCAACGGCACAACCAGCGCAGGGAGGAACAGGCGGTTGCCGAGCCGCACGGCGTGAGCCTCGCGCTCCTGCGGCGAGGTGGTCGGCGGATCGCTGCGCTTGAGACCGCCCATCCCCGCGATGGCGACCAGCGCCAGCACCAGCACGCCATTCGCGAGGTCGGAAAGGTGGCTCCCGGCGAGGAAACTCACCGCCAGCAGCGCCCAGAAGGCGGCATTGCCCCAACGCCCGTCCTTCAGCGACAGCGCCGCCCATAACGCGAAGGCCGCGCCCGCAAGCACATAGAGCCACTCGTAAGTGATCATTTGCCCGCCCTCCCCAGCCGCCAGTCGAAGGCGAGGATGCGGCCCCCATGGATCGCGAAGGCGAACAGCGCGGTTGGGATCGCCCAGACCGAGAGTTCCAGCGGGGTGAGCGGATAGCCCGCGGCCTCGAACACGCCCTGGATCAGCAGGATCGAGGCGATCGCGAAGAAGATGTCCTCGCCGAAGAACAGCCCGATATTGTCGGTCGCGGCGGCCATCGCCTTGACCTCGTCGCGCGCGTCGTCGTCGAGGTCGCCGTGGGTTTTGACCGCTGCCGCCTCGGCCATTGGCGCGACCAGCGGGCGGACGGCTTGCGGGTGGCCGCCGATGTCCTTCATCCCCAAAGCCGAGGCGATCTGGCGGAAGGCGAGGTAGGCGACCAGCAGCTTGCCCATGGTGGCGCCGCGCATCCCCTCGATAACGCTGCGGGCGCGCTGTTGCAGGCCGTAACGCTCCAGCAGGCCAATCACCGGCAGGATGATCCATGTGACCGAGATATAGCGGTTGTCGTTGAACGCCTTGCCCAGCGCCTCGATCACCGCGAGGAGGTCAAGCCCCGCCAGCACGCCAGTCGCCAGCGCGGCGCTCACCACCACCAGCAGCGGATTGAAGCGCAGCGCGAATCCGAGAACGACGATGGCGATGCCCGCCAGCGGCCAGTAGTTCATGTGTCTGTCCCCCCGAACCCGCCGCCACCGGGCGTCAGGATCACGAATGCATCGCCCGGCTGCATCTCCGCCGAGCCGGTCGCGCCCAATTCCTCGCGGGTGCCATCGGCCCGCTGGACCCAGTTCTGCCCGCCGAGCGCATAGCCCCCGCCCGCAAGGCCACGCGGCGCGACCTTGCGGCGATTGGCGAGCATGTTGGCGCGCATCTCTTCGAGAAAGGTCACACGCCGCACCACCCCGTCGCCGCCGCGATGCCGCCCTGCCCCGCCTGATCCGCGCCGTATGGAGAACTCCTCCAGCCGCACCGGCAGGCGGGTTTCGAGGATTTCGGGATCAGTGAGGCGCGAGTTGGTCATGTGGGTCTGCACCGCGCTCGTGCCCGGGTGATCCGGCCCCGCGCCAGAGCCGCCGCAGATCGTCTCGTAATACTGGTGGCTCTCGTTGCCGAAGGTGAAGTTGTTCATGGTGCCTTGCGAAGGCGCGAGCCTGCCGGTGGCCGCGAACAGCGCGTCGGTGACCACCTGCGAGGTCTCGACATTGCCCGCCACCACCGCCGCGCCGGGGCGCGGGTTGAGCATCGAGCCCTCTGGCACGATCAGTGTTACCGGGCGCAGGCACCCGTCGTTCATCGGGATCGCATCGTCGATCAGCGTGCGCAGCACATAGAGCGCGGCGGCGCGGGTGATCGCGCGGGGGGCGTTGAAGTTGTCGGGCAGCTGCGCGCTCGTGCCGGTGAAGTCGAACACCGCCGAGCGGTTTACCCTGTCGATGCGGATGGAGACCTGCACCACCGCGCCATTGTCCATCGGGTAGGCGAAGCTGCCGTCCTCCAGCCCGCCGAGCAAGCGGCGCACGCTTTCCTCGGCATTGGCGAGGACGTGATCCATATAGGCGGCGAGCACATCCGCGCCATGTTCGTGCGCCGCGCCCGCCAGCAACTCCGCGCCGCGCGTGCAGGCTGCGAGCTGCGCGCGCAGGTCGGAGAGGTTGCGGTCGGGATTGCGCGCAGGGTACTCCGCCGCTGCCAGCACGGCGCGCAAGGTCGCCTCCTGAAAGCGGCCCTCGTCGACCATCAGCAGGTTGTCGATCAGCACGCCCTCTTCGGCGATGGTGCGGCTTTCTGGAGGCATGGAGCCGGGCGCGATGCCGCCGATATCGGCATGGTGGCCGCGCGCGGCAACGAAGGCGTCCGGCTCTCCGCCCTCGCCCGAGTAGAACACCGGCACGATCACCGTGATGTCGGGCAGATGCGTGCCGCCGCGATAGGGATCGTTGAGGACGTAAGCATCCCCGCGCCGGAACCCGCGTCCGTCCTGCGTGGCCCCTCGGGCCTCGATCACCCGCGCGATGCTGTCGCCCATGCTGCCCAGATGCACCGGGATATGCGGCGCATTGGCGATCAGCGCGCCTTCGCGGTCGAACAGCGCGCATGAGAAATCGAGCCGTTCCTTGATGTTCACCGAGGTCGCGGTGGATTGCAGCACCACCCCCATCTCCTCGGCGATCGCCATGAAGAGGTTGTTGAAGATCTCGAGACGCACGGGATCGGCCGCCGTCCCCGCCGCGCGCTCGCGGGCGAGCGGGGCGGTGCGGGTGAGAACGAGGCTCCCTTCGTGGGCCATCTGCGCCTGCCAGCCTGCCTCGACCACGGTGGTCGAACCCGGGTCAATGATCAGGTGCGGCCCGGCGACTGCCTCGCCCGCCACCAGCGCGGTGCGCGCCATCACCGGCCAATCGCCGGGCAGAAGCGCGGCCACTTCCGCCGTGGTGACAGGAATGCCGACCGACGCTGCTATGCCGCCCGCCTGCCCGCTGGCCTCGACGCTCAGCGCCTCGACGATGATCGGCGCTGCCGCATCGGAATAGCCGAAGCGCTGGCGGTGGAGGGTGCGGAAGGCGGCGTCCATGTTTTCGGGGGCGTCGCAGGGGATCGCCAGCAAGCTGTCGCTCCCGGCAAAGCGCAGGCGGGCGGCGGGGGCGAGGCGGATCGCATCGGCGGCGATGCCCTGCGCCAACAGATCGCCCCGCGCCTGCGCGTCGAGCGCGGCGAGTTCTTCGGCAAAGCTCTCGCCCAAAGGCCGCATCAGGGTGACCTCGCGGATCACCTTCACCGGCGCTAGGCCGATGCCATAGGCCGAGAGCATCCCGGCGAGCGGGTGGACCAGCACCGTCTCCATCCCCAGCGCGTCGGCGACCCGGCAGGCATGTTGCCCGCCCGCTCCGCCAAAGCAGGCGAGCGCATAGGTCGTCACATCATGCCCGCGCGCGACCGAGATTTTCCGGATCGCCGCCGCCATGTTGTGAACCGCGATGGCGAGGAAACCCTCGGCGATGTCCTCGAGCGACTTGGGCTCGGGGAGCGCAGCGGCCACCTCCTCCAAACAAGCGCGAGCAGCTTCAGGGTCGAGCGGCGCGTCACCCTCCGGGCCGAACACGGCAGGGAAGAAGGCCGGGTCGATCCGCCCGAGGAACAGGTTGCAGTCGGTCACCGTCAGCGGGCCGCCCTTGCGGTAGCAGGATGGGCCGGGGTCAGCGCCCGCGCTCTCAGGGCCGACGCGGAAGCGCGCGCCGTCGAAACGGCAGATCGAGCCGCCGCCCGCCGCGACCGTGTGGATCTGCATCATCGGCGCCGCCACGCGGACGCCTGCCACCACGCTGTCGCCGGTCAGTTCGACCTCGCCGGCAAAGTGCGCGACATCGGTGCTGGTGCCGCCCATGTCGAAGCCGATCAGCCGGGTGTGGCCGAGCGGCGCGCAGGCGGCGACCATGCCGACGACGCCCCCTGCAGGCCCCGAGAGGATCGCGTCCTTGCCGCGAAACGCGCCGACCTCGGCCAGCCCGCCGTTCGATTGCATGAAGGCGAGGCGCCCGGTCGGCGGCAGGCTCGCGGCGAGCCGGTCGGTGTAGCGGCGCAGCACGGGAGAGAGGTAGGCGTCGACCACGGTCGTATCCCCGCGCGGCACCAGCCGGATCAGCGGGGCGACCTCGTGGCTGACGCTGACCTGCGCGAAGCCCATGTCGCGGGCGATGGCTGCGAGCCGCGCCTCGTGCGCGCGGTGCTGCCAGCCATGCATCAGCACGATGGCGAGCGCCTCGAAGCCCTCTTCGAGAAGCTGCGCAAAGGCAGCGCGCGCCGAATCTTCGTTGAGCGGCCGCAGCACCGCACCGTCGACCGCGACGCGCTCGTCGATCTCCACCACCTTGGCAGGCAACTGTTCGGGCAGCACGATATGGCGCGCAAAAATGTGCGGGCGGGCCTGCGTGCCGATCCTGAGTGCATCGGCAAAGCCGCGCGTGATGGCGAGCGCCAGCCGCTCGCCCTTCCGCTCAAGCAGCGCATTGGTGGCGACGGTGGTGCCGATCCTCAGCTCGGCAATCGGGCCCTCGCCATGTTCGGCCATCAGCAGCCGCACCGCCTCGCTCGCGGCGTCGGCGTAGTGGCCGGGGTTCTCCGACAAAAGCTTGGCGGTCACCAGCCGGCCGTCAGGCGTGGTGGCGACGACATCGGTGAAGGTCCCGCCGCGATCAACCGCGAAGCGCCAGGCTGGAGGATGGAGCGCACTCATGCGGCCCCTGTGTTGTCCAGCAGCCGCGACAATGCAACCGCCGCCGCTACTGCTCTTGCGCCGCCTTCCAATCGCGCCGCAGCTTCTTGGCGAGGCTCCACTTGTGGACTTCCGTGGGCCCGTCATAGATCCGGAAGGCGCGGATTTCGCGGAACATGGTCTCGACGATGGTCTTGTCGGTCACGCCCGTCCCGCCCATCACCTGCACGCAATTGTCGGCGACCCGCATCAGCGCCTCGGACACCGCGACCTTGGTCATCGAGCTTTCGACTGTCCCCAGCGATCCGGTATCGAGCACGCCCGCGCACCAGTCGATCATCAGCTCGCATTGCTGCAAGTCGATCATGTTCTCGGCGAGCATGAACCCGACGCCCTCGTGATCGATCAGCGGCTTGCCAAAGGCCATGCGGCGGTTGGCGTAATCGACCGCGATCTCCTGCGCGCGGATACAGCCGCCAAGCCAGCGCATGCAGTGCGAGAGGCGCGCGGGCGAGAGCCGGATCTGGGCATATTTGAACCCCTCGCCCGCATCGCCCAGCATCTGGTCGGCGGGGACGCGCAGATTGTCGATGGTGATCTCGGCATGGCTGCCGGGCATCGAGCTGTCGATGGTGTTGGGCACGCCCGTGATCTGGATCGCAGGGTCAGGCAGATCCACCAGGAACATGCAGGCCCCGCCGTGGCTGTCCGGATCCTCGGACTTCGCCATCACGATCCCGACCTTGGCGCCCTCTGCCCCGGTAATGAAGCACTTCTTGCCGTTCACCACCCAGTGGTTGCCGTCCTTGCGGCAGGTGGTAATCATCATCGAGGGGTCAGCGCCTGCGCCGTTCAGCTCCGCCGGTTCGGTCATGAAGAAGGCCGAGCGCGCATGGCCCGAGACCAGCGGCGTCAGGAAGCGCTCCTTGAGGTCAGGGCTGCCGACCTTGCCGATCAGATACATGTTGCCCTCGTCGGGGGCCTGGGTGTTACAGGCCAGCATCCCCAGCGGCGTGAGGCCGGACTTGATGAGGATCACCGCGGTCTCGCGCTGATTGAAATGGCTCCCGTCGGGGCGGATATGCGGGGTCAGCACGCCAGCCGCGCGCGCCAACTCTCGCATTTCCATGACCAGTTCATCGGTCGGCGCGCCGTGGTGGTCGCGGCGCGGGTCCTGCTCGTAAGCGAAGATTTGCCCGCGCACGAAGACCTCGACCCGCGCGGCCATTTCGAGCGCTTCGTTGCTGATCGTCATGGCGCGATTCTCCCCATTGCCTTGTCGCCGTGCCCCATGCGGGCTCGCGAGCACCATGCCAAGGCCGGGAGCCTCGCGCGCCTAGTGAATTGGGGGCGTGACGGGCTGACATGGTCGCCGAGGCCCTTGCAAGGCCGATGAAGAAACCGGTGTCATAAGCTGCGCCTGCATGGCAATGGTCACGCGCGAATCAATTCCGGAGCCGATGATGACGCCTGCCCTCACCCTCCACCCGGACCGCCTGCTGCCGGTCGATCCGGCGACGCGCGACATCGCGCGCGCGCTCTATCGGACGGTCAAGGACCTGCCGATCATCAGCCCCCACGGGCACACCGATCCCGCGTGGTTCGCCACTGATGCGCCGTTCGAGAATGCCACCGCGCTGCTGCTGCAACCCGATCACTACGTGTTCCGGATGCTCTACAGTCAGGGCATCCCGCTGGAGGCGCTGGGGATCGCCCCGCAGGACGGCAGCCCCGCCCCCGAGGTCGACCCGCGCGCGGCGTGGCGCATCCTCGCCGCCAACTATCACCTGTTCCGCGGCACGCCCTCACGCATGTGGCTCGACTGGGTGTTTGCCGAGGCCTTCGGGCTCAAGGTGCAGCTGAGCGCCGCGACGGCTGATCTTTATTACGACCACATCACCACCGCGCTCGCGACCCCTGCCTTCCGCCCGCGCGCGCTGTTCGAGCGTTACGGGATCGAGGTGCTCACCACCACCGAAAGCCCGCTCGACAGTCTGGAGCACCATCAGGCGATCGCGGCGTCGGGCTGGCAGGGCCGCGTGCTGACCGCCTATCGCCCCGACCCGGTGGTGGACCCCGAATTCGAGGGGTTCCGCGACAACCTCGCCGCCTTCGCCGCGCTGACCGGAGAGGACACCTTCTCGTGGTCCGGATACCTCGCTGCGCACCGCCAGCGCCGCGCCTTCTTCGCCGCGCACGGCGCGACCTCGACCGATCACGGCCACCCCACCGCGCTCACCGCCGACCTTGGCCCGCACGAGGCCGAAGCGCTGTTTGCCCGCGTGATCCGCGCGGACGTATCGGCGGCAGATGCCGAGCTGTTCCGCGCCCAGATGCTGACCGAGATGGCGGGGATGAGCGCCGAGGACGGCCTCGTCATGCAGATCCACCCCGGCGCTTTCCGCAACCACAACCCGGCGATCTTCGCGCGCTTCGGACGCGACAAAGGCGCCGACATGCCGAGCCGCACCGATTACGTCCACGCCCTGCGCCCGATGCTCGCCAAGCACGGCAACAACCCTGAGCTGACAATCATCGTCTTCACCTTGGACGAGAGCGTCTATGCCCGCGAGCTCGCCCCGCTCGCAGGGCATTATCCCGCGATGAAGCTTGGCCCAGCGTGGTGGTTCCACGACAGCCCCGAAGGCATGCGCCGCTTCCGCCACGCGACGACCGAGACTGCCGGCTTCTACAACACGGTCGGCTTCAACGACGACACCCGCGCCTTCCTCTCGATCCCCGCCCGCCACGATGTCGCGCGGCGGATCGACTGCGGGTTCCTCGCGCAGCTGGTCGCCGAGCACCGGATGGAGGACTGGGAGGCGGCCGAGCTGGCGCAGGATCTCACCTACAACCTCGCCAAGCAGGCCTACCGGCTGTGATGCTGTCGCAGGCGACGCTCGGCGGGCTGGCGGCGCATGTCGCTCGCCCGGATTATGACTGGCAGGCACAGCGCGCTGGGATCGTCCATTTCGGCATCGGCGCTTTCACCCGCGCGCATCAGGCCGCCTATACCGATGCGGCAATGGCCGCAGGCGACCGCGATTGGCGGATCACCGGGGTCTCGCTGCGTTCGGGCGATGTGGCGGCACAGCTCAATCCGCAGGACGGGCTCTACACCTTGACCGAACGCGCGGGAGAGACGGCGCGCACGCGGCTGATCGGGTCGGTCGGGCAAGTGATCATCGCGCCGCAAGACCCGCAAGCCGTGATCGCCGCCATCGCGCATCCCGACACCCGCATCGCAAGCTTTACCGTGACCGAGAAAGGCTATGTCCGCGCAGCCGACGGGTCGCTCGATTGCGGCAACCCCGCGCTGGCGGCGGACCTTGCGGGCGATGGGGCGCCGCGCACCATCTATGGCTTTCTTGCCGCAGGCCTCGCGCGGCGCCGGGCGGCGGGACTGCCGGGCCTCACCCTGCTGAGCTGCGACAACCTTGCCGACAATGGCCGCCAGCTCGCAGCGCTGATGACCGCCTATTTGGAGCGCAACGACCCGGCGCTGGCCGATTGGTTCGCGCGCAAATGCCGCTGCCCTTCGACCATGGTCGACCGGATCGTGCCGGCGATGACCGACGAGACCCGCGCATGGGTGGCCGGGCAGATTGGCCTTGCGGATGAAGGCGCGATCCTCACCGAAGCCTTCACCCAATGGGTGATCGAAGATGATTTCGCGAGCCCGCGCCCGCGCTGGGAAGCGGTGGGCGCGCAATTCGTCGGCAATGTCAGCGCCTTTGAAGCGGCCAAGCTGCGGATGCTCAATGGTGCGCATTCGGCGCTCGCCTATCTCGGGCTCGAGCGCGGGCATGACTTCGTGCATCAGGCGGTCGCCGACCCGGTGATCCGGCCCTTGATCGAGACGATCATGCGCGAAGAGGCCGCCGCCACGCTCGACCCTGCCAACGGCATCGACGCCGCCGACTATGCGGGCCAGCTGCTCGAACGCTTTGCCAACAGCGCGCTCGATCACCGGCTTATGCAGATCGCGATGGACGGGTCGCAGAAGATCCCGCAGCGCTGGCTGGAGCCGCTGGCGATAAACCAGCAGGCGGGCCGGATGTGCCCGGCAACGCTCGAAGCGCTCGCGGCATGGTGCCGCCATGTGCGCGGGGGAGCCCGCCCGGTCGACGATCCGCAGGCGGAGCAGCTCGCCGCGCTGTGGCAGGCGCAAGGCGCGGCGGGGATCGCGGCCGCGATGTTCGGCGCAGGCGGGCTGTTCGCCGCGACATGGGTCGCATCGCCCGCAGCGCTGGCCTTTCTGGACCAGCGCCTCGCCTGAAAGGTTCAGATCAGCCCGCGGGCTTCGAGCGGGTCGGCATCGCCCGGCGTCTCGCCCGTATCGAGCGCCAATTCGGCAAAGGCCTGATCCTGCGAGAGGAACACGCGGCCCGACAGTTCATCCAGAAGATGGCTGCGCTTCAAGCGGTCCATCACCGGGCCCTTGACCTCCGAGAGGTGCAAGCGGATGCCGCCATCGGCGAGGCGGTGGTTGATCGCCTCGAGGCTTTCCAGCGCGGAGGCGTCGATCGCGTTCACCGCGCTCGCCATCAGCACCACGTGCCGCAGTGTCGGTCGTTCGGCGACCTGTTCGAGGACATATTCCTCCAGCCAGCGGGCGTTGAGATAGGTGAGGCTTTCATCGACGCGGATGGTCAGCAGGTGCGGCAGGGTGAGGACCTTGTGGCGGTCCACATTGCGGAAGTGCTCCGTACCCGGCACCCGGCCGACTATGGCGGCATGCGGACGGCTCGCGCGCCACAGGTAGAGCAGCAGGCCGACGCCGACGCCCGCGATCACGCCCATCTCCACCCCTGCCACGAGCGTGACGGCGATGGTCGCAGCATGGGCGGCAAAATCGGCCTTGGAATAGGCCCAAAGCGCGCGCGGGGTCTTGAAGTCGACAAGGCTGAGCACGGCGACAATGATCGTCGCGGCGAGCGTGGCATTGGGCAGGTTGTAGAGCAGCGGGGTCAGGAACAGGCTGGCGAGCGCAATGCCGATGGCGGTGAATGCTCCCGCTGCCGGGGTCTGCGCGCCCGCATCGAAATTGACGACCGACCGCGCAAAGCCGCCCGTCACCGGATAGCCGCCCGATAGCGCGCTCGCGATGTTGGAGGCGCCGAGCCCGATCAGCTCCTGATCCGGCAAGATCCGCTGGCGGCGCTTGGCGGCCAGCGTCTGGGCGACCGAGACGCTCTCGACAAAGCCGATCACCGAGATCAGCAGCGCGGGCACCCATAGCGCCTCGATCAGGGCAATATCCGCCGACGGGAGCATGAAGGGCGGCAGGCCCTGCGGAATGGCACCGACAATCGAGACACCGCGGGCTTCAAGGCCAAACCCGATCACCGCCAGAATTGACAGCGCAACCGCGACCACCGGCCCTGCCTTGGCGCTCATGTCGGCAGCGCGCGGGCTCAGCCCGAGCTTTTGCAGCGCGGGCTTCAATCCCTTGCGCACCCAGAACAGGAAAAGCGTGGCGGGAATGCCGATGGCGAGGGTTGCGGGGTTGATGTCGCCGATCGAACGCGCCAGCCCCGCCAGCATCTCCGGCCAGGTCTCGCCCCCGGCCTTCACGCCCAGAATGTGCTTGAGCTGACTGGTCGCAATCAGCACCCCGCTCGCCGAGATGAACCCGCTGATGACCGGGTGCGACAGAAGGTTCGCCAGGAACCCCAGTCGCAGCAGGCCCAGCACCACCAGCATCACGCCCGACAGGCCTGCGAGCGTGATCGCAGCCTCCCAATATTCCGCCGTCCCCGGTGCCGCGACCGCTCCGGCCGCGCTCGCGGTCATTAGCGAGACGACGGCCACCGGGCCGACCGCAAGCGTCCGGCTCGTGCCGAAAACGGCATAGGCGAACAGCGGGAGGATCGAGGCATAGAGGCCCACCACCGGCGGCAATCCTGCCAGCATCGCATAGGCAAGGCTCTGCGGGATCAGCATGATGGTGACGATCACCGCCGCCATCAGGTCGCTGGTCAGTGCGGGCCGATCATAGCTTCGGCCCCATTCGAGAATGGGGAAATAGCGGGCAAGCATATGATGAGGCCTCTTATTGCGCGATCAATCCGCCGGGCCCGGCGAGCCACTCGCGCCCCTTGAGCATGCCGTTCCAGTAGATCCACGGCAGGGCATCGGCCTTGAGCATCCACGACAGACGGGCGGGCCGCGTCCCGTCAACCAACCATGTCGGAAAGCTCGGGGCGAGTTTGCCGCCATAGGCAAACTCGGCGAGCACGATCTTGCCGCGCTCGACAGTCAACGGGCACGAGCCATAACCGTCATAGCCCGCGGTCGGCCCCTTGCCATCAAGCTGGCGCAGCGCGTTGACCGCCACCACGGGCGCCTGCTTGCGCGCCGCCGCGGCGGTCTTGGCATTGGGGGTCGAGCCGCCGTCGCCGAGCCCGAAGACATTGGGGTAGCGCACATGCTGGAGCGTGTGCTGGTCGACATCGGTAAAGCCGCTTGCCGCAGCCAGCGGGCTATCGGCCAGAAACTGCGGCGCGACCTGCGGAGGGACGACGTGGAGCATGTCGAAGCCGACTGTCACTTCGCCATCGGCGGTCGTGAAGGTGGCTTGCCGAGCGGGGCCATCGACCGCGATCAGATTGCTGCCAAGCTCCAGATGGATGCCGTATTTGGCGACATATTCCATCAGCGCAGGGACATAGTCGGCCACACCGAACAGCACCGCCCCGGCATTGCGGAACTGCACCTCGATATCGCCCAGCACGCCAGCGCGTCGCCAGTAGTCGCAAGCCAGATACATCGCCTTTTGCGGCGCGCCGGCGCATTTGATCGGCATTGGCGGCTGCGAGAAAATCGCCCGGCCTGCGCGGGTGGTCTGCACCAATTCCCAGGTATAGGGCGCAAGATCAGGGCGGTAATTGGAGGTTACGCCGTTCTGGCCGAGCGCCGTTTCCAGCCCGGCGATCTTCTCCCACGCCAGCCGGATGCCGGGCGCCGCGATCAGCACATCGTAAGTGAGCGTGCTGCCATCGGCGAGGGTCACCTGATTATCCTCGGGCTGAAAGCTGGCCGCGGCCTGCTTTACCCACGTCGCCGCCTTGGGCATCACGCTCGCCATCGGCCGCAGGGTGGAGGCGACATCGAAGATTCCTCCGCCCACCATGGTCCAGCCGGGCTGATAGGCGTGGGTATCAGCAGGCTCGACAATCGCGATGTCGAGACCCGGGCGGCGCTTCAGCATAGAGGCCGCCGTGGCGATCCCCGCCGCGCCGCCGCCGATGACGACGACGGTGTGCTTGGTGTTGGTCATGTCCTCTCCCTCCCTAAGCGCGCAGCTCTAGCCGCAGGCCTCCATCTGTTCGGCGAGTGCCGACAGGTCATATCCGGCAGCCTTGGCGCGGCTGAGCCGCTCCGCGACGCTCAGGCCGTGCACGTTGGCGAGCGCATCGAGCGTCGCGGCGAGCGTGCCGCTGCGGCAATAGGCGAGCACCTTGCCCTGCGTGCCGCGCCGGATCGCGCCGAATGCCGCGACGGCCGCGGGCGGAAAAGTGCCGCCAGCGACCGGAATGTGGTGGAAGGCAAGGCCTGCCTCCTGCGCCGCTGTGCGCATGGCATCGAGCGGGGGCTGGCCCGGCTCCTCGCCATCGGGGCGGTTGCAGATCACGGCGGCAAAGCCTTGTCCGGCCAGCGGCCCGAGCTCCCCGGGCTGCATTTGCGCAGCGACCGCAAGCGTATCGTCGATCACTTTGAGTTCCATCATCCGTGTCCTTACATCAGCCGCACCGCGAGCATTCCAGCGAGCATCGCCGCGACAAAGATCGCCGCCGATGCGGGAGCAATCGCCAGGGCGGCAAAGCCAGGACCGGGGCACAGGCCGGCGATCCCCCAGCCAATCCCGAACAGCGCCGATCCGCCGATCAGGCGCGGGGTCAGATCGTTGCGGTCAGGGAGCGCAAAAGTGTCGGAGAAGGCCGGTCGGATCATCTTGCGCTGGATCACCCACGCCGCCGCCATCACCAGCACTGCCCCGCCCATGACGAAAGCGAGTGTCGGATCCCAGGCCCCGAACAGATCGAGGAACCCGCGCACCCGCGCCGGATCGGTCATCCCGCCGATTGTCAGCCCCGCGCCGAAAATCGTGCCCGCAGCGAGCGGAACAAGCGTTTCGCGGATCATGGCAACACCCCGATCCCGAACGCATTCATCGCCGCGACGGTGGCAAAACCTGTGACCATGAAGGTGGCGGTGGCGACAAGCGAGCGCTGCGACAGACGGCTCATCCCGCACACCCCGTGTCCGCTGGTGCAGCCAGAGCCGAGACGGGTGCCGATCCCGACGATCAGGCCTGCAATCGCGAGCGTAACCGGGGCGGCAAAGCCGGGCGTCGATGCTTCGGTCAGGCTCGTTACGAACAGCGCGCCGATCGGCAGGCCGATCACGAACGCCCATGCACCAACGCGCGGCAGCGAGCTGTCTGCCAGCCCGAAGGCGCGGGCGGCGATGCCCGACACCCCGGCGATCCGCCCTGCCCCGAGCAGCATCAGCGCCGCAGCAAGGCCGATCAGCACCCCGCCCGCAAGACCTGCGAGCGGAGCCGCATCAGGAAATCCCGCCAGGCTCATACGGCGTTGACCGGGATCTTGAGGTAGGTGACGCCATTCTCGTCCGGGGGCGGCAGATGGCCGGCGCGCATGTTGACCTGAACCGAGGGCAGGATCAGGCGCGGCATGTCGAGCGTCGCATCGCGCGCCTCGCGCATGGCGACGAACGCGTCCTCGGTGATGCCGTCATGGGCGTGGACATTGCCCTCGCGCTCGGCCGCGACGGTGGTCTCCCACACATATTCGCTGCGGCCCTTGGGCAGATAGTCGTGACACATGAACAGCCGGGTTTCGGGCGGCAGCGCAAGGATGCGGCGCAGCGAGCGGAACAGGGTGCGTGCGTCCCCGCCGGGGAAATCGGCGCGGGCGGTCCCGTAGTCGGGCATGAACATCGTATCGCCCACGAACACCGCCTCGCCCACGACATAGGCGATGCAGGCCGGGGTATGGCCGGGCACATGCATCACCGTGACCGGAAGGGTGCCGATGGTGAAAGTGTCGCCGTCCTTGAACAGCACATCGAACTGCGATCCGTCACGCGCGAATTCGGTGCCGGCGTTGAACAGCTTGCCGAACACGGTCTGGACCGTGACGATATCCGCGCCGATCGCGATCTTCCCGCCCAGCTTCTCTTGCAGATAGGGCGCGGCCGAGAAGTGATCGGCGTGGGCATGGGTTTCCAGAAGCCAAATCACTTTCAAATTATGTGAAATGACATAGTCAATCACCTTGTCGGCCGAGAGCGTCGACGTTCGTCCGGAATTGGGATCGAAGTCCAAGACCGAGTCGACGATTGCCGCCTCCATCGTCGCTGGGTCGTGGACCACGTAGGTGACGGTGTAGGTGGCGGGGTCGAAAAAGCTCGCGATTCCGGGGCGCAGCGCAGCGTCCGAAGCAGCCCGCAAGACCTGATCGGTCGCCGCGTGAAGCACCATATCAACCTGAGTCATGGCATTTCTCCATCTCAATTTCATAAATCGTGTATATGTCTTGCAATCGCGATGTCAAGTGATATGAGGACAACATGAATCAGCTAAACCCCAGCGCCCCACCCTGTGCAGGCCTGCGCATCGGCGATTTTGCGCCCGATTTCGAAGCCCGCAGCACGGTCGGCCCGATCCGGCTTTCCGCCTTCCGCGGCCGCTGGCTTGTCCTGTTCTCGCACCCCGCCGATTTCACGCCGGTCTGCACCACCGAATTCGTGGCTCTCGCCCGCGAGGCGGCCGCGTTCGAGGCGCGCGACTGTGCGTTGATGGCGCTCTCGGTCGACAGCCTGTTCTCGCACTTTGCCTGGCTGCGCATGATCCGCGACCGCTTCGGCACGGAAGTGCGCTTTCCCATTGTCGAAGACCCTACGCTAGTGATCGGCCGCGCCTTCGGGATGGTCTCGGCGCAGGACAGCGACAGCGCCACCGTGCGCACCACCTTCTTCATCGACCCCAAGGGCGTGATCCGGGCGATGACCTGCTATCCAGCGAACCTCGGCCGCTCGATCCCCGAGATGCTGCGCATCGTTGATGGTCTGCAGGCGATCGACGCCAAAGGCGGGCTGGCCCCGGCCAACTGGCAGCCGGGCGAGGCGCTGATGAAGCCGCCGACCCAGGATCTGGACGACGTCTTCGGCGCCGAAGAGGCAACAAGCTGGTTCCTGCGCGATGCAGGAGAGGAGAGCTGATGCGCGAGGATGATCTGATCGAGGCGCTCAAGGCGCTCGCTCACTCGCTGCGCTGGCGCATCCTCACCGCGCTGATCGCGGGCGAACGCAATGTCGGCGAGATCGAGGCGGCGACCGGCATCAGCCAGCCCGGCCTTTCGCAACAGCTGGGCGTGCTGCGCAAGGCGGGACTGGTCGAGACCCGCAAGGAAGCCAAGCTGGTGTACTACGCGCTCGCCGACGAGCAGATCGGCGCGATGCTTGCGGAAATCGCTGCGCTTGTGCCGGGTGCGCATGCCTCCCCGAACCGGTCGGCCCCCACCGAAACGCCTGCCCCGGGGGTCGCAAATTTCGCCCGGATGTTCTGACCCTTCGCGTGACGCGCCTCGATCACGCTGGCGGTCCTGCTTCGTTGCCCCTTCGTCGATAAAGTGCCACGGTTCGTCGGCTGCATCGCGAGATGCTTCACCTGCTTGCTATCAACGAGGCTGCGGGGGAACAGACTGACGACAGGCCCGGACCGGGCCCGATACCCGTGGCACATTAGCGGCTGAAGCGCCTTCGGATGACCCGAAGACCTGAGCGGCCCGTTGGGGAGCATAGAAATGGATCGAAGGGATTTTCTGGCGCTGAGTTCGCTGTTCGCCGGCGCGACGCTGACGCCATCCTTCTTCGGCAAGGCGATTGCCGCCGATCAGCTGCAAGACGCGATCGACATCGCGGTCAAGAAGCGGCTCGCTGATACGGCGCTAGCTGCGGCGACCGCGGCAGGGGCGAGCTATTGCGACGTCCGCGTCGGGCGCTACCTGCGCCAGTTCGTCATCACCCGCGACCGCAATGTCGAAAACATCGTCAACACGGAATCGTCCGGCACCGGCGTGCGCGTGATCGCCGATGGTTCGTGGGGCTTTGCCGCCACCGGCACCATGACCGAGGATGCGGTCGCCGAAGCTGCCCGTCAGGCCACCGCGATGGCCAAGGCCAATGCCCGTATTAACGCCCAGCCGGTCAAGCTCGCCCCGACTCCGGGCGTGGGCGAGGTCAGCTGGCGCACCCCGATCCAGAAGAACGCGATGGAAGTGCCGGTCGCCGAAAAGGTCGACCTGCTGATGAGCGTCAACGACGCAGCGCTCGGCGCAGGCGCCAATTTCGTCAATTCGCTGCTGTTCCTCGTCAACGAGCAGAAGTATTTCGCTTCGACCGACGGGTCCTACATCGATCAGGACGTGCACCGTATCTGGGCGCCCTTTACCGTCACCGCGGTCGACAGCAGCACCGGCAAGTTCCGCTCGCGCGAAGGGCTCTCGGCGCCGATGGGGCTGGGCTACGAGTACATGGACGGTCGGAGCGAGGACAAGTTCGTCCTGTCGAACGGACTGACCACCTATGGCAAGTCCTACGACATGAAGGAGGACGCGATCGCCGCCGCGAAGGACGCGCAGGCCAAGCTGAAGGCGCCTTCGGTGAAGCCGGGCAAGTACGACCTCGTGCTCGATCCCAACCACCTCGGCCTCACGATCCACGAAAGCGTCGGCCACCCGCTCGAGCTTGACCGCGTGCTGGGCTACGAAGCGAACTACGCCGGCACCAGCTTCGCAACCATCGACAAGCGCGATGCGAAGTTCAAATACGGCAGCGAGATCGTCAACCTGTTCGCGGACAAGACCCAGCCCGGATCGCTGGGCGCGGTCGGCTATGACGACGAAGGCGTGAAGACCAAGCGCTGGGATCTGGTCAAGGACGGCATTCTCGTCGACTATCAGGCGATCCGCGATCAGGCGCACATCCTCGGCAAGGACGCCTCCGATGGTTGCTGCTATGCCGACAGCTGGTCCTCGGTGCAGTTCCAGCGAATGGCGAATGTCAGCCTCGCGCCGGGCAAGGACAAGCTCAGCCCCGAGGACATGATCGCAGGCGTCGATAACGGCATCTACATCGCCGGGCGCGGGTCGTTCTCGATCGATCAGCAAC
Source organism: Erythrobacter sanguineus (assembly GCA_945878845.1). Classification (GTDB taxonomy): domain Bacteria; phylum Pseudomonadota; class Alphaproteobacteria; order Sphingomonadales; family Sphingomonadaceae; genus Erythrobacter; species Erythrobacter sanguineus_A. Next base: position 21,250 of record CAMCUB010000028.1, on the reverse strand, counting down.
GCTACAACGCGCAGTTCGGCGGGACGGTGTTCTACGAGATCAAGGGCGGCAAGCTCGGCCCGATGATCGAGGACGTCGCCTACCAGATGCGCACGCCTGAATTCTGGGGCGCGTGTTCGGCCATCTGCGACGAGAGCGATTACCGCATGTTCGGATCGTTCTTCGACGGCAAGGGCCAGCCGAGCCAGGTCTCGGCGGTCAGCCACGGTTCGTCGACCACCCGGTTCGACGGCATCAACGTCATCAGCACCGCACGGTCGCTCGGTTAAGCGCGCGCAGGAGACTTAAGACATGAGCATTCTGACAGAAGCGCAGGCCAAGGCCATTCTCGACAAGGTCATCGCCTTTTCCACCGCTGACGAGTGCAGCGCCCAGATCGGCGGCGGCACCGAAGGCAACGTGCGGTTCGCGCGCAACGATATCTCAACCTCGGGGATCGTCGCCAATGTCGAGCTGGGCGTGCAGGTCGCATTCGGCAAGCGGGTCGGCACCGCGACCATCAACCAGTTCGACGATGCCTCGCTCGAACGGGTGGTCCGCCGCGCGGAGGATCTCGCCAAGCTCGCGCCGGAGAACCCGGAATTCACGCCAGCAGTCGGCAAGCAGACCTTCCGCCCGACCGAAACCTGGAGCGAGTCGACCGCCGCACTGACCCCCGAAGCACGCGCCAAGATCGCCGAAGCCTCGATCCTGCCGTGCCGCGACAAGGGGCTGGTGGCTGCCGGTTTCCTCGAAGACGGCGCGGGCTTCACGGCCTTCGCCAATTCCAATGGCAATTTCGGCTACCAGAAGGCGACCAGCGCGGACTTCACCTGCACCGTTCGCACCGAGGACGGGCGCGGTTCGGGCTGGGTTGGCGCCAACGTGCAGGACGTGGCGGCGCTCGACGCGGGCAAGGAAGTGCAGATCGCGATGCGCAAGGCAGCCGCATCGGTCGACGCGCAGGCGCTGGAGCCGGGCAAGTACACCGTCATCCTCGAACCGGCGGCCGCTGCGGGGCTCATCAGCTTCATGATGGGCTTCTTCGACGCGCGTTCGGCCGATGAAGGACGCAGCTTCCTGTCCAAGCAGGGCGGCGGCAACAAGATCGGCGAACAGATCGTCGATCCGCGCGTCAACATCTACACCGATCCGTGGCACCCGCTGGTGCCCGCCCTGCCGTGGGACGGCGAAGGCCTCCCGCGCGAGAAGACCTCCATCATCGAGAACGGCAAGGTCGCGAACCTCGAATATTCGCGCTACTGGGCGCAGAAGCAGGGCAAGCCGGAAAAGGCCGGATGGGGCAACGTGATCATGGACGGCGGCACCAAGTCGACCGCCGAACTGATCGCGGGGACCGAGCGCGGCATCCTGCTGACCCGCACCTGGTATATCCGGATGGTCGATCCGCAGACCGTGCTGCTGACCGGCCTCACCCGTGACGGCACGTTCTACATCGAGAATGGCCAGCTGAAGTATCCGATCAAGAACTTCCGCTTCAACGAAAGCCCGGTGATCATGCTCAACAACATCGAAGAGCTGGGCCGTGCGGTGCGGGTGAAGGCGGACGAGGGCGGCTCGATGTTGCTGCCGCCGATGAAGATCCGGGACTTCACCTTCACCTCGCTGTCCGACGCGGTCTGACGATTTGGGCAAGCGGGCGCAAGGATCGTGAGCATGACTGCCATGACCCGCGCCCGTTTCCTGCGGCTCGCTGCTGGCGGTGCGTTGACGGCGCTGGGCGCACGGCTCGCCGCGGCCCCGCGGGCCGCTGGTGGTTACGATTTCTGGTTCACCCGGCTCAGGTACAATTCGGGCGACTGGGACGTCGACCAGCGCATGCCGGCCAACCTCATCACCTCGCTGGTCGATTACACAACCTTGCGCGTCGATCCGAAGGAACGGGTGGTGGCCCTGAGCGATCCGGCGATGCTTTCAGCCCCGTTCTGCTATCTCGCCGGGCACAAGGCGGTCGAATTCTCGGACGCCGAACGCCGCAATTTCGAACGCTATGTCAGGAATGGCGGCTTCGTCTTCGTTGACGATTGCAATCATGATATCGACGGGTTGTTCGCCAAGTCATTCGAGGCGCAGATGGCGCGGATCTTCGGCGCGGACGCCATGAAGAAGCTGCCCAATGACCACCCGGTCTATTCGAGCTTCTTCAAGTTCAAGGGCCCGCCTGCGACCTCCTTCGAGCTGAACGGCTGGGGCGATGACCTCATTCACGATTACATGAAAGGCATTACCATCAATGGCCGCCTCGGCTTGCTCTACAGCAACAAGGACTATGGCTGCGAATGGGACTACGACTGGCGCAACAAGCGCTTCCTTGCCGAGGACAACACCCGTTTCGGGGTGAACATCGTCATGTATGCGCTTAGCAATTGAAGGGTTTGGACAGGTGCCAGAGCAGGCTGCGGTGATTGCCGCCGGGATCGAACAGCGCACGGCCAAGCTCGCCGGGCTGAAACGCGCCATTGCCACCGCGATCGTCGGGCAGGACGATGTTGTCGAGCAATTGCTGATCGGGCTGCTCGCGGGCGGGCATTGCCTGCTCGAAGGCGTGCCCGGCCTCGGCAAGACGCTGCTGGTGCGGACGCTGGGCGAGGCTCTGGAGCTCGATTTCCGGCGCGTGCAGTTCACCCCTGACCTGATGCCGAGCGACATTCTCGGCACCGAACTGCTCGAAGAGGATCACGGCACCGGCCACCGGAGCTTCCGGTTCCAGAAGGGGCCGGTGTTCACCAACCTGCTGCTCGCCGACGAACTCAACCGCACGCCGCCCAAGACGCAGGCCGCGCTGCTAGAGGCAATGCAGGAAAAGACCGTCAGCTATGGCGGGCAGACCTACCAATTGCCGCGCCCGTTCTTCGTGCTGGCGACCCAGAACCCGCTCGAGCAGGCAGGCACCTATCCGCTGCCCGAAGCCCAGCTTGACCGCTTCTTGCTGCTGGTGCGCGTCGGCTATCCTACCGCCGAGGAAGAGCGCGACATTCTTGCCATGACCACCGGCAAGGCAGGCGAGGCGGTGCCCTGCGTCATGAAGGCAGCGGACGTGCTGGCGCTGCAAGCCGATGTGCGTGAGGTCTATCTCAGCGAGGATCTGCTCGGCTGGATCACCTCTCTGGTGCGCGCAACGCGTCCCGGCGACGCGCATGCGCCGGGGGCGGTGGCCGATTACGTGCGCTGGGGCGCGGGGCCGCGTGCGGGGCAAGCGCTGGTGCTGTGCGCCAAGGCGCGCGCGCTGCTCCATGGCAGGCTCGCCGCCACGCGCGAGGATATTGCAGCACTCGCCGCCCCGGTGCTGCGCCACCGCCTGCTGCTGAGTTTCGCGGCCGAGGCCGAGGGCAAGAGCGCGGACGATATCGTCGCCGCATTGCTCGCGCACCTGCCGCCTCCTTCCGCCTAGCACCGGGTCCATGGCGCGCCCGCCGCTCACCATACCGCCCGAAGTGCGCAGCCGGCTCAAGCGGCTTGCCTTGCACACCCGCCGCGACATGGGCGATCGCGGCTTCGGGATGCATGCCAGCCGCAACAAGGGCTCGGGGCTCGAATTCGCGCAATACCGCGCCTACGAGCCGGGCGACGAGCCGCGCCGGATCGACTGGAAGCTGTTCGCTCGCTCCGACCGTTTCTTCGTGCGCGAGGCCGAGCAGGAAAGCCCGGTCTCGGTGTGGATCCTGCTCGACGCGAGCGCCTCGATGGCGCAAGCCGACCGGGCGCGGCCCGATTGGTCGCGGATGGAGGCGGCCAAGCTCCTCGCGCTGTGTGTGGCCGAGCTTGCGATGATGCAGGGCGACCGCTTCGGCTGGATGAGCCTGCAGCAGAGCGCACTCGGCGTTGTCGACCCGCACCGCGGACGGGCGCAGTTCAAAGCGATGCAAATTCAATTCTCGCGACTGGTACCGGCAGGCACCTTCGCCGATTCCGCCACGCTCGCGCCGCTGTGGGAACGGATTGCCGCGCGCGATCTGGTGCTGTTCCTGTCCGATTGCTTCGACGAGGCGGGCATCGCTCTGATCGAGCGGCTTGCCAAGGCCGGGCGCGAGGTGCTGGCGGTGCAGCTGCTGACCGCCGAGGAACGCGATTTTCCCTTCAACGGGGGCTTTCGGTTCCGCGATCAGGAAAGCGGCGAGGAGCTGGTGACCGACGGCGCGGCCTTGCGCGAGACCTTCCTCGCCCGCTTCGCCGCCGCGCGCGAGGCTTTGGCTGAACGGCTCGATGCGGCTGGCATCCCGCACACGGCCTATGTGCTGGACGAACCGATCGATCAGCCCTTGCAGGTGTTCTTCGGGCGCCGAGGCAGAGCACCGTGACCCCGCTGCTGCTGGCCCCGCTGGGCCTCGCGATGCTGGCGGCGCTGATCGTGCCGCTGGTGATCCACCTGCGCCGCCGCACCGAGGAGGTGCCGCTCGATTTCGCCGCGCTGCGCTGGCTCGACGCGCGCCCGCGCCCGCGCAGCCGCTTGCGCTTCGACGAGTGGCTGCTGCTGGCTCTGCGACTGCTGATCGTCGCTTGCCTCGCGTTGCTGCTGGCGCGGCCTGCGATGCTGGGGTGGGAGGATGATGCCCCGCGCGTTCTCGCCGCGCCTGGCATCGATGCGGCCGCCGCGCGCAAGGCCGCAGGGCCGGACGCCGACCTGCGCTGGATCGCGCCGGGCTTTCCGGAAGTCGGGGAAGCGACGCCGCCTGCCCGCGCCCAAACCTCCAGCCTGATCCGCCAATATGATGCCGAATTGCCGCCCGCCGCTGCGCTCACGATCCTCGTGCCGCCAGTGCTCGCCGGCGTGGACGCGGCGCGCTTGCGCCTGACCCGCAAGGTGACCTGGCAGGTGGTCGAGAAGGCCACGAGTGCGTCGCAGGCTGATGCGCCCGAAGCGCCCCCTGCCCCCGCGCTCGCCTTGCGAAATGCAGAGGGGCAAGCCGGGGCTGTGCGCTATTTCCACGCCGCCGCTCAGGCGTGGAGCGAGCAAGAGCGCTTCGATGCTTCGACCGGAACCGATCTGCCCCGCGATGGTGCGGTGCTGGTGTGGCTCAAGCCGGGCCCGGTGCCGCAAGCCCTCACCGACTGGGTGAGCGCAGGCGGCACCGCCCTCCTCGCGGCGCAGGCAGAGGTCGCCATGCCCGCTGCCAGCGCGCCCTTGTGGCGCGATGACACCGGCGGTGCGCTGGTCGAGGGCGGGGTGCTGGGGGCGGGACGGATCATGCGCTTCACGCGCCCGCTCGAACCGGCGGCGATGCCCGACCTGCTGTCTGGCAGCTTCCCTGCGCTTTTGCGCGATCTTGTAACGCCTCCCGCTCCCCCGCCTGCCCGGGTCAGTGCCGCCGCCTTTGCACCCGTGGCGGGCGTCGCGCCCTTCGCGCTGCCGCCCTACGAGCTTTCGGCATGGCTGGGCGTGATCATCGCAGGCCTTTTCCTGGCCGAGCGCCTGCTCGCCACCCGCCGGCGAAGGTTTACGGCGTGAGCGGGATGATCGACTTTGCCGACTGGCTCGCCCCTGCCCGCCGCCATGCCGCGCTGGACGCGGCGCTGGTGTGGAGCCCGCTGGCGCTGGTGCTGGCGTGGCTGGCCTTCGCGCTTGGTGGGCCCCTTCCCGCCCTCGCCGCTCTCGTTTGCGGAGGCCTTGGTGTCGCATGGGCGGCGCGGCGGGCCGCAGACCGCCTCGACCGCAGTTGGCTGGTGCGCCGCCTCAACGCGCGCGAGCAAAGCCTTGAAGACAGCGCCGCGCTGGTCTTCGCACCTGCTGAGCTCGCCCCGATGGAAAGGCTTCAGGCCGAGCGGATCGCCGCCCGCCTGGCCGTTATCGATCCCGCAAGCCTCGCCGATGGCTGGTCTCGGCGTCGCATTACCATCGCCTGGGGCTTTGCCGCAGCGGCCCTTGCCGGGATCATCGTCTGGCAGGCGCAGCGCACCGCCCCGCCCCCGCTCGCCCCCGTGACCACCGCCACCCCCGCCGCGCGCGGAGAGCCGCGCCTCACCGGGCAGCGTGTGCGCATTGTCCCGCCTGCCTATACCGGCCTTCCCGCGCGGCTTTCCGACACCCTCGACATCCGTGCGCCGCAAGGCTCGCGCATCGAGTGGACCTTTGCCTTCGACCCGCCGCCGCAATCGGCTGCGGTGCAGCTTGTCGGCGGGCAGGCCATCCCGCTTGTCCGCAACCCTGACGGCTGGGGCGCGTCACTGCGGCTCGACATGCCCTCGCTATATCGCGTCAACGCCGCCGGGATGCGCACGCAGCTCCCCGCCTACCGGCTCGAACCGATCGCCGACGAACCGCCGCAGGTGCGCGTGATCGAGCCCGCCTCTGGTCTCGCCACCATGAGCCCCGGACAGCGCAGCTGGCGTGTGGTGTTCGAAGCATCGGACGATTACGCGGTCAACCCATTCGCCCGCGCAACCATCACCACCGCCATCGGCGAGGGCGAGAATGTGCGCTTTGCCGAGCGCAGCATCAGCATCACCGGCACCGCTTTAGGTGGGGGCGATCCGCGCCGCAGCCGCTTTGCCATCGACCTGCCGCTCGCCCCCTATGGCCTCCAGCCCGGGAGCGATCTGGTGGTGCAGCTGACTATCGCCGACACCCGCTCGCCCGGTCCGCAGGTGGTGCGCGGACCCGGCGTGATCCTGCGTTTCCCCTCGCCCAGGCTCGCCGAGGTCGAAGGCCTCGACCTCGCGGCCAAACGGCAGCTGCCCGCCTATTTCCGCAGCCAGCGGCAGGTGATCATCGACACCGAGGCGCTCATCAAACAGCGCCGGAGCCTCAGCCCCGACGACTTCCTCGTCCGGGCCGACACCATCGGCGTCGACCAACGCCTGCTGCGCCTGCGCTATGGCCAGTTCATGGGGATGGAGGCCGAGGAGACACCCAAGCCCCCGCTGCCGACCGCCGACAAGGAGGAGCCCGCCGAGCCCGATCATTACGACGGTGACGGCCACGACCACGGCGAAGCGCCGGCAAGTCCGGTGTTCGGCGATCTCGGCAATGTCCTTGCCGATTACGGCCACACCCATGACGAGAGCGAGGCGGCGACCCTGCTTGATCCCGATTCCCGCGCGCTGCTCAAGCTTGCGCTCGATGCGATGTGGGAGGCCGAGGTCAATCTGCGCACCGGCAAGCCTGAAGCCGCGCTGCCGTTCGAGAACAAGGCGCTCGATTACATCAAGCGCATCCAGCAGGCGACGCGCATCTACCTGCCCCGGATCGGCTCGCAGCAGCCGCCGATCGACATGGCCCGGCGCCTGACCGGCAAGCGCGAAGGGATCGTCGGCGGCGGGGCGCAGCTGACGCCCTACACGCTTCCCGATGCGGTTCCGGCCACCGCATGGCGCGCGCTCGCCCAGACCGGGGCGATCGACTTGGCCGGGCTCGAGAGCTGGGTGCGCGGCAACAGCGCCCGGATCCGCGATCCGCTGGCGGTGCTTGCCGCCATTGACGCCCTGCGGGCTGAGCCAGGCTCGCGGGTCTTGCGCGAGAAGCTGCGCGGGACATTGTGGACCGTGCTCACCCGCCCCCCCGCGCAGGTGCGCCGCCGCGGCGATGGCGGCGCGCTGGGCCGCCGCTATGCCGAGGGTCTGCGCTGAATGGTCGGCCCCGAGACCCTGACCGCCGCGCTGATCGCCGCAGGCGCGCTGGCTGCGATGGTGCGGCTCGCGCTGCTGCGGCGCGGCTGGCAAGGGTGGGTGCTCGCGGGCCTCTCGCTCGCCAGCGGGCTGAGCCTCTATTTCGCGCTGTTCCCGCCCGCCATCCCGATTGGCGGGGAGACGCTGGTCGTCGCCACCGCCGAGACACCCGCTGACACCCGCGCCCAACCCGGGGAACGGCTGGTCGCACTGCCCGAGGCACCAGGGATCCCCACTGCCGAGCGCGTGCCCGACCTCGCCACGGCGCTACGCCGTCACCCCCAGGTGCAGCGCCTGCGGATCGCCGGACGCGGGCTCACCGAAAGGGATCGCGACGCCGCTGCCGGGGTCCCGGCCACCTTCACCCCGATGCCGGCCCCCCGCGGCCTGATCCGGCTCGATCCGCCCGCCGACACGCCCGCTGGCGCGGTGTTCACGCTCGCGGGCGAGGCGGCGGGAATGGCGGGCGGGACGGCCGAACTGCTTGATCCGGCGCGGGAGCGGGTGGACAGCCGTGCGCTTGGCGATGCAGGCCAATTCACGCTCGGCGGCACCACGCGCGCGCCGGGTCTCGTGGCCTTCACGCTGCGCCTGCGCGGGCGCGACAAGGAGATCGTCTCGGACACCCCGGTGCCGCTGCGCACGCTCGAGGAGCGGCCCCTGCGCGCGCTGCTGATCGGCGCGCCCTCGCCCGAGACCAAATATCTGCGCCGCTGGGCCGAGGATTCGGGGATCGCGCTCAGAAGCCGCCTGGAAGCGGGCGGCGGTGTCGATCTGGGCGGTGACGGGGTGCGGCTCGACCGGGCGAGTCTGGCCGATAGCGACATCGTGATCCTCGACGACCGGGCGCTCATGGCACTCGGCGGCGGCGGGCGGGCGGGCTTGGCGCAGGCTGTCACCGGCGGGCTCGGCGTCGTGGTGCGAATGACTGGCCCCGCCACGGCCGACGCGCGCGGCGCATGGCGCAGTCTCGGCTTTGCCGCGGAGGGCGGCAGCGAGCTTGCCGAAGTGGCACTGCCCCCCCTCGCCGCAGACGCCGAAGCGCTGGCGGCAAAGAGCGGCCCGCCGCTCCCGGACGCTGCGGAAGGCCTCAACACGCTTGACGATCCGGCCCCCGAACTGGGGCGATGGACGCTTCGCACCGGGCCGGATGTCGTGCCGGTGGTCACCGACGCCGATGGGGCGCTGCTGGCCGGATGGCAGCAGCGCGGACAGGGGCGCGTGGCCTTGTGGACTCTCGCCGACGGTTTCGCGCTGGTGCTCGGCGGGCAGCAGGATCGCTACGCCCAGTGGTGGAGCCAGACGCTGAGTGCGGTCGCGCGGCCCGATAGCGTGTTCCGCCCCGATGTGCCCACCTTGGTGCAGGCGGGCGAGCGGGCCGCGATCTGCGGCATTGCCGCCGATGCGCGGGCCATCGCACCCGGCAATGCCGAGGTCGCGCTTGTCATTGACCCCGATGCAGGCCCGCGCGGATGCGCTGCCTACTGGCCGCAGGTGCCTGGCGAGCACAAGATCGTGCAGACGGGGCGCGGCGGCGAGCAGGCCTTCGCTTTCCTCGTCCTTCCCGAGGCGGCCCTTGCATCCCTGCGTGCCGCCGAGACCGGTCAGGCGACAGCACGCTGGGCGGCACAGCAGTCCGCCGCGAAGGTCAGCGCTCAGCAGGAACGGCGCTCCGCCGGGTGGCCCTATGTCCTGCTGTGGCTCTTGCTCAGCGGCGTGCTCTGGTTCGCAGAGCGACGCTTGCGCGCAGCATCCACGGTCTAGAGTCGGCTCAGCGCGGGTTGCGTACTCACACGTTCGCGGGGCCGAACCGGTCGGCGGCGACCGGCACCGTCAGCACGAAGCGCGCGCCGCCTTCGCCATCTGCCTCGCTCTCGTCCAGCTGCAGCTCGCCCCCCGCAGCATCGACCAGCGAGAGGACGATGGGAAGGCCTAGCCCGCTGCCCCCGCTGGCGCGGCGGGTGGTGAAGAACGGCTCGAACACCCGCGCCCGGTCGCTGGGCGCGATGCCCGGGCCATCGTCGGCGATCGTGATATGCGCCATGCCGGTCCCTGCCACGATCCGCGCCGTAAAGGCGATCCGCTGCGCTCCTGCCTGCCGCGCATTGTCGATCAGCGCTCCGACTACCGCGTCGAGCGCCGCTTCGGGCATGGCCAGTAGCGGCATGCGGGGCGCAAGATCGGCCGCGACCGCAAAGCCCGCCCCGCAGGCGTCCGCGTGGCGTCTGAGGACATCGGCCAGATCCGCCCGCGCCGCCGGGTCATTGGCGCCCAGATCCGCCCGCGCCAGTTCGAGCAGCCTTGCGGTCAGCATCGTCAGCCGCGCGGCATCGGCATCGGCATTGGCGAGAAACCGCCGCCGTTCCTCCGGGGCCATGGTCTCGCCGTGATCGGCAAGGATCTCGAGCGTCCCGCGGATGCCCGAGAGCGGGGTCTTGAATTCGTGGCTCATCGCATGGGCGAAGTCGCGCAGGTAACGCGAGCGCCGCTCGATCGCTTCGGCCATGCGGGCAAAATCGGTATAGAGCGCCTGGATCTCGGTCGCGGCGGTGCGCGGGGGCTCCGGGATATCCTCCTGCCGCCCCGAGGCGAGCGCCCGGCTCGCCCGCGCCAGCGCCTCGACCGGCCGGACAATCCCGCGCGTGAGCACGCCGGAGAGCACCACCAGCACGCCGAAAATCGCGACGATCCCGAAGGCGATCTTGCCGCGGTCGGCATAGATCCCCTTGAACAGCGCCCGGGCCGAGCGTGACAGCAACAGCACGCCCACCACGCGGCCGTCCACGATCACCGGCCGAGCGTGATGCACCCGTAGTGCGGCAGCGCGGCTGAGCCATTCGAAGTCATAGCCAGCCCGGTAGTCGCCATTGCGGCGCAGGACGGTCGCCGGTCGCCCGGCGAGCGCGGCGCGCACTTCGGGAAGGTCTGAGAGGCTCTGCGCGTCGCCGTCGGCGGCGACCAGACCCTGCCGGTCGAGGAGAAGGATGGCCGACAGGGTGACCTGCCGGGTCCGCGCCGCCACCGGGGCGAGCGCGCGGGCAGCGACAAGGGCCTGCGGGTCGGGCGCCGCAGAGGCACGCGACGGGGCGGGCCGCTCGGGCAGGATCGGGGTGCTGCTGAGGTCGATCGTCGGCACCTCGGGTACCAGATCTTGGCGGTCGGGCAGCGTGGCGGGCGGCGCGCCCGGCCATTGCGCCGCCGCCGCGGCCGCCAGCGCCGCCCCTTGCGCCACCAGCTCGGCCTCGGTCTGGCGGACTAGTGTGTTCTCGTAGACGCGCAGGAACATTGCCGCGATTCCCGGCAGCGCTGCGACCGTGAACAGCGTCGCAAACACGATGGTGCGCAAGGACAGCCGCGGCCAGCGCGCCTTGAGCCATTCCTTCGCGGCGCGGATCATCCTTCGGCCGAGCCCCCGGCCATGCAGGGCCCGAGCGCATAGCCGATCCCGGCACGGGTCTCGATCAGCCCCTCGGCGCCCACCACGGAGAACTTTGCGCGGATGTTGCGGATGTGGCTGTCGATGGTGCGGTCGGTGACCGCGAAGCCCGGCCCGTGCAGCCGGTCGATCAATTCGTCGCGGCTGAAGACCTTGCCCGGCCGCGCCGCCAGCGCGCGCAGCATCGCGAATTCGGTGACGGTGAGGACCACCTCGCGCCCGTCCCAGCGCGCGCGCCAGCTCTCGGTGTCGAGCGCAAGGCAGCCATGGGTCACGAGCGCGCCCGCAGACTCGGGCGCAGCGGCGGCCGGGGCGGCACCGCCCGCAGCGCGGCGCAGGATCGCCTGGGTGCGCGCCACCACCTCGCGCGGGGAGAAGGGTTTGACGACATAGTCATCGCCCCCCAGCTCGATCCCCAGCACCCGGTCGATCTCGTCATCGCGCGAGGACAGGAACAGGATCGGCACGGTGCTCGTCGCCCGCACCCGGCGGCACACCTCGAGCCCGTCCATGCGCGGCATGTTGATGTCGAGGATCACGAGATCGGGCGGACAGGCAGCGATCATCGCCACCGCCTCCTCGCCATCGGCGGCCTCATGGCTGGCGAGCCCCGCCTTGCCGAGCGCGAAGACCAGCAGCTGGCGGATGTGGGGATCGTCATCGACGACTAGGATGGTGTGGGGCATGCTCCGCAAGATCACCGGATTTCATCCCGCGTCAATCCGCGACGGTAGGGCGGAGGAACAGGTAGGTCTGGTCCGGTAGAGACCGGCGGAGCGGGGGCGGCGGGCTTGTCCTTGACCGGCACCGACGTAGGCGGCGCGGATTCAGCGGCCTCGGGCGTTTCGACAATCGGCGGCGGGGGCGGCGGGTAGATATGTCCGCCGCAGCCGCGCCCATGGGGAGCCTCACGGGCGACACGGGTGTCACCCGCAAGCATCGCCTCCGCCGTCGCGAGCCGCCATGCACCGCGCAAAGTCCATCCCTGCCAGTCGGATTGGCGCTGGGCGAGGTTCTCGTAGGCCTGCCGGCTCAGGAACACGGCTCGGTCCTGACGCTCGGCGCCGATGGGTGCATCGCGCAGCTCGATAAGCGGGATCAGCGCGGCGCTGCCGAGCTGGTCGAGATAGCACAGGTCGAGCGCGACCAGCTCGCTCGGGTGATCGACGTTCCAGCGCGCTGCGACCGCGCCGAAGTCGATGATGCTCGCCCCCGTCAACGCGATCCCGGCGGTCAGGGCATTGGCATTGATCAGCCAGGCAGCGCTCTTGTTGGTGAGGAAACGCCAGCCGATCAGCATCAACCCGAAGCCCACCAGCACCATCCACACCAGCGCGGCAATGCGCAGTTCGGTGAGCGAGTAGGCCGCGATATAGTCCACCAAGCGCAGCATGCTCGAAGCGACCAGCAGGATGTTCTGCGCGACCCACACCAGCACCAGACGGCGCACCATCGGATGGCTCGCGAGGCTCGCACCGGGGCGCAGGACGAGGAGGACGAACAGGCCCGCCAGCAGCGCGGTCGCGATCAGGGTGTAGGCTCCGCGATGCGCGTAATCGGCAAGGGTGATGTCCCCCGGCAAGGGCGCGCCGCTCCACAGGAAGACGATATCGAGCACGTTCTCCAGCGCGAACACAGCGTTGAAGACGCCCAGTGTGATGAGCGCGGAGGTGACCGGCGGGTCGGGGAGGCGCGGGAGGACGCTCCATGTCCCGCTGGCAATCCGCAGCGCGCGCGGGCGCAGGGTGGGCCAGACCAAGCCGATGATCACAGTCCACAGCATCGCGTGGAGGATGAGCGTGCCCGTATCGGGCCGCTGCACCGCCTCCAGCGCCTGCCCGAGCACCGGATTGGCGCTGGCGAAAAGGGACAGGAACACCGCCCCGCCCGATAGCGGCAGAACGAGGTTCATCACCAGTCCTCTCGCGCTCGAAGCCCCGCTGCGGCCCGGCAGGCGCAGCATCCGCCACAGGTCACCGGGCGGGCCGAATGGCGCTCGAAGGCCGAGGAAGCCCAGCCGCAGACCCCACAGGATGGCGTTGTCGAACACATGGCGCACCAGCAGCGCGGCGCTGCCGATCGCAGCAAGGAACAGCATGGTGGCAAGAAGCGAAGGCTCGAGGACAAGCACCAGCGCGCACGTCGCGGCGCAGGCGAGCGCGATCCATCCACCGCGCGTCCGGCGCACCGCGGGGCGGGCGAAGACCAGCGCCGCGAGCCATAGAAGCGCGAAGACGCCGATGATCGAGCCGCCCGCAAAGCCGTAAAGTAGAACATCGCCCACCGCGACCACGGCGGCAGCCGCGGCGAGCTTGGCGAGGAAAGTGAAGCGCGAAAAGGCAGGTGGGGCAATGGCACGTGGCATGGGCATTCTCCGATTGTCGCCGGATGATCTGCCTGATGCCGATGTGCAGGTGATGGTCCTCGGCTTGTCCGAACGGCGGACTTGTCGTGCAGAAGTTGTGCAGACCGAGCCCGATCGTGCCGCTGCAGCCCGCCGCAAAGGCGCGCTTCATCGACCGCAGCAACACTATGATCGACGAAGGCGCGTTGTGCGGCCTCGCGGCACACTCTAGCTAGGTCAGGAGCTTCCGGCGTTTACCACGATTGCGGCCGCAAACCGCAGCAGCAGACCGGACAGAAAAGGGGCGCAACTTGGAGCATGACAGTCAGCGCGACGGGGCTTCCAGGAGGCAAGGCAGAAGCGCGGCAGCAGCAGCGGTATGCCTTCTGGCACTCGCGGGGCCAACGCTGACCGGTTGCGCGCTCTCGCGCGCCGAGCCGCCCCCCATCGCGAGCGTCCAGCCGCTGCCCGACCGGTGGGTGCTTGCGCCGCCGGGCGAGGCCGAGGTCGCGCTTGATCGCTACTGGGCGATGCTCGATGATCCGCTGGTCTCCGAATTCGTCGCCAAGGCGCAGGCCGACAACCTCGATATCGCGCAGGCCGCCGCCCGCCTGCGGGCTGCCCGCGCGGGGCTCAGGCAGGCGCAGGCCGGGTTTCTGCCGACGATTTCGGGCAGCGGCGGGGCGCAGCGCGATATCGGCGATCTGGCGCGGGACGGCGTGCAACTATCGCTCGGCGCGGACGTGCAGTGGGAAGCGGACCTGTTCGGCCGGATCGATGCCTCGCGCGATGCCGCGCGCGGCGATCTTCAGGCGGCGGGCTATTCGCTCGGCGATCTCGAACGGGTGATTACCGCGCAGGTCGCCACGCAGGTGATCTCCGCCCGCGCGCTCGCCGCGCAGCTCGCCATCGCGCGCGAGACACTGGCGGTCCAGGAAGACAACTTGCAGATCGCGCGCTGGCGCAATCAGGCAGGGCTGGTCGCGAGCCTCGATGTCGAGCAGGCCCGCACCCAGCGCGCGCAGACTGCCGCAACCATTCCGCAGCTCGAAAGCAACCTTGTCGCGGTTGCCAACGCCATTTCGACCCTGATCGGCGAGCCGCCGGGCCGGGTCTACCGCGCCCTCGCCGAAGCCCCGCGCGCCGTGCCTGCTCCGCCGATCCGCGTCGCCATCGCCGCGCCTGCCGATACGCTGCGCCGCCGCCCCGATGTGAGCGCCGCCGAAGCCCGGCTCGCCGCCGACCTCGCCCGCATCGGCGTCGCCCGCGCGCAGCTCTATCCCCTCGCCCGGCTCACAGGCACGATCGGCACCGGCGGCACTGACGTGGGCGACCTGTTCGACATCGTCACCGGCAATGTCTTCGCCAGCCTGTCGCAGCTGATCTTCGACGGCGGGCGGGTGCGCGGGCAGATCGACGCGGCGCGCGCCAATGCCGACGGTTCGCTCGCGGCGTGGCGGCAGAGCATCCTCACCGCGCTGCAGGAGGTCGAAAGCGCCGCGGTCGATCTCGGCACCAGCGATGCGCGCGTCACCGCGCTGGCCGAGGCAAGCGACGGCGCCCAGAACGCCGCGATCCTTGCCCGGAGCCAGTATCAGGCGGGGCTGATCGATTTCCAGACATTGCTTGTCGCCGAAAGCCAGCTGCTCAGCACGCGCACCGCGCTGGTAGCTGCGCAAGGATCGCGCGCGCAGGCCTATATTGCGCTCGCCCGGGCAATGGGCGGCGGGTGGACCGTGCCCGAGGGCGCCGCCATCAATCCGATTGCAGGGGAGCCCGCAACTTGACCGATCTGACGAAACCGGCCGCCGAAGCGCCGCCCCAAGCTTCCGGCGTGGACGAATTCCTCGGCACCAAGCCCGTCCCCCGCTGGCGGCGGTGGATGAAGTTCTGGCTTCCGGCGCTGATCCTGCTCGTGCTGGCGCTGATCATCGCGCGCTGCACGGCCGAGGCGCCGGGCCCCGACTACATCACGGAGCCGGTTACGCAGGCCTCGCTCGCATTGTCGGTGACGGCAACCGGCAACTTGCGCCCGACCAACCAGGTCGAAGTCGGCGCGGAAGTCACCGGGCCGCTCGATTCGGTGCTGGTCGATGTCAACGACAGGGTCACCAAGGGGCAGGTGATTGCGGTGATCAACACCGAGATCATCGACCAGCAGATCGCCCAGTCGCGCGCCAATGTGAACGCTGCCCGTGCAGCGCTCGGGCAGGCGCAGGCGACCTATGATATCGACAAGGTGCAGCTCGCCCGGCTCGAGGAGGTGCGGCGGCTTTCGGGCGGACGCGTGCCTTCGCAGATCGAGGTCGAGCAGGCGCAGGCCGCCGTTCAGCGCGACCGCGCAACGCTGGCGTCCGCGCGCGCCAATATCGAGGCGGCGGAAGCCTCATTGAAGGCCAACCTTACCACCCGCAGCCGCGCGGTGATCCGGGCACCTGTGACCGGTGTCGTGCTGGCCCGGCGGGTGGAGCCAGGGCAGACCGTGGTCGCCAGCTTCAACACCGTCACCCTGTTCGTGATCGCCGAGGACCTGTCGGAGATGCAACTGCGCGTGGCGATCGACGAGGCGGACGTGGGCCAGGTCAAGCCCGGGCAGCAGGCCACCTTCACCGTCGATGCCTATCCCGGCAAGCGCTTTCCGGCGGTGCTCCAGCGGGTCGACCTGGCCTCGAAGGGCACGGTCGAGGGTTCTTCCTCGGGCGGCAGCAGCGCGGCTGCTTCGGCTTCGGGCAATTCGGTGGTGAGCTACGAAGCGCGGCTCGATGTCCGCAATACCGATGGCCTCCTGCGCCCGGGCATGACCGCAACCGCGACTATCGAGACGCAGAAAACCGGCAGCGCACTGCTGGTCCCCAATGCCGCCCTGCGCTTCCGCCCGGAAGAGAAGAAGGAGGAAGGCGGCGGGGTGTTCCAGCCGCAGATCGGGCTCGAGGACGGCAAGCAGCAGGCAAGCATCGGCGAAGGCAGCCGCCAGCAATTGCAGGTGCTTGAGGCTGACGGCACGCTGCGCGCGATCGACGTCATCACCGGCCGCAGCGACGGGCGCCTGACCGTGGTCAGGGGCGAAGGCCTCAAGCCCGGCATGAAGGTCGTGACCGGGGTCAAGGCAGCCGCGCAGTGACGGGAGAACCGCTGATCGAGCTGCAAGGGATCACCAAGACCTTCGGCACCGGAGCGGCGGCGTTTCAGGCGCTGAAGGGCGTCGATTTCACGATCGCGCGCGGCGAGTTCGTGGCGGTGATGGGCCCTTCGGGATCGGGCAAGTCGACGACAATGAACATTCTGGGCTGTCTCGACGTGCCCACGGGGGGCATCTTCCGCTTTCGCGGGTTCGAGGTGCAAAAGCTCGACCGCGACCAGCGCAGCCTACTGCGGCGGCGCTATCTCGGCTTCGTGTTCCAGGGCTTCAACTTGCTCGCACGCACCACCGCGCTCGAGAATGTCGAGCTACCGCTGCTCTATCGCGGCGAGAAGAAATCGGTGCGGCGCGCAGCGGCGATGCACGCGCTCGACCAGGTGGGCCTTGTGCCCTGGGCCGAGCACACGCCGGCCGAGCTTTCGGGCGGTCAGCAGCAGCGCGTCGCGATTGCCCGGGCGCTGGTGACGCAGCCGGACGTGCTGCTCGCCGACGAGCCGACCGGGAACCTCGACAGCGAGCGTTCGGTCGAGATCATGCAGCTGCTGCAACGGCTGAACGGTGAAGGCATCACCATCCTGATGGTCACGCATGAAGAGGAGATGGCGTCCTACGCGGGCACCATCGTGCGGTTCCGCGACGGGCTGGTCGAGAAGATCGAGCGCAAGGCGCTTGCGGCCGTGGGAGATCCGGCCTGATGCTCGGCACCTCGATCCTGCTCGCGCTGCGCGAGATCCGGCGGCACATCCTGCGCTCGATCCTGACGACGCTCGGCATCATCATTGGCGTCGCCGCAGTGGTGACGATGGTGACGCTCGGCAACGGCGTCACGGCGTCGGTGCAGGAAGAGATTTCATCGCTTGGCGCGAGCAATTTCATCGTCTTCCCGGTGCGCACGGATCGCGGCACCATTCGCCCCTTCGACGAGGCCGATGTGCGCGCCGTCGGCCAGCAAATCGCCGGGGTGCAAATTGCCGCCGGACAGGTGTCGGCCAACGCCACCGCCTTCTACAACGGGCAGGATTGGGACACGCGGATACAGGGGGTGACCAATGCCTTTCTCGAAGCCCAGTCGGTCAAGATCGCCGAGGGGCGGCCCTTCACCCGCGACGAGGAGGAATCGGGCAAGAATGTCTGCATGCTCGGGTTGAAAGTGCGCGAGGCGATCTTTCCGCCCGACACCAGCCCGCTCGGCGCGCGGATGCGGCTCGGCAATGTATCGTGCGAGGTCATCGGTATGATCGCGGAGCGCGGACAAGGCGGCAACGGCGCGGATGACGATGATGCGGTCTACTTGCCGCTCAAGAATGTCCAGCGCCGCTTCCGCGGCAACGAAAATCTGGATTTCTTCGTGATCAAGTACGATCCGGCCTATGCCGCCGCGACAGTGCAGGATGCGCTGGTTGATCTGCTGCGCGAGCGGCGGCTGCTGCAGGACGGCGCGCCCAATGATTTCAACGTCATCGACACCGCGCAGGTCAATCAGGCCTTGGGCGCGGCAACCGGTGCACTGACCGCGATGGTGGCGGTGATTGCCTCGATCAGCCTGCTGGTGGGCGGCATCGGGATCATGAACATCATGCTCGTCTCGGTCACCGAACGCACCCGCGAGATCGGCATCCGCCTGGCGATCGGCGCGCTGGCGCGCGAGGTCAGGCTGCAATTCCTGACCGAGGCGGTGGTGCTTTGCGCGCTCGGCGGGCTGGTGGGGGTTGCGCTGGGGTTTGGCGCCTCGCTGGGGCTGGCTGCGGCGATCGACGTGCCCTTCGTGTTCGATCCGGTGATCAACGTGGTGAGCTTCCTCTTCGCGGCCAGCATGGGGATCGTTTTCGGCTACTATCCTGCAAGCCGGGCCTCCAAACTCGACCCGATTGATGCACTGCGTCACGAGTAGCGACGCGCGCCGCGCGACGGTTTAGAGTGACCAGATCAATGCCGCTCCCTCATGGGTCCGAGGACGGGCAGACGCTGCATGACAGGCACAACGCGTTTGGCGTCCCAATCAGGCCGCTATCATATCGGAAGCGGTATGGGAGCGAATGGCCCGGAAAGGGAAAAAACCCGTCTTTTCAAAGGACGGTGGCGGCAGGAGGGATTCAAACAATAGCCATATATTGTTGTTATATAATGCAAAAAATGTCCGATCTAGTCAATAATGCCCCCAATTATGCCCCCAAAAAAAGTGGCGTCATGCGGACGGAGGCAGACACAACTGGACGCCTCGTAAAACCCTCGCCTTTGAGGTGCTGATCTGATTCATTTGCCTCAGCAGTGAGCGCAGGCGAAGATGGGGGGGCAGTCTGGTTTCCTTGATCTGTCGGATCGTTATACGGCGCTGAGCGCGGCGGGCGATCCAGTGTAGCGCTTGGCGGCGATGGAGGGGTTTGAGGTGTTCCGCGGGCTGCAGATAGCGGCACTGCGGCGGCGCGCTCATGGCAAGGGCGGCCAGCCCCCGTTCGATCCGGTGATGATGTTCAAGATCCTGGTGCTGCAGGCGCTCTACACGCTGTCGGACGAGGCACCGCGTTCCAGATCAAAGGCAGGCTCTTGTTCCAACGGCTCCTTGGCTTGGGGCTTAATGGCCGGGTGCCCGATGTCACCACGGTGTGGCTGTTCCGCGAGCAGCTCGTGGAGGCCAAGGTGATCGATTAACTCTTTGCGCGCTTTGATGCGGCGCTGACCGATCGCGGTTACCCGGCGATGGGCGGTCAGATCATCGATGTGACCGTGGTGCCGGCACCCAAGCCGCGCAAGACCGAGGAACAGAACGCGGCGATCAAGCAGGACAAGAGCATGGAACGCTGGAAGGAGAGGCAAGCCAAGGTTCGCGAAAAAGACCGTGACGCCCGTTGGACGGTCAAATACTCGAAGGCCAAGGTGAAGGAGGGCGCCGATCCCAATGGCTTCAAGCTGGTCGATCTCGCGATCCCGATGTTCGGCTACAAGAACCCAATCGGCATCGACCGAGCCCGGGGGCTGATCCGCACCCGGGACGCGAGCGCTGTCAACACCCATGACGGGGCACGGCGGCCGGAGCACATCGCGCGAGCCAATGCGAAGCGCTCCGCCGACCGCTCGGC
The DNA here is from genome assembly GCA_945878845.1 of Erythrobacter sanguineus. Classification (GTDB taxonomy): domain Bacteria; phylum Pseudomonadota; class Alphaproteobacteria; order Sphingomonadales; family Sphingomonadaceae; genus Erythrobacter; species Erythrobacter sanguineus_A. The sequence continues at coordinate 1,652 of CAMCUB010000028.1, read as the reverse complement.
GGTCGAGCACGTGTTCGCTGGCCAGAAGCACCGCATGGTTCTGTTCATCCGCACCATCGGCATCGCCCGCGCCCGGATCAAGATCGGCATGGTCAACCTCGCCTCTCACGTCCAGCGCCGCGCCTGGCTCGAGGGGCGAGGTGCGCATGCATAGCGCGAAAACTGCGTGCTGAGTGGCGTGCCAGCCCCGAAGACCGAGGAAAGCAGGCCGAAAGGCGCAGCCCTCACGCACCAAAGGCTGCGATCATACTTCTCGCGGTGCCGTCAGGCCGAAAACAGCCGGCTCTTCGAGGTGTCCAGACGCCGCTCCGGAGGGCAGTCTCGGTTGAATAGCGGCTGATGTCAGGCGTTGAGGTCGATCGTGAATTCCTCGCTCGTTTATGGCAGCGCCTTGCCCAGCTGCTGAGTAATGGGCTCCAAGTCTAGACAATCGGGAAACGACCTTTGACCAGAGCAGCTCATTGACGACCAGAAAAAAATGTCCGCTCCTGGCAGTAGCGTCAGTGGACTGAGCCAAATTGAACCGCGCGGCCAATAAGAACTCAATAAATTACGAGACAATATGCAAGCATCGTTAGCTGCCATACTATTACACTGCATAAAGTCCATCGAACCGCGCATATTGCTCGAGGATTTGCCAAGAAAAGCTCTTCGTCTCAGCCCCTCAAGTCGCTCAATTTGCGCTCCCAGGCGAGCGCATGGGCGATGATCGTGTCGAGATCGGCGTTTTGCGGCTCCCATCCGAGCGTCTGCTTGAGCCGCGCGGGGTTGGAAATCAGCGAATCGGGGTCGCCCGCGCGGCGCGGCTCGAGCCGGCGGTCGAGCTTGCGATTCGTCACCCGGTCGACCGCATCGAGCACCTCGGTCACCGAGAAGCCCCGGCCATAGCCGCAATTCATCGTCAGCGAGCGCGCCGGATCGGCGATCAGCGCCTCCAGGGTCAGCACGTGGGCCGCCGCCAGATCGCTGACATGGATATAGTCGCGAACCCCCGTGCCATCGGGCGTGGCGTAGTCGGTGCCGAACACGCTCACCGATTCGCGCATGCCGAGCGCGGCTTCGATGGCGACCTTGATGAGGTGCGTCGCGCCCGAGGTCGATTGCCCGCTCCGCGCCTGCGGATCGGCGCCCGCGACATTGAAATAGCGCAGCACGCCGTAGTTGAGCGGATGCGCGGCGGCGACATCGGCGAGCATCCGCTCGGTCATCAGCTTGGACCAGCCATAGGGGTTGATCGGGCGCTGCGGCGTATCCTCGGAGACGGCCGCCACATCGGGGATGCCGTAGGTCGCCGCGGTCGAGGAGAAGATCATGTGCGGCACGCCTGCCGTCACCGCCGCCTCGATCAGCGCGCGGCTCTTGGCGGTGTTGTTGTGGTAATATTTCAGCGGGTCGGCGACGCTTTCGGGCACCACGATCGAGCCTGCGAAATGCATAATCGCGCGCGTGCCCTGCTCGGCAAAAATCCGCGCCAGCAGCGCGCCATCCGCGATATCGCCCTCATAGAGCGGCACGCTCTCGGGAATCGCGAAGCGGAAGCCCGTGGTCAGATTGTCGATCACCGCGACCGGCCATCCCGCATCACGCAGGGCAAGCACCGCGTGGCTGCCGATATAGCCGGCCCCGCCGGTCACGAGCACTGAAGGTTTGCT
>CAMCUB010000027.1 GCA_945878845.1 Erythrobacter sanguineus | reverse complement strand
CGGCATCGGTGCGCAAGTTCATGGTCGGCTACGAGATGCTCGGCGAGCCGCAGCGCGATCTCACGCCTGAACGCGCTGCTGAGATGTTGCGTTTTGTCAGCGGCTTGGTGCATTACCGCGGCTAAGCAAGGGACACCGAATTCATATGGATCGCCGCGAAAGACTGATTGCCCGCGCCCGGCAAGGCTACCGGCTGGCCTTTGGCGTGGAGCCGAGCCGCTTCTATGCCGCGCCCGGCCGCGTCAACCTGATCGGCGAGCATGTCGATTACAATGACGGCTTCGTGCTCCCTTGCGCGATCGACCGCGAGACGATCGTCGCCGCCGGGCCGCCGTCCGCGCAGAGCAAGCAGAAGCTGTTCGAGGCGGTCGCGCTCGACATGGGCGACATGGCGAGCGCGCGCGACAGCTTCGACCTGGTCGCTCCGATCGTTCGGAGTGACAACAACTGGCAGAACCACGTGCGCGGGGTGGTGCAGGCGCTGGGGCGCTATGGCCACCGGGTGCGGCCGATGCGGATCGCGATCGCGGGGGACGTGCCGATCGGTGCGGGCCTGTCCTCCTCGGCGGCGTTCGGCGTGGCGGTGGCGCTGGCGTGCTCGGACTATTCGGGGCTCGATCTCGCGCCCGAGATGCTCGCCAAGGTCGCGCAGCTGGCCGAGAATGATTTCGTCGGCTGCGCCTGCGGGATCATGGACCAGATGGCCGCCGCCGCCAGCGTCGCTGATCACGCGCTGCTGCTCGATTGCCGCAGCCTTGATTTTATGCCGGTGCCGATCCACCACAGCCTCGCGATCACCGTGATCGACACCGGTCTCAGACGGAGCCTCACCGAAAGCGCCTTCAACCAGCGCCGCGCGGAATGCGAGGCGGTGGCGCAGCACTTCGGGGTCAAGGCCTTGCGCGATCTCGATCATGGCAAGCTGCTGCTCGCCGAGCCCGATCTCGATCACACGCTGTTCCGCCGCGCGCGGCACGTGGTCACCGAAATGGAACGGGTCGAGCCGATCGGCATCGCGCTCGCCAAGGGCAAGACCGCCGTGCTGGCCGAAGTGATGCGCGAGGCGCACGTTTCGCTGTCAGAGGATTTCGACGTCTCGCTCCCGCCGATCGACCGGTTGGCGCAGATGGTCGCCGAAAGCCTCGGCGATGCAGGCGGCGTGCGGCTCACCGGCGCAGGCTTCGGCGGGTGCCTCGTCGCGGTCGCCGCGCAGGAGGCGGGGGCCGCGATCGACGACGCCATCGGGCGCTACAATGACGAGGCCGATCTGCCCGCGCGGGCGGAGATGTTCCGGCCGATCAGCGGGGCGGCGCCGATCTTAATCGAGTAAGCGGCCCCGCCTGTCTGGCCCCGCTTGCCTCTGTTCCGCGTGCGATTTTTGCGGCGCGCGCCCTCGCAGGCGATTTACACATATAAAAATATCTTTATATGCTCCTCGCCACAATGGTGATCGAGGACATCTTCAAGGCGCTGGGCGATCCGACCCGGCTGCGCATCGCCCGCCTGCTCGGCGCGATGGAGCTGGCCGTGGGCGAATTGGCGCAGGTGCTGGGCCAAAGCCAGCCGCGCGTTTCGCGCCATGTCGGCATCCTGTGCGATGCGGGCCTCGCCGAGCGCCGCCGCGAGGGCAGCTGGGTGTTCCTGCGCCAGAGCGAATCGGGCGGCGCGATGATCGAGGCGGTGCAGGCGCTGCTTGCGCTTGCCGAAACCGCCGAACCCGCTTTCGCCGCCCTGTGCGAGGCCGACCGCAAGAAGCTCGCCGCGATCCGCCACGCGCGTGAGGCAGCAGCCGAGACCTATTTCGCTCGCCACGCCGGTGAGTGGGACGAACTGCGCGCGCTCCACAGCGCTGACGCCGAGGTCGAGACCCGCCTTGCCGAGGCGCTGGCCGATGCGCCGCTCGGCGCGCTGCTCGACATCGGCACCGGCACGGGGCGCATCGCCGAACTCTTCGCCGGTCATGCCGAGCGGGTCGTCGCGCTCGACAAGAACCTTGAAATGCTGCGCGTCGCGCGCGCCAAGCTCCAGCACCTGCCCGCCCACCGCATCGAGCTGGTGCAGGGCGATTTTGCCGATCTGCCGTTCCCCGATGCCAGCTTCGACACGGTGATCCTCCACCAGGTGCTGCACTTTGCCGCCGATCCCGCTCCCGCTCTGGCCGAGGCCGCGCGGGTGCTGCGCAGCGGCGGGCGGATCGCCATCGTCGATTTCGCCAGCCACGATCACGAGGAGCTGCGCATCCGCCACCAGCACGTGCGCCTCGGCTTCTCCGACCGCCAGATGGCCGAACTGCTCAAGGCCGCAGGCTTTGCCACCGCCGCGCCGACCGCGCTCGCGGGCGGCGCGCTGGTCGTGAAGATCTGGACCGCGAAGCGCCGCGCCGCCGCCAATTCAGCAAAATCCCCCGCTCTGGAAACAGTCAAATGACCCCGACCCTGAACCAATTGCGCGAATACCGCACCGCCACCGACACGCCGCTGTTCTCCGGCCTGCCCGGCGATGTCGCGGTGAGCTTCGAATTCTTCCCTCCCAAGAGCGAGAAGATGGAAGAGCAGTTGTGGGACGCGGTGACGCAGCTGAAGCCGCTGGGGCCGAGCTTCGTTTCGGTCACCTATGGCGCGGGCGGTTCCACGCGCGAGCGCACCCACGCCACGGTCGCGCGGATCATCGGTGAGGCGAAGATGCCGGCGGCCGCACACCTCACCTGCGTCGCGGCGTCGAAGGCCGAAATCCGCGAGGTTGCCGAGCAATATTGGGAAGCGGGCGTGCGCCACATCGTCGCCCTGCGCGGCGATGCGGGCGAGCCCGGCGCGCCCTTCACGCCGCACCCCGAAGGCTATGCAAGCGCTGCCGAATTGGTGAGCGGCCTCAAGGCCATCGCCCCGTTCGAGATTTCGGTTGCCGCCTATCCCGAGACCCACCCCGACGCGCATTCGCCGCAGGACGATATCGACAATCTGAAGCGCAAGCTTGACGCCGGGGCGACCCGCGCGATCAGCCAGTTCTTCTTCTCGCCCGAAGCCTTTTTCCGCTTCCGCGATGCTTGCGCTGCGAGCGGGATCGACGCGCCGATCCTCCCCGGTATCCTGCCCGTCACCAATGTCGCGCAGGCGAAGAAGTTCGCCGCCGCGTGCGGGGCAGCTATCCCGGCGTGGATGGACGGATTGTTCGAAGGCCTCGACGAAAAGCCCGCCGCGCGCCAGCTGGTCGCCGCGACGGTCGCCGCCGAACTGTGCCGCCGCTTGTATGCGGGCGGCGTGCGCGATTTTCACTTCTACACCTTGAACCGCCCCGAGCTCGCCTATGCGATCTGCCACATGCTCGGAAAGCGTCCGGTTACGGAGAACGCCGCATGAGCAAGCGTGACCAACTCCAGGCCGCCGCCGCCGATCGCGTCCTCATTTTCGACGGCGCCTTCGGAACGCAGATCCAGAACCGCAAGCTGACCGAGGCGGATTACGCGGGCGATCTGGGCCTGCCTGCCGACCAGAAGGGCAACAACGACATCCTCGCGCTGACCCGCCCGGACGTGATCGGCGACATCACCCGCGCCTATCTCGAGGCGGGTTCGGACGTGGTCTCGACCAACACCTTCTCAGCCAACCGCATCAGCCAAGCCGACTATGCGGCCGAAGGTCTGGTGCGCGAGATCAACCTCGCCTCCGGCCAGATCGCCCGCGCGCTGGCGGACGAATATGCCGCCAAGGACGGCAAGCCCCGCTTTGTCGCGGGCGCGATCGGGCCGACCAACAAGACCCTTTCCCTCAGCCCCGATGTCGAAGACCCGGGCTACCGCGAGATCGACTTCGACGAGCTGGTCGCGGTCTACAAGGAACAGGCCGCGGCGCTGGTCGAGGGCGGGGTCGACTTCATCCTGATCGAGACGGTGTTCGACACGCTCAACGCCAAGGCCGGGATCATGGCGGTCAAGCAGCTCGAGCGTGATCTGGGCCGCGAAGTGCCGCTGATGATCTCGATGACGCTGACCGACCTGTCGGGCCGCAACCTCTCCGGGCACACGGTCGAGGCCTTCTGGTACGCAGTGCGCCACGCCAAGCCCGTGACCATCGGCCTCAATTGCAGCTTCGGCGCCGAGCAGCTGCGTCCGCATGTGAAGGTGCTCTCGCAGATCGCCGACACGCTGCTGATGATCTACCCCAATGCAGGGCTTCCCAACGAGCTGGGCGAATATGACGAGCTGCCCGACACCACCGCGGGGCTGGTCAAGGACTGGGCCGACCACGGCCAGGTCAACATCCTCGGCGGCTGCTGCGGATCGAGCCCTGCGCATATCGCAGCGATCGCCAAGGCGGTGGCCAGCAGCGAGCCGCGCGCGATCCCTCAGCCCGAGCCCGCGATGAAGCTGGCAGGGCTCGAGGCCTTCGTGGCCGCCTGATTACCTTTGAGAGAACCCAAGTGAACCAGCCCTCCTCCTCCGCGCGCTTCATCAATATTGGCGAGCGAACCAACGTCACCGGCTCTGCGGCGTTCAAGAAGCTCATCATGGCGGGCGACTACGCCGCGGCCGTGGAAGTCGCGCGCCAGCAGGTCGAGAACGGCGCGCAGGTGATCGACGTCAACATGGACGAGGGCCTGCTCGACGCGGTCCACGCGATGACGACCTTCCTCAAGCTGATCGCCGCCGAGCCCGACATCGCGCGCGTTCCGGTGATGATCGACAGCTCGAAATTCCACGTGATCGAGGCGGGGCTGAAGTGCGTCAGCGGCAAGCCGATCGTGAATTCGATCTCGATGAAGGAGGGCGAGGAAGCCTTCCTCCAGCACGCCCGCATCTGCATGGATTACGGCGCGGCGGTAGTGGTCATGGCCTTCGACACGGTCGGACAGGCCGACACCAAGCAGCGCAAGGTCGAAATCTGCAAGCGCGCCTATGACCTGCTCGTGGCCGAGGGCTTCCCGCCCGAAGACATCATCTTCGACCCCAACATCTTCGCGGTCGCCACCGGGATCGAGGAGCACAACAACTACGGCGTCGACTTCATCGAAGCGGTGCAGGAACTGCGCGTGCTGTGCCCACACGCGCATTACTCGGGCGGCCTCTCCAACCTCAGCTTCAGCTTCCGCGGCAACGAGCCGGTGCGCCGCGCGATGCACTCGGTGTTCCTCTACCACGCGATCCCCGCGGGCCTCGACATGGCGATCGTCAATGCGGGCCAGCTCGACGTCTACGACCAGATCGACCCCGCGCTGCGTGACGCCTGCGAGGACGTGATCCTCAACCGCGATCCGGACGCCACCGAGCGCCTCATCGCCCTCGCCGAAAGCTTCAAGGGCAAGTCGGTCGCGGATGAGAAGGCGGCCGAGGAATGGCGCGGCTGGGCGGTCGAAAAGCGGCTCGAACACGCGCTGGTCAAGGGCATCGATGCGCATATCGTCGACGATACCGAGCAGATGCGCGCCGCCATCGCGGACCGGGGCGGGCGCCCCATCGAAGTGATCGAAGGCCCGCTGATGGACGGCATGAACGTCGTCGGCGACCTGTTCGGCAGCGGCAAGATGTTCCTGCCGCAGGTGGTCAAATCCGCCCGCGTGATGAAGAAGGCCGTCGCCCACCTCATCCCCTATATCGAGGCCGAGAAGGACCTCCTCCCCGAGGAAGAGCGCAAGGCCAAGGGCAAGATCATCATGGCCACCGTCAAGGGCGACGTCCACGACATCGGCAAGAACATCGTCGGCGTGGTGCTCCAGTGCAACGGCTACGATGTGATCGACCTTGGCGTGATGGTGCCCTGGCCGACGATCCTTGCCTCCGCCAACGACAACAAGGCCGACATGATCGGCCTCTCCGGCCTCATCACCCCCTCGCTCGACGAGATGGTGACCGTCGCCGAGGAAATGCAGCGCGCCGGGATGACCATGCCGCTGCTGATCGGCGGGGCGACCACCTCCAAGGTCCACACCGCGCTCAAGATCGACCCGGCCTATGAAGGCCCGGTGATCCACGTGCTCGACGCAAGCCGCGCGGTGGGGGTGGCCTCCAAGCTGCTCTCCGACACCCAGCGCGATACCTATGTCGCCGAGGTCGAGGACGAATATGTCGCGGTGCGCGATGCGCGCGCGGGCCGGACGACCAGCGAGCTGCTCCCGCTCGAAGAAGCACGCGCCAATGCCTTCAAGATCGACCTTGCGGAAAAGCCCGATGCCCCCGCGCAGCCGGGCCTCCACGTGTTCGATGACTGGAGCCTCGAACACCTGCGCGAGCTGATCGACTGGACCCCGTTCTTCCGTGCGTGGGAGCTCCACGGCAATTACCCCGCCATCCTCACCGACGAAGTGGTCGGCGAAACCGCGACGCAATTATTCGCCGATGCCAATGCGATGCTCGACCAGATCATCGCCGGGAAATGGCTGACCGCGCGCGGCGTGGCCGGGCTGTGGCCGTGCGGGCGCGACGGCGACGATGTGGTGCTCGACAACGGCGTGCGCCTCCCGATGCTGCGCCAGCAGGTCAAGAAATCGCGCGACCGGGCGAACATGTGCCTTGCCGACTTCATCGACCCTTCGGGCGACTGGATCGGCGGCTTTGCGGTCGGCATCCACGGGATCGAGCCGCATTCGGCGCGCTTCCAGGCCGACAAGGACGATTTCTCCGACATCCTCCTGAAGGCGCTGGCCGACCGTTTCGCCGAGGCCATGGCCGAGGCGCTGCACCAGCATGTCCGCACCACCCTGTGGGGCTATGCGGCGGGCGAGCAGCTCGACAACACCGCGCTCATCAAGGAGCAATATCGCGGCATTCGCCCCGCGCCGGGCTATCCCGCCTGCCCCGATCACAGCCTCAAGCCGATCCTGTTTGATCTGCTCGATGCGCCGACCAATGTGGGCCTGACGCTGACCGAGAGCTTCGCGATGTGGCCCACTGCCGCAGTCAGCGGGTTCTACTTCGGCCACGGCCAGGCCGAGTATTTCGGCGTCGCCCGCGTCGGCCGCGATCAGGTTGAGGATTACGCGCAGCGCCGCGAGGTCGACCTTGCCACCGCCGAGCGCTGGCTCAGGCCGAACCTCGATTAACCGCCGGGAGCGGACGCGCCCGGATCAGACCGTGGTGTAGGTGCCCTTGGTCCACCCGGTATTGGGATCGCAGCACCATTCGGTGGTTGCATCGCCGCCGGTGCAATAAACCCGGATGTGCACGCCGTCCTTCGCGACCCAGCAGGTCGCCGAAATCTTGCTGCCCGGCGCACTGAACTGGCCGGTCTGCCACGGGCCGCCGCCATCCTGGCAGCGCTCGATGACGTTGTAGCCATCGGTCGAATAGACCCGGACATGCACGACCCCCTGGCCGTCGTACCAGCAGATTGCGGCGGTGCTGATCGGATAATTCGGGTTGTCGGTCATGGTTTTATCCCCCCTCAAGCAGGCGAGTCCATTCCCGCCGCTGTCGAGGATGACCTATCGGTGAGGGGCTGGCAACGGGCTGCGCGTGTGCTGGGCCATGCAAGCGATTGATCGCGGGCGCAGTTGCAGGGATAAGGCGGTCATGCCCCGCCACCTCCTCGCCGCGCTCGCGCTGCTCGCCGCCCCTGCCGCTGCGGAAGCCTACACGCCCCCGCCGCCCGCCACGGTGGTGGTTGCCTTCGATCGGGAAAGCATCCGCCCGCTGATCGTCGAGGGGCTGGCGGACATGGAGACGGCGCGCCCGGTCGAGGCCAATGATCCGGTGCGGATCGCTTCGATTTCCAAGCTGGTGATGGCGCTCGCCGCCTTGCGGCTCGTGGATGAGGGCAAGGTCGATCTCGACCGTGATGTCTCGGACTATCTCGGGTGGAAAGTGCGCTCGCCTTATTACCCCGATGTGCCGGTGACCCTCGCGCAGCTGATGTCGCACCGCGCGGGGCTGTCTGGCGCAGCGGATTACATCATCCCGCTGGGGACGAGCCTCGAGGCGAAGTTCGCCGACCCTGCCTCATGGCGCGAGGGCGTGCGGCCGGGCGGGGGCGAACATCCCCTCAGCGCGAGCGAGACGCCAGATTTCGCCTATTCCAACCTCGGCGCGCCGCTGGTGGCGACGGTGCTCGAGGCGGCCTCCGGCGAACGCTTCGACCGTCTCGCCGAGCGGCTGGTGTTCAAGCCCTTGGGGGTGAGGGCCTGCTTCAATTGGGTGGGCTGCGGCCCCGACATGGCGGCGCGCGCGGTGGTGCTCTACCGGCATACGGGCGAGGTGGCGAAGGACAGCATGGGCGACCTGCCGCCGAACTGCACGATCCCCGTGGCCGAAGGGCAGGCGTGTGATCTGGAAAGCTATGTGCCGGGCACCAATGCCTCGATCTTCTCGCCGCAGGGCGGCGTCAGGATCGGGATGATGGATTTGGCGAAAATCGGGCAGGCGCTCTACCGGCTCGACGATGACTCGCCCTTCCTTCGTCCTGAGACGGTGCAGCGCATGGGCTGGGCGATGCAGCGGACCGGGCAGACGGCGTTCTTCTGCAACTATGGGCTGCATTTCCAGCTGATCGGGCATCCCAATCTCGAATGCGGGGGCGACAGGTTGTTTGCCGACGGCATCCCACGCATCGGCCATTCGGGCGAGGCCTACGGACTGCAATCGGGCTTGTGGCTCGATCCCAAGGGCGATCGTGGCTTCGTCTATTTCACCACGCAGGTCGCGCCTCCCGAAGGCGGCGAGGACACCGGCGGTTTCACGGCGCGCGAGAAGGCGCTGATGGCACGGGCGCTGAAGCTGGTGGGGCCGGTAGCGGCCCCCTAGTCTCTCCCCGTCCCTGCGGAACGGGGAGAGACTCGTAGCGCAGGCGTTGGAGTTGGCGGCGAGATAAGACGGCGGGGCAGGGGGGATTTCCTACTCGGCCTTACGCAGGCAGAATCGCGCCCATTACCCCGCTCGCGCGCCCTTTCTCGACCCCGAAAATGCCCGTTTTGGGGGCGGAGAGATTTCTGCCTTTATACAGTGTCTCATGTGTCTCCAACAGGCGGGCGGGCGCTGCGGGGATTAGCGCTCAGACTTGCGCCTTGAGTGCCTCGCCTGCCTTGCGCAGGCGCGGGGTGACCATCGGCACGGTCAGCATGGTGCTCGTCACCGCCATCAGCAGCAGCGCGGTGAAGGCCGCGTTGGAGATGATGCCCTTGTCGAGCAGCACGTTGGCGAAGATGATCTCGATCAGGGCCTTGGTCTGGAGCAGCCAGCCGATGATGCTCGCCTCGCCCGGCCGCCAGCCGAGCAGCCGTCCGGCGATGTGGATGCCGAGCAGCTTGCCGCTGACGGATGCCGCGAGCAGCAGTGCGGCCGCGCCGAACACCGCGAGCCCGCCGACGTCCCACTGGGTGCGCAGGCCGGTCGAGAGGAAGAACACCGGCATGATGGTGAGCAGCACAGTGTTGCGGAAGCGGTCCATCGCCTCGTGACCGAACCACTTGGCATCGAGCACCACGCCCGCAAGGAAGGCGCCGACCATGTAGTGGAGCCCCGACCAGTCCGCGCCGAAGCCGACGATGGCGAGCCAGATCAGGCCGACATACCAGCGATCCGCCTCCTTCAGACGCTCCATCAGCTTGCGGATCAGGAAGGCAGCGACGGCGAAGCCGACAAGGAAGATGCCCTGCCGCTCGATCCGCTCGAAATCGAGCAGGATCAGCGCCAGCACGCCCCAGATCGCGACGTCATCGAGGCTGGCATAGCGCAGGATGCGCTGGCCGAGCGGCTCGCGCAGGATGCCGAGCTTCTCCATCAGCAGCGCGAGGATCGGCAGGGCGGTGACCGCGCAGGCCATGCCGATGCCGACGATGATCTGCCAGGTCGATCCCTTGTCGCCGATCCAGCCCGGCCCGCTCGCCAGCAGGATCGCTGCGGCCGCGCAGCCCAGCGCCATCGGGAAGAGCAGCGCGCAGGCGGCCGTTATCCCGCTCTCGGCGCGGCGCTCCCAGGCGAGCTTGAGGTCGAGCTCCAGCCCCGCCACCCACACGAACAGCATTACCGCCCACCACGCGACGCCGTTGAGGGCGCCGATCACCTCGGGCTTGAATACGAAGGCGTAGTACTCGGGATAGGCCGCGCCGAGCACGCCCGGGCCAAGCAGGATACCGCCGACGATCTGGACAACGACCAGCGGCATCCAGTGTTCGGTGTTGAGCACGCGCCAGACAAGCCACGGCGCGGCGAAGATGATCGTCAGCGCGATCAGATAGACTTCGGTGGTGTTCATGGCGGGAGCAGGTTAGTCGGCGGCGGCCGCGCGCACAAATGCTGTGTTCGGGCGCAAGCGCGCTATCCCCAGTTTGGTGCCGGCTCCGACTGTTGCGCTGGCGACGCCTTTGCGGCAGGTCCCGGCACCATGTCCGATCTGCCCTTCATTGCCGGACTGGAGGACCTGCGCCGCAGCTTAGTCGATGGTGCGCCGCGCCCGCCCGAAGTGGCGGTGCGCCTGCTGCTCGATACGCTGGGGCTCGGCAACCGCGAGACCTACGCTTTCCTCGCGGGCGAGCGGCCCTCGCAGGCCGCGTTCGAAGCGTGGATCCTCGCCACCGCAGGCGCGCCTGATCCCGATCTCGTCTCGCGTTACAATGCCTTGTCCGGGGTGGGTGAGCCCAGCGCGGCAGCGCGCGAGCAGCTTGCAGCCATAGACGCCATGCCCGGCGCGCTGGGGCCGGATGCAATCGCCCAGTGGGCGCGCGACGGCTATGTCGTTCTGGAGCAGGCGGTGCCGCGCGACCATGCCGATGCGCTGGCGGCGCTCTTATGGGACCGGCTTGGTGCGAGCCCGGGCGACCCTGCAAGCTGGTATGCGGCTGAGGCCGACGGGATCATGGTCGGCCTCTACCACCACCCGCTGATCATGGCCGCGCGCAAGGCGCCCCGCATCCACAAGGCGTTCGCGCAATTGTGGGGCAGCGCCGATCTGTGGCCGGTCACCGATCAACTGGGCTTCAACCCGCCCGAGCGGGGCGGGTATGTCTTCAGGGGCTCGCCGCTGCATTGGGATGTCAGCCTTGTCCGCCCGATCCCCTTTGCCACGCAAGGCGTGCTTTATCTGACCGATACGGCCGCGGATCAGGGCGCGTTCCGGTGTGTGCCGGGCTTCCATCACCGGATCGACGCATGGCTGGACGGCCTTGGTGGGCAAGACCCGCGCGCTGTCGATCTCTCGGCAGAGGCGGTGTGCGTGCCCGCCGGTGCGGGCGATCTGGTGATCTGGCGGCAGGATCTGCCCCACGGCGCCAGCCCCAACCACGCCGCGACGCCCCGGCTCGTGCAATATCTCAACTGCTATTCGCCCGGCATGGTGGTGGCGAGCGAATGGCAGTGATCGCGCGGCATTTGGCGCCGCTCTGACCTTGCGGCGATTTTGCCGGGAACCTGCGCGGTTGCGATTGACGCGGTGCAGCAATTCGCGCATCGCCGCAGGGTCTTCCGGCGCAGAAGCGATTCTGTACCGGGCAGGCGAGCGGGAGAGCCCGATGCCTCGGTCACACGGGGCAAAGGCGCCGAAGGAGCAACCGCCCCGGAAACTCTCAGGCCACCGGACCGCTCGGCTGCGTGACACTCTGGAAAGCGCACCGCCCACGTTGGGCGGGGCCACCGAAGGGGAGGCTGGTCGCCCGCGCGGCCCGCCGAAGCTCTCAGGTCACCCGACAGAGGGGGCAGTTATGAGGGAGTGCCTTGGGGCGCTGCCGGACTGCCGTATTCTGCCGGGGAATTGCCCAAGTGAGCGACCACGAAACCGAAGACCATCTCGAAGACATCGCGCTCGAGCCGCTGCCGCTCGACGCCTGGCACCGCGCGCGGGGTGCGCGGATGGTGCCCTTCGCGGGCTACGAGATGCCGATCCAGTACGAAGGGATTGTCGCCGAGCATAACTGGACCCGCGAGAGTGCGGGGCTGTTCGACGTCAGCCACATGGGCCAGCTGGTGCTCTCCGGCCCCGATCTCGACGCAGCGGTCGAATCGGTGCTGCCGATCGACCTTTCGACGCTGAAGCTCGGCCAGCAACGCTATTCGCTGCTGCTGGATGAAGAGGGCGGGGTGCTCGACGACCTGATGGTCTCGCGCTGGCCCGAGGCGCTCTATCTGGTGGTCAACGGCGCGACCAAGTGGGACGACATGGGCACGCTGCGCGAGGCGCTGCCCGATGACATCACCTTGAACTACCTCGATGACCGCGCGCTGCTGGCGTTGCAGGGGCCGAAGGCCGCCGATGCACTCGCCCGCCATGCGACGGGCCAGTATCCGCCGTCGGCGCTGACCTTCATGAAGTTCGGCCTGTTCAAGCTCGCGGGCCACGAGGTCACCATCGCGCGGGCGGGCTACACTGGCGAAGACGGGTTCGAGATCTCGCTCCCCGCCGAAGCCGCTGCGGAAATCGCGGACCTGCTCTGCGCCGAGCCCGAAGTGAAGCCCATCGGCCTTGGCGCGCGGGACTCGCTGCGGCTCGAGGCGGGCTTGCCGCTCTACGGCCACGACATGTCGCCCGAGACCTCGCCGATCGAGGCAGGCCTCACCTTCGGCATCAACAAGCGCCGCCGCACGGAAGGCGGCTATCCCGGTGCGGATCGCATCAACCGCGAGATCGCCGAGGGCACCACCCGCAAGTGGGTCGGCCTCAAGCTCGAAGGCCGCCTGCCTGCGCGCGAAGGCGCGGAAGTGTTCAGCGGCGCCGACCACATCGGAACCGTCACCTCCGGCGGCTTCTCGCCCACCCTGCAAGCGCCCATCGCCATGGCCTATGTCGCGAGCGAACACGCCGCCATCGGCACGCAGCTTGAGGTGGAGGTGCGCGGCAAGCGCCTCGCTGCCACCGTCTCGCCCACCCCTTTCGTCCCCCACCGCTACTTCAGAGGGAGCTGAACCATGCCGCGTTACTACACTGACGAACACGAATGGATCGATGTCGAGGATGACATCGCGACCGTCGGCATCACCGAATATGCGCAAGAGCAGCTTGGCGACATCGTGTTCGTCGAACTGCCCGAAGTCGGCGCGATGATCGAGCAGGGCAAGGACGCTGCCGTGGTCGAATCCGTCAAGGCTGCCTCGGACGTCTACGCCCCGATCACCGGCGAGGTCACCGAGACCAATTCGGCGCTGGAAGAAGACCCCGCGCTGGTCAATTCCTCGCCCGAGGACGCCGGCTGGTTCTTCAAGATGACCATCGAAGCCCCGGCCGAGCTCGACAAGCTCATGGACGAGGACGGTTACAAGGCCTTCGTCGAGGACCTGTGACTGCAAGTCCGCCTCCTGCACAACTGCGCCTGATGGTCGCCACCCCGCTCTATGGCGGGGCCGAGGGCGACTATCTGCGCAGTGTCGTGGGGCTGGCGGGCGCGGCCGAGCGGGCGGGGGCGGGATGCGCCTTCGCCTGGCTCAGCAACAATCCGGTGATCGATCGCGCGAGGAACGTGCTCGCCGCCGCGTTCCTGCAGTCCGATGCGACGCACCTCGTGTTCATCGATGGCGACATCGGCTTCGTGCCGGAGGAGCTGCTGGCACTGATTGGGCGGATGGCGGGCGACGAATGCCTCGCGGTGGTCGGCGCGCCTTACCCCAAGCGGAAGATCAACTGGAACCTCGTCGCTTCGGCCGCCGCCAAGGGGCTTGCCCAGGGAAATCCGGCGGCGCTGGAGAAATTCTCCGGCCTCTTTCCGCTCGAACCGCTCGAGCCTGCCGCCAGCTTCGCGCTCGATCAGCCGATCGAGCTCAAGCACACCGGCACGGGGCTGATGGTGATACGCCGCGACGTGGTCGAAGCCCTCGTGGCGCGCCATCCTGAACTGACCTACGCCGCCGACGCGCTCGACCGCGAGGGCGGGTTGGTGGGCGAGACGCTCAGCGCGCTGTTCCACCCGATGATCGATCCCGACACCGGGCACATGCTGTCCGACGATTACGCCTTTTGCCACCGCGTGCGCGCGGCCGGTTACCGCATCTGGCTCGCGCCGTGGATGCGCACCTCGCACACCGGCCCGGCGCGCTTTGCCGCGACGCTTTCCGACCTTGCGGCCCTGAACACCTGAACCTCCCACCCCCAGCCACGGAAAACCTCTCCCATGCGCTACCTTCCCCTCACCGATACCGACCGGCAGGCAATGCTGGCGAAAATCGGCGCTTCGGCCATCGACGACCTGTTCGTCGACGTGCCCGAGGTCGCCCGGCTTGACGGCCCGATCCACGGGCTGCCGATGCATGCGAGCGAGATGGCGGTCGAACGCCACATGAAGAAGCTGGCGGCGAAGAACCTGGTGGCGGGCGAGGTGCCCTTCTTCCTCGGCGCAGGCGCCTATCGCCATCACGTGCCCGCCAGCGTCGACACCATCATCCAGCGCGGCGAGTTCCTGACCGCCTACACGCCCTACCAGCCCGAGATTGCGCAGGGCACGCTGCAGATGCTGTTCGAGTTCCAGACGCAGGTCGCGCGGCTCTATGGCTGCGCGGTGGCGAATGCCTCGCTCTATGACGGCTCGACTGCCTGCTGGGAGGCGGTGGCGATGGCGACCCGCGTCACCAAGCGCAAGCGCGCGGTGCTCTCGGGCGCGCTGCATCCGCATTATGCCGAGGTCGTGAAGACCATGGCGCACTACACCGGCGACGAGATCGCCGACGCGCTGCCTTCGATCACCGCGGATCCCGAACTCACCGGCCTGATCGGGCGGATCGACGAGGACACCGCCTGCGTCGTGGTGCAATATCCCGACATTCTGGGCCGGATCGCCGACCTCACGCCCGTCGCCGAAGCCGCCCATGCCAAGGGCGCGTTGCTGGTGGTGGTGAACACCGAACCGGTGGCGCTGGGCGCGATCAAGTCGCCCGGCGAGATGGGCGCGGACATCGTGGTGGGTGAGGGCCAGTCGCTCGGCGTCGGCCTGCAATTCGGCGGGCCCTACCTTGGGCTCTTCGCCGTGCGCGATCCCAAGCACGTGCGCCAGATGCCCGGCCGCCTGTGCGGCGAGACGACGGACGCCGAGGGCAAGCGCGGCTTCGTGCTCACGCTGTCGACCCGCGAACAGCACATCCGTCGCGAGAAGGCGACGAGCAACATCTGCACCAACTCGGGCCTCTGCGCGCTGGCCTTCACCGTCCACATGACGCTGCTGGGCGAGAAGGGCCTGCGCGAGCTTGCCGCCGAGAACCACCGCCTCGCCTGCCTCGCTGCCGACCGGCTCGCCAAGGTGCCGGGGGTGGAAGTGCTCAACAACGGCTTCTTCAACGAGTTCACTCTGATGCTCGGCGGCCGGCCTGCGCGCGAGACCATCCGCGACCTCGCCGAGCGCGGCGTGCTGGGCGGGGTGTCGCTCGGAAGGCTCTATCCGGGGGTCGCGGCGCTCGAACATGCGCTGCTTGTCGCGGTGACCGAGACCACCACCGAGGAAGATATCGAACGGCTCGCCGAAGAGCTTGAAGCCAGCATCAAGGAGACCGTGTGATGAACGCCCCCAACAAGAGCGGCTGGAAGCCCGAAATGCAGGTTGCGGAAAGCGGTTTCCTCGGCGGCCCTGTCACCTCGACCGGCAACCGCGGGCTGATGCTTGAAGAGCCGCTGCTGTTCGAAATCGGCCGCGCGGATGTGACCGGCGTCGATCTGCCCGAAATCGACGCGGGCGCGCCGACGCGCCTCGGCGGGCTGGAGCGCGCCGCGTCGATCGGCCTCGTCGGCCTGACCGAGCCCGAGACGGTGCGCCACTTCACCCGCCTCAGCCGCCAGAACTACGGGATCGACCTCGGCTTCTTCCCGCTCGGTTCGTGCACCATGAAGCACAACCCGCGCCTCAACGAGAAGATGGCGCGGCTGCCCGGCTTTGCCGATATCCACCCGCTCCAGCCGGTCGGGACCGTGCAGGGCGCGCTGGAGGTGATCAACGAGCTTGCGCATTGGCTGATCACGCTGACCGGCATGCACGGCGTCGCGATGAGCCCCAAGGCGGGCGCGCATGGCGAGCTGTGCGGGATGCTGTGCATCCGCGCCGCGCTGGAAGCGCGCGGCGACAAGCGCGATGTGGTGCTGGTGCCCGAGAGCGCCCACGGCACCAACCCCGCCACTGCGGCCTTCGCGGGCTTCCGGGTGGAAGACATCCCCGCAACCCCCGAAGGCCGGGTCGATGTGGCCGCGCTGAAGGCCCGCCTCGGCCCGGACGTTGCGGCGGTGATGATCACCAATCCCAACACCTGCGGCCTGTTCGAGAAGGACTTCCGCGAGATGGCCGATGCAGTCCACGCGGCGGGCGGCTTCGTCTATTGCGACGGGGCGAACTTCAACGCCATCGTCGGCAAGGTGCGCCCCGGCGACCTTGGCGTGGATGCGATGCACATCAACCTCCACAAGACCTTCTCCACCCCGCACGGCGGCGGCGGTCCGGGTTCGGGGCCGGTGGTGCTGTCCGAAGCGCTCGCTCCCTTCGGTCCGATGCCCTTCACCGCCCGCACCGCCGATGGCGTGGTGCATCTGGTCGAGGAAGAGAGCGCCGCGGAATTCGGCCACACGCAGGCCTTCGGCCGGATGACCGCTTTCCACGGCCAGATGGGCATGTTCACCCGCGCGCTGACCTATATCCTCAGCCACGGCGCGGACGGCCTCAAGCAGGTCGCCGAGGACGCGGTGCTCAACGCCAACTACATCCTGCGCAGCATGGAAGACATCCTCCACGCCCCGTTCGCGGCGTCGGGTCCTTGCATGCATGAGGCGCTGTTCGGCGACAAGGACTTCACCAATGGCCTCTCCACCCTCGACGTCGCCAAGGGCCTGATCGACGAGGGCTACCACCCGATGACGGTGTACTTCCCGCTGGTGGTCCACGGCGCGATGCTGGTCGAGCCGACCGAGACCGAGAGCAAGGCCGCGATCGACCAGTTCATCACCGCCTTCCGCGGGGTGGTCGAACGCGCGCTGGAAGGGGACGAGGCGCTGAAGCAGGCGCCCTACTACTCGCCGCGGCGCAGGCTTGATGAAACGGGCGCGGCGCGCAAGCCCAAGCTGGCTTACGAGGGGTAAGGGCTCATCGAAAGGCTCAGGATTTCGGAGGGGCGGGCAGGTTGTCCGCCCCTTCTTCGTCGGGCTCGACCACCAGCCGGAACTGCTTCAGGTTCACAATCGCGACGTAGAAGCCGACCACCGCCAGCAGGCTCGATCCCAGCACCGCAAAGCCCGCGCCCTGCGCGCCCTTCCAGTCGATCGCCATCTCGAGCATCAGCAGCGCGAGGATCGTCGGGAACAGGCGGACGAGGAAGGCGACATGCGCCTTGCCGGCCGAGATCAGCAGGCTTTCAAGGCTTGCGCCCACCAGCTCGACCGCGCCCGCTATGCTGAGGATGATCATCGCCCAGTAGAAGCCGGTGAA
The DNA here is from genome assembly GCA_945878845.1 of Erythrobacter sanguineus. GTDB lineage: Bacteria > Pseudomonadota > Alphaproteobacteria > Sphingomonadales > Sphingomonadaceae > Erythrobacter > Erythrobacter sanguineus_A. Next base: position 32,937 of record CAMCUB010000027.1, on the reverse strand, counting down.
CTGCTCGCCCGCGATCAGCGCCAGCCCCTCGCGCCCGAACAGGATCGCGGTGACCACCGCCGTCACCCCGGCGATGGCGGCGATATTGGCCATCCGCCGCGCGATCTCGACCGCGCCGCCCTTGGATTGCACCAGCTCGGGCAGGATCGCCTTGGAGATCGTCTGCGCCAGCGCGATCAGCGCCACGCCGAGCTGGTTGGCGATGCGGAAACCGCCCGCCAGATAGGCGCCGCCGAAGGTGCCCACCAAGAGGATCATCACCTGCTTGCCCGCCACCGCAAGGCTGCTCGACAGATTGGTCGAGACCACGAAGCGCCACACGCCATCATACCGCGCGGGGATCGCCTTCAAACTCACCGAGGCAAGGCTCACCGGCTGCACCCGCACCGCGACCACCCACAGCGCCAGCGCGGTGCCGATCTCGGAGGCGGCGAAGGCGAGGATGAAGCCGGTCACGTTCGGCATCAGCCACCACGCAAGGCCCGCCCCGGCGGCGCGGATCACCGGCTGCACCGCCTCGGCCCAGGTCGCCTTGCCGTATTCTGAATGGAGCCGCAGCATGCCGGTGGGCGTGGTGCGGATCGTCGCCACCGAGATCACGCAGTACCAGAAGGTCAGCCACATCAGTTCGCTCGGAACGTCGAGCCACAGCGGCGCGGTCAGCACCAGCACGGCAGACGCGATGGTGCCGCCTGCCATCGACAGCAGATCGAGCGCGACAGCAAACCCCGTCGCCTCGCGCGCGCGGGCGATGTCGACGCCGGGGTTCTCCGGGTCCGCGCCCCAGCGGACGATGAACTGCCAGGTCTGGAAGCTCGAAAAGCCGGTGATCGCCTGCCCCAGCGCGATGATCAGCGCCATGTGGCCGAAGCCGTCAGTGCCCAGCGTGCGCGCGGCGATGGCGAGGTAGAGCAGGCTCAGCACGGCGTTGAACCCGCGTCCACCGAGCAGCCAGCCCATATTGGCGAAGACCTGCTTCATGGCTCTAACGCGCGAGGCTGCCGGGCACGGCGGACAGGGGCAGGCTGGGCATGGGCGCGGCCTTAGCCGTAAAGCGCCGGTCAAGCCAAGTGCGGATCGCGGAGGGTTCGCAGGCGATGCGGCGAAGTGTTTGCGGCAACCTCAGGCGGGGCAGCGCTTGCGCGGGTAATCGTCCGGCACCGTGGGCTTGGCCGCATCGGACAGGTGAAGCCGCTCGCCCTCGGGCGTGGTTTCGATCGAAAGGCGGGTGGTTTGCACCCAGCTTTCTCCTTCGCCCTCCATCACCAGGTCGGCGATGGCATCGTTGGCTTCGCTGCCGACCCCCGCGACATTGCCGACACTTTCGTAGAAGCCGATGCGGCGCGCGGTGATTTCTACGCGCAGGTCCGAGTTCGGTTCGCAGGTTCCGTTGGCCGCATCCCACACGCCGTGGAAACGGGACGGAATTTCGCCTTTGGCGATATCGGGATCGAGCGACGCAGCGTCGGTCTCTGCCGTAGCCGGCGTCATTGAAGCAGCAGGTTCGGGCGCCGAGGCCTGCTGCTGCGGCTCGCCCCCGCAGGCCGCAAGGGCCAGAAAGGTCGCTGCCAGAACGAACCGCGCAGGGGCCGATGTCATTTGCCGTCCTCCTGTTTGGAGACCACCTTCGTCTCGAACAGCCAGCTCATCATCTCGGTGCCCATCCACAGCGGCGCGTAGGGCGGTTGGATGCCGCGCTCCCATGCCATCATGCCGGTGAGCGTGCCCGAGGTATGCGGCACATTGGGCATCGCGGCGGCGAGCTCCGCGTCGGCGAAGGCCTCGTCGGCGGTGATGATCGTCCAGCCATCCTTGCGCAGTTCAGCGACCAGATCGGCGATGAACAGCGCGGCAAGGTCGGTTTCATGCAGCAGCATCACATGCGGCGGCGAGCGGCCGAGCGTGCGGCCGGCGAGCGCCTCGTGATAGGCGATCCCGCCGAGCTGCGACTGGAGGTAGAGCTTGCGCAAGGCGGCCATGTCCATCGCCCGCCCGGCGCGCTTGGCCTCGACGGTCAGCGCTTCGAGATGCCAGTCCGATCCGTCTGCGGTGACATAGCCGTTCTGGAGGCCCCGCGCCGCGAGCCCTGCGCGGAGCGCGTCGCGCTTGGCGATGTCGCGCCCGCCCTCGTCGAGGAAGGGGAAGCGGAACCACGGGCGGTAGCCGGGGCGGCTCTTGAGCCACGCGGCGGCGCGGTCGAGATCTGCGAGGTAATCGTCGGCCTCGGTCTCGTAGAGATGCCAGTGCGAATGGCTGTGGTTGGCGATGACGTGCCCGGCGGCGACATAGGCGGCAATGCGCGCTTCGCCGCCTGCACCGTCGGGGACGTCGAGGTTTTCGGTGGTGACGAAGAACGCCGCCTGCGGCACCCCCGTCTCGCGCAGCGCCGCGATGAGCCGCGCGGTGCGCTCGTCAGGGGTGAAGAAAGCCCCCGCGCCGCGCGGCACATCGTCGAAGGTCAGCGCGATGCGCTTGTCCTGCGCCTGCGCCTGCGTCGGAGCGGCCAGCAAAAGCAGGGCCGCCCAGAATGCCGCGAGGAATGCGCGCAACGCCGTTACCCCATCGTCGGGATGACGAAGGCGTTCGATCCGTCCTGCGAGCCATCGGGCCAACGCTGGGTGATCTTCTTGTTCTTGGTCCAGAACCTGAGGCCCTCGGTGCCGTATTGGTCGATGTCGCCGAAGCCCGAGCGCTTCCACCCGCCGAAGGAGTGGTAGGCGACCGGCACCGGGATCGGCACGTTGATGCCGACCATCCCGACATTCACCCGCGCGGCGAATTCGCGCGCGGCGTGGCCGTTGCGGGTGAAGATCGCGACGCCGTTGCCATACTGGTGCTCGCTCGGCAGGCGCACGGCTTCCTCGAAATCATGCGCGCGCACGATCTGGAGCACGGGGCCGAAGATTTCCTCCTGATAGGAGCGCATCTGCGGGGTGACGTGGTCGATCAGCGTGGGGCCGACGAAGAAGCCCTTTTCGTGACCTTGCAGCGTGAACCCGCGCCCGTCGACGACGATCTCGGCGCCCTCTTCCTCGGCGGTGGTGATCCACTGTTCGATCCGCGCCTTGTGTTCGGGCGTGACGACCGGGCCGTAATCCGCCTCGGGATCATTGGAGACGCCGATGCGAAGACCCGCGATCGACTTGAGCAGCTTTTCCTTGAGGCGCTCGGCGGTCTCCTCGCCCACCGGGACTACCACGGGGAGCGCCATGCAGCGCTCGCCCGCCGAGCCGAAGGCCGCGCCGGTCAAATCGGTGACGACCTGATCCAAGTCCGCGTCAGGCAGCACGATCCCGTGGTTCTTCGCGCCGCCAAAGGCCTGCACGCGCTTGTTGTTCGCGGACCCTCGCGCGTAGATGTATTGCGCGATGTCCGAGGACCCCACGAAGCTGATCGCAGCGATATCGGGGTGGTCGAGGATCGCGTCGACCATCTCCTTGTCGCCGTGGACGACCTGCAACAGCCCCTCGGGCGCGCCCGCTTCGAGGAACAGTTCGGCGAGGCGCACCGGCACCGACGGATCGCGCTCGGAAGGCTTGAGGATGAAGGCATTGCCCGCCGCGCAGGCCATGCCGAACATCCACATCGGGATCATCGCCGGGAAGTTGAACGGGGTGATGCCCACGCCGATCCCGAGCGGCTGGCGCATCGAATAGACGTCGATCCCCGGGCCGGCGCCGTGGGTGTATTCGCCCTTCATGATCTGCGGCAGGCCGCAGGCATATTCGATCACTTCAAGGCCGCGCTGCACGTCGCCGCGCGCGTCGGGGACGGTCTTGCCGTGTTCGCTGGAGAGCATTTCAGCCAGCGATTGCATGTTCGCTTCGACCAACTCCTTGAAGGCGAACATCACCCGCGCGCGGCGCTGGGGGTTGGTCGCGGCCCAAGCGGGCTGGACGCGCTTGGCGGTCGCGACGGCCTGCTCGAGCAGCGCGGCGTCACCCAAGGCGACTTCGGCCTGCACTTCGCCGGTCGAAGGGTTCCAGATGGCGTGCTTGCGGGTGGGGGCGGGGCTGTCGCCGACGATAAAGTGGTCGATCTGACGCATGGCCTGAGTCATGGGCGGGTGTCTCCTGTCTGGCCTTCCCAATGCCCCCCGAGGGGCTGGCTTGCAACCCTCGGCGCTCCCCTCAAAAGTGCTGGCGTCCCTGCTTGCGGCGGGGCAGTGTCGGCGCAGGACGAGACGAAAGGGGCTGGCGGTGATGAAGGCTTGGATGTGGATTGGCGCGGCTGCAGCAGGCTTGCTGGCGAGCGCCGCTCCGGCACAGGAGCAGGCCGAGACGGCCGCCCAAGCCACCCTCGTTGTCGCGAGCCCTCGCCTTGTGGAAGGCACGATGGAACTGGTCGCGACCGGCTACACCTTCACCGAAGGGCCCGCGTGGGACGGCGCGCAGCTAATCTTCAGCGATATTCCGGGCAACACGGTCTATGTCTACACGCCGGGAGAGGGCGCGCCCAAGGTGCTCTACACGCCTTCCGCCAATGCCAACGGCCACACTTTCGACCTTGGCGGGCACCTGCTCAATGCCGAACACGGCAGCGGCGCGCTCACCCGCTGGACACCCGAGGCCGGGCGGCAGGTAGTGGTCGATGCGTTTGAGGGCAAGCACCTCAACAGCCCCAATGATGTCGTGTTGCGCCGCGACGGGATGATCTTCTTCACCGACCCGCCCTACGGCCTTGGCCAGCGCGCCGCCGAGCTGGCGTTCTCGGGCGTCTTCGGCCTCGACGAGGCGAGCAGCCGGATGGTGCTGATCGACGATGCACTTTCGCGCCCCAACGGCCTCGCCCTCTCGCCCGACGAGCAGGTGCTCTATGTCGGCGACACCGCAACCCAGACGCTGTGGGCCTATGACATCGCTGCCGATGGGGCCTCGTCGAGCAAGCGGCTGGTGATCGACCTCAAGGACGCGGGCCAGTCGGGCAATGTCGACGGGGTGAGGGTGGATAGCGCGGGCCTCGTCTATCTGACCTGCCCGGGCGGGATATGCGTCGTCGATCCGGCTAAAGGCGTCCTGCTCGAACGCATGGCCGTGCCCAAGCGCGCGACCAATCTCGCCTGGGGCGGGCCGGTTCTGTCCGATCTCTACATCACCGCCCAGTCCGACGTGTACCGCGTGCAGACCCGCGCGCGCGGGGTGGGATCGTCGAGCCGCTAGCCTGACGGGATAAGCGTGATCGCGGTCTGGCGGCCGTCGATGAAGCGCACGGTTTCTCCGTCGAAGAAGGCGTCCTCCTCGGTGCGGAAATCGACGCGCTGCCCGCCCCATTCGGGCACCTTCGCGTAGGAGGTGAGCTCGATCGACCAGGCGGTGTTGGGCCGGATCGGGCCTTCGCCGCGCGGGTCGCCCTTCTGATTGTCCCAGAAGCCGATCGCGGGCCCCGCGCCGTGGCCGTGATGGCCGATGGGGTGGGTGTAGATCGAGGGATCGAGCCCCGCCGCGATGCTGTCTGCCCGCGCTTGTGCCAGTGCCTCGTTGCCGCTCCGTCCGGTCTTGAAGGCCGCGCGCAGGAAGTCCTGAACCCTGTTCGAATTGGCAAGCCCTGCGCTGAGGCCTGCGGGCGCCGCGGTCTCGCCGGGCTTCAACACATAGGCGAGGTGCTGGGTATCGGTGTTGAGGCGCAGATAGGTGATGCCGAAATCGGTCCAGAGGAGATCGCCCGGCTGGATCACCTCGTCGCCCTCGAGCATCCCCTCGCGCCCCTGCCGCTGGATCGCGACCGAGGGGTGGAACCACGGCGTCAGGCCCAGCTGCATCAGCCGGTCGCGATACCACCACTGCACCTGTTCCGCCGTCGTCACGCCGGGGGTGATGACCTTGCGCGAGAATGCCTCGCCGATCACCGCATGGGCGATGCGCACGATGGCGGGGTAGAGTTCCATTTCGGCCGCGGTGCGGGTCTCGAGCCAGCGGATCGCCAACCCCTCACCGCTGGTGACGCGCTCGTGGAGCGCTGGGGGCAGGGCGGACATGAATTTGTCGTACTGGCTCAGCGTCATCCCGTCGGCGAACTGGGTGAGGTCGCTGGAGTTGATGGCGATTTTCTTCGGGTCACGCGCGGCGATGAGGTCCGCCACCGCCTGCCACTGGTCGGGCTGCTTGTCCGGGTTCCAAGCCGGCGCGAACAGCCCGCCGAGGCCGTAGCGGCTGACGGTCAGGCGCTCGACCGGCTTGCCGTTTCCGGGGTCGTAGAAGATCAGGATGGTGCGGCGCCGGGCGTGCATGTTCTCGGCATCGAGCATGGTGGCGACCACCGGCTCCTCGAAATATTCGCGCGCGACCAGCAGCCACAGGTCGATCCCCTCTGCGCGCATGATTGCGGGGATCAGCGTGTCGAGCCGTTCGGCGAGGATGCGGTTTTCGAGGGCCGCACGCTCGCGCGGGGCGAGGATTGCGGGGAGGGCGGGGGCGGGATGCTCGGTTTCGGTGAGGGGCAGGGGCGCTTCGGCCAGCGCCGGGGTAGCGGTGAGGGCCGCCGCGAGTGAAATCAGATGCCGTCCGCGCATGCCCGTCCCCTGTGTTGCGGTGCCAGAGTGGCGCGGGGGCGGCGCGGGATCAAGCGTGCACTATTCCGAGCCGTCGTCGAACCCGATCCGCTCCGCCGCCGCGCCGCTCATGATGAAGCCGATGGGGCGCTCGGTCTCTTCCTGCAGATGCGCGATCAGGCTGGCGGTACGGGCGAGGAGCGAGATGCCCTTCAGCGCCGCGAGCGGGAAGCCCGCGTCGAGCATCACCGCCGGGATCGCGCCGTTGACGTTGATGGGTAGGCTGCGGCCGATGGCCTCGGGCAGCACGGTCTCGATGGTGCGCAGCATGGCGATGTGCTTGCCTTCCATTCCGTGCTCCTTAGCCAGCGCCAGCAGCCGGTGCGCGCGCGGATCGCCGCCCGAGTGCTGGGGGTGGCCGAAGCCGGGGATCGCCTTCTTTTCGGCCCTGAGCGCCTTGATCGCGGCGATGGCGGTGGCGGCGGGGGCCGCGCCTTCCGCGTCGGCGACGACCTGCGCGTAGAACTTGCCGGCGACCTCGGCGCTGCCCAGCACCACGCTCCCGCAGCCGAGAAGCCCGGCAGCGACCGCGCCGTGGAAGGCCTCGGGCGCGGCGGCGTAGGTCATGCGGGTGGCGACAACGCTCGGCACCAACCCGTGCTCGGCAATCGCGCAGAGCACCGCATCAGCGAGCGCCTTTTGCGGCGGGGCGGGCATGGTGCCGGTCACCAGCAGCCAGAAATAGCTGGTGAAGTCGACATGGCCGATCACCTCGCTGCACAGGTCCATGCCCCGCACCGTGATGCTGGTCGCATCCGAAGTGCAGATCGAGGTCACCGCGTTGTCCTGCTTGCCGATGCGCATGGGTCCGTGCCTTTTCGTTATTCGAAGTTGATTTCGGTATGCGAAGAATATAGGGTCCTGCAAGCAGTGTGGCAAGTTTCTTGGGCAAGCAGGATGGGATCAGAGCGATGACAGCAAGGCCGCTCGCAGGCGTTATCGTGCTCGAAATGGGCACCTTCATCACCGGCCCTGCCGCCGGGATGCTGCTCGCCGATCTCGGCGCGGATGTCATAAAGGCCGAGCAGCCGGGGACGGGCGATCCGTTCCGCAGTTTCAAGGGCGAGCTCTATTCGCCGCACTTCCAGACCTACAACCGCAACAAGCGCTCGATCACCATCGATCCCAAGAACCCCGAGGATCTCGCCGTGCTCGACCGGCTGGTCGAGGATGCCGACGTCTTCATCCAGAATTTCCGCCCGGGCGTGGCTGGGCGGCTGAAGGTCGATGCCGAGCGGCTGCAGGGGATCAACCCGCGGCTGGTCTATGCCTCGATCTCGGGCTTCGGCTCGGAAGGCCCGGAGCGCGATCGCCCCGCCTTCGACACCGTCGCGCAGGCGGCGTCGGGCTTTCTGCGGCTGCTGGTCAACCCCGAGCACCCCCGCGTCGTCGGCCCGGCGATCGCCGATGCCATGACTGGTTTCTACACCGCATTGGGCATCCTCGCCGCGCTCAACGAGCGGCACGTGACTGGCAAGGGCCGGGTGGTCGAAACCTCGATGTTCGAGGCGATGTGCCACTTTAACCTCGACGATTTCACCCACCTGCTCTCGGCCGATCAGGTGATGGGGCCCTACAGCCGCCCGCATGTTTCGCAGAGCTATGTCTTCCAGTGTTCGGACGGCAAGTGGCTGGCGCTGCACATGTCCTCGCCGCCGAAATTCTGGGAGAACCTTGCCATCGCGGTCGGCCAGCCCGACATGCTGAGCCTGCCCGCCTTCGAAAGCCGCGAGGCGCGCATTGCCCATTACGAGGACGTGGTCGCCTTCCTCGCCCCAATCTTTGCGCGCGAAACCCGCGATCACTGGACGGCGGAACTGACACGCCTCGAAGTCCCCAACTCGCCGGTCTACGACACCACCGAAGTCCTCGCGACCGAGCAGGCCAAGGTGCTGGGCATCGAAGTCACCGACCCGAACGGACCGAAGGGCGAGTTCCGGACGATCCGTTTCCCCCTGTCCTTCGATGGCGAGCGGATGGACAGCGTCACCGCGCCGCCCCTATTGGGGGCTGACGATGCGGCGGTTCGCCGCTCCATCGAAAGGCCGGTGCATGGGATCCGCAGGGGCTGAAGCCGAAGATCGGGGCGCGAAGGACCCCGAGTTTCTCTCGACGCTGGAGCGGGGCTTGCGCGTCCTCAAGGCGTTCGATGAGGATCACCCCGAGATGACCCTCTCCGAGGTCGCCGCCAAGACCGCCCTGCCGCCCGCCGTGGCGCGGCGCTGCCTGATCACGCTGGTGGAGCTGGGCTATGTCGGCCAGCACGAGCGCAAATTCCTGCTGCGCCCCGCGGTGCTAACGATCGGCTCGGCCTTCAGCGCCTCGATGCAGATCGAGCAGGTGGTGCTGCCCCCCTTGCAGGGCCTGCGCGACCAGACCGGCGACAGCGCCAGCCTGGCGGTGATGTCGGGCACCAATATCCTTTACGTCGCCCACGTCTCGACCGACCGGCGGTTCCGCGTCGCGGCGGGTGTCGGCACGCGCTTTCCCTTCCACGCGACCTCGCTCGGCAAGGCGCTCGCGGCGAACCTGCCCGAGGACGAGCGCGCCGCATTGCTCGCCCGCGCGCCGTTCCAGCGCTTCACCGAGCGCACCGTCACCGAAGGCGCCGCATTGGCCGAGCGGCTCGCGCTGATCGCCGAGCGCGGCTATGATTCAGCGCTCGACGAGCTCGACTATGGGATCGTGTCGGTCGCAGTGCCGCTGTTCGGGCGGGGGAACCGGGTGATCGCGAGCATCAATTGCTCCACCTCCACCACCCGCATCTCGCAGGACGAGCTGGTCCGCACCCGCTTGCCCTTGCTGCGCCGCGCTGCGGGCGAAATCGAGGCCGCGCTCAAGCGCTGGCCCGCGCTCGAGGCCAGCCTTCGCCCGTGACGGGGTAAGCGCGCAGGGTGCCCCTAGCGCCCGGCGCGCATGAAACGTCGCCGCGCGCAGGAAACGCCCGACCATCCGAAATCTTTTGTCAGACAGGCGTTTTCGCGCAATGAGCGGGTTTTGGTCAATTTTATGACACGGCGCGCGTCGTTAAGTCGACTTTTGCGTGGGATGCGTCCGGAGACCCGCCAGCAACCATGAACATCCAGTCCATCGATATATTCCCAAGCGAAAAGCTCTTCGATCACCCGCGCTATGCGAAAATGCTGCACGATTTTGCCTTCGCCGAGCTGTTGGTGGCTTTGGCCTTCATGCTGGTCGCGGCAATTCTGGCGTCGTCCTTCGGTCTAAGTTTCGCATTCCCTTCGGAACGGGCGCTTGAATTCACCGGCATGAGCTATGCCGTGCCGCTCTCGCTTATCTGTCTGCTCGGCATTTGCCTCATCCTGATGAAGAAGGCCGTGCTGCTGGCATATTACCTCACGGCGGGCCTCGCCTATGGCATCATCCTCGTGACGCACTTCAACGTGAAGTTGTGGATGAGCTTTGTGAATCCTGCCTCGTGGGACAGTTTCTATTGGAAGACGGATCAGTTCCTGCGGCCGTTGGTTGACGCGTCCTTTGCTGTTCACAACGCGATCGACAGGAACCTCGCCTTCGGCGAACATCTCTACCTCTTCGCCTTTCTTGCGATGTTCGCGGGCAGCATCATCGTCCACTCGATGCAGAGCTTCCTAACCTTTCGAAAGGTCATCCTGTCCGCCATGCTGGTGCATGTCCTCGGGGGGTTGAGCTACCTCGTCGTGCCCGCTGTCGGTCCGTTCCTCTACCAGCCGGGCGTCAATTCGCTCGAAACCGCGCGGCAGGGGCACATGTATGCAGGCTATCTGGCGATGATGGCCGAGGGGCGGGCGTGGCTCCCCCGCGAGGGAAGCCAGTTCATGTTCGCCGCGGTCGCCGCCATGCCGTCGCTGCACGTCGCGTCCTCGGCTGTCTTCGTCTATTACGCCTGGCACCATGCGCGGTGGCTCGGGGTGCTGTACCTGCCGCTGTTCGTCTTCATCATTTTCGAGGCGGTGGCGACGCGCTGGCACTACTGGATCGATGTCGTGGCGGGGTTGACGCTGACGGCGCTGGCCATTGCCATCACGGCGGCCCTGTTGCGCCCCGCGGAGCGATACGGCGCCCGCGCCCGGAGCAAAGCGACGCTTCCTCTCTCCGCCTGATCGCCCGGGCGCTCCCTACCATCTGACCCCATTGCGCACGCTTGCTGCGGGCGGGTGGCGGCCTGCCGCGCCCAAACCTGCACGCCCCGCGTTGCCCTCCGGCCACAGCCGAGAGATTTCGCATATCGAAGTTGACTTCGCATGGCGAAGTTCATAATTGCTGCTCAGGAGTGGGGTCGCCGAAAGAGCGGCGCGTTCGCGCGCATACAGGGGAGAGAGATATGACGTTTTCGGGCCTGAACCGCGCGACCGGGGGGCAACTGACCTGTGCCGCCGTCAGCACCACCGCGCTCGCCGCAGCACTGCTTGGCGCCGCACCGCTGGCCGCACAGGATACCGCCGCCGAGCCGGAAGCCGCGGCCGAGGGCGAGATCGTCGTCACCTCGCTGCGTCGCACCGAGACCCTGCAGGACACTCCCGCCGCGGTCACCGCCTTCGATTCGCAGGCGATCCAGAACGCCGGGATCGAGCGTCCGGCCGACTTCATCGCGCTCACATCCAACGTCACGCTGGTGGAGACCCAGAACGCGGGCAACGCCTTCGTCATCATCCGCGGCATCACGCAGAACCGCAATTCCGAGCCTTCGGTCGCCGTGATTGTTGACGGGGTGCAGCAAGTAAACCCTGCGCAATTCAACCAGGATCTGTTCGATATCGAGCAGATCGAAGTGCTCAAGGGTCCGCAGGGCGGCCTCTATGGTCGCAACGCCATCGGCGGCGCGATCATCATCAACACCAAGAAGCCGACCGACGAATTCGCCGGCAACTTCACCGCCGGGATCGACAATGGCTTCGGCTATTTCCTGCGCGGCGGCGTCAGCGGCCCGATTGCCGAGAACGTCAAGTTCCGCATCGCCGGATCGTGGTATGACACCGACGGCTTCATCAACAACGCCTTCCTCGATGAAAAGGCCGATCCGGTCGAAGATTTCAGCTTGCGCGGCAACCTTCTGATCGAGGCCACCGACAAGCTGACCATCGACCTGCGCGCCAGCCTCAACCAGCTTCGCACGCAAGGGCTCTATTACAACATCGTGGGTGATGTGAACACGATCGCCCCGGTGCTGGTCAACAACCCCGGTCAGAACGACCGCGACATCTACAACGTCGCGCTGAAGCTCGAATATGCAGGCGATAACGCGGTCCTGACCTCGGTCTCGTCCTACGATACGCTGAAGGAAATCCTCACCGGCGACGCCTTCGACTTCCGCCCGATCCCCGACAGCTTCTTCTTCAACCTGTTCGAGCAGATCTTCGGCCCCGGCAATGGCTTCGACCTCAACCAGAGCCAGTATCTGAATGTGAAGGCGTTCAGCCAGGAAGTCCGCCTCGCCTCGCCCGAGGATGGGCGCAAGCTGAACTGGATGGTCGGCGGCTACCTGATCGACACCACCCGCTTCATCTCGACCGGCAATATGATCGACACCGGCAATGGCGTGTTCCCGGTGTTCCGCTCGCCTTCGACCAATCCGCTGAACTCGCAGTTCTCGTTCCTGTCCGACGGGCAGGAGAACTTCGCCTGGGCGCTGTTCGCCAATGCAGGCTACGAATTCAGCGACCAGCTGCGCGTCGATGCGTCCTTGCGCTATGACCGTGACCGTCGCCGCCAGACCACGCTGACCCCGCAGAACTTCCTGCCCAATGTCCCGGGCGTGCCCCAGGCGCAGAGCGGCGAGGTACGCACCGTCACCTTCGACGACTGGCAGCCCAAGCTGACCGTGACCTACGAGCCGACCCCGGACCTGACGATCTACGGCGGCTATTCGCGCGGCTTCCGTTCGGGCGGCTTCAACCAGACCGGCGTCGGCGCGGAATCGGTCAATGCCGGCATCGTCGGCGTCGGCGACATCTTCCGGGCCGAAACCGCCGACACCTTCGAGATCGGCGCCAAGGCGCAGGTCGGCCCCGTCCGTCTGGCCGCGGCGGCCTACACCACCAAGTCGGAAAACTCGTACTTCTTCGTCTTCCTCGCGCAGTCCTCGACCCAGAACCTCGGCAACATTCCCGAGACCCGGATCAACGGCTTCGAAGTGGAAGCGACTGCCGAAGTCGTCCCCAATCTCGATATCAACGCCGCGCTCGGCGTGACCGACAGCGAGATCAAGGCCTTCCCCGATGCGACCGTCATCGGCAACGAGGCGCCGCAGATCTCGCGCTACACGCTCAACCTCGGCGCGCAATATGCCGGGCCGATCAGCGATAGCGTCGATGGCCTGCTGCGGATCGATTACCGCCGCACGGGTCGGACCTGGTGGGAGCCGTTCAACACCACCTCGCGCGATCCGGTCGACATCGTCGATGCCCGCGCCGGGGTGACGCTGGCCAATGGCGTGTCGATCACCGCCTTCGCGAGCAACCTGTTCGACGAGATCTACAACGCCGAATTTTCCCCCGGCGGCTTCGTCTTCCGCGCCCGTCCGCGGCGCTACGGGGTGGAAGTGGGCTTCAAGTTCTAAAAGGACGCAGATGACATGACCAAGGTGCTGGTGCTCTACTATTCGAGCTATGGCCATATTGAGGCGATGGCCGCCGCGGTTGCCGAAGGCGCCGCGAGCGTCCCCGGCACCGAAGTCAGCGTCAAGCGCGTCCCCGAACTGGTGCCGGAGACGGTGGCGGCGGCTTCAGGAATGAAGACCGACCAGTCCGCTCCGATTGCGACCCCGGACGAACTGGCGGAATATGACGCCATCGTCTTCGGCACACCCACGCGCTTTGGCAACATGGCCGCACAGATGCGCAACTTCCTCGATCAGACCGGGGGGCTGTGGTTCACCAAGGCGCTGGTCGGCAAGGTCGGGAGCGTGTTCGTCTCCACCGCCAGCCAGCATGGCGGGCAGGAGACCACCATCACCTCGTTCCACACCACGCTGCTGCATCACGGCATGGTGATTGTCGGCCTGCCCTATACCTTTGCGGGCAATGCCGAGATGGGCGAGATCAGCGGCGGCACCCCCTATGGCGCAAGCACGCTCGCTGGTAATGACGGCAGCCGCATGCCGAGCGAGAACGAGCTTGCCGGTGCGCGTTTCCAGGGGGCACACGTCGCCGCTATTGCGGCCAAGCTCGCCGCGTGAGTTTTTGGGACCGACGGAGAGAACAGCATGACGAAGATCTTGGCCAATCGCTTGCACCACACCGCCTATGTGACCAAGGACCTCGAAGCCACCCGCGCCTTCTACGAGGGCGTGCTCGGCTTCCCGCTGATGGCGACCTATTGCGAGAAGGACGAGCTGTTCGGCAAGGAGCGCACCTATTGCCACGTGTTCTTCGAGCTGGCTGACGGCAGCGCGCTGGCCTTCTTCCAGTTCGCCGATCCGGAAGATCAGGCCGAGTTCGGCCCCGACATCCCCTCGAGCCCCTTCATCCACATCGCGCTCCATGTCGATGCCGACGGGCAGGTCGAACTCCAGCGCCGCATTGCGGCCGCCGGGATCGTCGAGCCGCAGACCTATGTGCTCGAGCACGGCTATTGCCGTTCGCTCTATGTCACCGATCCCAACGGGATGATCATCGAGTTTACCCATGACGACGAACGCGCCGCGCCGCTCGATGCTGGACGCCGCGCTGCGGCCCATGCCGAACTGAAGCGCTGGCTGGCGGGCGATCACCACAACAACAACCCGTTCCGCGCCGAAGAAGCGGCGTGACGCAGGCGGGGGTGCGTGGGGCCGATATGCTTGCCGCACGCACCCCTGAGCCTGATGCCCTGTGGTACGGCGAGGTCGCCGTCCACGGCGGCCACCTGCCGATCTGTATGGCAGGGGCCCCTGATGCGGGACGCACCCCGCTGATCCTGCTCCATGGCTGGACGCTCGACCACCGCATGTGGGGCCCGCAGGCGGCCGGGCAGCTTGCGAGCGAGCATTTCCTCGTCATGCCCGACCGCCGCGGCTGCGGGCGCGCTACCGCGCCACCCGATTTGGCGCGTGAGGCGGAGGACGTGATCGCCATCGCCGATTTCCTCGGGTTCGAGCGGTTTGCGCTGCTTGGCCTGTCGCGCGGGGCAGTGGTCGCGCTCGAAGTCGCGCGGCGCCACGCCTCGCGGCTCACGGCGCTTGTCGCGTCGGGCGCGCCGCTGCCGGCGCTGGTGGAGCGCGAGGAGGTGATCGATCTTGACCGCTACCGCGCGCTCGCCGCTGCCGGAGACCTCGCGCAGTTCCGCGCAGATTGGGCGCAGCACCCCCTGATGCAGACCCATGGCCCCGAGGCCGCCGCGCTCGCCGCTGCGATGCTCGCCGATTACGACGGGCGCGATCTGCTCGGCGGCGGCGGCTCAGCTCGTCTTGGGGCGCCGGGCCTGCCGCGCGAAGCAGCGGCCATGCTGGCGATGCCGGTGCTGAGCCTGACCGGCGCGCACGACACCTCGTGGCGCCGCGCCTGCGCCCGCGCGCTCGCCGACGTCGCCCCGCGCGCCCGCTACGCCGAGATCCCGCACGCCGGCCACCTCGCCAATGCCGACAATCCGGCCGCCTTCGACGCGGCTGTTTCTGCCTTCCTGTGCGCCTGCGCGTCTAAGCCACGTTAACTTTTCGAAAGAGAGAACAATGCTGCTACCGACCTCGCTCGTGGGCTCCTACGCTCAACCCGACTGGCTGATCGACAAGGTAAAATTGAAGGGCCGCTTCCCCCCGCGCGTGCGTGCGACCGAGCTGTGGCGGGTCGATCCGGCATATCTCGAAGAAGCCTTCGACGATGCCACGCTGCTTGCGATCCGCGATCAGGAACGCGCTGGGCTCGACATCATCACCGATGGCGAGATGCGGCGCGAAAGCTACTCGAACCGGTTCGCCACCGCGCTTGAAGGTGTCGATCTCGACAATCCCGGCATTGCCTTGGACCGGAGCGGCGAGCCCAACCCGGTCCCGCGCGTCACCGGGAAAATCCGGCGCAAGCATGCGGTCGAAACCCGCGACGTCGAATTCCTGCGCGCCCATACCGACCGGATGATCAAGATCACCGTGCCCGGCCCGTTCACGATGGCGCAGCAGGCGCAGAACGATTTCTACAAGCACGAAGCCGAGATGGCGCAGGATTATGCCGTCGCGGTCAACGCGGAGATCAAGGACCTGTTCGCCGCCGGGGCCGATATCGTTCAGATCGACGAACCCTACATGCAGGCGCGGCCCGAGAAGGCGCGCGAATACGGGCTCGCCGCACTCGAAACCGCGTTCGACGGGGTCGAAGGGCGCACCGCGCTGCACATCTGCTTCGGCTATGCCGCGCTGATCCATGAGCGCCCGCAGGGCTACAATTTCCTGCCCGAACTTGCCGGATCGCCGGTGCAGCAGATTTCGATCGAGACCGCGCAGTCCCAGCTCGATTGCAGCGTTCTTGAAAGCCTGACTGGCAAGACGGTCATCCTGGGCGTGCTCGACCTGTCGACGCATGAGATCGAAACCCCCGAGGACGTCGCCGCACGCATCCGCCGTGCGCTGCCGCATATCGCTGCCGAACGGCTGGTGATTGCGCCCGATTGCGGGCTGAAATATCTGCCGCGTGAGGTCGCTTTCGGGAAGATGAAGGCAATGGCCGATGGCGCGGCCATCGTGCGCGGGGAACTGCCGTGAGCCGCTTTCTCACCACCCACGTCGGCAGCCTGCCGCGCCCCGAAGCTCTGCTCGATCTGGTGTTCGCGCGCGAAGGCGGGGAGGCCGTGTCCGAGGCTGATTTCGAAGCCGCCGTGGAAGCGGCCACGGCCTATGTCATCAAGCGCCAGATCGAGGCGGGTGTCTCGATCGTCAACGATGGCGAGCAATCCAAGCCCTCCTACGCGACCTACATCAAGCACCGCCTGTCGGGCTTTGGCGGGGAGGCGGGGCAGTATGAATTCGCCGACCTCGAGGCCTTCCCCGGCGCCAAGGCGCAGGTGTTCGGCAACAAGGGCCGCGCCAAGCGCTCCGCGCCCGCCTGCACCGCACCGATCGAAGTCATCGACATGGAAGCGCCCCGGATCGATGCCGAGCGCCTCGTGCGCCTCGCCAACGGCCACGCCACCTTCATGTCTGCCGCCTCGCCCGGGGTGACCGCGCTGTTCTTCCCGAACCAGTACTACGCGAGCGACGAGGAATATGTCTTTGCGCTGGCCGAAGGGCTGCGGCACGAATACGAGACCATCGCGGCGGCGGGCATCACGTTGCAGGTCGATTGCCCCGATCTCGCGATGGGCCGTCACGTGCAGTTCACCGACCTCAGCCTTGAAGAGTTCCGCAAGCGCATCGGCATGAACATCGCCGCGCTGAACCACGCGGTCGCAAACATCCCGGCCGAACAGCTGCGCATGCACCTGTGCTGGGGCAATTACCCCGGCCCGCACCACTGCGACGTCGCGCTGGGCGAAATCGCCGACATCGTCTGGACCGCCAAGCCGCAGACCGTGCTGATCGAAGGCGCCAACCCGCGCCACGCCCACGAATTCGCCTTCTTCGAAGACCACAAGCTGCCCGACAGCAAGATCTTGTGCCCCGGCATGGTCGAGCCGCAGTCGCCCTATATCGAGCACCCCGAACTCATCGCCCAGCGCATAGGCCGCTATGCCGATCTGCTTGGGCCGGAGCGGGTCATGCTGGGCGTCGATTGCGGCTTCTCGGTCCATGCGGGCAGCAACGCGCTCGATCCCGAGATCGTCTGGGCCAAGCTCGCCGCGCTGTCGGAAGGCGCCGCGATCGCCAGCGATAAGTATTTCTGACAAGCGGGTGCTTGCCGCGGGCTGCGCTGCGGGGGTAACAGGCAGGGCATGAACGGCCCCGCCGACCCAGCCCCCCCGCCGCTTGCTGCCATGGCGCTGGTCGTCGAGAACGGCACCGTCGCCGCGATCGATCCTCACGCGGTCGCCACCTATGCGGGCGAGGGCTTCGTGTGGCTCCACGCCGACGGCATGGGCGAGCTCAACATCATGGACCTGCCGGGCTACGTGCCGCCGATGGCCGCAGGCGCGCTGGTCGCGCACGAGACCCGCCCGCGCTGCGACGAGATCGACGATGCCGTGCTCATCAACCTGCGCGGCACGGCGAAAGAGGCCGCCCATGGCAGCGACGGCCTCGTTTCGATCCGCGTCTGGGTCGAGGAGCGGCGCGTCACCTCGGTCAGCCGCTACCCGCTCGCCGCGCTCGGCAAGGTCGAGGCGCTGATGCGGGCCGGCAAGATCACCGATGGCGGCGATTTCGTATCGCTGCTGGCGCAGGCGATCAGCAAGGAGCTCGACCCGCAGGTCGCCGAGCTCGGCGACGAGCTCGACAATTGCGAGGGGATGCTCGACGGCGACATCTATGCCCTGCGCCGCATGATCGCGCGGATCCGCAGCCAGGCGATCGTGCTGCGGCGCTTCGTCGCGCCCGACCGCGATGTGCTCAGCGCGATGGCGCAGATCGAATTCGAGTGGATCGGCAAGGATGACCGCCTGCACCTGCGCGAGGCGGCGGATCGCTTCGCCCGCATGGCCGAGGAGCTGGAAGCCGTGCGCGAGCGTGCCGCGCTGCTCCACGAACAGCTCACCGACCTGCGCGCCGAGATGATCGACCAGCGCAGCCTAGCGATTGCGGTCACGGCGTTCATCTTCCTGCCGCTGACCTTCGTCACAGGGCTCCTCGGCATGAATGTAGAAGGCATTCCCTTCGCGCACGAACCCTGGTCGTTCTGGGGCGTTGTTGCCTTCTGCGGGGTGATCGGCGCGGGCGTGATGGGGTGGTTCGCATGGAAGCAGTGGCTCGAGGACTGAGCGGCCTCCGCGCGCGCATCCAACGCAATCATGCTTGACCGCCCCCGCCCAATCATGGCAAGCGCCGCGCCGCACGCGGGTGTAGCTCAATGGTAGAGCAGAAGCTTCCCAAGCTTACGACGAGGGTTCGATTCCCTTCACCCGCTCCACTTCCCCGTCTGCCAGCATCCATATACGTCTGGATAACCTCCTAAAATTCAAGGTATTCAGCGGGTATCGTGCCGCTGGCGTTCACTCGTTTCCGCATTTTGCCGGTGGCGGGTGGGGGTATGGCTGGGGGTTCCAGCCAAAGCGGCCAACTCGATACCCCCCACGCTTGGGGGTATCGCGGGGGGCAAGCCCCGGAAAGGTTGGATGCTACTATGGCGCTGACAGACGTTGCGATCCGCAAGGCCAAGCCCGGTCCCAAGCCACTCAAATTGTCGGATGGGGGCGGGATGCACCTGCTGATCACACCAGTCGGGGGCAAGCTCTGGCGGCTGAAATACCGAATCGATGGGCGCGAAAAGCTGCTGGCGATTGGGGCCTACCCTGAAATCAGTTTGGGCGAAGCGCGCCGCCGCCGCGAAGAAGCCCGAGAAATGATCGCACTCGGCAAAGACCCTTCACGTGAGAAGCGCCGCGACAAGCTGCGCTCGCGCATCCAAGCCGCCGATACATTCAAGGCGATCAGCGATGAATTCTGCCAGAAGCGGCGACGGGATGGGCAGAAGGGCTGGGCACCGGCCACCGCCACCCGCAGCGAATATCTGCTGTCACTGGTGTGCGGTTCGATCGGCCACCTGCCCATCGGAGAAATCGAGCCCATGGACGTCCTGACAGCAATTCGTCGGATCGAAGGTAAGGGGAAGCTCGAAAGCGCGCGGCGAAGTCTGCAATTGGCGGGCGCTGTTTTCCGCTATGCCGTTGCCACCGCGCGGCTAGCGTCGGACCCTACCCGAGATTTGCGCGGCGCACTTACGGCCCCCACGGTTGCGCACTACGGGGCGATCACAGATCCCAAGAAGGTCGGCGAGTTGCTGCGCGCGATCGATGATTACGAGGGCAGCGGCATCACCAAGCTGGCCTTGCAGATTGCCCCGCACGTTTTCGTCCGTCCCGGCGAGCTCCGCCATGCCGAGTGGGGCGAGATTGATCTGGACGGTGCGCTCTGGATCATCCCGGCGGGCAAGATGAAGATGCGCAAGCCACACCATGTCCCCCTATCGCGGCAAACCGTGGAGCTGTTCCGGCAAGTCAGGGCGGTGACAGGGCCAACAGGCTATGTGTTCCCGTCCGTGCGCACCCGCGCGCGCCCGATGAGCGAAAACACCATCAACGCCGGTCTGCGTCGGCTGGGCTATGCGACCGATGAAATGACCGCGCACGGCTTCCGCGCGATGGCCTCCACGCTGCTGAACGAAAGTGGCAAATGGAACCCCGATGCGATCGAGCGCGCGCTGGCGCATGGCGATACCGACAAGGTGCGCGCAGCCTACCACCGGGGCGCGCATTGGGACGAACGGGTGGCAATGGCGCAATGGTGGAGCGATTATCTGGACCAGCTGCGCAAGGGTGGAGACGTGGTGCGAATTGCAGACTGGAACGATGGCTAATGGTCTCGCTCAGAAGAATGTGCCGCTCGGATAGCTTTTTGAAGACGCGAAACGAGCACGCTCGGCCGCGAATCTTAGCTAACGTACAATGCTGTGCTCAGGCAGGGGGTGACAGCCTCCAGACGTAGTGTTTCAATTGTAGATCATCTCTCAGACTCTCGCTGGACCTTTCGCGGCTCCATCAGCTGCTCTCGTTAGGTCCGACTCAGATTGCTCGTGGAGAACCACTGCGCGTTTGTTTTATAGTTTTTAAGCTGCCACGCTCCTGACCTATGCCGAAGGGGGTATTGTTTTCCGTCTTCGATGCTTCGATGTCTGCCGGCCAAAGATGTCATTTCGGGAACTCGTCAACATGGAAAGTCTAGGTGTTTCGGTCGAGACTTCCGACCACAGTCTGGATACCCTTGCAGGCGAGCTTCAGGCGCCTCTTGCTCGAGTTGCCGCATTGCCGGAGAGCCAGCCGTTTTTCGGGACAGAGTATCGATCGCTGCAGTCTGGCTTGTTGGAAAACCGGAGTGACTTGAGAGATAGTCAGCAAAGTTTCAACGCGCTGTTCCGTTCCTTGAGGTACGACGCTGGCCTCACGCTTCAACAGGTTGCCGATGCTGTCGGAGTATCGAGGCCGACAGTGTGGGCATGGGAGCACGGCCGATCTAAGCCCAGCCGTGAAAAGGTGCACGCCATCGCCGAGGCGCTAGGGGTTGCGCCTGGCCTCCTGGCGTTTGCCGCTAGGAAACGCGCGTTGACCAAAATGGATTTTCCGGATCTAGGAGCCAACGGAAGTTATCGCGACGCGCTCATCTCCGAAGGACGGGCAATGATTGCCCAAGCCTACGAAGTTGCACCTTCGGCAGTCCGCATTTTTGTCGAGGTTGACGCGGTCTGAAGTGTTTCCCCGTCGAAGTCATTCAGGGCGAGCGCCCGGCTCTCTTTAGGTAATTGGCCGATACAAGGGGAAAGTTTCTCGGGGCACACCCTGAGAGACGTCGGCTGGCATCCCCGGTGGTATCTACTCCTTGCAGCACACCCTTGTGGCGGGAGCGCGACTCCCTGTCGAGCTAAATTTCAGACGGATCCAGTCGGGGCGTGCCACGCGCTGATGACTGGCCTATTAAGAACGAAGAGCAAGGGCCGAAAGAAATGCGGCGGCGCGGGTTTTCCCGTCGCCGCCGCGTCTGGCCAACCCGAGGGGCTCAGACTTGTCGCTGAACTTTCAGGTCAAATCACTGGAGATCGTCCAGCGACAGCATCACAAAACCGGAGGACGTCACGAGATTTTTCTGACTTCATACCACCATCAACTGCCCAAGAAGCGGCGCGGTATAGTGCATGGCTCAGTCGCTGCTGCCCCCCACTGACTTGCCGGCAGCGACGATTGCCAGCCGAACCGCTTCGGAGAGCCTGCCCGCCGAAACTTCTTCCAGAACTTGCAGCTTGATCGCGGCCAGATCACGGTCGAGCGGCAATCCGAGCTCGTCCAACGCGCATTGGACTGCCCGCAGGAGACCCATCGGAAGAAGGCCTCCGGTCGATACAAGGTGTCCAGACCCGCGCATCGCGCCTTCGGCTCCCAAACGGCCCAGCGCAGGCTTCTGATAAGCACTTCTAGCGGGCGTGATCGCCGATACATGGTTCGTTCGAAATTATCTCCGGCTTTTGTCGTTGCTCTAGCCTTGTGCCGAAGCTTGCCAATCTACCCGAAAGGGTGTGCAGTTTGCTGACTGGACGGCCTGTGAGCCGCGATTGGCTGCCAATCGCCCGCTTGCGTCTTGACCTGGCAATAGAGGGACGGCTCTCTTGGCCGTTGTATCAGGTGTCCGCTGAGGATCCTCAGCTTCCAATGCAGATTATGGATGTGTTGCCGGAGTGAAAAGAAAAAGGGGCCGCGACGGGATGTCGCGGCCCCTTGTCTCGATTACATCATCGGGGCGATGTAATCGTCGCCGAGCGGACGGATGGGAAGCATCCCGCCATCCAGCATCGGGTAAGGTGGCAAGTCGACCAGCGGTTCAGGACCTTCCACGGCACCCGGCTGCGCGTTGCCGACCTCAGTCGACGGCACGGTGCCTTGGCTTTCAACAATAGCCAGAGCATCGCTAAGGAGGCTGTCGAGCCCGGTGTCCTCAGCCAGGCTGAAGTCGTCCATGTCGATCTGGCTGGTGTTCCTCAAAGTCATGCTTTGCGAACCCACCGAGACCAGCATGTCCTTGCCCACCATGCTGAAGCTGACACTTTCCTCGAACGTGGCATCGGTAATTCCGAGAGTGGTGAGGTCGATGACATCGACGCCGCTCTTGAAGTCGAGAACCATGTCCTTGTCGCCGAAGACGAAGGTGTCGCTGCCTTTGCCACCGGAAAGGATGTCAGCACCCTCTCCGCCGTCGAGGTAATCGCGACCAGTCTCACCGATCAGGAGATCGATGCCATCACCGCCGATCAGCATGTCGTGGCCGCGTCCGCCGAAGAGCAGGTCATTACCAGCTTCGCCGGAGAGGCGGTCATTGCCGCTCATGCCGGAAAGGACGTCATCGCCGGCATCGCCGAGCAGAACATCCGACCGCGTCGAGCCGGACAACTCGATCGAGGGCAATTCCTCGGTCGGTTGCTCTTCGACCGGGACCGGGGTGTCGACCACCGGAGCCGGGGTCTCTTCGACCGGAGCCGCAGGGGTGTCAACCACCGGAGCCGGGGTCTCATCGACCGGAGCCGCAGGGGTTTCGACCACCGGAGCCGGGGTCTCATCGACCGGAGCGGCAGGGGTTTCGACCACCGGAGCCGGGGTCTCTTCGACCGGAGCATCGACCGGGGGAAGGACTTCCACCGGCGGAACTTCGTTGTTGGGCACCGAGCCGATTAGGGTCGGGACGGGTGCAACTTCGAACATCCTCTCGGGCAGGTTGATGAGACCGGTGTTCCGGGCCACGATCTGAACGAAACCTTCCACTCCGCCTTCGAGGTTGTTGGCGTAGAAGTCGAAGTTGTCGACACGGTCGAGGTAGTAGAAGCGATCAGCCTCCTGCAGGCGGTCAAACTGCTCATGCAGGATGACCCAGAAGGACGAACCGACCACGCCGCGATTGACGTGGGCTTCGGCCAGACCGCCGACCCAAAGGTCGACACGATCAATGCCCTTCACGGTGTTGCCATCGACCAGGGCAATGTCCGGGTTGGCGGCGACGAAGGCGTCGATCGCATCCTGGGTTTCGAGCACCAGGTCCGGATAGGCCTGCTTGAACTGGGCGATGACTTCGTCGCTCAGGTTGTTGCGGGCCTGGAAGTCTTCCCACGATGCGTAGGGGGTGAGACCGCCCTCGATGTGGCTGACCGCTTCGGCGACATAGGGGTCGGTCGAAGAGTTCAGGGACTGGCGCACCTGGTTCATCGTGCCGAGGCCAAGATCACGGCCGCGGGCAACGTTGAACGAGAAGAGGTCGGCGTTGATCCGGACAAGGTCGTTGCGGACAGCATCGACGATGTTGAAATCAACCTCTTCGGCAGGCTGGTTGACGATACCGCCGATGATGGCGTTCGCACCAAGTTCCGCATAGCCGGGCTGCGGGTTGTAACCGCGAGCCTGGAGCTGCTCGATTGGGAGCGTGAACACCGAGGCATCGTTGCTCGGGTTGAGGAAGGCATCGAACAGCGTGACTTCCTTCGGCAGACCCTGAGCATCCAGAACGCGAACGGTCTGTTGGATCAGCGAGTGACCGAAGCGGTAGCCGGCTGCCGCGAACTCTTGCGAGATCCCCGGGTTCACGTCCGGAGCGTAGCCGCCCCAGCCGTGGCTGCCGTAGCCCTTCATTCCGCCAAGCAGGGCATCGGTGAAGTCCGTCCACACCACGCGGGCATATTCGGATTCGTTGATGATCTTGGCGGCCTGGTAGAGTTCTTCGGCGCTCCCTTCAAAACCGGCGGCCTGAAGGTTTTCGACGTGGAAGTTGTGGTTGCGAGCCCAGATAGTGTGGATCGAGGTCAAGGTGACATTCTCGTTCACACGGCCGTCGCCAGCAATCACATGGTCAAGCAGGTTGATGAAGGGGTTGGTATCCAGCAGCAGCGGCTGACCGCTGCCCATGAAGTCGGATGCCATTGCCTTGACCATTGCTGCGTCAATCGTGCCGTCTTCGGCAACCAGGCCAGAATAGTAAGTCTGGAAGCTGGTCTGGAAGTCACCATCAACGAACAGCGTGTCATTGGCCCAATGTTCGGCAATCAGCTGACGCAGGGTCGGCAGAAGTTCGAACGCAGGGTTGCTGGGGTCAGGATCACCAAAGAACAGCGTCGCTGCCGAACCACCCTGACCGTCGCTGGCCCGGAGGAATGTGCCAACCAGAGTGCCAGTGCCATAGGCCTGGTTCTGGTCAACAAAGTTCGACGTCATGTTCATGTGGAGCGGGTTACCGTCGGCATCGAAGCCAACGACCGAACCACGGGTAAGGTCAGCAGGGTTGTCCGTGCCAGGAGCACGGCCCGAACCCGGGCCGCCGATCTGGATGGTGCCGCTACCGCCCTTGGCGAGGAAGTCCAGACCATGGTCAACATACTGGCCGAAGGCCGAGAAGAAGATGTTCATGTTGTTGGACTGCGGCGACAGGTTGGCTTCCTGTGCGCCGACGATGTTGCTGATCGTACGCGCATCCAGCCCATCGAAGATCGGGTTGACGGCACGGTTGACGACCACGGTTTCGCCGGTTTCGGGGTTCACCGTGGTGATGGCTTCCCCATAGCGCGCCTCGGTCAGGCGAGTGAACGGAGTGCCGCCCGCGCCATATTCCGGGTTGGCGATGTTGTTGCCATCGCCTTCCAGCGTACGCACGCCGGTGGTTCTTTCCTGATAGCGCTGGCCGTTCACCAGAGCCTTCAGGCCATCCAGATCCGATTGGGTCAGGATGAATTGCGAAGCGACTACAGCAACGTCGTCGTTCTCGACGGGGTTGTTGCGGTCATCGACGACCGGAGCGGTCGGGGTGACCGGCGTCACCACAGCCGGAGTAGCGGGCTGTTCGGCGACAGGTGCCGACGGTTCTTCAACCACCGGAGCCGGGGTCTCATCGACCGGAGCCGCAGGGGTTTCGACCACCGGAGCCGGGGTCTCTTCGACCGGAGCCGCAGGGGTTTCGACCACCGGAGCCGGGGTCTCTTCGACCGGAGCGGCAGGGGTTTCGACCACCGGAGCCGAGGTTTCTTCAACCGGGGCCACAGGAGCATCAACCACCGGAGCACTGGCTTCAGCGGCCAGAGTAAACTGGGCTGCGGTCAGGGCGGCCGGGCTGGTGTTGGCAATCAGCATCGATTCCGCACCGATGGTGATGCGGGCACCGCCGCGGACTGCCGAAATCGAGACCATTTCAGCAAAGTTGGCTGCGGTCACACCCATGGCACTGAGGTCGATCATGTCCTGGTCAGCGGCAAAGTCGGTCACGGTGTCGCCATTGCCAAAGGCAAAGGTGTCGTTTCCGGTTCCACCCGTCAGTTCATCATCTCCGGCACCGCCGTCGAGGTAGTCGTTGCCCGAACCACCCGACAGGGTGTCGTCGCCTTCACCACCGTCGAGACCGTCGTTGCTCGAACCGCCCGAGAGGAAGTCGTCGCCTTCCATGCCGAACAGGTAATCGTCATTCGATCCACCCGAGAGACGGTCGTCGCCCAATCCAGCGACCATAATGTCCGAGGCGCTGCCGCCCTGGAAGACCTGATCCATGATCGGAGCCACTTCTGCGACCGGAGACACTTCCATGACAGGAGCCGGAGCTTCCATCGCGACCGGAGCCGGGGTTTCCATGACAACTGCGGGAGCCGGAGCTTCCATTGCGACCGGGGTCGCGGTTTCGGTGGCGACTACGGGAGCCGGAGCTTCCGATGCCGCCGCTGCTTCTGCGGTCGGCAGGGCCGTCGTGAGATGCGAAGGCGTTTCTGCATTCGGATCCATGTTGACGATATCCTGAGGTCTCAGATTACCAACGATGGTGTCCTGGCCGCCGTTCGAGGTGAAGACGATGCGGTGCGCGGATTCGAGCGCCGAAATGTCCACCGTGTCGTTGCCAGTGTTGCCGTCGATGGTGATCGTGTTGAAGTTGAGGCTGGTCTGGTTGAAGTCGCCGACCACCGAGATGCTGTCGCCCGACACGGTGCCGCCATTGGCGCCGCCCGGAGACGTCACACGCAGGGTGCTGACGACGATTTCTTCGATGTTGTCGAGTTCGCTCATCACCGTGCCATTGCGGGTGATGACGATTTCGGTGTTGGCGTTCAGCGTCAGGCCGGGGATGGCCTCGATCGCTGCAGCGCGGGTGTAGATGACGAAGGTCTCGGCAGTCGTGGTGTCGGTGGTGATGGTGAAGGTGTCTTCATCCGCACCGCCGTCCACGAAGTCACGGCCGCCCGTGGCACTTGCCTGGGTGATCGAGTCCGTACCGCCATTGGCGAAGATGAGATCGTTGCCGCCTCCGGCGTTGATGGTGTCGTTCCCAGCCAGGGCGAAGATGGCTTCGCTGCCCCCGGCCCCGTTGATCGTGTTGGCAAGGGTCGTACCCGTCACCACACTGTGGTTCACGCCGTTGAAACGCAGGGCTTCAACCGTCGCAACAGTGTCGACGCCTTCGGCAGCCGTGTTGTCGGTCACCGTGATGGTCGTGCCGTTCGAGCTCAACGTGAAGTTGCTGCTCGCCCCGGCATAGACAGCCGTGTCGGTACCCGTGCCGCCATTGATGGTGTCGTTACCGGCACCGCCCGTGATCACATCGTTGCCGTTGCGACCGTTCAGCAGATCGTTGCCCGCAAGACCATCCATCGTGTCCGAACCACCGAGCAGGTTGCCTGCATCCGCCCCGTTGGCGATGTCGTTACCCGCGGTGCCGGTGAACGTGCGGAGCAGCAAGGGAATGCCGGTGAAGCTATCACCCACCACGCCGGTCACCGACGAAGTCAGAGTTTCAACCGTACCGATACCATCGGTGAAGCTGGCCGAGACCCGCAGGATGGAACCAACCTGTGCCTGCGCGGGGGTGAAGCTCGCCCCGGTCGCACCGGCGATGTTGGTCCACGTGGCGCCGTTGTCTGTCGAAGACTGCCACTGGTAGGACAGCGGTCCCACCCCGTTGATGTCGGCGATGCTGCTGACGTTGAGGGTAAGAGCCTGCGTCTCCGTCGGCGTCAGGTCACTGATCACCGGCGCACCCGTGGCAGCGACAGGCCCTTCGACGATGGCTGCGGTCGCAGCCGAAGTCAGGGTTTCCACCGTACCCGTGGTAATGTCGGTGAAGGTTGTGACAACCTTCAGCAACGCACCGATCTCTGCCCGTGTCGTGGTATAGCTCGTACCCGTTGCGCCGGCGATATCGGTCCAGGTTGCGCCATTGTCGGTCGAAACCTGCCACTGGTGGGACAGCGGACCGACACCGTTGGGGTCGGCAATCGTGGTGGTGTCGATCGTCAGCGTCTGGCCCGAGAAGGGCGTGGTGTCGCTGATGATCGCCGCGCCGGTGGCCGCCTCGGGGAGGTCGGCAACAGCTGCCGTGGCAACCGAGACAAGCTGCTCGATCGTGTCGGCTCCGTCGGTCCAGGTCACTCGCACCCGGAGCGAAGCGGCTACTTCCGCTTGCGTCGGGGTGAAGCTGGTGCCCGTGGCCCCGGCGACATCGGCCCAGGTCGCACCACCGTCAGTCGAGGACTGCCACTGGTAGGCCGGGTTGATGACACCGTTGGGATCAACGATGGCGGACAGGTCGACGGTCAGCGCTTGGCCTTCCATCGGGGTCGTATCGCTGATCGTCGGCGCACCGGTAGCAGCGATCGGGCCAAGAACGACAACTTCGGTCGGCTGCGAGTACAGCTGCTCCAAGGTACCGGTGGTCACATCGGTGAAGCTGACGGCAACCCGCATGATGCTGCCCACTTCGGCTTCGGTGGCGGTGAAGCTTGCAGCGGTGGCTCCGGCGACATCGTTCCAGGTCACGCCATTGTCGGTCGAGGTCTGCCACTGATACGACAGGGGGCCGACGCCGTTGGGATCGGCGATGCTGGTGGTATCGACGGTGAGAACCTGCGCCATCAGCGGCGTGAGGTCGCTGATTACCGGCGTACCGGTTGCAGGTTCCGGCAAGTCGGCGACGATCGCAGTCGCTGCCGAAGTCACTGTTTCCGTGATGCCGAGCCCATCGACAAAGGACACCACAGAGCGCAGCATCAGTCCGACCTGCGATTGCGTCGGAGTGAAGTCCGCAGCGGTCGCCCCGGCAAGATCCGTCCAAGTGATGCCGCCGTCTGCCGAAGATTGCCACTGGTAGCTGAACGCCCCGAGGCCATTCACATCGGCGATGCCTGTGGTGTCGACGGTCAGCAGCGAGCCTTCCATCGGGGTGGTCATGCTGAGCACCGGGACACCCGTCGCAGGGGCCGGTATCAAGGCGTTGATGTCATAGACAACCGAGCCGCCCAGTCCGTCGGAGAAGATCAGATTTTCGATATTGAACAGGCGGTCGCTGCCGTCGGTTTCACCGCCATCCAGTACCGCATTGTGCGTCACCGTGACCGAGCCATCTTCGTTGCGGACAAAGCTGTAGTTGGTGACGACGTCGCGATAGAATGCCGCATCCTGATCACCGGTCTGGTTGCCGTCGAGGATCTCGCGGACGATCGACAGCTGGCCGGGGTTAAGCGTGCGGGTCATCATCAGCTGGTCGAGCGTCTTGCCGCCGAACAGCACGTTGCCCTCCAGATCAACGACCTGGCTCGTCATGTCCTCGGCAGAAGCCATCGGGTTGCCGTTTTCATCGTTGATGCTGATGCGGACGTTGAGCCAGCGGTCGCCATCGATGATGTCGTTGCCGCCATCGCCATGGATGATGTCGTTGCCGCCACCACCAAGGATGATGTCATGCGCGCCATCATTGATGTCGCTTGCAACGCCGTTGGCATCGAACACGAGGTCGGCGGCATCGCGGACCAGCACGGTGATGGTTTCGCCGCTCGTCGTATTCAGGGTCTCGGTGTCAAGATGGTTCACCAGCGCGCTGAAGCCATCGATGCGCGCAACCGATTCCTCGGTGAGGGCGCTCGAAAGCGACAGGAATGGTGCGGTCGGGTCGGGGACCGCGCCAGCAGCACCCAGAGCAAGAGCTGCGCCGAACTGCTTGTCACGCCCGGTCAGTATGTCGTCAAACTTCCACCCGGACAGGCCTTCGACGAGGTCGTAGCGGTCACGCAGGGTGAACTGCGGCTGGGTGGCGAACACAGGAATGCCCATGTGCGAGTCAGCGGCAACAGGATTGCCCTTGTTGATCGCCCAGTCGAACCCGGCCATGCCGTTGTTGCGTTGGATCCCGACGCCCTGGAACATGATGTCGTCGCCCGATTCACCGTCATAGTCGGTGTCGTTGCCGCGACCGTTCAACACGTCATGGCCGATGATCGGGCTGTTGAAGAACAGTTCCGAGTTTTCGCCCGCGAGGCCGTCGAAGCCGTCACCGCCCTCGAGCCAGTCGTCGCCTTCGTTGCCCATGACAATGCTCGGGCCGTCGCCGCCGATGACGAAGTCGTTGCCTTCGCCTGCGGTCACGGTCTTGCTGTCACGGCCACCCAGGATGAAGTCCTGGCCGGATCCGCCGAACAGCAGGTCGAGACCTTCGCCCGCGCTGATGACGTCGTTGCCGGCATCTCCGTGGATCACGTCGGCTGCGCCCACCGGGGTGCCGCTGTCGGTGATGATATCGTCACCCGAACCGCCGAAGATGTGGTCGACGCCCTGACCGCCTTCGAGCCGGTCGTCGCCGCCGTCACCCCAAAGGGTGTCGTCGCCTTCGCCGCCGATCAGCGTGTCGCTGACTTCGGTGCCGCCGAGTACGACATGGTCCACGCCGGTATAGCGCAGGTAATCGTTCGCACCGTCGCCATCGGTATCCTTGCGGATGACCATCGGGCTGATCGCCTGGAGGATCATGTTGTCATGGACTGGATCGGCCATGCTCTGCAGACCCTGATTCAGCTCGAGGATGTAGGCCGGGGTCAGGAACAGCGAGCTGGGCAGGTGCGTGGCATCGGCTGCGCCCAGATCTGTGTTGCGGATCGCCAGTTCGGCCCAGGAGTCGGCCTCGAGCTGGTTCAGCAGGTTCATGCCCTGCGAGCGGCTGAGGTAGTAGAAGCGGTCGCCGTTCTGCAGATTTTCCATCTGCACTTCGAAGACGAAGGTGAAGGTCGAACCGAGCAGGCCGCCAAAGGCCATCTTCTTTTCGGCAAGGCCGCCGATCCAGAAGTCGACCAGGTTGAGGCCGGTTTCCTGTCCGGCCCAGTTGCCCGTACCGTTGAGGAAGTCGAGCCGGTCGGCAGGCGCACCCGCTCCGCCCATCACGAGAGTGATGGCAGCGTCGCGCTTTTCCTCGACCGTGACGGCGTTGAGGATCGTTTCATGCTGGCCGTAGGCGGCGATGAAATTGATCACCGATGCCGGGGTCTTGATCGCCAGAGCGAAGTCGAACCAGTTGGCATAGGGCTCAAGCTGCGAGTCACCCGTCTGGGCGAAGAACTCGGCACGGATCGCGTTGAGCGAGGGCACGCCGGCGTCACGGCCACGTGCAATGTTGAGCGCAGCAAGATCGAGCGGCAGGCCGACGAGGTTGTTGCGCAGCGCATCGGTGACGAATTCGTCGATCTCGTTGCCCACCTGACGGGTCATGCCGCGGATGATCGCACCGGCTGCTGCGTCGGAATCCGCTCCGGCGTTTTCGTAGCCCACCGGGTTGAGGAAGGCTTCGATCAGGCCCATGTCGGTCTGGGTCTGGCCGTCTGCGCTGATCATCGGAACGGTTTCGTTGAGCTGCGAGTGGCCGAAGCGGTAAACAGCATGCGCGAATTCGGCGGTGATGGCCGGATCGATGTCGACCGTGTTCGAGAACACGAACGGATCGATGTTGGGGCTGATCAGTCGGACGAATTCTTCGAAGACGAGGTGCTGATAGACCTGTTCGGTCGTGAAGCGCGCCGCGTGGAACAGACGCTCGCCGTTCCAGTTCAGCGTGGCGGTGTCGGCCGGGATCTCGGTGATCTCGACGTCGAGCCATTCGTTGAGCAGGGCGACATCGCCGTTAGCGATAAGTTCGGCCTTGATCTGGTCGACACGACCGTTGTGTTCGGAATGGAACACATGGTGGATCGAGGTCAGGGCGATGTTCTCGTTGCCGCGGCCGTCGCCAACCACATAGTGCTTGTCGAGCAGCTCATTGTCATAGGTCGCACGGTCGCCGCGCGCGTCGAGCGGGATGGCATTGCCGATTTCCGTGTCGGCATCAGCCGTCTGCCCGGCCTTGGGATCGGCATTGTGTGCGATGTCGGCGAGGAAGATGTGACCCGTCTCGAGCGCCAAGCTGGCCTGGACCGGAGCAGCCGGATTTCCTTCGACCAGCGTGTCCGGGCCGGTCACCAGCTGGGCAAAGCCGTTGGCGCCGGGGATGAAGTTGCCGTAGTAGTCGGTGGCGAGCAGCGGGATGCGGTGAACGTCCATGTCGCTGAGCTCGATGCCGAGCATTTCGCGGGCTTGCAGCTTGATGTCAGCCCACGTGGGCGGCCCGCCATTGGGGCCTTCAAGGAGCCAGCCGGTCGCGACGGGCTTGCCATCGACCAGCTTGTATTCGCGCAGGAACACCTGATGCGAGGCGTGCGACGCATAATTCTGGCTGAGGTCAATCCATGGACTGGTGCTATTGGTGGCTTCGCGCACATCATCAGCCGTGCCAAGGACGCCGTCTGCGCCGGGCAGGTTGGTTGCGCGGGTCAGGACCATGAAGTTGGTCGGGCTGCCCGGTACATAAAGCGGATCATCCGGCTGCAGCGGAATATAAACCGTGCCGCTGCCGCCCTTTTGGATGCTCGTCAGACCATGGTCAAAGAACTGGCCGAAAATAGTCATGAAGCCGTTGAGCGGCGCCGTGCTACCAAGATCGGTCATCATGTTGGGAATGAGCAGGTTGCCGCTCTGCATTTCGATGCCGGCGAGCGAAAGCTGCGCGGCCGCTTCGGCCACGGCAGCCTCGCGCGATTCGATCGCACCGGTGAGCAGGCCGCTGGCTTCTTCAACTGTCGCAGCTTCTGCGCTCGCTGCAAGGGAGCCGGCAGCAACGAATGCCGTTTGGGCTACTTGGAGGTTCTGTTCGGCCTTCTCGGCCGCAATGATGGCGGTGCGGGCCGTGTCGGCGGCAGCCATCGCGCTGTCGTAAAGCGGGCCGCTGGTAACACCGACTGCCGTCAGAGCAGTCATGACAGCGACCTGGTTCTTCAGTGACTGATCAGCAATGAGATTGGAGATGATGCGCGGATCGGCATCGTAGACCGAGCCCGCAAGCTGTTCATAGCTGGTCTGCTGGCCCGTGCGCGGATTAGCGTCTGCCGTCATCCAGGTGGGCGTGGTCTGGCGCGGCATCAACTGGTCGGCCGAACCGTCCGTCGGAGTGACGAGGTTGTTATACTCGCCGTTCACAGTCCGCAGGCCGTATGGCGTCAGCGCGTTAAGAGGATTGCCGAGATGGTCGACAAGCTGACCAGTGGCGGAGTGGTTTTCAGCGATTTTGATCTGCTTCAGAATGTGAACGAGATCATTGATGTTCAATTTGAGCACTGTCTTTACTCCCCATGTTGCCATTAAGCGGTTTCCTGCGATCGACAGACTGCAGGATTTGCTCAGCACGCGAAAAACTCTGAAGTGAGCGTTCGATGGGGAGGCCTATTCACGATAATGTTCTGCAAACAACACCGTGTCTAAATAATTAACCAATAATATCGTTCCGATTCAAAATTTTAGCGAATTATTTACTATAGCCCCGAAAATTCTTAACTATAAACCTGTATGTAAAATATGAATATGTTGATCCTTTCATATCGAACAAATTTTCCATGGGCTTTAGCGATGGGATTGCGGTTAATCGGCGCATCGGAGCGATTAACTAGCGATGGAAATGATGAATTGGCCGAATCACCGGTGATGCGGGCCAC
>CAMCUB010000026.1 GCA_945878845.1 Erythrobacter sanguineus | reverse complement strand
AAAAGGCCGGAGACGCTTTCGCGGCTCCGGCCGTAATCAGTCTGTTCGTTCGCAGGAGGAACGTGGTGAGGCGGGGGGAGGGGAGAGGGAGAGAGACCTCCCCCCGCCAAACTGGAGATTAGTTGTAGGCGCGCTCCCCGTGTTCGGAGATGTCGAGGCCGTTGGTTTCGGCTTCGGCGTCGGGGCGCAGGCCCATGGTGTACTTGAGAGCAAGGAACAGCACCGCCGAGACGATCCCGGTCCAGGCGACGGTCACGCCCACCGCGTAGATCTGGGTGGTCACCTGGCCGACGAGGTCGAACTCGCCTGCCTTGGCCACCGGAGCGGTGTAGTCGATCCAGCCCTGGCCGCCGAGCGCGGGGTCGGCGACGATGCCGGTCCCGATCGCGCCGATGATCCCGCCAACGGCGTGGATGCCGAAGACATCGAGGCTGTCGTCGTAGTTCAGCTTGTTCTTCACCGTGGTGACGAAGAAGTAGCAGATCGCCGAGGCAACAACGCCGAGGATGATCGCGGTGCCGGGGTGGGCGAAGCCCGCCGCCGGAGTGATCGCCACAAGGCCAGCCACCACACCCGAAACCGCGCCGAGGAGCGAGGCCTTCTTGTGGGTGATCTGTTCGATGATCGCCCAGGTCGCACCCGCAGCAGCGGTGGCAACGAAGGTGTTGATGAAGGCGAGTGCGGCAAAGGCGTTGGATTCGAGCGCCGAGCCGGCGTTGAACCCGAACCAACCGATCCACAGCAGGCTGGCGCCGATCATGGTCATCACCAGGCTGTGCGGGGGCATGGGCTCCTTCTTGTAGCCGATGCGCGGGCCGATCACGAGGCAGCCGACGAGCCCAGCGATACCTGCATTGATGTGCACCACGGTGCCGCCGGCGAAGTCGAGCGCGCCCCAGCCCCACAGCAGACCCATGTCAGTGGGCGCGGTGTGCAGGAAGTCCGGGCCGGCCCAGTACCACACCATGTGCGCGATCGGGAAATAGGCGAGCGTCATCCACGCGACCACGAAGATGATCAGCGGGGTGAACTTCACGCGTTCCGCAAAGGCGCCGACAATCAGCGCCGGCGTGATGCAGGCGAAGGTCATCTGGAACATGACGAAGACCAGCTCGGGCAAGTAGACCCCGTTCGAGAAGGTCGCGGCGAGCGAGGTGACGCTCACGCCCTTGAGGAAGGCCTTGTCGAGCCCGCCGACGATGGTCGGGAAGGGCGTGCCGGTCGAGGTGAAGGCCATCGAGTAGCCCCAGCCGAACCACACCAGCGCGGCAACGCAAACGATGGTGAGCACCTGCATCAGCACCGAAAGCATATTCTTGGCGCGCACCAGGCCGCCATAGAACAGCGCGAGCGCGGGAACGCTCATCATCAGCACCAGCGCGGTCGAGACCATCATCCAGGCGACATCGCCCTTGTTGACCATGTCGGCAGTGGGAACGAACGGCGTAGGCGCCGCCGCAGGCGCGGCGAAGGCCGGCGCGGCAAGCAGCGCCGCCCCGGTCGCCACCACCGCAAGATTGGAGAGAATGCGCTTCATTGCTTTGTATCCCCTTACAGCGCGGTTTCGCCGGACTCGCCGGTGCGGATGCGGGTTGCCGAGGCGAGATCGAGAACGAAGATCTTGCCGTCGCCGATCGCGCCCGTGTTGGCGGTCTGCTGGATGGTTTCGACCACTTGCGCCGCGATTTCGTCGCTGGCAGCGATCTCGAGCTTCACCTTGGGAAGCATGTTGGTGGAGTATTCGGCACCGCGGTAGATTTCGGTCTGACCCTTCTGGCGCCCGAAGCCTTTGACTTCGGTCACGGTCATCCCGGCGATGCCGATGCCGCTCAAGGCTTCACGCACAGTGTCGAGCTTGAACGGTTTGATGATGGCGATGATGAACTTCATCTGTGGCCCCTGTTGCACCGGATTTTTTCCGGCCACAGGAGTAACAGCAACAAGCGTGCCATATTTGTGTAACGCGGCTGACGCAGCGGAATCAGCGTTATTTTTCGCAACTGCGGAAAAATACCTGCCTAAATCTTAATCACCTGATTAACACTTAGGCAAGTTTTGCGTCAGACAGGGCGCGCACCCTTGATCTCGCCCGGCGGCGGCACATCGCACCAGCCGTTGGCGGCATTGACCAGATCCCACCCGGCAAAATCACTGTTCCAGACGCCCTGGAACGCGACCGTCTTCCAACGCACGCCGAACAGCTTCTCATAGGACTTCAGGAGCGACCAGTAGAAATCGAAGCTGATCGGCGGCACCTTGCCCTTACGCGCTTTCATCACCACCACCCGTCCCGCCTGCGGCAGGCCCATCCGCGCATCCTCGGGATCATCGTCGATCGCCCAGACGAAATCCTCGCGGCGGCACACCAGCGCCTCGCCGAACAGGACCGCAAGATCGCCGATCAGGCTGCGCAGGCCTGCCACTGCACGATCCTCGCTGCGGTACCAGTCGCTTCGGCGGTGTGCTTCATGGCGCATCATTGCTTCTTTGCGGAACAGCACCAGCGCCAGCAGGCCGCGCCACAGCGACGACTTGTCCGCGTCGATCACGAGGTTGACCTTCGCAAGCCGCCTGTTCCACCACTGCTCCAGCTGATGCAGCGCGGGAACCGGATCAGCCGCTGGATCGAGCAACGCATCGACCGCGCCCGCAAGCCCGGGCACCGCGGCCCGCAGCACGGCAATCCGCTCCGCGCGCGCGGCCATTATGGCTTCGAAAGCATCGCCCCGCTGGCTTCGCGGCATTTTCGCGGGCGTCTCGAAGAACGGGAACTGCCAGAGCGGATAGCGGGACAGGAACGACATTGCGGTGATCCTCGCGCGGACGTTCAATCGCCCGCGATGTAGCGATCCGTCGCGCGGGTCGGCAGGCCGTCGATGCTGCAGGTGCGCGTGGCCATCTTGGCCTCCCATTGGGCGGGATCGGACTGGCGGTGCGCCTTCTTCAAGGTCTCGCGCTCGCCCTCGAGCGCCATGAAGGGCACGCCCCAGCCGCAGGAGGACTGCACGCTCTCGACCGCGATGTCGAAGATCTGGCGGGTGCCGGGCATCAGCGTGAAGTGCGCCGCGAGCGCCTCCCACTCCGCGTCCTGCGGCAGCACCGCCTCGCCCCGGCCATAGATGCGCAGGATCAGCGCGGGCTGCTGGAAGTTGCAGAACATCACCGTGATCCGGCCATCAGCCGCGAGATGCGCGTGGGTCTCGTTCCCCGATCCGCCGAGGTCGAGATAGGCCACCCTTGTGGGCGACAGCACCCGGAAGGCGTCATAGCCCTTGGGGCTGAGGTTGATGCGCCCCTCCGCCGCCGCGGTCGCCACGAAGAACACCGGCTGGGCGGCGATCAGGGCCATCTGCTTTTCGGTGAGCGCCTCGGTGAAATCGGCCATCGGTCGCTCCTTTCAAAAAGCTCAGAGGAAATCGCGCAAGGTGGCGATGAAGCGGTCGAACTGGTCGTGGTGGAGCCAGTGCCCCGCCTTCTCGAACTCGATCACGCTCGCCGTCTTGAAGTGAGCGATGCGCCCGTCCTTCTCAGGGTTCGAAGCCCAGCTATCCGCCCCGTAGAGCAGCAGCGTCGGGCAGGTGATCGCCCCCCACAGCTGTTCGACGAATTCATCGCCGATATCCTCGACCGGCCAGACATTGAGGTGCGGATCGAACTTCCAGCTATAGGTGCCGTCCTCGTTGCGGTTGACCCCGTGGACGGTGAGGTGGCGCGCCTGTTCCTCGGTGAGGTAGGCGTTCTCCTCGATCATGCGGGCGAAGGCGGCTTCGATGCTCTCGTACTTGCGCGGGGAGCGGCCCGCAGCTTTGCGCTTCTTCTCGATCCATTCGGCGAGGCGTTCGGGATAGGGCTGGCTACGCTGCTTTTCGCGCCATTCGGGCGAGGGGCCGAGACCCTCGATCGCCACCAGCTTGCTCACCATGTCGGGGAAGGCGCCCGCATAACGCAGCGCGACATTGCCGCCCATCGAATGCGCCACCATCCGCACCGGGCCGACGCCCAATTGGTGGATCAGCTGCGCGAGGTCATAGACCATGTCGCCGGCCGAATAGACCCCGTCCGAGACCCAGTCAGAATCGCCATGCCCGCGGTGGTCCATCGCGATAACGTGGTAATCCGCGCTCAGCGCCTCGGCGGTCCAGTCCCAGCTGCGGGCATGGTCGCGGCCCCCATGCACCAGCACCAGCGGCGGCTTCCCGCGACCACCCCAGTCGAGGTAGTTGAGCTTGAGGCGCTGCGAGATGAAGCTTTGCGAGGTCGGGCCGGTGCTTTCCATGAGCCCCGCCATGCCGCGAACCTCGGCCTGCCGCAAGACTAGCGTTCTTTCGTGGCCGAGAAGGTCAGCTGCGGGTTCTTCTCGACCTGATAGGTCACGTCCCACGGGCTCTTGGCCATGAACACCATGTCGCCATCGCGGTCCTTGGCCACATTCGCGCGGTTGAAGCTGGCAAATTCGTCGAGGGTCTTGTCGTCCCCCTTGATCCAGCGCGCGGTGGCGAAGGGCGAGGGTTCGAGCACGGCTTCGACCTTGTATTCCGCCTCGAGCCGACTGATCAGCACTTCGAGCTGAAGCTGGCCAACCACGCCGACGATGTGGGCCGAGCCGATCTCGGGGTAGAACACCTGGATCACGCCCTCTTCGGAGAGGTCGTCGAGCGCCTTCCTGAGCTGCTTGGTCTTAGTCGGATCGCGCAGCTGCACGCGGCGCAGGATTTCCGGCGCGAAGTTCGGCAGGCCCGTGAAGCGCACCTGATTGCGCTCCGACAGCGTGTCGCCGACCCGCAGCGTGCCGTGGTTAGGGATGCCGATGATGTCGCCCGCCTCGGCGGTATCGGCAAGCTCGCGGTCCTGCGCGAAGAACAGGATCGGGGAGTGGACCGCGATCGGCTTACCCAGCCCGCTCGGGGTCAGCTTCATGCCGCGTTTGAAGGTGCCCGAGACCTGCCGCATGAAGGCGATACGGTCGCGGTGGTTGGGGTCCATATTGGCCTGCACCTTGAAGATGAAGCCGGTGACCTCGTCGCGCTCCGGGCTGATCTGCTCCTCGCCCGCGGGCTGGGAGCGTGGCGGCGGGGCGAAGCGGGAAATGGCGTCGATGAGCTCGGTGACGCCGAAGTTCTTGAGCGCCGATCCGAAATAGACCGGCGTGAGGTCGCCGTGGCGGAAAGCTTCGAGGTCGAACTCCGGGTATCCGCCGCGCGCCAACTCGATCTCGTCGAGGAAGCGCTGGGGGATTGCCGCAGTGTCGCGCGTGCCAAGGAATTCGCGGCTCGGGCCTTCGGGGCGGCTGATAGTTTCGCTGGCGAAATCGAGCAGGCCCTCGAACTCGCCGCCCATGCCGATCGGCCACATCTGCGGCGAGACGTCGAGCGCCAGCATGTCAGCGACCTCGTCGAGCGTCTCGAAGGGATCGCGGCCCTCGCGGTCGACCTTGTTGACGAAGGTGAGGATTGGCACCGAGCGCAGGCGGCACACCTCGAACAGTTTTCGAGTCTGCGGCTCGATGCCCTTGGCCGCGTCGATCACCATCACCGCGGAGTCGACGGCGGTCAGCGTCCGGTAGGTGTCTTCGGAAAAGTCCTCGTGCCCCGGGGTGTCGAGCAGATTGAAGACGATGCCGTCCTTCTGGAAGGTCATCACGCTCGACGTGACCGAGATCCCGCGCTGCTGCTCGATCTTCATCCAGTCCGACCGCGCCCGCCGCGCCGCGCCGCGCGCCTTGACCTCGCCCGCCAAGTGGATTGCCCCGCCCTGCAGCAGCAGCTTTTCGGTGAGCGTCGTCTTGCCTGCGTCAGGGTGCGAGATGATCGCGAAGGTGCGGCGGTTGGAGGTCATCTAGGTGTCGCGCGCGACGCGGAAGCCCGCGAAGTCCTGGTTGACCGGCATCAGCTCGATCCGGTTGATGTTGAGATGCGGCGGCAGGCTGGCGATCCAGCCGATGGTGTCGGCGATGTCCTCGCCGGTCATCGGGTTTACGCCGCGATACAGGTCATCCGAGGCCTGCTGGCTGCCGGTGCGTACCACGGTGAATTCGGTCTCGACCATCCCCGGCTCGATGCTGGTGACGCGCACGCCGGTGCCGTGGAGATCGGCGCGCAGGGCGAGCGTGAAGTGGTTCGCGAAGGCCTTGGAGCCCGCATAAACGTTGCCGCCCGGATAGACGTAGTTGCCCGCGACCGACCCAATGGCGATGATCGCGCCCTTGCGGGCGATCAGTTGCGGCAAGAGCTTGCGGGTCAGCACCACCATCGCGGTGATGTTGGTGTCGATCATGGTGTGCCAGTCGTCGAGATTGGCATTCTGCGCAGCCGACAGCCCCTGCGCGAGGCCGGCGTTGTTGACCAACAGATCGATGTCGCGGAAGCTATCGGGGAGGCTGGCGAGCGCGACATCGAGCGCGGCGGTGTCGCGCACGTCGAAGCAGACGGCGTGAACCTTGTCAGCGCCGAGCTCAGCAACCAGCGCGTCAAGCCGCTCCTGCCGGCGCCCGGTGGCGACGCAGCGCCAGCCGTCCTTGACGAGGCGGCGGACGGTGGCGAGGCCGATGCCGGCGGTGGCGCCGGTAACGAAAGCGGTTTTCATCAGCGCAGCTCCCCGCCCAGCTTGGCCGCCGCAGCGACGACCTTTTCGGCGATAGCCTTGAGGTCGGCGTCCTTGAAGCTCGCCTCGCCCGGCTGGAGCGTGACTTCGACCGCGACGGACTTGTGGCCCTCGGGCACGCCCTGCCCTTGGAACACGTCGAACACGCGCACGCCGGTGATGAAGGCCTTGTCCGCACCTTGAACGCTTCGCACCAAGTCACCCGCCGCAAGCGTGGCCGGGACGAGGAAGGCGAAGTCGCGGGTCACGGCTTGCAGGGCCGGAGGCGTGAAGCCCGGGCGGGCGAAGGCCGCGCCCTTCTTGGCGGGGATCGCGTCGAGGAACAGCTCGACTGCAGCAATGGGCCCGTCGACGTCGAAGGCTTTCAGGGTCGCCGGATGCACCATCCCGAAGCGGGCGAGCACCACCTTGGGGCCGAGCCGCAGCGTCGCCGACTGGCCGGGGTGGAACTGCGCGCTCGCTTCCCCCATTACCATCAGGTTGGCGACCGGAGCCCCCGCCGCTTCGAGCAGCGACAGCGCCAGCGCCTTGGCGTCAAAGGCGTCGAAGAGCTTGGCCTTGCCGCCCTGCCACCCGCGCGGGGACTTCTCGCCCGCCAGCACGATGCCGAGGGTCGGCTTTTCATCGCTGAGGCCGCCCGCGCCGCGGAAATAGCGCCGCCCAATCTCGAACAGCCGAGAGGAAGCCGCGCCGCGGTCGGCATTGCGCTTGGCGGCCATCAGCAGGCCGGGGAGCAGCGCGGGGCGCATCGCCTTCATGTCCTCGCTGATCGGATTGGCGAGCACCCAAGGGGTGTCATTGCCGTCCGAGAAGTGGTTCGCGGCCCATTCGGGGAGGAAGGACCACGTCACCGCCTCATTCAGGCCGCTTGCGGCAGCTGCGCGGCGCAGGCCCCGCTCGAGCTTCTGCTGCGGGGTGGCGGTGGGGCGGGCGACGCCCTCGACACGGGGGAGCGCAAGGCTGGCCACCTTGTCGAGCCCGTGGATGCGCACGACTTCCTCGACCAGATCGGCCGGGCCTTCGATGTCATTGCGGCGCAGCGGGCAGGTGACCTGCCAATCGGCGCTGACCGTGAAACCCAGGCTTTCGAGGATGCGCTTTTGCTCTGCTTCAGCCACATCGACCCCGCCCAAGCGGGTGGTCAGGTCCGGATCGAAGGTGACGACCTTGGCGGCGCTCGGCGGCGAACCGGCGCGGACGATTTCGCTGGGAGTGCCGCCTGCGAGTTCCACGATCAGGCCAGTCAGCAGGTCGAGGCCCTGATCCAGAAACTCCGGGTCTACTCCGCGCTCGAACCGCGTGCGGGCATCCGAGGACAGCCCGAGCTTGCGCCCGGTCGCGCCGATGCGGGCCGGATCAAAGTAAGCGATTTCGAGCAGCACGTCGGTGGTCGTCTCCGACACGCCGGAATGCTCGCCGCCCATGATCCCGGCGATGTCGTGCACGCCGTGATCGTCGGCGATCACCATCATCTCGGCATCAAGCGTGTAGGTCTTCTCGTTGAGCGCCAGCACCTGCTCGCCGTCATTGGCGCGCCGTGCGACCACCGCGCCCGAAAGCTTGGCGAGGTCATAGGCGTGGGCCGGACGCCCGAAGCCGAGCATCAGGTAGTTGGTGAGGTCGACGATCAACGAGATCGGACGCTGGCCTGCGCTCTTGAGGCGCGCCTGAAGCCAGTCGGGAGAAGTGCCGTTGGTCACGGCCTTCACCACGCGGCCATAGAAGGCCGGGCAGCCTTCGACATCGTCAGTGCGGATTTCCACCGGGCAAGCGCCTTCGGAAGTGAAGGCAGGCATGGAGATAGGCTTCAATGCCCCCAGCCCCTTGGCCGCCAGATCGCGGGCAATTCCATAAACGCCCATGCAGTCCGGGCGATTGGGGGTCACCGCGACCTCGATCACCGGGTCGCTGCCGTTGTAATCGGCGAAAGCGGTGCCGACCGGCGCGTCATCGGGCAGTTCGATGATCCCGTCGTGATCATCGCCCAACTCCAGCTCGCGGGTCGAGCACATCATGCCGTTGCTCTCGACGCCGCGGATCGCGCTCTTCTTCAGCACCATGCCGTTGGCGGGGACAGTCGCGCCGGGCAGGCCGAGCACGCCCTTCATGCCAGCGCGCGCATTGGGCGCGCCGCACACGACTTGCAGCGGCTGGCCGTCTCCGGTGTCGACGGTCAGCACCTGCAGCTTGTCGGCATCCGGGTGGCGCGCGGCGGTGAGCACATGGGCGATACGGAAGCCAGCGAGCTTCTCGGCCGGGTCCTCGACACCCTCGACCTCGAGCCCGATGGCGTTGAGCGCATCGCAGATCTCTGCCACCGAAGCGGTCGTATCAAGGTAATCCTTGAGCCAGGTCAGCGAGAACTTCATGTGCGCGCTCCCACGCCGGCAGACAGGGTGGGCTGGTCAAACGGCGAGAAGCCGTAATGCGCCAGCCAGCGCGGATCGCCGTCGAAGAAGGCGCGCAGGTCGTTCATCCCGTATTTGAGCATCGCGAGCCGGTCGACGCCGACGCCGAAGGCGAAGCCCTGCCATTCGGCCGGATCGAAGCCGCCCATTTCCAGCACGCGGGCGTTGACCATGCCGCTGCCGAGCAGCTCCATCCAGGCATGCCCCGGCGCGTCCCCCGATCCGCCGACAACCCGCCGGCCATTCTCGTTGGCATAGCCGACATCGACCTCGACCGAAGGCTCGGTAAAGGGGAAGTAGGATGGGCGCAGCCGCAGCACGATATCGTCGCGCTCGAAGAAGGCCTTGAGGAAGGTCTCGAGCGTCCACTTGAGGTGGCCGAGATGGATGTCGCGATCAATCACCAGACCCTCGATCTGGTGGAACATCGGCGTGTGGGTGGCATCGCTGTCGCTGCGATAGACGCGGCCCGGCGCAATGATGCGCACCGGCGCGCCGCCCGGACTGGACTTGGCCGCCGCGATCATGGTGCGGACCTGCACCGGCGAGGTGTGCGTGCGCAGCAGCACCTCGCGTTCCTCGGGCGTGCGGTCGGGGAAGTAGAACGTGTCGTGCATCGCCCGCGCCGGGTGCGTCTCGTCCATGTTGAGCGCGGTGAAGTTGTGCCAGTCGTCCTCGATCTCGGGGCCGGTCGCCACGGCAAAGCCGAGGTCAGCGAAGATTTCCGCCAGCTCGTCCATCACCTGGCTGACGGGATGCACCGAACCCTTGGGCGCAGCCTGCGCCGGGAGCGTCAGATCGACCGTCTCGCGCGCCAGTTGCTCTTCCAGCGCGGCAGCCTCAAGCGCGGCCTTCTTCGCATCGAGCGCCTCGGCAATCGCGGCGCGGGTGGACTGGATCGCGGGGGCGGCTGCCGTACGCTCTTCGGGGCTCATCCCGCCCAGCGTCTTGAGGGCAAGGCTCACCCAGCCCTTCTTGCCGAGCGTTTCGAGCCGCTCGGCTTCGAGCGCGTCGAGGCTGGCGGCGGCGGCGATGGCGGCCAGCGCGGCCTCGGTCTGGGATGTGATGTCGGTCATGGAACAGGGATGCTCTGCAAGCGAGGTTTTCGCCGCCGCCCGCTAGCGGCAAATCGCTGCGATTGCAAAGGACGTTGGCAGTTCCGGGGTCGCTCAGGGGGTCGGCGCGTGGAGCCCCTGCATCGCCTGCCCCGCCGCCGCCATCCGCGCCTGGGCGGCAGCGGTCAGCAGCGGCTTTCCGGCGCGGGCATATTCAGACGGGCTCATCCCCATGAACCGCCGGAAATCGCGCACGAAATGCGACTGGTCGTGATAGGTGCAATCGAGCGTCCCGAGCCACTTGCGCGAGGGATCGATCATGAACTGCGCAAGGCTGCGCAGGAACCGCTGGCGGCGCAGCAGCAGCTTGGGCGGAAAGCCGAAGGCGCGGCGCGAAAGGCGCTCGAGACTGCGCACCGTCATCCCCACCCGCGCGGCGATATCGGCCACGGTGAGCGTGTCGGGATCGACCAGCGCG
The DNA here is from genome assembly GCA_945878845.1 of Erythrobacter sanguineus. Lineage (GTDB taxonomy): Bacteria > Pseudomonadota > Alphaproteobacteria > Sphingomonadales > Sphingomonadaceae > Erythrobacter > Erythrobacter sanguineus_A. The sequence continues at coordinate 41,269 of CAMCUB010000026.1, read as the reverse complement.
GCATGAACGCCGAGGAGCGCCGCCTCGCCCGGCAGCGCGGGCCCGCCAAGCAGCTTCGCCATGTGCGCCTCGATCAGCGCGAGCTCCTCGGCATGGTCGCCGCTGCTGAGCGCGATCGCCTCGGCGAGCGGGGCGAAGGGGGCGAAGACCGGATCGGCGGCGCCATCGACGAAGCGGTCGGCATAGTCGCTCGCCCCGGCGGTAAACAGCCGTGCCCAGCCCAGCGGCAGCAGCCCGATCCCCCAGCTGTGCCCCGAGCCGAGCCGGAAGCGCACCGCGCGGCTGGTCGGGCCGGTGACGGTGAAAGCCGGGCACGGCGCAAGCGGCCCCGGCCCGATCACCGACTGCGCCTCGAGCGCCCCCAAAAACCGGACATTGGCCCATTCGGGGTGCAGCCAGTCTTCGAGCCCGCCCCGCTTCAGCGAGCACACCACGTCGGTGCGATAGTATGTGGTCACAAACCGGCGCAGCGGCTCTGCCGGCAAGGCAAAGCGAAAATGTACCGAATCCCCCGTAAGCGCGTGCATCTGTCCCAGTCCCCCCAGCGTCGTGTCCGTACAACGCGTGCTGAATGCGACCGCTTATTGACCTTCTTTGGGTCTTTGGGGGGGAAATAGCATGATCAGGAAAGCAGGGGTAGCCGTGCTTGCGGCAGGGGCGATGGTGTGGGCGCCGGGGGCTGTGGCCAAGGACAAGGAGCCGCCGGTCGAGCTGGTGCGCTGCACGGAAAGCATCGGTTCGGTCGCGCTGGTCGAGGGCGACCAGGCCGGATGGAACGAATGGGGCCTCGGCTCGCCGCGCGCGCTGCTGGTGGCGCTGGCGAGCGAATCCGGGTGCTTCACCGTCGACAATCCCAACGACACCGCGCCCGCGCGCTTCCTCGTGACACTGATTGCGGGCAGTCAGGAGGAGGTCGACAAGGGCATGGAGCTGGCCAAGGGCGCCGCGACCGAGGCGCTGGTGCGCTCGGGCGCAGCAAGCGGGCTGCTGCGCGGCGTGCCCGGCGCAGGCGCGGTGCTGGGGATGTTCGGCGGGCTCGGCGGCAAGAAGAAGACCGTCGCTGCGGGTCTGCGCGTGGTGAGCCCGGCTAACGGGTTGACGGTCGCCGCTGGACAGGGCGTGGTCAAGAAGTCGAGCCTCAGCTTCGGCGGGGCGAGCGCAGGCTGGGCCAGCACCGCGGCCGGCGCGGCAGGCTATCAGGGCAGCAAGGACGGCCAAATGCTGACCGAGGCCTTCGTGATCGCCTTCAACGAGCTGGTCGCCCAGCGCGACCTGATGGCGGGCGCGCCCGAGGTCGCGGGTGCCGCACCTGGCGCGGTCGTGGCAGCCGACACCGTGATGCGCGCCGCCGCCAGCAAGGATGCCGCCGAGGTCCGCGCGCTGCGCACAGGCACCGAGCTTGAGCCCACCGGCAATCGCGAGGGGCTGTTCGTCGAGGTGAAGGACAATTTCGGCACGCTCGGCTGGGTCTCGGTCTAAGACCTCAAATAGTCACCGCCGGAGGGACGGGGGCGGCGGGGAATCGAGCGTCTGTGCGGCGCTCCCCCACGCCTTGGCCCGGGCCTCCATGAACGAGGTCAGGATCGGGTGATCGAGCGCGGCGTATTCGCTCGGGTTCATGGTCATGAAATCGCGGAACTCGCGGGTGAACTGCGCCTGGTCGTGGTAATGCGCGTCCATCGCTTCGGTCCACGGCCGGCCGCCGCGCTGGAGCATGAAGGTGGCCAGGCTGCGCATGAAGCGCTGGCGGCGCATCAGCAGCTTGGGCGAGAAGCCGAAATAGCGCGTGCAGACCCGCTCGAGCGTGCGGATGCTCATCGCGCAGGCGCTGGCCAGCTCGTGGACCGAGGCGTGATCGCCGTTCACCAGCGCGGCATGGACGCGGGCGATGCGCGGCTCGTCACGGCTCGGGCGCATCGCCTTCGCGAGTGCGGCGACCAGCGCGTCATACTGGGTCTCGATGTCCGATTCAGGGTCACACAGCAGATCGGCAAGCGGCGCGAAGTGGGCGAAAGCCGGGTGCTCCGCGCCATCGCAGATGAGGTTGGTGACCGAGCTCGCATCGGCATCGAAGAACCGCGCCCAGCCGAGTGGCAGGAAGCCCACGCCCCACATCCGCACCCGCCCGAGCGAGAAACGGCACGCCAGCGAGCTCGGCCCGGTGCCGACGAAGCGCGCGCCGTTCACCGATTGCTCGGCGATCGCGGCGCTGGGGGTGTTGCCGCAGAAGAAGCGGATATTGGCCCATTCGGGCTGGAGATAGTCCGTCACCCGCTCGGCGCCCTCGGGCAGGTCGAGCGTCAGGTGGTAGAGACTCGTGAAGCATCCCGCGAATTCCGGTGGCGGTTCGCGGAATTCGGCCACCAGCCGCTCAGGCGGCAACGGCGTAGTGCGCCGGACGGCGCGCGTATGATCTCCATCCCCCATATACATGCAGATAAACGCAATTGGCGCGCTTCTACAAGGGTTTTGGCGGATTTTTACAACCCGCAACACGAAGGGGCAGGCCCCGGGTAGGAACCTGCCCCTCAATGTCGTTCCCGGCCGGAGCCGCGAAAAAGCTTACGCCGGCAGCGCGGCTTTCGCCTGAGCGATCACGGCCTTGAAGGCGCCGCCCTCGTTCATCGCCAGATCGGCCATCGCCTTGCGGTCGAGCTCGATGCCGGCGAGCTTGATGCCGTGCATGAACTGCGAATAGGTCAGGCCTTCCATGCGGACGGCGGCGTTGATGCGCTGAATCCACAGGGCGCGGAAAGTCCGCTTCTTCACCTTGCGGTCACGGTAGGCGTACTGGCCTGCCTTCTCGACCGCCTGACGGGCGATGCGGATGGTGTTCTTGCGGCGACCGCGATAGCCCTTGGCCTGGTCGAGGATCCGCTTGTGCTTGGCGCGGGTGGTAACACCGCGTTTGATGCGAGTCATATCAGTATATCCTTATCTTCAGGACGCGTGGGCCGATGGCCCGCTCGCATCAATCCAGCCCGTAGGGCGCCCACTTCTTGATCGTCGGCGTATCGTTCGCCGAGAGGACCGAGGTGCCGCGGTTGGTGCGGATATACTTCGCATTGTGGCTGATCAGACGGTGACGCTTGCCAGCGACGCCGTGCTTGACCTTGCCGGTGGCGGTGATTTTGAAGCGCTTCTTCACACCGCTCTTGGTCTTCAGCTTGGGCATTTTCATCTCCTGTTCGGGGACACGTCGGAACCGGCCATGGCAGCCCTTGTCGCCAGGCTGGCTGATTGATTCGTGTCGGTGAAGTGCGCGCGCTTAGGCGCAGGGTGCGCGAAAGGCAAGAGGAGAGACGCCGCCGCCCTCCTCCGACCACGCCCCGCGATCAGGCCGCATTGGCCCGCGCTGCGGCCGACGCCAGCTCCAGCGGGCGCAGGATCAGCGTCACCCGGTCGTGCCCGGCGGCCAGATGCAGCACATCGCCCGCCCGCACCGCGATCGGCTGGGGGAAGGCGTGGAGCACCTGAAGCCAACCGCCATCAGTATAGCCGTCGGGGTGATTGTCGAAGGTGATGCCCTCGGCCAGATCAACCTGCATCCACTGCACGATCCCCGCCGCGCGCCCGTCGGCCAGTACGGGGATGCTGAGCAGTTGCAGATCGGACGGGTGGGCTGAGCGGGTGAGGTCGATCCGCAGCAGCTCGACATCGCCCGACAGGCGCTTCCAGCCGGTCATCGTGCCGTGGATCGGCAGCTTCTGCGCCGCCAGCCCCCCGAAGGCCGAGACATCGAAGCCCGAGACCTCGCCGACGAAGACGTAATCCTCGAGCACCAGGCTCTCGACCAGACACCCGATCGCGGCCGCCGCGCGCGGGATGATGATGGCATCGGGCTTGAGCAGCCGCGCATGGGCATCCTCGAAGGTGTCGATGACCTTCTCGGTCAGGAGGTCACTCGAGAGGATTTCCGAGACGAGGATATCGGCGCGCGTCGCGAGGTGCTCGCCGACGGCAAGCTCGCCCGAGGGCGCGGTGTGGACCGTGATCCGGTCGGCATAGCCGTTGTCGGCGATGATCGCGCGCGCCATGTCGGCAATCGCGGGCACCATCTCGCAGGCGGTGACCACCTGCGCTCCGGCGCGCGCAGCCATCATCGAGAGCAGCCCGCTGCCGGTGCCGATATCGAGCACCCGCGCCTCGGGGCCTCTCGTGGCGATCGCAGCGATGATTGCCGCCTCGAAAGCATCGTTGCGGCGCGTGTCGTTGAGCATCGGGATATGCCAGAAGGGCACCAGTTCGGCGCACAAGCGGCGGATCTGGTGCTCGATATGGATGTTGCCCGGCTGGAGCGCGAGCGCCTCGCGAAACTTGGCCAGCGCCTCGTGCTTGCGCCCCGCATCGGCGAGGAACACCGCGAGGTTGTTGGCGCTGACGGCATTGGCGGGATTGGCCGCGCAGCTCGCTTCGAGCGCGGCGATCGCGCGGTCGCGCTGGCCGGTGCGAGCATAGATCAGGCCGGTCTCGTGGAGCGCGACGTCATGCGCGGGGTCGATGTCCAGCAGCCGGTCCCACAGCGCCAGCGCCTCCGCATCCGCACCGCGCTTGCCGAGCATCCCGGCGAGGATCGGCAGCACATCGGCGAGGCGGTAACCAGCCTCGATAACCATCGCATAGCCCGCTTCGGCGGCGGCGAGGTCGCCCGCCTCGTGCAGGCGCAGGGCGTCTTCAAGGATGGTGCGGGCACCGGCGATGGCTTTGAGTTTCTTGGTCATGATGTCTCCCGGACCGCCGGATGGGGCCGCTGCTCCGGGTTATTAACCAAGCCTGTTAAGAGACTGCCGCGCGCGGCTAGGGGTGTTTACCGAAGGGCGGGTGGCCAGTCTCGGCCAGCCAGCGCGCGAAATCGCCATGCACGATCTGCGGAGCGCCGGGCAGGAGCGCCCCGGCCCAGAGATAGGCCTCGGCGACCAGCGTCTCGCCCGCGCAACGGACGGGGATCGAGCGGCGGATGTAGTCCGCCCCTTCGAAGGCGTCGACCGCCGCCAGATCGACGCCACGCGCATCGTGAAGCGTGCCGACCACTGTGCTCTCGCCCGGCACGAGTGCTGGGTACCAGCCGTGCGGATCGGCAATCGCGAACAAGGCGCCCGTGGCGGTCGCCGGTCGCCCCGGTCCGAGCCCGGCGAGGAAGGGCCAGTCCCCCAGGCCCTCCTGCAGCACGCCGTAGACGAACAGGTGCACCCTAGCCCATCGCCTCGAGCACGTCCTCGAGCCGCGCCGGATCGCCCAATGCGATCACCGTGCCGTCGCTCCCGGCGTCGAGCGGGTTGCCCTGCCAGTCGGCCATCATTCCCCCTGCGCCTTCGACCACGGGGACCAGCGCGGCGTAATCGTGGAGCTTGAGGCCCGCCTCGATCACGATGTCGATATGGCCCGATGCCACCAGACCGTAATTGTAGCAGTCCCCGCCATAGACGATCTTGCGTTCCGCCACGCTCTTGGCGACCGACATGAAGGCGTCGGCCTCCTCATTAGTGAAGGCATGCGGGCTAGTGGTGCCGAGCACCGCTTCAGCGAGGTCCTTGAGGGGCCGCGTGACAGCGGGCTTGCCGTTGAACAGCGTCGGCTGGCCGATGCGGCCCACCCAGCGTTCGCGCGAGATCGGTTGATCGATGATGCCGAGCACCGGCCAGCCGTCCTGCAAAAGTGCGATCAGCGTGCCGAAGATCGGGCGGCCGGCGATGAAGCTGGTGGTGCCGTCGATCGGATCGAGCACCCACTGGCGGCCTGCGCCTTCGTTGCGGGTGCCGTATTCCTCACCGATAATGCCGTCGCGCGGGAACTCGGCTTCGATAAGCTTGCGCATGACGGCCTCGGCGGCGCGGTCGGCCTCGGTGACGTAGGAGCGGTCGGCCTTGCGCTCCTCGCTCCACTGGCCCCGGAACATAGGACGGATCGCTGCCCCGGCAAGATCGGCGAGGCGCAGGGCAAGGGCGAGATCATTGTCGTTAGATGAGGACGCCATCAGCGGTTCTTCCAGTAATCGAAGGCGAGCTGTTGCTGTGCCTCCACATGGTTGAGGGCATCAGGCCCGGTCCACTCACCTTCGTATCCGGCGGCCTTAGCCCGAGTGACCCACCAGCCTTGCCCGGGCAACCGATCAGATTGCCGAACCACTAGGACCGCAAGCAATGGCTCGCCATTGGCGCGCGCATTGTCATCGATCCTGTCGAGCACCCGCCCCAACTGCCCCACTAGGTTGGTATTGAACTCGTACCCCAAGCGTTCGATGACTTCTTTGTAGGTGAGCCGATCACTTTGGCGCGCAGCTTCGAGAAGCATTTCTCGAACTTGGCGGGGGTCGAGTGCCATCAATCAAATAGCGAGCTGACCGAACTCTCATCCGCAATCCGCCGGATTGCCTCGCCCACCAGCGGGGCAATCGGCAGAACGCGGATGCGGTCAGAGGCTTCGGCGGCCTCGGTGGGCCGGATCGAATCGGTGATCACGAGCTCCTTGAGGCTCGACCCGTTGATCCGCGCCACCGCGCCGCCCGACAGCACCCCGTGGGTGATATAGGCCGCGACCGATTTGGCCCCGCCCTCGAGCAGCGCCTCGGCCGCGTTGCACAGGGTGCCGCCCGAATCGACGATGTCGTCGATCAGGATGCAGTGCCGGCCAGAGACGTCACCGATGATGTTCATGACCTCGCTCTCGCCCGGACGGTCGCGGCGCTTGTCGACGATCGCGAGCGGGGCATTGTCGAGGCGCTTGGCCAGCGCGCGGGCGCGCACCACGCCGCCGACGTCGGGCGAGACCACCATCAGCTGCTGGTCGCCGTAACGCGCCTGAATGTCGGCGGCCATCACGGGCGCGGCATAGAGGTTGTCGGTCGGGATATCGAAGAAGCCCTGAATCTGCCCGGCGTGGAGATCCACCGCGAGCATCCGGTCAGCGCCTGCCTCGGTGATCAGGTTCGCCACCAGCTTGGCCGAGATCGGCGTGCGCGGGCCGGGCTTACGGTCCTGCCGGGCATAACCGAAGTAAGGCACCACCGCCGTGATCCGCTTGGCCGAGGCGCGGCGCAGCGCGTCGATGCAGATCAGCAGTTCCATCAGGTTGTCGTTCGCCGGAAAGTTGGTCGGCTGGACGACGAACACGTCCTCCCCGCGCACGTTCTCGTGGATCTCGACGAACACTTCCTCGTCGGCGAAGCGGCGGACGCTGGCGTCGGTGAGCGGGATTTCGAGATAGGCCGCAATCGCGCGGGCGAGCGGCAGGTTCGAATTGCCGGACATGATCTTCATCGGTCGCGAATCCCCGTTGCCGCGTGTCGCCTCCGCCTAGCGATGCGTCATGGAATTGCAACGCACGAGCGCGGCGTTTTGCCCGAGGCTTATCGGCGTGCCTCGGCGATGATTTGCGCCAGATCATCCGGCAGGGGCATGGGCCTGATCGGGCTGACATTCGCACCGCCCGTGTTGCCGACGGGCACCCAGCCGAACGCGGTCTTGGTGGCGGCGGCCACAATGCGCAGCAATTGGCCGATTACCTCGCGCCAATCGCCCTGATCCATCCCCCAACGCAGCATCGCAACGTGAACGCGGACATGATCGCGGGTGGCGTATTGGCTGAGGATATGCGCCCGCTCCAAATGCGCGAAGGCGGTGGCCGGGTCGCCCGCATTGCGACTGCGACAAAGCTCGTCGGCAACGTGGCTGGAAAGGTCTCGCATCTGCGGCTCCTTCGGTGAACGATTGGCGATCGCAGCCGTGCGGCTCTACGCTTCCAGCTCGACGTCCCAATAGAGCCAGTCGCGCCACGTCTCGTGCAAGTAGCCCGGCGGGAACAGCTTGCCCGCCTGTTGCAGTTGCCACGAGGTCGGGCGGATCGGGGCCTGATAGAGCGGCATCGCGGCCTGCTTGGGGGTGCGCCCGCCCTTCTTCATGTTGCACGGCGCGCAGGCGGTGATGATGTTCTCCCACGTGGTGCGCCCGCCGAGCCGGCGCGGCACCACATGGTCGAAAGTCAGGTGATCGTGGCTGCCGCAATACTGGCACTGGAAGCGGTCGCGCAGGAACACGTTGAAGCGGGTGAAGGCGGGAAACTCGCTATGCTTCACATATTGCCTGAGCGCGATGACGCTCGGGATCTTCATGTCGAAGCTGGGCGAATGCACCTCGCGGTCATAGCTCGCGACGATGTCCACCCGGTCGAGGAACACCGCCTTGATCGCGGTCTGCCACGGCCAGAGGCTCAGCGGGTAATATGACAGCGGGGTGTAATCGGCGTTGAGCACTAGCGCCGGGCAGGCCGATAGATTGCGCGTCGGATCCTCGTCGATCCCGCGGAACTTCGCCACTCTCTCGATCAGTTCGGCATTGAACACGACGCGCGTTCCTCCCTGATTGACCTGAACATGCCGTGGCAGGGCAAAGAGTCAAACCCGTGACAGGGCGCATATCCACAGGGATACGCTGTGGACAGCCTGTGGATAGCGCACAAAAATGTCCTGTGGCATGGGCGCTTGCGATGGATAGCCCCGCCCCGCCCGTGACCCGTTTCGCGCCGAGCCCCAATGGGCGCCTGCACCTCGGCCATGCGCTGTCGGCGATCGTGGCGCATGATCTGGCGGGCGCAGGCGGCGGGCGGTTCCTGCTCCGGATCGAGGATATCGACGGGCCGCGCTCCCGCCCCGAACTCGCCGAGGAATTCCGCCGTGACCTCGCATGGCTGGGGCTGAAGTGGGAGGAGGTGCCCGCCCAGTCCACCCGCCTCGGCAGCTATGCGGCGGCTGCGGAGGCGCTGAGGGCGAGGGGGCTGCTCTACCCCTGCACCTGCACCCGCTCCGAGATCGAGGCAGCAGGCGCGCTACCGGGGCTGGAGGGCCTGATCTATCCCGGCACCTGCAAGCACCGCCCCCCCGACCCCGCGCGCCCCTCAGCATGGCGGCTGGATGCCGAGAAGGCGCTGGCGGAGACCGGATCGCTGGTGTGGGAGGATGCGCTGGCCGGGCCGCAGCAAGTCGACCTTGCCGGTCTCGGCGACGTCGTGCTTGTCCGCAAAGACCTACCCGCCAGCTATCACCTCGCGGTCACGCTTGACGATGCGTCGGACGGGGTCACGCTGGTGACGCGCGGGGCGGATCTGTTTGCCGCCAGCCATGTCCACCGCACCCTGCAAGCCCTGCTCGCGCTGCCCGTGCCGCGCTGGCACCACCACCCGCTGCTGCTTGGCCCGGACGGGGAGAAACTCGCCAAACGCCGCGGCTCGCCGGCGCTGGCCGAGCGGCGGGAAGCGGGCGAGGACGGACGCGTGCTTGCCGGACAACTGCGCATGCAACTTTTGTCACTTGGAACATAAGCCGCCAGCGTCCATTTAGAGCCTATGAACTATGTCCTCATCCCCGCGCTCCTGATCCTCATGGGCCTCACCGCCTTCTCGCTGGTCAAGGGCATCATCGCCTTCCTCCAGACGACCAAGATCGACCTCGAGACCGGCGAGGGCAGCACCGCGACCGACATGCAGCTCGCCCAGAACAAGGCGATGTTCGCGCGCATCAAGTATCAGGGGCTGGCGATCGCAGTGGTCGCGATCCTGCTGGCGGTGTCGCGCTAACCTTCATCTGATGGTCAAGCTCAACAAGATCTACACCCGCACCGGGGATGACGGGACGACGGGCCTCGTCGACGGCTCGCGCTGTCCGAAGAATTCCGCGCGCATTGCGGCAATGGGGCTGGTCGACGAGGCGAACTCTGCGATCGGGCTCGCCGTCGCCGCAGTCGAAAGCGCGGCCGAGCGCAATCTGCTCATCCATGTCCAGAACGACCTGTTCGACCTCGGCGCTGACCTTGCGACCCCGAGCGCCGACGGGGATTTCACCCCGTCCGAGATGGTTCTGCGCATCGTCCCCAGCCAGCCTGAGTGGATCGAGACGCAGATCGATGCGCTGAACGAAGACCTCGAGCCCCTCTCCAGCTTCATCCTGCCCGGCGGGAGCGAGGCATCGGCGCGGGTCCATGTCGCCCGCGCCACCACCCGCGCCGCGGAACGCGCGATGGTTGCTCTGGCCGCGCAGGACGCGGTCAACCCGGCTGCGCTGGCCTATATCAACCGCCTCTCCGACCTGTTGTTCGTCCTTGCCCGGGTGCTCAACAACAACGGGCACAGGGACGTGCAGTGGGTCCCCGGCGCTAATCGCTAGTCAGGCCCTGCGTTCCCCGCTAGGGCGGCGCTCTTGTTGCACTTGCGAAGGAATCGACCGCCCATGACCAGCACCATGCGCAACATCGCCGTCATCGGCGCCGGTCAGATGGGAACCGGCATTGCCCAGACCTGCGCCGCCAACGGCATGAGCGTCATGCTGACCGACGTCGATCTCGCCCGCGCCGAGGCCGGCAAGGTCGCCATCGAGAAGGCGCTCGCCAAGCTTATGGGTCGCGGCAAGATCGAGGCGGACGAAGCGGAAAAGCTGCTCGCGCGCATCACGCCCGTCGCCGATTACACCCCTTTCGCCGAGGCCGACCTCATCATTGAGGCCGCGACCGAGCGTGAGGAGATCAAGAACGCGATCTTCGAAAAGGCGGGTCAGGTGCTGGCAGCCAATGCGATCATGGCGTCGAACACCTCTTCGATTCCCATCACCCGCATGGCCAACCACTCGCCCGATCCGGCGCGCTTCATCGGCCTGCACTTCTTCAACCCCGTCCCCGTGATGGGCCTGATCGAGGTGATCCCCGGCCTCGCCACCGCCAAGGAGACCACCGACGCGGTCACTGCCTTCGCGCGGGGCCTCGGCAAGGAAGTGGTGCTGAGCCAGGACGAGCCCGGCTTCGTCGTCAACCGCATCCTCCTGCCGATGATCAACGAGGCAGTGTTCGTGCTCGGCCAGTCGACCGCTGGGATCGAGGACATCGACAAGGGCTGCCGCTTGGGCCTCAACCACCCGATGGGGCCGCTGCAACTGGCCGATTTCGTCGGGCTCGACACCTGCCTCGACATCATCAAGGTGCTCTACAAGACCACCCGCGACAGCAAGTATCGCCCCGCGCCGCTGCTGGTGAAATATGTCGAGGCCGGCTGGCTCGGCCGCAAGACCGGGCGCGGCTTCTACGACTACACGGGCGAGGTCCCCGTCCCGACGCGTTGATCTGGCGCAGGCCCGGTGCATCCGGGCGCGGTTCGGCGCAAGGTATGGCAACAATCGGCGCTCCTGCCGGGTTAGGCCCGGCGAAGGAGAACCCCCATGCCCAAGCCCGATGATACCGCGATCCCCAGCCACCCAGCAGGCCTGCCGCCCGAGGCGCATAATGACGAGCAGGACCCCGTCGGCACGCAGGCGCAGGACGTCGCCGATGCGGCGCGGCGCGAGGACAGTCATACCGCCAGCCCGCTCGAAAGCACCAAGCCGCCTGCCAATGGCCTCGACCCCGCGCCCGACAGCACCGGCGACCTGATCGACGAGATGCGCCGCATGGAAGGCGAAGGCCGGATCGACATGTCCGCCTTCGCGGGCGAGCCCAACCATGATGACGAGCCCGGCACCTTTGGCGGCGAGACCACCGACGATGAAGACCGCCCATGGCTCACCGCCGATGGCGAGAGATTGAGCGAAGAGGCGCTCGAAACCCTGCTCGACGCGGACGGGGATGAAGGCGACGACGAGGAGGAATGACCCCCACGGCACGTCAGGCGCCTATTGCGGCATTTCTTCGTCGGGAATGATCGGATCGACCGATGCCGCGCCCGGAGGAGCGACCACGGCGGTGGGGGACATCGGCGCGGTCATCGGGTTGCCGGCGGCGGGATCGGGCGCGGTCGGTGCGGCGGCCGCTGCGGCGTCGGGGTTGAAATCCCCGAACACCGAAGGCGGCGCCTTGGCCTCGCCTTGCACTCCGGCACCGCCCGGCTGCTGGCCAGCCAGCAGCCCACGCTGCGATTCGGACAGGCTCACCGCCTTGGTCACCAGCCCGCCATTGCCCTGCGGACCGACAATCACCGCCGCGCCGAGCACGATCAGCACCACGAAGGCGAGCGCCATTCGACTGTTCTGGAACAGAAGCCTCATCATGCCTGCGCGCATAACAGGCACGTGGTTAAGCCTTGGTTGAAATCGGGCTCAGCGCGGCAGGCCGCGCTTCCATTCGTAAAGAAGGTCGAGCGCCTCGCGCGGGGTGAGCGCGTCGAGATCGGCGGCCTTGAGCGCTTCGGCGAGCTGGTGTTCGGGGCTTTCCGGTTCGGGCTCGGCGGGGCGCAGGTTGGCGAACAGCGGAAGATCGCCGAGCCCCGCCGCGATCCCGCCGGTCGACTCGCGGGTGGCCTCGAGCTTTGCGAGCACCGCCTTGGCGCGGGCGACCACGTTGGCAGGCACGCCCGCAAGTCGCGCCACGGCAAGGCCATAGGAGCGGTCCGCCGGGCCATCGGCCAGTTCATGGAGCAGCACCAGATCGCCCTGCCACTCGCGCGCGCGGACATGGTGGAGGCTCAGTGCCTCGCAGGTTTCGGCCAGCCGCGCGAGTTCATGGTAATGGGTAGCGAACAGGCAGCGGCAGGCGATCTGCGAATGCACCGCCTCGGCCACCGCCCAGGCGAGCGCGAGCCCGTCATAGGTCGAGGTACCGCGCCCGACCTCGTCGAGGATCACGAAGCTGCGATTGCTAGCCTGCGCGAGGATCGCGGCGGTCTCGACCATCTCGACCATGAAGGTCGAGCGCCCGCGCGCCAGATTGTCCGCCGCGCCGACGCGGCTGAACAGGCGGTCGACGAGGCCGATGCGCGCGGCGCTCGCGGGGACGAAGCATCCGGCCTGTGCGAGCAGCACGATCAGCGCGTTCTGGCGCAGGAAAGTCGATTTGCCGCCCATGTTCGGGCCGCCGATCAGCCACAAGCGGTTGGTTTCGGCGAGCATGCAGTCGTTGGCCACGAAGCGCTCGCCGGTCTTGGCCAGCGCCGCTTCGACCACCGGGTGACGGCCGGCGGTGATCGCTAGCCTTGCGTCCTCGGCGATCTCCGGGCGGCACCAGTCGGCTTCGCTGGCGCGCTCGGCATTGCCCGCGCCAACGTCGAGCCGGGCAAGCGCGGCGGCGGTGGCGGCGATACTCTCGCGAGCGGCGACCACTTCGGCCACGAGCGTCTCGAAATGCGCTTCCTCGCAGGCGAGCGCATGGCCCCCTGCCTCGGCGATGCGGGCAGCCTCCTCGTGCAGTTTCAGCGAGTTGAACCGCACCGCGCCCGCCATCGTCTGGCGATGGGTGAAGCCGCTGTCGGGCGCCATCAGCGCATCGGCGTGCCGCGCGGAGACCTCGATGAAATAGCCGAGCACGCCGTTGTGGCGGATCTTGAGCGAGGCGATCCCGGTCTCCTCGCGGTAGCGCGCCTCCATCGCGGCAATCGCGCGGCGCGCATCGCCCGAGGTCGCGCGCAGCTCGTCGAGCCCCGCATCATAGCCGTCGGCAATGAACCCGCCGCCCGAACGCTCGGTCGGCGGCGAGGGGACGAGCGCGCGGGCGAGGTGATCGGTGAGCGCGCCGTGGCCGGTCAGCCGCGCGGTCACCGCGGAGAGCAGCGCCGGGCTATCGGGCGCGCCCGCCAGCCAGTGGTGGAGCCGCGCCGCCTCTGTAAGGCCATCGCGCAGCTGGCCGAGATCGCGCGGGGAGCCCCGCCCCGCTACCACCCGCCCGAGCGCGCGCCCGAGATCGGGGATGGCGCGCAGGTTATCGCGCAATTGCGCCCGCTCGATCGGCCGGTCGCGCCAGAACTGCACCAGCGCAAGCCGCGCCTCGATCGCGCCCGCATCGAGCAAGGGCGCCGACAAATCCTCTGCCAGCAGCCGCGAGCCTGCGCCGGTCACGCAGCGATCGACCGCGCCGATCAGGCTCCCGGCGCGCCCGCCCTGAGCCGACTCGAGAATCTCGAGGCTCCCCCGCGTCGCCGCGTCCATCGCCATGGTGCTCGCGCCCTCGCGCGCCACCGGGGGCAGCAGCAGCGGCAGGCTCCCGCGCCCGACATGGTCGAGATAGCTCACCAGCCCCCCCGCCGCGCCGAGCATCGCGCGGGTGAAGCTGCCGAAGGCATCGAGCGTCGCAACGCCGTGGACGGCTTTCAAACGCTCGGCCCCGGCATCGCTGGCGAAGGTGGTGCGCGGGCGATAGATCGCTTCCTCTGGGCCATGCGCCCAATCCTCGGGCACCACCACCTCACTTGGAGAAAGCCGCGCCAGCGCCGCGCCGAGTTGATCGGCGGCGCATTCCTCCAGCACCATCGCGCCGGTCGAGACATCGACGGCGGCGATCCCCACCGTGCCCCGCAGCTCGGCCAGAGCGACCAGCACATTGGCGCGGCGCGGTTCGAGCAGGGCCTCCTCGGTCAGCGTCCCCGCCGTCACCAGCCGCACAATCGCGCGCCCGACCAGCACCTTGGAGGAGGGCGTGCCCTCACGCTTGGCGCGCGCCTTGGCCTCGTCGGGCGTCTCGACCTGCTCGGCAATCGCCACGCGGCAGCCGGCCTTGATCAGGCGCGCCAGATAGCTCTCCGCCGAGTGCACCGGCACCCCGCACATCGGGATCGGCGCGCCGCCATGCTCGCCCCTTGTGGTCAGCGCGATGTCGAGGATCGCTGCGGCGGCTCGCGCATCCTCGAAGAACAGTTCGAAGAAATCGCCCATGCGGTAGAACAGCAGCGCATCGCCCGCTTCCTCCCGCAGGCGCAGATATTGCGCCATCATCGGGGTGGGTTTGGGATCGTCGCGCGCGGCCATGTCATCGCCTAGCGCGCCGTGCACCGATTCGGGAATGTCGGGACTTGCAGCTTTCCCCCAACCTGCTTGCGATAAATCGCCTATCGCATCGGCCCCGCTCCCGCTAAGCGAGGCACGGTTTACGTTACGGACGGATAGGGGACCAGCCATCATGGCCGAAGAGAACAAGGGCGGCTTCACCGCGCGAGAGGCGCTGTTCTATCACGAGACGATCCGCCCGGGTAAGCTCGAGATCGTCGCCACCAAGCCGATGACCTCGCAGCGCGACCTTTCGCTGGCCTATTCGCCGGGCGTCGCCGTTCCCGTGGAAGCCATCGCCGCCGACCCCGCGCTCGCAGCGCGCTACACCGCCAAGGCGAACCTTGTCGCGGTGATCTCCAACGGCACCGCGATCCTCGGCCTCGGCAATCTCGGCGCGCTGGCGTCGAAGCCGGTGATGGAAGGCAAGGCGGTGCTGTTCAAGCGCTTTGCCGACGTCGACTCGATCGACATCGAGCTCGACACCGAAGACCCCGAGGCGTTCATCAATGCTGTGGCATTGATGGAGCCGACCTTTGGCGGCATCAACCTTGAGGACATCAAGGCCCCCGAATGCTTCATCATCGAAGCGGCTCTTCGCGAACGCATGAAGATCCCGGTGATGCATGATGACCAGCACGGCACCGCGATCATCACCGCCGCAGGCCTGCTCAACGCCTGTCACATCACCGGACGCGACTTCAAGGACGTCAAGGTTGTGGTCAACGGCGCGGGCGCTGCGGCGATCGCCTGCACCGCACTGATCAAGGCGATGGGCGTGCGCCACGAGAACGTGATCATGTGCGACCGTACCGGGCCGATCACCCCGGGCCGCGCGGGCATGGACCAGTGGAAGAGCGCCCACGCGGTCGCCACCACTGCCACCAGCCTCGAAGAAGCGCTGGCGGGCGCCGACATCTTCCTCGGCCTTTCGGCGGCGGGGGCGTTGAAGCCCGACTGGGTCAAGAAGATGGCCGACCGGCCGATCATCTTCGCCATGGCCAACCCGACTCCGGAAATCATGCCCGACGAAGCCAAGGCCGTGCGCCCCGATGCGATCATCGCCACCGGCCGCTCGGACTTCCCCAATCAGGTCAACAACGTCCTCGGCTTCCCCTTCATCTTCCGCGGCGCGCTGGATGTGCAGGCGACCACCATCAATGAGGAGATGAAGGTCGCCGCAGCCCAGGCCATCGCCGAGCTCGCCCGCCAGCAGGTGCCCGAGGAAGTCGCGAGCGCCTATGGCAAGAACCACAAGTTCGGCACCGACTACATCATCCCCGCCCCCTTCGACCCGCGCCTGATCGAGGTCGTGTCCTCAGCGGTGGCCAAGGCCGCGATGGATTCGGGCGTCGCGCGTGCGCGGATCGAGGATTTCGACGCCTACCGGATGCAGCTGCGCAGCCGCCTCAACCCGACCACCTCGGTGCTGACCGGCATCTACGAAATGGCCAAGTCCAACCCCAAGCGGATGGTGTTTGCCGAGGCCGAGGAAGAAGTGGTGCTGCGCGCCGCGATCCAGTTCCGCGATTTCGGCTATGGCACGCCGATCCTGGTGGGCCGCACCAAGGCGGTGCTCGACAAGCTCCACCAGCTTTCGGTCGGCGATCCGGGCAGCTTCGAGATCCAGAACTCGGCCGACAGCGAGCATGTGCCGGCGATGGTCGCCTATCTCTACAAGCGCTTGCAGCGGCGTGGTTATACCGAGCGTGACGTGCGGCGCATGGTCAATCAGGACCGCAACGTCTTCGCCTCGCTACTGGTCGCGCTGGGGCATGGCGACGGGATGATCACCGGCATGACCCGCACCTTCGCGCAGACCGTGCGCGAGGTGAACCTGGTGCTCGACCCCAAGGAGGGCTGCCTGCCCTTCGGCATCCACATGATGATCGGCAAGAACCACACGACCTTCCTTGCCGACACCACGATCAACGAGCGCCCCGACGCCGCCGCCCTCGCCCACATCGCCAAGGAGACCGCGGCGGTCGCCCGGCGCATGGGGCATGAGCCGCGGGTGGCGTTCCTGTCCTATTCCACCTTCGGCAACCCCTCGGGCCAGTGGCTCGACAATATCCGCGCGGCGGTGGCGATCCTCGACAAGGAGGATCCGGGCTTCGAGTACGAAGGCGAGATGGCACCCGATGCGGCATTGAACCCCAAGGTGATGGCGCTCTATCCCTTCAGCCGCCTGTCGGGCCCTGCCAATGTGCTGATCATGCCGGGGCTGCAATCAGCCAACCTCTCGGCCAAGCTGCTGCGCGAGCTGGGGAGCAACGCCACCATCGGTCCGATGATGATCGGGATGGAAAAGCCGGTGCAGATCGTGCCGATGACCGCGAGCGTGCCCGATGTGCTGACGCTCGCCGTGCTGGCGGGCGCGGGGGTTGTGGGCTGACGCCTCGATGATCGCCTGCCAGCGCGACCGTTTCGCCATTCCGGCAGAGGTGCACTATCTCAACTGCGCCTACATGGCGCCGCTGTCGCACGCGGTGATTGCGGCAATGGACAAGGGCGCGCGCGCCAAGGCGAGCCCGTGGCGCTACAGGCCAGCGGATTTCTTCACCGTCGCCGAGCATTTTCGCGAGCGGGCGGCGCGGCTGGCGGCGGTGCCAACGGATTGCATCGCGATCGTCCCCTCGGCGAGCTACGGCCTCGCGGTCGCCGCCGCCAACGTCCCGCTCGTGCGCGGGCAGGAGGTGGTGACGCTGGCGGGCCAGTTCCCCTCCAACGTCTATGTCTGGCAGGACCTCGCCGCGCGTGTGGGCGCGAGCCTGCGCACGGTCGAGCGGCCTTCGCAGGATTGCTGGACTGGCGCGGTGCTCGATGCGATCGGCCCCGACACCGGCATCGTCGCCCTGCCGCATTGCCACTGGGCCGACGGGCGGGTGGTCGATCTGGTCGCGGTCGGCGCGAAGGCCCGCGCGGTGGGCGCAGCGCTGGTGCTCGACCTCACGCAGTCATTGGGAGCCATGCCGCTCGATTTTACCGCGGTCGATCCCGACTTCGCGGTCGCCGCCTGCTACAAGTGGCTGATGGGGCCCTATGGCACCGGAATGCTCTATGTCGCCCCGCGCCACCACGGCGGGCGACCGATCGAGCACAACTGGATCAACCGTGCGGGCTCGGAGGATTTTGCCCGGCTGGTGGACTATCGCGAGGATTTCCAGCCCGGCGCGCGGCGTTTCGACATGGGCGAGCGATCCAACCCGCCGCTGCTGATGGGCGCAAGTGCGGGGCTCGATTTCCTGCTGGAATTCGGGGTGGAGGCGATTGCCGAGACCCTCGCCGCCAAGACCGGAGCGATTGCCGCACGCGCGGCTGTGCTCGGCCTCGAAGCCGCGCCGGTGGGCACTCGCGCCGCCCACTTCCTGTCGCTCGGCTTTGGCGGCGATATGCCCGCAGGCCTCACCGAGCGCCTCGCCTCGCGCAATGTCCACGTCTCGCTGCGCGGGTCATCGCTGCGGGTAACGCCGCACCTCTACAATGACGAAGCCGACGCCGACGCCCTGATTGCCGCACTGAGCTGAGGCGACTGAAGTATCCTGGTTAAGGAGAACGCGCGATGCGGGTCATCACCGGAGCAGTAGCCTATTGGGGCATAGTCTTCGCAATCGGCTTCGTGCTGGGCACGGTGCGGGTGCTGTGGGTGATCCCGCGCATCGGACTGGTGCCCGCAACCTTGCTCGAACTGCCGCTGATCCTGGCAGCGAGCTGGTTTGCGGCCGGATGGCTGGTGCGGCGCTTTGGCCTCACCCGCGCAGGCGAGGCGCTGGCGGCAGGCGCGCTAGCCTTTGCGATCCTGATGGCGGCGGAATGCGCGCTGGCAGGCGTGCTGACCGGGCAGACCCCGGCGCAGTGGCTCACGGGCCTGCGCCAGCCGCACGCGCTGCTAGGGCTGGCGGGACAGGTGGTGTTCGCGCTGATACCGTGGTGGCGGGCGCGGCGCAGGCTCTAGCGCCGCCGGAACCGGAAATACCACACCTCGTGGCCATACACGGTCCGCGCCTTGTGCTCATATCGCGTCTCGGGCCAGCCGGAGGGGCGGACCTGCCAGTCTGAAGGCTTCTCCACCACCCATTCGAACAGGTCCGTGTGGCGCTGCATCACCATCAGCGCGTGGCGCAGATAGATGTCGTGGTCGGTGCCGAAGCGGAACTCGCCGCCGGGCTTCAGCTTCTCCGCGAACAGCCGCACCGGGCCGTCGTTCATCATCCGGCGCTTGGCGTGGCGGGCTTTGGGCCAGGGGTCGGGGTGGAGCAGGTAGAGCATCGTCAGCCCCCCGTCGGGGATGCGGCTGAGCACTTCCAATGCGTCGCCATGATGCAGCCGGATATTGGCGAGGCGCTGGTCGGCGACATGGGTCAGCGCCTGCGCCACCCCGTTGACGAAGGGCTCGGCGCCGATGAAGCCGTGATCGGGGAGCAAGTCGGCGCGGTAGGCGAGGTGCTCGCCGCCGCCGAAGCCGATCTCGAAATGCAGCGGACGGTTATCTCCGAACAGCACTTCGGAAGTCACCGGGCCCTCGGCAGGCACGGCGATCTTCGGCAGGAGGGTGTCGACCAGCCCCTGCTGATACTTGCGCAGCTTCTTGCCGACCGAGCGCCCATAGAGCCGCGCGATGGTGGTCGGATCGCCTTCCTTGAATGCCGTCATGGGCGCAGCCCTTAGCAAAAGACGCTGGCCACTCCAGCACCCTTTGCGAAAAGCGCGGGTGAGGCCATAACGTGCGCAGCGCCGAGGGAGACGCGAGATGAAGCACCTGTTCCTTGTCACAGCCGCTGCGCTGGCCACCGCCCCCGTTCCCGCCATCGCTGCAACGCCCGACTGGTCGGCGCTGGCGGTCGGCGATGTCGAGGCGATCTATGCCGAAACCAAGGCCAACCATCCGGGCATGCACGATCCTGCGAACCCCACGTTTCCAGCGCTGCTCGAACAGGCGCGCAGCGAAGCGCTGGCCTATGCCCGAAAAGCCGCCACCCCCGCCGCATTCGAGGCAAGTCTCCTGCGCTTCAAGGCTGTGCTCAACGATGGCCACGCGGGCGCCTACGCGACGCTACCCGAGGAATATTCACCCGCGATCCGCTGGCCCGGCTTTGTCGCCGCGTGGCGCGGGGATGCGATGTATGTTTACAAATCGGCCGACGGCGGCCCGCCTGCCGGCAGCAGGATCGAAAGCTGCGACGGCCAGCCGGTCGCCGATCTGGTCCGCACCAAGGTTTTCGGCTGGATGGACGGGGCGGACATCCCCGGCGCGTGGTGGGCCTCGGCGCGGCGATTATTCGTGGATGATGCCAACCCCTTCGCCACACAGCCGCAAAGCTGCCGCTTCGTGATCGATGGCGTGGCGGCCGACCGCGCGCTGACGTGGAGCCCGATCCCTGATTACTACCGCGAATGGCGCAACGGATCGATCAATGGCGATCTGCTCCCCATCGGCATGGAAGAACGCGCGCCCGGGATCCAGTGGATCGCGATGCCCGATTTCCAGCCCGACGAGGCAGGATCGGCGGCCTATCAGGCGCTCTTCAAGATGCTGGCCGAAAAGTCCGTGCAGGTCCGCTCCGCGCGCGCGGTGGTGCTCGACCTGCGGTTCAACGAAGGCGGCTCGTCGCTGTGGAGCCGCCGCATCGCCGAAGGGTTGTGGGGCAAGGACGCGGTCGCCGCGCGGGCCGATCAGCGCTTCGCCAAAACGGCCGTGTGGTGGCGCCCGACGCCGGGCAATCTTGCCGAGGTGCGCGGCTTTGTCGATTTGCTGACGAGCCAGGGCGACGCGGACACCGCCGGCCTAGTCGCGCAGTTCATCCCCGTCTTCGAAGCCGCAATCGCGCGGGGCGACACATGGTTCGTCGAGCCCGATTCCCCCTCCGCCCCCAAACCCGATGCCGCCCCGCTGCTGACCGCGCCGGTCTATGTCATCGTCCCCGGCCAGTGCGCCAGCGCCTGCCTCGATGCGATCGACGTGTTCAAGCTGTTCCCGAACACGCGGCTGATCGGCGCCCCTTCTTCCGCGGATTCGACCTACATGGAGGTGCGCAATCCGCCGCTGCCATCAGGCATGGCGCGCGGGATCATCCCGATGAAGATGTATGTCGACCGCCCGCGCGGGAATGGCGAATTCTATGCGCCTGATATTGAAATGCGCGATTTCGACTGGTCGACCGCCAACTTCCTCAAGCGGATCGAGGAGGACCTTGCGGCGCAGTTGTGATGTCCCAAAAAATTCGTGCTGGACGCGGGGAGCCGCGCTGTGGTGATCAGTCGCCATGACCTCACCACCCCCCATCTCCGCCGATGCCCTGGGCGAGAAGGAGCTCGCGATCCTGCGCCTGCTTGCGGGCGGGCACACGGTGAAGTCGATCGCGGCGGACCTCGGGCGGTCGGAAGCCGCGATCAATGAGCGACTGCGCGAGGCAAGGCGCAAGACCGGGGTGGGCAGCAGCCGGGAACTGGCGCGGCTGCTCGCCGAACAGAAAATCTGGGACAGGAAAATCGATCTGTCGCCGCCCGCCGATCCGGCCGAGGCTCCGTCGGTGCCCCGCAAGCAGGGGTTCGAATGGACGAAAGGACGAATTGCCATGGCTTTCCTGCTCCCCGCCGCCGCGCTGGGCCTCGCGCTCGCTGCCGGCACCGCCACGCTGCCCGAGGCAGCCGAAACCGCTGAAGCCGCCGCGGCCGCCGCACCGCTCGCCGGGAAGTGGTCGCTCGATGTCGCGCGGCTGCCCGAGAACGAGCGCCCGGTTGCGGTGACGATCACCTTCACCCCGCAGGCTGACGGGCGGATGCACACGCTGGTGTGGATCACAAACCGCGATGGCGGGTCGATCAAGGCCGAATCGACCGCGGCCACAGACGGCGTGCCTGTGCCGGTGGGCGGGAGCTTCGCCGAGATCGACTCGGTCGCCTTGCGCCAGCCCGACGCCGATACGCTGGTGATGACCCTGGCGAAGGGCGGTGAGCGGTTCTCGACCCGGGTCTATACGGTCGCAAAGGACGGCCGGACCATGACCGAGACGATCGTCTGGGCGAATGGCGAAATGCCCGAGCCCAAGGCCGTCGTCTTCAACCGGGTCAGCTGAAACGCGAACGCCCGGGGTTCCAGGTCCCCGGGCGTCCCCGCAATCAGTAATGACCAACAAGCCCTACCCTAGAGCGCTGTTCCGGCCCGAAAGGGCCGCGAGCGCACGCGCGCGAGCCGCAGGCGCTCGATCCCGCAGGGATCGAAATAGCGCCGAGGACGAGAGCGCGGAGGCGCCCTCGCAACCAATTACGCCGCTTCGTCCTCGGTCTCGCTGTCGCGCAGCACGTAGCCGCGGCCCCAGACGGTCTCGATGTAGTTGTCCCCGCCGCAGGCCAGCGAGAGCTTCTTGCGCAGCTTGCAGATGAACACGTCGATGATCTTGAGTTCCGGCTCGTCCATCCCGCCATAGAGGTGGTTGAGGAACATTTCCTTGGTGAGCGTCGTTCCCTTGCGCAGCGAGAGCAGCTCCAGCATCGCATATTCCTTGCCGGTGAGGTGCACGCGGCTGCCATCGACTTCGACCGTCTTGGCGTCGAGGTTCACGGCGAGCTTGCCGGTGCGGATGACCGACTGCGAGTGGCCCTTCGAACGGCGCACCACGGCATAGATGCGGGCGACCAGTTCTTCGCGGTGGAACGGCTTGGTGACGTAATCGTCGGCGCCGAAGCCGAAGCTGCGGATCTTCGAATCCATCTCCGAAATGCCCGACAGGATCAGCACCGGCGTCTGCACCTTGGCGACGCGCAGCTTCTTGAGCACATCGTAGCCATGCATGTCGGGCAGGTTCAGGTCGAGCAGAATGATGTCGTAATCATAGAGCTTGCCAAGGTCCAAACCCTCTTCGCCGAGATCGGTCGAATAGACGTTGAAGCCTTCGGTGGTGAGCATGAGCTCGATCGCCTTGGCAGTGGTCGGTTCGTCTTCGATGAGCAGAACGCGCATTACTGTACCCCTGTCTTACCCCTGGTAACCCCTGCTTAGGAGAGGTTGTCGCCTATTAACCATGCCACTTCTCACCAAAAAAGGTTAATAAGAAGTTTAGGTCGTTAACTTTTCGGAGTGAGTCTTTCGAGTCACACCCCGGACGGGTGCGAAATCGAAGGGAGGTTAGGGGTTTAGGATTGGCCCGTCGCCTGAGGGAAAATGCTAAGAAGCGCCGGCGAGCTTTTTCGCGCGCCGCCGCTCGGCGCTCGACCCCAGGCCGATCGCTTCGCGGTATTTGGCGACCGTGCGGCGCGCCAGATCAAAGCCTTCCTTCTGGAGCATTTCGGCAAGCTGCTGGTCGGAGAGGATGTTCTTCGCGGTCTCGGCGTCGATCAGCGCCTTGATCCGCGCCTTGATCGCGGCGCTCGACGCGCCCTCGCCGTCCGCCGAGGCGACCCCGCTGGTGAAGAAATACTTCAGCTCGAACGTGCCCCGCGCGCAGGCGAGATATTTGTTGCTGGTGACGCGGCTGACCGTGCTTTCGTGCATCCCGATCTGCTCGGCGACCTCGCGAAGGGTGAGCGGGCGCAGTTCGGCGACGCCGCGGCGGAAGAAGCCGTCCTGCTGCTTCACGATTTCGGCGGCGGTCTTGAGGATCGTCTTCTGGCGTTGGTCCAATGCGCGGATCAACCAGTGAGCGTCGGCGAGCTTCTCCTTGAGCCAGCCTTGCGATTCCTTGTTGGTCGCGCCCGCGTTGAGTTCGACAAAATAGCCGCGGTTGACGATCAGCTTGGGCAGCGTCTCCTCGTTGATCGCGATGTCCCAGCCGCCCGCGGCATTGCCGGCGACGAGCACATCGGGGACCACCGTGCAGGTCTCGGCAGGGGCGAAGGCGAGGCCGGGGCGCGGGTTGTAACTGCGCAGCTCGCGCAGCATGTCGGCAAAATCCTCGTCATCGACGCGGCACATGCGTTTGAGGCGCTCGACTTCGCCGCGCGCCACCAGATCGAGATTGTCGATCAGCGCCTTCATGCAGGGGTCGTAGCGGTCAGCCTCGCGCGCCTGGATCGCGATGCACTCGGCCAGATTGCGCGCTCCCACGCCCGAGGGGTCGAGCGATTGCACCAGTCGCAATCCCGCCTTGGCATCGAAGATATCGACCCCGAGGTCGTCGGCCACTTCGTCGAGCGACACGGTGAGATAGCCCGCCTCGTCGAGCAGGCCGATGATGTGGCGGGCGATGAAGGCGGCCATCGGATCGCTGGCAGCCGCGCCGATCTGGCCCTCGAGATGTTCGGCAAGCGTGATGTCGGCGGCGCGCAGCTGCTCCCAGTCGGGCATGTCGTCGAAATCGCCGCCACCCGAGCCGCTGGCCGCGCCCCATTCGGCATCGCGCATGTTCGGCCCCGCGCCGTCGCCGGTGTCGAAATCGCGGTCGACCGCGCCGAGATCGAGCGGCGCATCGCCCTCACCCCCGCCCGCGAGCATCAGCTGGTCGGCGGTCGCATTTTCGCCTGCGGGCGCGGCAATCTCGATCCGCTCGGGCTCCGCGCCCGGGTCCGCCGGGCCGCCGGTGTCGAGCAGCGGGTTGGCCTCCAATGCCTCGGAAATGAAGGTCTCGATCTCGAGGTTGGAGGCCGCCAGCAGCTTGATCGCCTGCTGCAATTGCGGCGTCATCACCAGCGATTGCGTCTGCCGGATGTCGAGGCGGGGGCCCAGTGCCATTATGCGTCGATCCGCATTTCGCTTCGCAAAATGCTGCGCGCCGCGCCAGCCCGCTCCCCCGCCCTTCCACCCGGGATCATATCCTGAAGGGCGGAAGGGCGGGGGAGCGGGCTGGCCTGGACCCCGGTGGACCAAGACCCACCCGAAATCATTACCTCGCCTCCCACCGGAAAATCACAGCGTGAAGCTCTCGCCGAGATAGAGCCGACGCACGTTCTCGTCGGCAACCAGTTCCTGCGGGGAGCCGGCGAACAGCACCTGTCCGCCAAAGATGATGCAGGCGCGATCGACGATGTCGAGCGTCTCGCGCACGTTGTGATCGGTGATCAGCACCCCGATGCCGCGCGCCTTCAGATCGCGGATCAGATCGCGGATGTCGTTGATCGACAGCGGATCGATCCCGGCGAAGGGCTCATCGAGCAGCATGATCGAGGGCTTGGCCGCCAGCGCGCGGGCGATCTCGCAGCGGCGACGCTCCCCGCCTGACAGCGCCATCGCCGGGCTCTCGCGCAGGCGGGCGAGGCCGAATTCGTCGAGCAGGCGCTCCAATTCGCCGGCGCGGGTGGCCTTGTCGGGCTCGACCAGTTCGAGCACGCAGGCGATGTTCTGCTCCACAGTCATGCCGCGGAAGATACTGGTCTCCTGCGGAAGGTAGCCCAGCCCGAGGATCGCGCGGCGATACATCGGCAGCTTGGTGACATCCTCACCGTCCATCAGGATGCGGCCCGAATCCGGCTTCACCAACCCCATGATCGAATAGAAGCAGGTGGTCTTGCCCGCCCCGTTGGGACCGAGCAGCCCGAGCACCTCGCCCTTGGCGACATTGAGCGAGATGTCGGTCAACACCGCGCGCTTGTCATAGCTCTTGGCGATCGAGATCACCTCGAGCCCGCTGCCGCGCGGCTGGATCGGGGCGGCCTCGCCCGGGGCGTCAGAGAGGGTGGTCGTGCTCATCGTGGACGAGTCTTTAGCACCATGGCGGGGTGAGGAAAGTGGTGCAGTGCATTTGGCAGGATTTTTGCTTAGAGGAGCGGCAATCGGGTGTCAGCCCGCAGAGAGACCCGCGATTAGAGCGGCTTGCCTTGCGCCTCTTGCGCGCCGCGCAACAATCCTGCGTCGACGCGCGGCTTATTGCAACTCTGCGACTCCTTTGCGATACTGCGTCCCTCACGTCATACCGTTGGGGAGCGGCACACATGGAGAAATCTGAAGAGCGCACTCAGGGCAAGGCGCTGGCCGCAACCAAGCCACGCGACTGGCGAAAGGCGATGAGCGATCATGTCGCTTACGGCCTGCTCGCCTATACCGCCTTGCAGATTTTCGTGACCGTCAAGGCGCTGGCCGAGGGATCGTCGACCGGGCTGCCCTATCTGGCGCTGATCGTGCTGGTCGCCGGGATCATCCCGGTGTGCCGCTGGTTCGAGAAGCGCTGGGCGGTGCTGTCCGACGCCGAGGCGGCCGACCCGGCGCTCGCGGGCGAGTTCCGCCGCGATGTGACCGCGCTGTGGCTGATGGCGATCGGCTTGCCGTTTGGGCTGACGCTGATCTTCAAAATGTTGCTGGAAGTGTTTTAGGGACGGAGTTTTCACTCCTCCCCGCCCCGGGCTTGAGCCGGGGTCCAGCTCAACTTTCTTCGACCGCTCGCAAACGCAAGTAAGCCGGCCCCCGGGTCAAGCCCGGGGCGGGCCTAATTCAAGCACCCTCACTTCCCCGCGTTATATCTTTCGATCGCCTCGATGGTGATCTGACGCGCTTCGGCGGCGTCGCCCCACTTGCCCACGCGCACCCACTTTTCGGCTTCCAGATCCTTGTAGTGCGTGAAGAAGTGCTCGATCTGCTGGAAGATGATCGAGGGCAGATCGCTCGTCTCGACCACATCGGCGTAATACGGGAAGGTCTCGTTCACCGGCACGCAGATCAGCTTTTCATCGCCGCCCTGCTCGTCCTCGAGGTTCAGCACGCCGATCGGCCGCGCGCGCACCACGCAGCCCGGGATGAAGGGCGAACGCGAGATCACCAGCGCATCGAGCGGGTCGCCATCGGGCGAGAGCGTGTGCGGCACGAAGCCGTAGTTCGCCGGATAGCGCATCGGCGTGTGCAGGATGCGGTCGACGAACAGCGCGCCGCTTTCCTTATCGAATTCGTACTTCACCGGCTCGCCCCCGGTGGGCACTTCGATGATCACGTTGAGATCGTCGGGAGGGTTCACGCCGGTGGGGATCTTGTCGATGCGCATGGATTTTCTCTTCTGTTGCAGGCCGCGCGTGTTCGCTTGCGGCGGAGAGGTTCGGATTGCGACGCGCCCCCTTAATGCGTGCCGCAGGATTGCGAAAGAGCCTAGGTGAGCCTAATCGCGCGGCCTATGAGCAAGAAGACACCGCGCCAAACACCTCAGGCCATCCGCGGCACCCAGGACATCTTCGGCGCCGATGCCGAGGCCTTCGCCTTCGTGGTCGAAACCTTCGAGCGCGTGCGGAGGCTCTACCGCTTTCGCCGCGTGGAAATGCCGGTGTTCGAGAAGACCGAGGTGTTCGCGCGCTCGCTGGGCGAGACCACCGATGTGGTGTCGAAGGAGATGTATTCCTTCGACGACCGCGGCGGCGAGAGCCTGACGCTGCGCCCCGAATTCACCGCCGGGATCGCGCGCGCCTTCCTCACCAACGGCTGGCAGCAATATGCGCCGCTGAAGGTCGCCACCCACGGCCCGCTGTTCCGCTACGAGCGCCCGCAGAAAGGCCGCTACCGCCAGTTCCACCAGATCGACGCCGAAGTGATCGGCGCGGGCGAGCCGCAGGCGGATGTCGAGCTGCTGGCGATGGCCGACCAGCTGCTCAAGGAGCTTGGCATTGAGGATGTCACCCTGCACCTCAACACTTTGGGCGACGGCGCGAGCCGCGAGGCGTGGCGGGCGGCGCTGATCGCCTATTTCCGCGAGGTCGAAGGCCAGCTCTCCGAGGAATCGCAGGAGCGGTTGGAGAAGAACCCGCTGCGGATTCTTGATTCGAAGGATCCGAGGGACAAGCCGTTCCTTGCGGACGCGCCGAAGATCGATGCGTTTCTGTCGGAGGAGGCTTCGGCATTCTTTGCGGCGGTGACCAGCGGGCTGGATGCGGCGGGCGTGAAGTGGGTGCGTGCCGAGAGCCTCGTGCGCGGGCTCGATTACTACCGTCACACGGCCTTCGAGTTCATCCCTGATGAGGGCAGCGCTTCGGCGGCGGCTTTGGGGAGCCAGAGCACGGTGCTCGGCGGCGGGCGCTATGACGGGCTGATGGAATCGCTCGGCGGCGCGCCGACGCCTGCGGTCGGATGGGCTGCGGGGATCGAGCGGCTGGCGATGCTGGTGGGGGCGCGGGAAGAAGCGCCTGCCGACCTCATCATCGTGGTCGAGGACGACGCGCGCATTGCCGAGGCGATCGGGCTGATCGGCGATGTTCGGAAGCAAGGCTTTACGGCCGAGTTGGTCGCCTCCGGATCGCCGCGCAAGCGCTATGACAAGGCGGTGAAGCGCGGGGCCAAGACCCTTCTGTCGCTTAAGTCGGACATGGGGCACAGCCTTTCAGGCGACGACCTCGAAGCAAACGTCTTGGCTGCGCTCGGCGCGTACCGTTAGCCCCCCTCGTCACCCTGAACTCGTTTCAGGGTCCATCGTGCCGCCTCCACTGCGGCCCGAACCGGAGAAATGGATGCTGAAACAAGTTCAGCATGACGAGTAAGAGAAGAACCCCATGCAAATCCCCCCCGAACGCCTTGACCAGATCGCGCACCGCTTTGCAGAGCTGGAAGCGCGCATGGCGAGCGGAACGCTCGAGGGCGAGGCCTTTGTCCGCGCCTCCCGCGACTATGCCGAACTCGAACCGGTGGCGAAGATCGCGGCCGAAGTGAAGGCCGCGCGCGAGGAAATGGCGGGGCTGGCGGAAATGCTCGCCGACCCTGAGATGAAGGCCATGGCCGAGGAGGAACTCAGCCAGATCAAGGCCACCCTCCCCGATCTCGAGCGCCGCCTCGCCATCGCGCTCCTCCCGCGTGACAGCGCCGACGCCAAGCCCGCGATGCTCGAAATCCGCGCCGGGACGGGGGGCGATGAAGCCGCGCTGTTCGCGGCCGATCTCTACCGCATGTATGAACGCTACGCCGCCGAGCAGGGCTGGAAGGTCGAGCCGGTCAGCATCGCCGCCTCGGACATCGGCGGCTACAAGGAAGTCATCGCCAACGTCACCGGCACCGGCGTCTTCGCCAAGCTCAAGTTCGAAAGCGGCGTCCACCGCGTCCAGCGCGTGCCCGTGACCGAAAGCGGCGGGCGCATCCACACCTCGGCGGCGACTGTCGCGGTGCTGGCCGAGCCGGATGAAGTCGACGTGCAGATCGAGGACAAGGACCTCAAGATCGACGTCTACCGCGCCTCGGGCGCGGGCGGCCAGCACGTCAACACCACGGACAGCGCCGTGCGCATCACCCACCTGCCGACCGGCACGGTGGTGACCTGCCAGGACGGGCGCAGCCAGCACAAGAACAAGGAAAAGGCGATGCAGGTGCTGCGCACGCGGCTCTACGACGCCCAGCGCGAGGCCACGCAGGGCGCCGAGGCCGAGGCGAGGAAGGCGATGGTCGGCAGCGGCGACCGCTCGGAGCGCATCCGCACCTATAATTTCCCGCAGGGCCGCGTCACCGATCACCGCATCGGGCTCACCCTGCACAAGCTCGAGGAAGTGCTCGCCGGGGCGGGCTTAGGCGAAATGATCGACGCGCTGATCGCCGAGGACGAGGGCAAGCGGCTCGCGGCGCTGGCGGAATAATGACCGCAGGCGAGGCCATCCGAGCCGCCGCCGAAGCGCTTGGCGACGTCAGCGATACCGCGCGGCTCGATGCCGAACTGCTGATGGCGCACCTCTTCGGCTGCTCGCGATCGGAGCTGCTGCTACGCCACATGCGCGACCCCGCCCCGCCGGGTTACCCCGCGCTTGTCGAGCGCCGCGCGGGGCACGAGCCGGTCGCCTACATCACCGGGCGGCAGGAGTTTTATGGCCTGCCGTTCATCGTTACCCCCGCCACCCTGATCCCGCGCGGCGACAGCGAGACGCTGGTCGAGGCGGCGCTGGCCGAGCGGCCCGATGCGGGCCGCGTCCTCGATCTCGGCACAGGCTCGGGCGCGCTGCTGCTGGCTGTGCTGGCGCACTGCCGCGAGGCTCAAGGAGTGGGCATCGACCGCTCGCCCGAGGCCGTGGCGGTGGCCCACCGCAATGCCGAGCAATTGGGGCTGCGTCCGCAGGCGCGGTTTCTGACAAGCGACTGGCACGCGCCCGGCTGGGCCGACGCCCTCGGCACCTTCGACCTGATCCTGTGCAACCCGCCCTATGTGGAGAGCACTGCCGCGCTTGATCGCCAAGTGGCCGAATTCGAGCCCGCCAGCGCGCTGTTCGCCGGGCCCGAGGGGCTTGACGATTACCGCGTGCTGATCCCGCAACTGCGCGCGCTGATGAACCCGAGCGCACTGGCGGTGCTGGAAATCGGCGCGGATCAGGCCGATGCCGTGGGGGCCCTCGCTGCCGCGTCGGGATTTGGCGCGGCGCTGCGCCGCGATCTGGCGGGCCGTGCGCGGGCCTTGCTGCTCACGTAACAGAATTACGCGGGCGGGGCTTGGCAAACCCCTTTCGCATCGCTACGTCTGCCTGAGGCCGGATGGATTGCGAAGGGCGCAAACCGCTGGGCCAAGCTCCTGAACTCAGCTGATACCGCCGTGAGGGCTCGCCCCCGGCAGCATCCAGCGCGGAGCACGTGGCACGCCCAGAAAGATCTTTGTGATCGTGATTCGGCGTGACGCAAGGGCAAGGGGTCTGATGACCGCGCGCATGACCAATGTTTTCGCGCCAGGTCACTGTTAAGGAACGTTTTCCTTGAATAACAATAACAACCGGAATAACCGTCGTCGTGGACGCGGCAACCGCAATCAGGGCGGAGGCGGCGCTCAACTGAACCGCATCGACAGCCGGGCGCGCGGCAATGCCCCGCAGATGCTCGACAAGTACAAGAAGCTCGCGCAGGACGCCCAGCACAATGGCGACCGCGTGCAGATGGAGTACTACCTCCAGTTCGCGGATCACTATTTCCGCGTGATCGCCGACAACAAGGCCCGCGTGGACGAACAGCGCGGCGGCAACGGCGGCGCGCGGCGCAATGACGAGCGCGATACCGGCGACGATTTCGAGGACGATTTCGATTTCGGCCGTCGCAACGACATGCCGACCCGCTCGCCCTATGAACAGCCCCAGACCGGCGGCAACGCCGATGTGAACGAAGGCGAGCCGGGGCAGGAGGGCGAAAGCTTCCTTTCCGACGACCGTCAGGACGATGATCGCCAGAACGACCGCGGTAACGACCGCAATGACGATCGCGGTGGCGACCGTCCGCGCGGCCAGCGTCGCCAGCAGCAGCAACGCAAGCCGAGGGACGGCGAGCGCGACGGCAACCGCCCGGAGCGCACCGAAAAGCGCGCCGAGCGTCCCGAGCGCAGCGAACGCCCGGCCGCGGAACGCCCCGCCGCTGACCGGTCGGCCGTAGACCGTCCGGCCGCCGACCGCGCCGACAAGCCCGCGCGCGCCCGCAAGCCGCGCAAGCCCGCCGATGGCGGCGAACAGCTGGGCATCGACAGCTCGATCCTCCCGCCCTCGATCCGCGGTGACGACGCAGGCGGCGACAGCGGCGCGCTCGAAACCGTCGAGTAAGCGTCATGTGGGAGCGGCTGGCAGCGGTTCCCGCGCTGGCGCAGCGCCGTCCGGCGCTGTCCGCGATGGCGCTGGGGCTGCTCGCCGCATGTGCCTATCCGCCGCTCCACCTCTGGCCGCTCGGCCTTGCCGCGCTGGCGGGGTTCGTGTGGCTGATCCACTCCGCTGATAGCTGGCGCCGCGCCCTGTGGTGGGGGTGGTGCTTCGGCTGGGCGCATCTGACGCTCGCCAACAACTGGATCGCGACCGCCTTCACCCATCAGGCCAAGATGCCTGAGGTGCTCGGCTGGGCGGCGGTGCCGCTGCTGTGCATCTACCTCGCGATTTATCCCGCGCTGGCGGCGCTGGCGGCGCATCTGCTGGCGCGGAAACGCAGAAACTTCACCGCCTTTCTGCTGGTGTTCGCGAGTGCATGGACGCTAACCGAGTGGCTGCGCGGCTGGTTGTTCACCGGCTATCCTTGGCCCCCGATGGGGCTGATGCTGCTGGGGACGTGGGACAGGCCGGGGCTTGCGGGCAGTTGGCTGCCGTGGATGGGCACCTATGCGCTGTCGGGCGTGACTCTGTTCCTTGCGGGCCTGTTCCTGTTCGCCGTCCTTGAGCGGCGATGGCTTGCGATCCTGCCGCTCGCCCTCCCGACGGCAGGGCTGATGCTTGCGCCCGGCGGGAAGACCCCCGACAGCAAGCTCCGCTACACCCTCGTCCAGCCCCATATCCCGCAGTCCGAGATCAACGACCCCGCCAAGTTCGAGGAGCAGTTCGAGCGGCTCGCCAAGCTCACCGGCAAGGGCGACGGCAATCCCCGCATCGTGCTCTGGCCCGAGAGCGGCGTCCCCGATTATCTCGAGGACGGCTACCCCGAGCGTTACTACTACGCGATGACCGCAAACGGCGATCCGGACTACGCCCGCCGCCGCATCGGCAAGGTGATCGGCCCGCAATCCAGGCTGCTGACCGGCGTGGTCAACCTCAATATCGGTCCGATGCCCGACGGCCGCCCCGGCGCGGTCAGCGCGCGCAATTCGGTGACGGCGCTGGATGGTTCGGGGCGCATCCTTGCAGGCTACGACAAGGCGCACCTCGTGCCCTATGGCGAATATCTGCCGATGCGCCCGATCCTCGAACCGCTCGGCCTGTCGCGGCTGGTGGCGGGGAGCATCGACTACCTCCCCGGCCCCGGCCCGCGCACGCTCGACTTGGGCGAGCACGGCAAGGCGGGGGTGATGATCTGCTACGAGATCGTCTTCTCCGGCCACGTCGCCGACAAGGCGAATCGCCCCGACTACATCTTCAACCCCTCGAATGACGGCTGGTTCGGCTGGTGGGGCCCGCCGCAGCACTTGGCGCAGGCGCGGATGCGGGCGATCGAGGAAGGCCTGCCGGTGCTGCGTTCGACCACGACCGGGATCAGCGCGGTGATCGATGCCAATGGCGTGGTGCGCGGCCACATCGCCAGCGGCAAAGCCGACAAGCTGGAGGGCCTCGTCCCCGCCGCCCACCCGCCGACGCTGTTCGCGCAGTGGGGCCATGTCCTGACGCTTGCATGGGCGGCGCTGTTCCTGATCCTCGGCCTCGCTCTTCCGAGAGTGCTTGCGCTTGTCCGCGCGCGCGGCTAGGGCGTTTCGCAATAAAGCGGGACATAAAGGTTTCCTTATATCTCTATAAGGTGCTCGCCCCGCCAGGCCGCCCATTCCAGCCCCCGGGGGACATCAATGCGCAACGACTATCTCTTCACCTCCGAAAGCGTTTCCGAAGGCCACCCCGACAAGGTTGCCGACCAGATTTCGGACGCGATCGTCGATCTGTTCCTCTCCAAGGACCCCGAGGCGCGCATCGCCTGTGAAACCCTGACCACCACCCAGCTGGTGGTGCTGGCAGGCGAAATCCGCTGCAAGGGCGTGTTCGAGAACGACGAATGGGCACCCGGCGCACAGGAAGAGATCGAGGCGGCCGTGCGCGCCACGGTGAAGCGCATCGGCTACGAACAGGACGGCTTCCACTGGGAGAAGTTCGAATTCATCAACCGCCTGCACGGCCAGTCGGCGCACATCGCGCAAGGCGTGGACGCGGGCGAGAACAAGGATGAAGGCGCGGGCGACCAGGGCATCATGTTCGGTTACGCGACCGACGAGACCCCGGGCCTGATGCCCGCGACGCTCTATTACAGCCACAAGATCCTCGAGCGCATGGCCGCCGACCGCCACTCGGGCGCCGCGCCCTTCCTCGAGCCCGACGCCAAGAGCCAGGTGACCCTGCGCTACGAAGGCTCGCTCCCCGTCGCCGCGACCGCGGTGGTGGTCTCGACCCAGCACGCGCCGGGCTATGACGAGAACGATCCGGCCAAGCAGGCCGAGCTCGAGACTTACGTGAAGGGCGTGATCGCCGACGTGATCCCGCCGGTGCTGCTGCGCGAGACCGAATACTTCATCAACCCGACCGGCAGCTTCGAAATCGGCGGCCCCGATGGCGACGCGGGCCTCACCGGCCGCAAGATCATCGTCGACACCTATGGCGGCGCCTCGCCCCACGGCGGCGGCGCGTTCAGCGGCAAGGACCCGACCAAGGTTGACCGTTCGGCGGCCTACATCACCCGCTACCTCGCCAAGAACGTGGTCGCCGCCGGCCTCGCCACGCGCTGCACCATCCAGATCGCTTATGCGATCGGCGTGTCGAAGCCGCTCTCGCTCTATGTCGACACGCATGACACCGGCACCGTCGGCGACGACAAGATCGAAGCCGCGATCCTCGGCATCGCCAAGCTCGGCGGGCTGACCCCGCGCAGCATCCGCACGCACCTCGGCCTTAACAAGCCGATCTACCAGCCGACCGCCGCCTACGGCCACTTCGGCCGCACCGCAGAAGGCGACTTCTTCCCTTGGGAGCGTCTGGATCTGGTCGACGATCTGAAGGCTGCGCTCGGTTGATTTTCGGGTATGGGTGCTGTCAGTGACGGCACCCACCCCTCCCCCCGCTGAACGCATCCTCGCGCTCGACGCGCTGCGAGGCATCGCCGTCATCGGTATCGTCGGCATGAACGTGCTCGCCTTCGCGATGCCGGGGCCGGCCTATTATAACCCCCAGAGCTTCGGCAGCACCAGCCCGCCCGATTACTGGGTGTGGCTGGCGAGCTTCGTCTTCATCGAGGACAAGTTCCGCACGCTCTTTGCGATGCTGTTCGGCGCAGGGTGCCTGATCCTGATCGAGCGGAGCGGCGCGCATCCGTGGCGCGCGCATTATGCCCGCATGATCGTGCTGTTCGCGATCGGCCTCGTCCACGCGACGCTTCTCGCCAGCAATGACGTGCTGCGCGCCTATGCGCTGGCGGGGCTCGCCCTGCCGCTGCTCGCGGGGCTCAGTGCGCGCGCGCTGGTGACGGTGTCGCTGGGGCTGCTCGGCGTTCACGTCTTCCTCGGCATGGCGCTGCTCGGGCCCTCGCTCGCCGCCTGGGTGCAGGACCGTCAGGGTTCCGAGATGCTGCTGTGGGCCGAGCGCCAGTTCGGCCGCGATCCGGCGGTGATCGCGGCGCTGCTCGAGCAGGGGCGCGAGGCTTTTTCGGAGCGGGTGTTGCGCCGCACGGTGGGCATTCCGGCGCAGATGACCGCGCTGGTGGCGGCGCTGCCTTTGAACCTCTCCGCGATCGCGCTCGGGATGGGGCTGTGGCGCGGTGGGATGCTGAAGGGCGAGTGGCGCACCTTCCGGCTCCAGCGGGTGGCGGGGCTCGGCGCGCTGCTGGCGCTGCCGGGGCTGCTGCTGCTGGCGGGCGCGCTGGTGAGCACCGGCTTCCCCGCTGCGCTGGCCGGGCCGGTGGCGCTGTTGCTCTCGGCCCCCTTCGACATGGCGCTGGCGGTGGCTTACGCCGCGCTAGCGATGGCCTTCCTCGGCGGGCCGGGCGCAGTGCCCGCAAGGCTGGCGGCGGCGGGGCGCTTGTCGCTCACCAACTACCTGATGACGAGCGTGATGCTTGCCGCGATCTTTGCCAGCTGGGGCCTCGGCCTGTTCGGCGAGGTGACGCGCTGGCAAGCCTTCGCGCTGGGGCTGGTGCCGGTCGCGGGGATGCTGGTCTGGTCGCCGCTGTGGGTCGCGAAAGTAGGACAGGGGCCGTTCGAGCGGCTGTGGCGGGCGCTTTCGCGGGGGCTTTCCTACACGCCGCGCGCGTGACAGTTTGGCGGGGATGAACCGCCTCGCACCCTCTTTTTCAACGCTTTCCGGGGCCGCGCGGGGGGCGAGAGATTTTTGCCTTTATACTGTGTCTCATTGTCTCCAACACAGGGCGGCGGCAGCGGGCCTCAGCCGTGCTCCCCGTGGATCGGCGAGGGGCGGTCCAAGGCCAGCTCGGCGTCCGAGAAGGTGAACGGGCTCCTCACCCCCGCCATGCCGCCAAGCTCGATGCGCATCCCCCGCGCGACGACCTGCGGATCGGCGAAGACCTCGTCCAAGCGGTTGATCGGCCCCGCAGGAACCCCCGCAGCGTGGCAGGCGTCGAGCAGGCCCTGCTTGGTCCAGCCGATGGTGGCGGCGGCGATCTCCGCGTCCAGGGCAGCGGCGTTGGCGGTGCGGTCACCGTTGGCGGCAAAGCGCGGGTCGCTCGTCAGGTGGTCGAGCTTCAGAACCGCCATCAGCTTGTGGAACAGCCCGTCGTTCGCCGGAGCGAGGATGACGTGGCCGTCGCTCACCGCGAACACCCCGTATGGCGCGACCTGCGCGTGGGCATTGCCCATCCGCGGCGGGTTGTGGCCGGTGGTGAACAGGTATGTCGCCTGGTTGGCAAGCAGGCCCACCGAGCAATCGAGCAGGCTCATGTCGACCTGCTGGCCCTTGCCGGTGCGCGCCCGCATCAGCAGCGCAGCCTGCACGCCGTTGGCGGCCCAGACGCCGGTGGCCAGATCGCTGATCGAGATGCCCATCTTGACCGGGTGTCCGGCAGGCTCGCCGGTCAGCGACATGAGGCCGCTCATGCCTTGCGCGACGAAGTCGTATCCGGCCTCGTGCGCGCGGGGGCCGGTCTGGCCGAAGCCAGTGATCGAGCAGTACACAAGTGCCGGATTGGCGGCGGAAAGCGAGGTGTAATCGAGGCCGAACTTGGCGAGGCTGCCGGTCTTGAAGTTCTCGATGAGGACGTCCGCACCTGCGCAGAGGTCACGCACATGGGCGAGGTCATCGGGGTTGGAGAAGTCGGCGATGATCGAGCGCTTCCCCCGGTTGCAGGCGTGGTAATAGGCCGCTTCGCGGTGGACGGTGCCGTTCGCATCGGTGCGCTCGACCCATGGCGGGCCCCAAAGCCGCGTGCCGTCGCCCTCGGGGCTCTCGACCTTGATGACGTCTGCGCCCAGGTCCGCGAGGATCTGGCCGCAGAACGGCCCCGCCAGCACCCGCGCCAGCTCGACCACCTTGAGCCCGGCGAGCGGCGCGTCGGGGTTGCGCGGGGTCGCGAGCCACATCGCCTATCTCGCCAGATGCTGGCGGAGGAAGCGGGCAGAGTCGGCCAGCACCGGGCCCTTGCTTCGGAACGGGACCGAGAGCGCCATCACCACCTCCTCGTGGGAGAGCGGGCCGTAGTTGTTGACCTCCGCCAGCGCGCCCATGCCTTGCAGCATCGCCGCGAGGTTGACGGCGTTGCGGGGGCGGACGGTCTCGTCGCCATCGGAGGTGACGAGCAGCAGCGGCGGGGCGTCGGGCCTCGCGAAGGTGATCGGCTGGGTCTCCTCCGGGCGCGGCCAATGGCTCATCGCGGCGACCGACCGCTCGGAGGTGAAGGGGTAGAAGTCGTAGGGCCCCGACAGGCCCACGGCCGCCTTCACGCCCGCCGGATCGGCCCCCGCTGCGGTCAGCCGCTTGGCGTCGAGCGCCAGCATCACCGCCTGATAGGCGCCCGCCGAGTGCCCCATGAAGGCGATCCGCTCGGGGTCCCCGCCATGCTGCGCGATGGTCTGCTGCACCCACGCGACCGCCTCGGCCCCGTCATCGAGGAAGGCGGGGAAGTGGACATCCGGCACCTTGCGGTAGTCGGGGATGACGACGAGGAAGCCCTCGCGCGCCAAGGCCCGTCCGGCAAAGGCATAGGAGGTGCGGTCGCCCTTGGCCCAGCCGCCGCCGTACCAGAAGATGACGACCGGCAGCGGCGTCTTCGCAGGCTCGGCCGGCATCCAGATGTCGAGGCTCTGGCCGTGGCTGCCGAACGCCACACCCTCGGCCACCAGCTGCGCGCCTGCGGTGCCGCCCGTCGCGCGGTCGTAGTAGGAGAGCAATCGCGGGGGCGAAGTGAAGGCCAGCGCCCCGCCGACTGCCGCCACCAGCGCAAGGCCGCCCAATGCGAGCTTGCGCTTCATGCGGCGACGTAATGCGCGGTGGTGGTCGCCGCGATGTCGGCCTCGGTGACGCCGGGAGCTGTCTCGATGAGGCGGAAGGGCTCGCCCTTGGCCGAGCGCTGGAACACCGCGAGGTTGGTGATCACCATGTCGACCACGCCCGCGCCGGTCAGCGGCAGGGTGCAGGCGGGGATGAACTTCGGCGTCCCGTCCTTCGACGTGTGGTCCATCACCACGATGATCTTCTTGACCCCTGCGACAAGGTCCATCGCCCCGCCCATGCCTTTGATCATCTTGCCCGGAATCATCCAGTTGGCGATGTCGCCGTTCTCGGCCACCTCCATCGCGCCGAGCACGGTGAGGTCGATATGCCCGCCGCGGATCATCGCAAAGCTGGTCGCCGAATCGAAATAGGCCGAGTGCGGCAGCTCAGAGATGGTCTGCTTGCCCGCATTGATGAGATCGGGGTCGACCTCGTCGTCATACGGGAACGGCCCGATGCCGAGCATCCCGTTCTCGCTCTGCAAGGTCACCAGCATCCCTTCGGGAATGTGGTTGGCCACCAGCGTCGGGATGCCGATGCCGAGGTTGACGTAGTAGCCGTCCTTGAGTTCGCGCGCGGCACGGGCGGCCATCTGGTCGCGGGTCCAGCCGGTGAGGGTCGTCATGGAAAGAGGTGTCCTTACTTGCCCAGCAGCGGTTCGATCAGGAACCAGCCGTCGCCGATCAGCGGCTCGATCCCCGCGCCCGCCTCGGCGTTGCGCAGGTATTTGAAGCGGGTGTCGAAATCGGTGCGATCGTCACCAGCGATGGCGACTATGCAGGCGATCCCGGCGAGGTTGGCGCGGCGCTGGTCCTTGGCATCGCCCTCGTCGCGGCGCAGCGAGATGATGTCCTGCCCGCGCGGGTCGAGCCCCGATAGCTCGAGCGCGGTTCGCAAGCTCCCCGACTGGGTGGTCGAGAGGTCCGAGAGCCAGGCGATCTCCACCCCCGCCTCGCGCAACACCGCAAGCCCGAGCGCGAGGCCGGGGAGCTTGGGGGGATTGGCCGGGGGCACGAAGGTGGTGCCGACCGGATCGATATCGATCACCGCCACCAGCTGCTCGCCAGCCGAACAGCGGCGGCGCTTGCCATCGAGCGCGATCGGATCGCTGAGGATCGCCGAGGGCAGCTCGGCCCCTTGCGCTGCCTGGCGGGCGGAGGCCTGGCCGTAGCGCACGAAGCGCGCGAAATTGGCCTGCCCCGCGGGGATCGGGCGCGCGGGATCGGGATAGGAGGCCAACGGCCCAAGCGCCGCCGCTTCGGGTGCCGGCGCGGGCGCTACTGGAGCGGGGGCGGGGGCCGGTGCAGGTGCGGGTGCCGGAACGGTGGCCGCAACGGGCGCAGGCGTGGGCGTCGGAGCGGGCGCAGGTGTTGGCACAACACGCACGGTCGCCACCTGCGGAGCCGGCGTCGGCACGGGGGTGGGTGTCGGCGTCGGAGCGGGCGTCGGTGTAGGTGTCGGCGTCGGCGTCGGAGCGGGCGCCGGAGCGGCGGTCGCCACGGCCACCGGAACCGGCAGCTCGGTAACCGGCGGGGCGGGCTCGACTATGACGGTCGGCACCGGGCTGGCCGCAGCCACCGGCACCTTGGTGGCCTCCGCAGCCGCGGCCGCCTCGGCCTCGGCCTGCTTGTCGTCGTCCTTCAGCACCCGCGAGCCGACCATGGTCGAGCCCGCGATCACCGGGATCACCGCCGCCACACAGCCCGAAAGCGCTGTGCCCGCACTCAGCGCCAGCAGCGCCGCAAACCTCTTGTCCATCACGCCGTCTCCCTCTCCCGTACGGTCCGGAACTCGATCTTCTTGTCGTAGGGCGCGCCCAGCACGATCCGGTTAACGAACACGCCCGCCAAATGGATCTGGTCGGGATCGAGCGCGCCTGCGGGCACCACTTCCTCGACCTCGGCGACGCAAACCTTGCCGCAGGTCGCGGCCGGCAGGTTGAAATTGCGCGCGGTCTTGCGGAACACGAGGTTGCCGGTCTCGTCGGCCTTCCACGCCTTGACGATCGCGAGGTCGGCGAAGATCCCGTGCTCGAGGATATATGTCTGCATCACCCCGTCGCGATCAGCAAAGTCCTTGTGCTCCTTGCCCTGCGCGACTTCGGTGCCGACGCCGGTGCGGGTGTAGAAGCCGGGAATGCCCGCGCCCCCTGCTCGCATCCGCTCGGCGAGCGTGCCTTGCGGGCAGAACTCGACCTCGAGCTCGCCTGCCAGATATTGCCGCTCGAACTCCTTGTTCTCGCCGACATAGGAGCTGATCATCTTCTTCACCTGCCGCGTGCGCAGCAGCTTGCCGATGCCTTCGTTGTCGATCCCGGCATTGTTGCTGGCGAAGGTCAGGCCGGTGACGCCGCTGTCGCGAATCGCGTCGAGCAGCCGCTCGGGCAGGCCGCACAGGCCGAAGCCCCCGGCCGCGATCAGCATGTCATCGCGCAGCACGCCGGCGAGCGCGCTGGCAGCGTCGGGGTAGAGCTTGGTCATTGCGCTCGGCTGCCTCTCGTGGTGTCGCTCAAGGGTGATCCGCGGGTAGCGGGATCGGCTTTGTGATTAGAGCGTTCATCGGGCGCTGTCACGCCTTGCGCGAATCGAAGTCGAATCGACTTTCATGTTGCGCCGCAATACGGTCACAAAGCTGTTTTCTGCCCATGTTTTGGGCGATTGCCGCCATTTTGGGCAGAAATATGCAAGTTTGCGCACAATTCTGCACCAAATCGGGGGTTAGTTGCGTTCTTTGCAATCCGATACGCATCTTTCGCACTTGCACAATCGGTTCATCTGCGGCATTTGGAAGGTGCCTTTCAGGCATCCTCTCCCAAACTTTCCAAGCCCGGCACCCAGTGCCGGGCTTTTTTCTTGCCCGTCGGCGCTGCCGTCGCACGGCCCCCCCCCCCCGATTGCATTCGTTTGCCCGCCTTCCTAGCTATCGTTCTCGCAACGAAGAACAGGAATGCCCGATGGCCGACGCCGAAGCCGCCACCCCCGCCCGCACCGTCCGGCTCCAGGTCGCGCCCGCGCGGCAGGAGGAATCGGGGGCCGGGATCGCCCGCATGCCGCGCTCCGCCTTCCAGAAGCTCGGGATCACCGAGGGCGACGTGGTCGAGATCCGCGGCAAGCGCGTCACCGCCGCCATCGCCATGGCCGCCTATGCCGAGGATGACGCGCTCGATGTCGTCCGGCTCGACGGGCTCCAGCGCGCCAATGCGCAAGGGGGGTCGGGCGAGCATGTCGAGATCGCCCGCGGCGAATCGCGCCCCGCCACCCGCGTGGTCTTCGCCCCCGCCCAGCGCGAGATGCGGCTCCAGGGGCCGACCCAGGCGTTGAAGCGCAACTTCTTCCGCCGCCCGCTGGTGGCCGGCGATCTCGTCGCCACCACCGGCCAGCAGCCCGTCCAGAACATGCCCGCCGACGTGCGCCAGCTGCTGCGCGCGCCGGCCTATGCCCTGACGCAAATCCGCCTCACCGTCGCCTCGACCAGCCCCAAGGGCATCGTCCATATCGACGAGAACACCGAGGTCGAGCTGCGCGCCGAGTTCGAGGAGCCGCGCGATGGCCGCGCGGTGGTCAATTACGACGATGTCGGCGGGATGGAGGAGACCATCCGGGCCTTGCGCGAAATGGTCGAGCTGCCGCTGCGCTACCCCGAGCTGTTCATCCGCCTCGGCGTCGAGCCGCCCAAGGGCGTGCTGCTCCACGGCCCGCCGGGCACCGGCAAGACCCGTCTTGCGCAGGCGGTGGCGAACGAGAGCGACGCCGAGTTCTTCATCATCAACGGCCCGGAAATCATGGGCTCGGGCTATGGCGAGAGCGAAAAGCG
>CAMCUB010000025.1 GCA_945878845.1 Erythrobacter sanguineus | reverse complement strand
CAGCGACCACGCTCAGGCGGCAGCAGCGGCCCG
The DNA here is from genome assembly GCA_945878845.1 of Erythrobacter sanguineus. GTDB lineage: Bacteria > Pseudomonadota > Alphaproteobacteria > Sphingomonadales > Sphingomonadaceae > Erythrobacter > Erythrobacter sanguineus_A. Next base: position 54,456 of record CAMCUB010000025.1, on the reverse strand, counting down.
ATCAACTCCCACTCCGCATCCGACAAGTCTCCACGACCCATGACTGCTCCTCAAAAAGCAGTCTTGAATCAGAACTCAGGGCAAATGGGAATCCCTTTTGTCAACACGGCCTAGAGACGCTTGGGGCTGATGTCGCCATCGACTACAAAAACAGTGACCTTGCGCAGCAATTGGCCTTGGCGGCCCCTGACGGCGTCGATGTTTTCTTTGACAATGTTGGCGGCGAAACGCTCGATATCGTGCTCGACAATCTGGCACCGGCAGGCGCGCGTATCGCGATTTGCGGCGCGATTTCACAATATCAGAACCTCGACGATGTTCGTGGCCCGAAGCTGTACCTTCGTTTGGCAGAGCGCAATGCCATGATGAAGGGGTTCGTCGTTAGCTACTACGAAGCGGATTATCCTGCCGCGGTGGCAGAAATCTCTGCACTTATGCAGGCTGGAAAGCTGACTTTGCCCGAACATGTTGTCAGCGGGATTGACCTTTTCCCGGAGGCTCTGTTGATGTTGTTCGATGGCGGACATCTTGGAAACCTGGTGGTTAGGCCTTGATGCTGGCGCCGCCAATTACCAGCTTTCAGGTCAAAGCACCGGCTAAGACCCGGTGAACTTGTCGCTCATGTTCCAGACCGTGGGCCGGAGATGTCGATTGCTCACGAAAGTGGTGACGGCAGAGAACCACTCATCACCGGGGATCAGCAGAGCTGATGCGCGACCGCTGAAATCGGCATGGCTGCTTCGCACGGAAGCGGACGTTCAAGCTGACGTTCGTGAATGACCGCGTCTGGGTCGGCAGCTGGTCCACTGCGGCCTGAGCAGACGTTGAGACCCAGCCGCGGGAACACTCGATTCACCAGTCAGTCTAATTGGTGCTCCCATCGGAATGCAGATAACCCCACCTCAGTTTCGGTCAGCTGTTTCCCTGCCGCGACGGCCCAAAATACAGCTCCGAGTCCCTAAAAAGGCATCGAACCAACACCTTATTGAGTCCCTCTGGGCCTTTTCCGGTCCTTTCGAAAATCTTCCATCACGTAAGTGCCTGATTTAAAAGTGTCCAACATGGATTTTTCGAGTCCTCTTCTGGCACCAAAACTCCTGCGGGAGTGGCGTCGAAAATCTTGAAATAGCTCAGCAAATCAGGGCTTCTCGATTGTCGAGAGAAGTCGTCCCGTCGGTGTTTATGCCGGCGCGCCGAGATAGGCTGCGAGGCAAGTGGCCGCTTCTCTGACCGCGGCTTCGACGGGTGGCGGCGCCCCCGCTTCGATTTCGCGGGCAAAGCTCACGGTTTGCACCATCGCGATGACGAAACTCTGCCGCATTCGGAGCTCCAATCGTGCGCGCGGGATGTGCGGGAGGCAGGCGCTGATCTCCTCGTTGAGCCGCACGAAGGTCTGGGTCCCGGCGTTCATGACCAGCTTGGCGTAGTCGAACCGCGGATCCGACACGAACTGTAGGCCGAACCGGGCGTAGACGCGGCCGTTCTCTTCGAGGCAGGCTTCCATCAAGGGGCCGATCGCCGCTTCGGCCAGCGCCACCAGCCGCGCCTCGGGATCGCTTTGGGTGACCCGTTCCAGCCGCACCGCCCGCTCGGCCTCGATCTCGCGATAACGCTTGGCGAAGACTTCTTCGATCAGGCTCTCGATGCTGCCGAAATGGTAATGCACCGCGCTCGGATTGCGCGCGCCGGCGTCGGTCGTGATCATCTTGACCGAGACCGAGCCCAGCCCTTTTTCGGCGATCAACCGCTCGGCTGATCGCAGCAATTCGGACTTGGTGTCCTGACGGCTCGAAGCTTCCATGATACTCGCCCTTAATGTCAGGCATTATATTGGCAGTGCGGGTTTATCATTGTCTGGAGACAGATAGCAAGGTGGGGGAAATGCCCCCCGCGCTGTTCAGGCGACCCGGCGGCGGCGGAGAAGTGCGCGGATCGAGCGCAGCGCCAGCCAGATCGCCGCACCCAGCAACAGCAGGACCGCGCCGAGCACGCCATACAGCCAGGGGTAATTGCCGAGCAGCCGCGCGCCGACATTGCGGGTGACCTGCTTCATCGAATCATAGCCCTCGGGCATCTCCAGCACGCCCACTCGCGCGGCATAGGCGGCGTATTCGGCAAGCATCCGCTGCATGATGGCAGGCTCGCTCGCACTAAGATCGGTCGTCTCCCCCGGATCGCGCGCCAAATTGTAGAGCCGCCACCGGCCATCGCCGACCGGGGGCACGCTGCGGGTGATCTTGTAATCGCCCAGATAAAGCGCGGAATTGCCCGACACCTCGACCGCGCGGGCCTCGTCGGCGCCATAGGCACTGTCCACCTCGCCGCCGAGCACCGGGAGCAGGCTGCGCCCGGTCATGGGCTTGCCCGCAATGGCCGCGGGATCGGCCTCCAGCCAGTCGAGCACTGTCGGAGCGACGTCGGTGATCATCGCCGGGCTGTCGACCCGCTGCGGCGCGATGCCGGGGCCGGCCATGATCAGCGGCACACGGATTCCGCCTTCGGTGGCGTAGAACTTGAACCACGCCCCCGGTGTGGCGGCGGCAGCGGCCCATTCGGGGCCGATAAAGCCCCACGATCCCGGGCCACCCATCGGCGCGGCGGCGATGTCGTAACCGGTCAGGTGGTGAAACAGGCTGAGGCTTGGGTTATCGTCTCCGCGCGAAGGCTCGGGGCCGTTGTCGGAGGAGACGATGAAGATCGTGTTCTCGTACTGGCCCTTCGCCTTGAGGTGCTGGATCAGCCGCCCGAGGTGGAAGTCCATCGCCTCCAGCATCGCCGCATTCACTTCCATTCGCGCAGCATAGAGCGCGCGGTCCTCGGCCGAGAGGCTGTTCCAGGCGCGGAAATCGGGCGGCAGGTCGGCGAACGGCGCGCCTTGCGGGATCAGGCCGAGCGTCTGGGCGCGGGCATGGCGCTCCTTGCGCAGCGCCTCCCAGCCCTTGTCATAGCGCCCCTTGTAGCGATCGATGAATTCCTGCGGCGCCTGCACCGGGATGTGGATCGCTTGAAACGGCAGATAGGCGAAGAAGGGCTTGGCCGGATCGGTCTCGGCGAGATATTTGATCGCCGTGTCGACGATGAAGCGCGAGGAATAGAAGTCCTCAGGCAGGCTGGTCTCGACCCCGTCCTCGAACCACGGCGCGTCCTTGTAATAGGGCATGTAGGACCGGTCGTCCCAATTGTCCGCGCCCGAGGCGGCGAGGGCAAAGCTGCGGTCGAAGCCGTGGGCCTGCGGCATCTCGCCCGGCGCTTCGCCCAGGTGCCATTTGCCCGCCATCACCGTGCGATAGCCTTGCGCCCGCAGCCGGTCGGCCAGCGTAAGCACCCCCGGCTCCAGCGCCATCCTATAGCCTGGCTGGCCCTTCTGCTCCTTGGGCAGGACTTCGGGAATGGTGGCGACGCCAGTGAGATGTGCGTCGATTCCAGTCAGCAGCATTGCGCGTGACGGCGAACACAGCGGCGAGGCGCGGTACTGGGTGAACAGCGCCCCGCGCCCGGCCAGCGCGTCAATATTGGGGGTGCGCGCCTCGCCGCCATAGGCGCCGAAGTCCATCAGCGCGACATCATCGGCAAGGATGATGACGACATTGGGGCGCCTGTCCTCCGAGGCGTCCGGCGCGGCGGGCGGCGCGGCGGGCGGCGCGGCCCCGCCCACCACCGTAGCGAGGGCGAGGAGCGGCAGCAGCAGCTTGGCGCGCAAGGCCCGCACGGCCTAGCCGTTGCCCCCGCGCCCGAGCACGCGGCTGGCGATGAACATGATGCTGCCCATCACCAGCTCGGCCACCACCATGTCGGCGAGAAAGGGCGCGCCGTGGAGCGCGAAGGCGGCGGTGCGGTAGAGCGCGGCTCCCAAGACCAATACCGCAGCAGCAATGAACCACGGGCGCTCGCGGGTGATCAGCGCCAGCGCGGTGAAGATCGCCCCGCCGAGGAAGAACGCGCCGATATCCATCTGGGTGCTGAGCGCCGCGCCGGTCAGCAGCGGCATCTTGAGCGCCTCAGCCGCGCGCGCCGGGACGAGCAGCCACAAGGCGGCATTCCCCGCCGTCAGCAGCCCGACAAGCGCAACAAGCCCGAACAGCACCGATCGACCCACTTCCATCCGAACTCTCCCATCCCCGAATTAATGCAGTTTATTTTTGAAACATGCGGAGTCAATGGACGCGCGGCGACGCGGCGTCCAGCCCGGCGCGCGTGGGCATCAGCTTCCGCCTAGGCAGGCCTCACAAGAGGCGGCGGCGCGTGATCGCCGCGCTTTGCGGCGGCAGCGAGAACAGCATCCCATCCTCCCCCACCACGATGTCGCCATCGAACCGCGCGGGCGCATCGCCGAGGAAGGCGGGGTAGAGATAGGCATAGGGCAACGGCGGGACGAGGTGCGAGAGCACCAGCATCTTCGCGCCCGCGTCTCGCGCGCTCTCCGCCACCTGTTCGGGCGTGGCGTGATAATCCTGGATGTCGGCGAAGATCTTGGCGGTCTTGGCATTGCCTTGCGCCGCGAAGACAGCCTCGATCTCCTTCACCATCTGCGGCTGCAAGGCATCATGGACGATCAGGTCGGCCCCCTTGCAGGTGGCGATCAGGTTGGCGGATTTGGCGGTGTCGCCGCTGATGCACAGGCTGCGCCCCTTGTAGTCGAAGCGATAGCCGACCGCGGGCGTGATCGGATCGTGATCGACCTTGAAGGCCGTCACGGTCAGGCCGCCGCTTTGCAGGATCACGGCGGCGTTGCCCTCCAGCACGAAGGGCCGCGCCACCGCCCCTCCCCCGCTACCCGGCACGACCGCTTCGCCGTGATGCGCAACCCGGTAACCGTGATCGAGCGCATAGGCGGCATTGAAGCCCGCCACGACCTGCTCGACGCCTTCAGGACCGTAGACCGGCAGCGGGGCGGTGCTGGCGCCGCGGGTCCAGTGGAACAGCATCAGCGGGCCGATGCCGTCGATATGATCCGAATGAAAATGGGTCAGCAGCAGCGCCTTCACCTCGGCGGTGCTGATACCCATGAGGTTGAGGTTGCGATTGCCGTTCTCGCCCATGTCGACAACGAACACCTGGTCTCCCGCGATGACGACATTGCAAGGCCCTGCACGCTGGGGGTTGGGCATCGGCGAACCCGTGCCGCACAGCCCGACATGCAGGCCATCCTCGAGGCTGGCGAGTTGATCGCGCCCGACCAACCCCTGCGCCGCACGCCGGAAAACGGCCTCGCCGATCGTTCGCTGGAACACAAAGCCCAGCGCGAGGACGAGGGCCACCACCACCAAGAGCCCGATCCCGATTCGCTTCATCGCAAATTTCCCCTCGGAGGATACAATGGCCTAATTGCTCGCATTAGACAATTGCTCTCGCCGAGACCCCATGACGAGGGCCAGGGCTTGGCGTCCGCAAAGCCGGGCGCGCCCTGACGCAGACGTGCGCGCAAAGCTGCCTCAACGTCTGAATGGCTCGCCGTTCGGCGTGTCAGCGGCCGGTGGGTTGCTTCAGGTCGGCGAGCTTGACCGCGTGGCTGATGCCGATGCTGCCGTCGAGCATCTCCACCTCCATCAGCACCCCGGGCGACGGCGCGTCCCAGTTGATCGTCAGCCGGCCGTAGTTTGGCATAAGCGGCGCCTTGGCGATGCGGTTGCGATTGGGGCCAAACACCGGCCATACCTCGGTCAGGCCGGACGACGTCAGCTCGTAGAGCGGATAGGGCATGCGCGTCTCGAGCCGCGAGAGCTCGGCATAATGCGTGTCGCCCGAGATGATCAGCAGGTTCTCGACCCCGGCAAAATCGACCAGATCGAGCAGGCGCTGGTGATCGGCCTGGAAGTTGATCCACGCCTCGTAGCCCGGCGCATCGGGCAGGACCTGAGTGGAGGAGGCGAGGATGCGCAGGTCCGCCGGTCGGCGCAGTTCGGCCTCCAGCCACTCCCACTGCGCCTGCCCCAGCATGGTCGCGTCCGGATCAGGGTTGACGACATACTGCCCCTTGTCCTCGGGCTCGACACTGTAGCCCAGAAGCGGCGTGCGGAAGGTGCGGTTGTCGGGCAGGATCACCTGCACGCGCCGGCCTTCGGGGCCGAAGAAGTAGCTGCCGTAGATGCCCCCTTCCGGGCGGCGGCGCGAATGACCTTCCGGAACGCCCCAGAAATCGAGGAAGATCGCGGCGCTCTCGGCCTTCTTGGGATATTCGCTGCCGCCGTCGTTGACGCCGAAATCATGGTCGTCCCAGGTCGCGATTACCTCGGCATTGCGGCGCAGGGTGCGGAAACCGGGCTTCTCGGCGAGCATCTGGTACTTGGCGCGCAGCACCGCCATGTCCTCGGTATCGCCATAGATATTGTCGCCGAGGAAGATGAACAGCTCCGGCTGCCAGGCGTTGACGCGGTCCCAGATCGGTTGCGGCTTGTCCTGCCGCGCGCAGGAGCCGAACGCGATCCGGGTGAGCGCGCGCTCTTCGGGCGCAGCGATAGCGGGCGAGGACGCGACGGCCGCTCCCGCCGCGGCTCCGGCCATAACCTGCCTGCGCGAAACCTTGCCTGCCACCCTAATGCTCCCCTCTTAGCCCCGGCGCGCGGTGCGCCGCCCGTCGCGGGCTCTTCGGCCATGATTGTTGCAAAGTCCGGACAGGCGGGCCGCGCCCTTAGCGCTTCACATCCTCCGCAGGCGTGCCGAGCGGGCCGAGAGGCTTCGGCTTGAGCGGCAACACCGGCTCGCGCGCGATTGCCTCTTCGAGCATGCCGACCGCCGCAGCGAGCTGCGCGTCGGTGCCCTTGAAGGCGGCGTGAGGCAGGTTCTCCACCTCCACATCGGGCGCAACGCCTAGCCCTTCGACGATCCAGCGCCCATCGATCGCGAACTGCGCGCTCTCGGCGGTGCGCGCGATGCCGCGGTCGGCGAGCACCGGGCGGTCCGACAGCCACACCCCCGCGCCCGCCGTGCGGGTGCCGATCAGCGGCGCGATCCCCAGCGACTTGATCGCCGCGGCAAAGGTCTCGCCGTCGGAATAGGTGCGCTCGTCGATCAGCACCGCGACATGCCCGCGATAGGCGTTCTGCATGTTGGTGGTGGGGATGCCGGTGCCGTCGGGCTTGGCCCAGAAGCCCCACGCCTTGCGCATCAGCGCAGCGACGATGAAGCTGTCGATATTGCCGCCATTATTGCCGCGCACGTCGATGATCAGGCCCTGCTTGTCGAGCTGCGGGAAAAAGTCCCGCGCGAAGCTCGCCAGATCGTCCGGGCCCATCGCGCGCAGATGCAGATAACCGATTTTTCCGTCCGACAGCCGCTCGGCCTCGGCGCGCTTGCCCTGCACGAAATCGGCATATTGCGCCTGCCGATGGCCGTCCTGCGTCATCGGCTCGACAATCGCGCTGAGCTTGCGCGCGGCGCGGGTGAGATCGAGCCGCACCTGTTGCCCGGCCTTTGTCGCCAGCGCGGTCTGGAGGTCGGCAAGGCTCGCCACGGCGCGGCCATCGACCAGCCGGATCACGTCGCCTTCCTTCACGTCCACCCCGGGCCGGCGGAGCGGCGGGAGGCGGTCGACCAGATCGGCCTCTGCGCGCAGGATAGAGTCGATCCTGAGGCCCTCAGGCACCGGCGACACCTTCGCGCCGAGGAAGGCCATCGCCGGGTTCTCGCGATCCGCGCGCTGGTCGCCGCCGCCGATCTGGCTGTGCAGCACGCCCACCTGCGCGGACATCTCGCCGAGCACCGCGTCAAGCTCTGACCGGGTGCCGATCCGCTCGAGGAAGGGCTCGCGCGCGGCGCGCACCGCGTTCCAGTCGACGCCCCTCAGCGAAGGATCGTAGAGGAAATCGCGGTGCAGACGCCAAGCGTCGATGAACAACTGGCGCCACTCGGCGCGCGGATCGATGGTCAGCCGCCAGTCGCCGAGCCGCACCTGATGGGGGCCAAGCTTGTCGGGCAGCTTGCGGTCAACCGGGACCAGCGAGAGCGCGGGTTTCTCCGGCGAGCCGCCGAGCACCAGCGCGTTCTGGCGGTCGTCCGACAGCTCCATATCGATCCCGCCGGGGGCGAAGACCTCCTCGCGCGGGTCCTTCTTGTCGATCGCAATCGAGACCAAGTCATCGCCGCGGCGGGTGTAGAGGAATTTTTCCGACGCCAGAAGCAGGCCCTCGACCCCCGGCTTGACCGGCAGCTTGTAGAGCCGCGCGGCGACGCCTTCGAGCACGATCACCGGCCCCTTCGGCGCAGCTTCGCCCTTCTTGCCCTTGCCCTTGCTCTCGTCCTTCTTTTCCGGCGCGGCATCGCCCTCGGGCGCGCTGGTGTCCTTGTCGCCTGCCGGCTTGCGGGTCAGCTCGTTGTCCGCGCGCATCCGGAACGGCGAGGCGGGGTCGAGCTGGAGCGCATAGAGTTCGCCCCGGTCGAGGAAGGCGGCGCCCATGTTGCGGTCGCCCCAGGGGTTGCCGGGATCGGGCGCGAAGTTGCGGTCGGAGATGAAGTAGAGCCACGCGCCGTCATGCGCGAATGCGGGGGCATAGTTGTTATACTTGCCCGAGGTCGCCTGCACCCGAGCGCCGGTCGCGAGGTTCTGGATCATGATGTCGGCAGTGTTGCCGCCATTGGTCGGCGCGACCTCGGCATAGGCGATGTGGCTGGAGTCCGGCGCGAAGGCGAGGTCGAAGAAGGCATCATCGGTGCCGGTTGCATTGCGGGCGAGCAGCGTCACGCGCCCCGTGGCGACATCGACCTTCTGGAGCCGCGCCTCCTTGTCCCACACCACCATGGTCTTGCCATCGGGTGCGAGGGCGAAGGACCAGATATGCGCATCATAGGCCTTGGTCACCGCGACCGGCGTGCTGGTGCCGTCAGCGGGCATGCGGAAGATGTCGCCGCGCGCCCCCTGGTCGAGGATCAGGAACACCTCTTCGCCGCCGGGCCCCTGCACCGCCTGACGCGCGCGGGCCGCAATCGGCACGGGCAGCTCGACCCGGCGCAGATCGCCCGGCGCGGCGAGCGCGGCGCGGCCGCGGGCGGTGACCGCCACCATCTCGCCCGATGGGGCAATCCGCGCCGCCACGAACCAGCGCATCGGATCATCGATCGCGCGCACGCGGGTCTGCTCGCGGTCGGTGACGAGGTCGATGGCGAGCTTGGTCAGCGTGCCCCCGGCAATGTTGAACACGTGGAGGTCGGCGCCGTTCTGGAGGAACACCTCGCCGCCATCGATACTGGCCTGGAGCACAGGGAAAGCCAGCTCAGGCGATTCCTGGCGGACATCGCTGCCATCCTCGGCGACCGACCAGACCGCGTCCTTGCCGCTCTTGTCGGATATGAACCAGACCCGCCCGCTTGCCGCCATCGGCATGCGGATCGGCGCACCGAAATCGGCCAGCAGTTGCACGCCTTCTGCGTCCGAACCGGTCTGCCAGCGCCACAGCTGCTCCATCCCGCCGCCGCGATAGAGCACGGCGTTGTCGCGCGCCCGGGCAAACAGACCGCGGCGGGTGAAGAACAGCGTTGTGCCGTCAGCCCCGAAAGCCGCGTCGTTGGCGCGCCACAGCGGCACGGGCGTCGCCTCGCCGCCAGCGGGATCGATGGTGTAGAGCACTTCTCCCTGCCCGGCGCCGGTGATCGCGGCGGAATAGATCACCCGGCCTTCCGGGGTCCAGCCGATGGTGCGCACCGCCCCGCCCTCGAAGGTCAGTCGCCGCGGACGTCCGCCGGCGACGGGCATGACGTAGACATCATTGTTGCTGTCGTAGCTGGCGGTGAAGGCAATCATCCGGCCATCGGGCGAGATCGCGGGTTCGGTTTCCTCGCCCTCGTCATTGGTGAGCCGCACCGCGCTGCCGCCACCGCGCCCGGTGCGCCACAGATCGCCCTCGCTGACGAAGACCAGCACCTCGCCGCTCGCCACCGGGTGCTGGTAGTAGCCCTCTTCCGCCGCCAGCGGGCCTGCGATCATGGCGAGCAGACTGCCCGCGCCCAGAAGAATGCCTCTCATCGCCTTTGCCCCTGCTGCAATTCCAGCAGGTTTGATGGCTGACCCGGCGAAGCTGCGCAAGGCGCTGCCACGCCGCCTGCCGAGCGATAGTTGGCGCTGATCGAACCGCTCAGGCGGTTCCGGCGGCCTTGGCAAGACGCGCGCGGGCCTCGTTCTCGCCGATCAGGGGGAGGAGTTCGCCCATGTCGGGGCCGTGGTCCATGCCGGTCAGCGCCTGCCGCAGCGGCAGGAACAGCGCGCGGCCCTTGCGCCCCGTGGCGTCCTTGAGCGCGGTGGTGAGCGCGGCCCAGGGGTTGTCGCTCCAGGTCAGCGCGGTGGCAGCCTGCGCGAGGAAGGCCTTGTCCTCATCCTCAAAGGCGGGCGGCGTGATCGGGCCGGTGACCAGCCCCCACCACTCCGCCGCCTCGGCGACATGGGCAAGGTTCGGGCGCACCGCGTGCCAGCCGGCGGCGTCCATGCCGTCAGTGAGCCGCGCGGCGACCGCCTCGAAAGGCAGCTGGTGGACGATCCCGGCGTTGAGGCGCTCGAGATCCTCCTCGTCGAACTTGGCGGGCGCGCGGCCGAATGTGGCAAGATCGAAGCTGGCGGTAAGCATCGCGCGGTCGGTGATGGGCTCCACCGGCTGCGAAGTGCCGAGCCGCGCCAGCAGCGCGATGATCGCCTCGGGCTCGATCCCGCGCTCGCGGAAGGCATCGCAACCGAGCGATCCGAGACGCTTCGACAGCTTGCCCTCGCGGCCCACCAGCAGCGCTTCGTGGGCGAAGGCGGGGAGATTTTTTGCTGCAGCAAAACCTGCAGCATAAAGTGCGGTAAAGATCTGGATTTGAACGGCAGTGTTGGACACATGGTCCTCGCCGCGCAGCACCTGCGTCACACCCATGTCGATGTCGTCGACCGCGCTCGGCATCATGTAGAGCCAAGAACCGTCGGCGCGGCGGATAACCGGATCGGAGAGCTGCGCGGGATCGAATTTCTGCGCGCCGCGGATGCCGTCGTCCCACTGGATCGGCTCGGCATGGTCGAGCAGGAAGCGCCAGTGCGGCTGGGTACCTTCAGCCTCTTTCGCCCCGTGCTCTGCTTCGCTCAGCTGGAGCGCTGCGCGGTCATAGATCGGCGGGAGGCCGCGCGAGAGCTGGATCTTGCGCTTGACGTCGAGCTCCTGCGCGGTCTCGTAGCAGGGGTAGATGCGTCCCGCCGTCCGCAGTGCTTCGAAGGCTGCCTCGTAACGGTCAAGCCGCGCCGACTGGCGCTCCTCGCGGTCCCAGGTCAGCCCCAGCCAGGTGAGGTCGGCGCGGATCGCTTCGACATATTCCTCGCGGCTGCGGGCCGCGTCGGTGTCGTCGATGCGCAGGATGAAGGCACCCCCCGCCTGCCGCGCCAGCATCCAGTTGTGGAGCGCGGTGCGAATATTGCCGACATGCAGCCGGCCGGTGGGCGAAGGGGCAAAGCGCGTGGTGGTCATGGGCAGCGCGGTAGAGCGCCCCGCCCTGCCCCGCAAGCGCTAGAGGGCCCGTATCTCCGCGTCAGCGAGCGCCAGAGCGGCTTCCCACAGGCGGTGCGCGCGCTCTGCCCGAACCAGCCCGTCAAGCGCGGCTTCGAACCCGCGCCGGTCGCCCTGCGCCGCCGCGTCCACGAAGGCGCCGATGGTGGTCTCGTCATGGCTTAGCAAGCGGCAGCAGAAGCGCGAGACCGCGATGTTCTCGGGCCAGGTGGCAGCTATCGCCTGCGCCATGATCAGCGCCTTGGCCGCGACCTCGACGCTCCCCAGCCGGCCGGCGAGTTCAGGCACCGGATCGCGCCCCATCCGCTCGTGCGCCGCGATGAGCCGCAGGGCATGGATGAATCGCCCTGCGATAGGCCCCAACCGCTCGACCCGCGGCGGCGCGGCGAGCGCGGCGATGACCTGACGGGTGGTGGCGGATGGGCTTTCGGACATGGGACCTCGCAAGGGCTGGGAGACTGTAAGGCCATCGTATCTATTTGCGAGTGATTTGCAATAGCGTTAATGTGTCATTTTGGCCTGATCGTGAAATTGTGATCGATGTACAGGAACACCTCGGTCTCGCTCGCCTGCTGCCAGTACAGATCACCGTCGAGACCGCTGATATCGACCCCATAGCCGGGGCCAAACATGCTGGCATATTTGGTGGCCTCCTGAGCGATGTGGCGGATAACCACGTCACGGTATTGTTCGGGATTGTCGATGGCCAAACCCGTGGCACCGGTATCGATGAACGAACGGCCCGTCGCGGGTATCAGCTTTACGAATGCCACGATCCGCTCGGCCGTGCTGCGCACGCTCGGATTTTCGCCGCGCAGCGGAATGCGCGCGTAGATCTGCACGCGTGTCGTGTCCGGCCGGTTGCCACCTTCCAGCGGCAGGGCGCGCATGTTGGCCCGCGTCACGGGCTTCAGCGCATAACGGCCTGCCACCAGATCGATCCCCTCCGCCTGCGCCCGGTCAAGCGTGGCGGCGAGCATGGCGAACAGCTCTTCGTTGCGAAGGTCAGGGTCGCGCGAATCCGAACTGACCCACAGCGGCGTCACGAAGTAGTCGGCCTGCCGCGTCACGCCGATCGCGGCGGGGCCGCTCGAACTGAAATAGGCATTTGCCGAGGAACGGTCCTGCCGCGAGCCAGTCACCACAATGGTCTCCTGCGCTGCGAGCGGGAGCGGCATGGCAATGCCAGCAAGAACAGCGAGTGTAATCAGGCGCTTCATCATCTTCTCCCCCATTTGCGTGGCAATGATCTAAGCCGCCCCGCCCTGCTGGCACCTGAACGAAAGAAAAGCCCCGCCGGAGCATAAGCTCAGGCGGGGCCATTGATGCCGCAAGGGGCGAGGCGGGAAGAGCTTACTCCTCGCCGTCATCCCCCATCTCGGCTGCGGGAGCGGCGGCCGCCATCGCAGCCATCGCGGCCTTCATCTTCTCTTCCGAACCGATCGCATCGGCGGCCGGTTCGACTTCGCGCTGGCCGGTCGCGGCGAGCGCGTCCTGCTGCTTCTTCCACGCCGCCTTCAAGGCCGCATCGCGGCTGTTGGCGGTGACGCGCAGGCGGTTCATGCCCGCACCGGTACCGGCGGGGATGAGGCGGCCGACGATCACGTTCTCCTTCAGACCGATCAGCGTGTCCTTCTTCCCTTCGACCGCCGCCTGCGTCAGCACGCGGGTGGTTTCCTGGAACGAGGCTGCCGAGATGAACGAGCGCGTCTGGAGGCTTGCCTTGGTGATGCCGAGCAGCACCGGATTGCCCGAAGCGCCCTGCTTGCCCTTGGCGAGCTTGCCGTTGATCTCGAGCATTTCGGCAAGGTCCACCTGCTCGCCCGGCAGCAGGGTGGTGTCCCCGCCATCGGTGATCTCGACCTTCTGCAGCATCTGGCGAACGATCACCTCGATGTGCTTGTCGTTGATCTTCACGCCCTGCAAGCGGTACACTTCCTGGATCTCGTCGACGAGATATTCGGCCAGCGCTTCGACGCCCATGACTTCGAGGATGTCGTGCGGGTTGGGCGAGCCGGAAATCAGGGTGTCACCCTTCTTCACGTAGTCGCCTTCCTGCACGTCGATCACCTTGGTCTTGGGGATCAGGTATTCCACCGGATCACCCTCCTCGGGGATGATCGCGATCTTGCGCTTAGCCTTGTATTCGCGGACGAATTCGATCCGGCCGGAGATCTTGGCGATAACCGAGACGTCCTTGGGCATGCGCGCCTCGAACAGTTCGGCCACGCGCGGCAGACCGCCGGTGATGTCGCGGGTCTTGGCGGCTTCGCGGCTCGCACGGGCGAGAATGTCGCCCGCCTGCACCGTGTCACCATCCGCAACCGACAGGGTCGTGCCCGGAGCGAGCATGTAGCGCGCCGCCTCGGTCTCGCCGCTGCCTTCGGCCAGAAGGGTGAGCCGCGGACGCAGATCTTCCTTCTTCTTGCGGCCGGTCGCACGGTTCTCGGTCACCACGCGCTGCGCGATGCCGGTGGCATCATCCATCTGTTCCTCGAGCGTGACGCCCTCGGCCAGATCCTGATACTTCACCACACCCGATTGCTCGGTGATGATCGGCAGGGTGAACGGGTCCCACTCGGCGAGACGATCGCCGATCTGGACGTGATCGCCGTCCTTGAACTTGATCACCGTACCATAGGGCACCTTGTGCATTTCGCGCTCGCGCCCTTCGGCGTCGATCACGGCGATTTCACCGCTGCGCGACAGGCTCAGGATGCGGCCCATCTTGTCCGAGATGGTCTGCATCTCGCGATACTCGACCTTCCCTTCCGAAATCGCCTCGAGGTGGCTGGTTTCGTTGAGCTGCGCCGCGCCGCCGATGTGGAAGGTCCGCATCGTCAGCTGGGTGCCGGGCTCACCGATCGACTGCGCGGCAATGACGCCGACAGCTTCACCGATGTTCACCGGAGTCCCGCGGGCAAGATCGCGCCCGTAGCAGGTCCCACACACGCCCATTTCGGCCTCGCAGACCAGCGGACTGCGAATTTTCGCCGACTGCACTTCGGCTGCTTCGATGGCCTTGACCATCGCTTCGTCAAGCAGCGTCAGCTTGGGCACGATGACCTCGCCGGTGGTGGCGTTGACGATGTCCTCCATGGTCGTGCGACCAAGGATACGCTCGCCGAGCGAGGCGATGACACTGCCGCCCTGAACAATCGCGCGCATTTCGAGGAAGTTCTCGGTGCCGCAATCTTCCTCGACGATGACGCAATCCTGCGACACGTCGACGAGACGGCGGGTGAGGTAACCCGAGTTCGCGGTCTTCAGCGCGGTGTCCGCGAGGCCCTTGCGGGCGCCGTGGGTCGAGTTGAAGTATTCAAGAACGGTCAGACCTTCCTTGAAGTTCGAGATGATCGGGGTCTCGATGATCTCGCCCGAAGGCTTGGCCATCAGACCACGCATCCCGGCAAGCTGCTTCATCTGCGCCGGGCTACCACGCGCGCCCGAGTGGCTCATCATGTAGATCGAGTTGATCTGGGCTTCCTTGCCCGTCTCGGCATCGATCGGCTGCGCCTTGATCTCGGCCATCATCGCGTCGGCGACCATGTCACCGCACTTCGACCAGGCGTCGATCACCTTGTTGTACTTTTCCTGCTGGGTGATGAGACCGTCCTGGTACTGCTGTTCATAGCCAGCGACCAGATCCTTGGTCTCGTCGACCAGCTTCACCTTGGAATCGGGGATGATCATGTCATCCTTGCCGAAGGAGATGCCCGCCTTGAACGCGTGGCGGAAGCCCAGCGCCATGATGGCGTCGGCGAACAGCACCGTGTCCTTCTGACCGGTGTGACGATACACTTGGTCGATCACGTCGCCGATTTCACGCTTGGTGAGCAGGCGGTTGATGATGTCGAAGGGCACCTTGTGGTTCTTCGGAAGGCATTCGCCGATCAGCATGCGGCCCGGGGTGGTGACGAAGCGTTGCATCGAAACCTTGCCGCTCTCGTCGGCCTGCGGAACGCGGGCGAGGATGCGGGTGTGCAGCGTGACCGCCTTGACCTCGAGCGCCTGGTGCACTTCGGCCATGTCGCTGAAGCGCCGGAGCTTCTCGATCTTGGTGCCGTCGGCTTCCTCGATATACTCGGGGTGCTTCTCCTGCCGCTCCATCGAGAGGTAGTAGATCCCCAGAACCATGTCCTGCGAAGGCACGATGATCGGCTTGCCGTTGGCGGGCGAGAGGATGTTGTTGGTCGACATCATCAGCACGCGTGCTTCGAGCTGGGCTTCCAGCGAAAGCGGCACGTGGACCGCCATCTGGTCACCATCGAAGTCGGCGTTGAAGGCCGAGCAGACCAGCGGGTGCAGCTGGATCGCCTTGCCCTCGATCAGCACGGGCTCGAAGGCCTGGATGCCCAAGCGGTGGAGCGTCGGCGCGCGGTTGAGCAGCACCGGGTGTTCGCGGATCACCTCGTCGAGAATGTCCCAGACTTCCTTGCGCTCCTTCTCGACCCACTTCTTGGCCTGCTTGAGGGTCATGGAGAGACCCTTGGCATCCAGACGGGCGTAGATGAACGGCTTGAACAGTTCGAGCGCCATCTTCTTGGGCAGGCCGCACTGGTGCAGCTTGAGTTCGGGACCGGTCACGATCACCGAACGGCCCGAATAGTCGACGCGCTTGCCGAGCAGGTTCTGACGGAAGCGGCCCTGCTTGCCCTTGAGCATGTCAGACAGCGACTTGAGCGGACGCTTGTTGGCACCGGTGATGACGCGGCCGCGGCGGCCGTTGTCGAACAGCGCGTCGACCGCTTCCTGCAGCATGCGCTTTTCGTTGCGGACGATGATGTCCGGCGCGCGCAGTTCAATCAGGCGCTTCAGACGGTTGTTGCGGTTGATCACGCGGCGGTAGAGATCGTTGAGATCCGACGTCGCAAAGCGGCCACCGTCCAGCGGCACCAGCGGGCGCAGTTCGGGCGGGATGACCGGGATCACTTCGAGGATCATCCATTCCGGGCGGTTGCCGGATTCGATGAAGCTCTCGACGACCTTGAGGCGCTTGATGATCTTCTTGGGCTTCAATGCCGACTTGGTGGTGGCGAGCTCGTCCATCAGCGCATCACGCTCGGCCTCGAGGTCGAGCTGCATCAGCATGGTGCGCACGGCTTCCGCGCCGATGTCGGCGGTGAAGGCGTCTTCGCCGTACTCGTCCTGCGCTTCGAGGAGTTCATCCTCGGTCATCAGCTGGAACTTCTCCAGCGGGGTCAGGCCCGGCTCGGTGACGATGTAGCTTTCGAAATAGAGCACGCGCTCGAGCTGCTTGAGCTGCATGTCGAGCAGCAGGCCGATGCGCGACGGCAGCGACTTCAGGAACCAGATGTGCGCGACCGGCGCGGCCAGTTCGATGTGGCCCATGCGCTCACGGCGGACCTTGGTCACGGTCACTTCGACGCCGCACTTTTCGCAGACGACGCCCTTGTACTTCATGCGCTTGTACTTGCCGCACAGGCACTCGTAGTCCTTCACAGGACCGAAGATGCGCGCGCAGAACAGGCCGTCACGCTCGGGCTTGAACGTGCGGTAGTTGATGGTCTCGGGCTTCTTGATCTCGCCATAGGACCACGAGCGGATGCGCTCCGGCGAGGCGATGCCGATCTGGATCTGGTCGAAGGTTTCGGGCTTCGCCAGCTGGTTGGTGAATTTGGTCAGGTCGTTCATGACTTGGCTCCCTTAGGGGGATGAATCTCGAAGGCGGTGGCGGCGGGGGGCATCACGCCCCCCGCGCCTTATTCCGCTGCAATCGCGCTGTAGTCGGTCTGGTCGGCGTCTTCCTCGTCGAGGAGCGACTTCAGTTCGACGTTCAGGCCGAGGCTGCGCATTTCCTTGACGAGCACGTTGAAGCTCTCCGGAATGCCGGCCTCGAAGGTGTCGTCACCCTTGACGATCGCTTCGTAGACCTTGGTGCGGCCGACCACGTCGTCGGACTTCACCGTCAGCATTTCCTGCAAGGTATAGGCCGCGCCGTAGGCCTGGAGCGCCCAGACCTCCATTTCGCCGAAGCGCTGGCCGCCGAACTGCGCCTTACCGCCCAGCGGCTGCTGGGTGACGAGGCTGTAGGGCCCGATCGAACGCGCGTGGATCTTGTCGTCGACCAAGTGGTGGAGCTTGAGCATGTAGATGATGCCCACGGTCACCTTGCGGTCGAACGCCTCGCCGGTGCGGCCGTCATAGAGGACGGACTGACCCGAGGAGTCGATCCCGGCCTTGATCAGCATCTCCGACACGTCAGGCTCGCGCGCGCCGTCGAACACCGGGGTCCCCATCGGCACACCGGCCGAAAGGTTGCCGGCGAGTTCGACGATATCGGCCGTGGTGCGGCTCTCGAGATCCTCGAAATACTGATCGCCGTAGATGTCCTTGAGACGGTCCACGACGGCAGCAGGCGGCGCGATATTGGCGTAATCTTCGGCAGCGTTCGGATTGGCGGCATGCCATTCCGTCAGCATGTCCTTGATCTCGTGACCCAGAGCGCGGGCCGCAAAGCCGAGGTGCGTTTCGAAGATCTGCCCGACGTTCATGCGCGAAGGCACACCCAGCGGGTTGAGCACGAGGTCGACATGCGTCCCGTCGGCGAGGAAAGGCATGTCCTCGACCGGCAGGATGCGGCTGATGACACCCTTGTTCCCGTGACGGCCGGCCATCTTGTCGCCCGGCTGCAGCTTGCGCTTCACCGCGACGAAGACCTTTACCATCTTGAGCACGCCCGGAGCCAGCTCGTCACCGCGCTCCAGCTTTTCCTTGCGGTCGTGGAACTTGGCATCGATCACCGCGACGGCTTCGTCGTACTGGGTCTTCACCGCTTCGATCTGCGTTTGACGGCTATCATCGGCGACCGCAAACTTGAACCATTCGAAGCGCTCGAGCTCGTCGAGCATCTCGGCGGTGATCTCGACGCCCTTCTTCAGTCCCTTGGGAGCCGCCGAAGCGGTCTGGCCGACCAGCATGTCCTTGAGGCGGTTGTAGGTCGCACGGTTGAGGATGTTGCGTTCATCGGCCGCGTCCTTGCGGAGGCGTTCGATTTCCTCGTTCTGGATCGCACGGGTACGGTCGTCGATCTCGATCCCGTGGCGGTTGAACACTCGGACTTCGACGATGGTGCCGGCAACGCCCGGGGGCAGACGCAGCGAGGTGTCACGCACGTCGCTCGCCTTTTCGCCGAAGATCGCGCGCAGGAGCTTTTCTTCCGGGGTCATCGGGGATTCGCCCTTGGGCGTGATCTTGCCGACGAGGATGTCACCGGGGTGCACTTCGGCGCCGATATAGACGATGCCCGCTTCGTCGAGGTTGCGCAGGGCTTCCTCGCCGACGTTCGGGATGTCGCGGGTGATGTCTTCCGGCCCGAGCTTGGTGTCACGCGCCATGACTTCGAACTCCTCGATGTGGATCGAGGTGAAGACGTCGTCCTTCACGATGCGTTCGCTGATCAGGATCGAGTCTTCGTAGTTGTAGCCATTCCACGGCATGAACGCGACGAGGCTGTTCTTGCCGAGCGCCAGCTCACCCAGATCGGTCGAGGGACCGTCGGCGATGATGTCGCCCTGTTCGATCACGTCGCCCACCTTCACCAGCGGCCGCTGGTTGATGCAGGTGTTCTGGTTCGAACGCTGGAACTTCTGGAGCGTATAGATGTCGACGCCCGACTGGCCGGGTTCGACATCGCCGATCGCACGGATCACGATACGGGTGGCGTCGACCTGGTCGACGATCCCGCCGCGACGGGCGGCAATCGCCGCGCCGCTGTCACGCGCCACGGTTTCTTCCATCCCGGTGCCGACCCACGGCGCCTCAGCCTTCACCAGCGGCACCGCCTGGCGCTGCATGTTCGAGCCCATCAGCGCGCGGTTAGCGTCATCGTTTTCGAGGAACGGGATCAGCGAAGCCGCAACCGAAACCAGCTGCTTCGGCGAAACGTCCATCAGCGTCACGTTTTCACGCATCGCCATCAGGTTGTCGCCGTTGTGGCGGGCCGAGACCAGCTCTTCGACGAACGAGCCGTCTTCGTTCAGCTCGGCCGAGGCCTGCGCGACGGTGTGCTTCTGCTCTTCCATGGCGGAGAGGTAGATCACGTCGGCGGTCACCTTGCCGTCGATCACCTTGCGGTACGGCGTTTCGATGAAGCCATACTTGTTGACGCGGCTGAAGCTCGCGAGCGAGTTGATCAGACCGATGTTCGGGCCTTCCGGCGTTTCAATCGGGCAGATGCGGCCATAGTGGGTCGGGTGAACGTCGCGGACTTCGAAGCCGGCGCGCTCACGGGTGAGACCACCCGGGCCCAAGGCCGAAACGCGGCGCTTGTGGGTGACTTCCGAGAGCGGGTTGGTCTGGTCCATGAACTGCGAGAGCTGCGAGGAACCGAAGAACTCGCGCACCGCGGCCACGGCGGGCTTGGCGTTGATCAGGTCGTTCGGCATCACGGTCGAGACGTCGACCGAGCTCATGCGCTCCTTCACGGCGCGCTCCATGCGCAGCAGGCCGACGCGGTACTGGTTTTCCAGCAGCTCGCCCACCGAACGCACGCGGCGGTTGCCGAGGTTGTCGATGTCGTCGACTTCGCCCTTGCCGTCCTTGAGGCCGACCAGCTCCTTCACCACCGCAAGGATGTCGTCCTTGCGCAGCGTGGTGACGGTGTCCTCGCACTCGAGGCTGAGACGCATGTTGAGCTTCACGCGGCCCACGGCAGACAGGTCATAGCGTTCGGCATCGAAGAACAGGCCTTCGAACAGCGCCTCGGCGGTTTCCTTCGTCGGCGGTTCGCCCGGACGCATGACCTTGTAGATCGCTTCGAGACCCTCGTCGCGGTTCTCGGCCTTGTCGGCCTTCAACGTGTTGCGGATCCACGGACCGGTGTTGATCTCGTCGATGTCGAGCAGCGGCAGCTGGTCGATCCCGGCCTTGTCGAGAATGTCGACATGCTCGAGCGTGATTTCATCACCGGCTTCGATGTAGATGCGGCCCGTGCTCTCGTCGATCATGTCGGCGGCGGCGTAGCGGCTGACGACTTCCTCGGTGGGGAGCAGCAGCTCGGTCAGGCCATCCTTGGCGGCCTTATTGGCAGCGCGGGGCGAGATCTTCTGGCCGGCGGGGAAGATTTCCTCGCCGGTCTTGGCGTCGACCAGAGCGAAGGTCGGCTTGGCGTTGCGCCAGGCTTCGGCCTGGAACGGAATCTTCCAGCCGTCCTTGGCGCGGTCCCAGATCACGGTGTTGTAGAAGTAGCCGAGAATGTCCTCGGCATCGAGGCCGAGCGAGTACAGCAGCGCCGTCACCGGCAGCTTGCGCTTGCGGTCGATGCGGACGTTGACGATGTCCTTCGCGTCGAACTCGAAGTCCAGCCACGAGCCGCGATAGGGAATGACGCGGGCGGCGAACAGCAGCTTGCCCGAGGAGTGGGTCTTGCCGCGGTCATGGTCGAACAAGACGCCCGGCGAACGGTGCATCTGCGAGACGATCACACGCTCGGTGCCGTTGATGATGAAGGTGCCGTTGTCCGTCATCAGGGGCATGTCGCCCATGTAGACGTCCTGCTCCTTGATATCGAGGACCGAGCGGGTCTCGGTCTCGCTGTCGACTTCGAAGACGATCAGGCGCAGCGTCACCTTCATCGGGGCGGCATAGGTGATGCCGCGCTGACGGCACTCGGTGGTGTCGTACTTGGGCTCTTCGAGTTCGTAATGCACGAAATCAAGCTCGGCGGTGCCGGCGAAATCGCGGATCGGGAAGACCGAGCGCAGCGTCTTTTCGAGGCCCGAGACATAACCCGTCGCCTTGTCCGAGCGCAGGAACTGCTCGTAGCTTTCGCGCTGAACCTCGATCAGGTTCGGCATCTGCACCACTTCGTGGATGTCGCCGAAGATCTTGCGGATGCGCTTCTTGGCGGTCCCTTGCGCCTTGCGGCTGCGGGTGACGGGCGGCTTCGCCTTGGTTGCCATGAGGGAGTGGGCCTCTTCAATTGGGCCGCGCGAGGGATGCCCGCGCGGACGAGAAAAATCGCTGTCGTTCCACGCGAAAAAGCGGCCATTCCAACGCACAAGAGCCGCACGCCGGACTTCCGCGCTTGAAGCGGTGTCGGCAGCAGCCTCCCAGTGTCCGTCGCGTAAATGGCCTTCGCCGCTTCCGTCCTGAGGCCGATTCCCGCGCATGAATCAGCCTTGCTCGAAGCGAGCGAGAGGGCGCGATGTAGGAGCGGCTCCCGCCTGTGTCAATGCCGCGGCGAGGTGAAACGGGGCGCGCGGTGGCAGGGCTTTCCTACACCGTCCGGCAAGCGCAGGTTGCCGGACGGTTCGCTAGCTCCGGCTCTTTCACATCGTTCACCACTGCCGTCCGGCGGGCTCCAACCCCTCACCGCCAAATACACCCCACGGCTTCGCGCGGCGCAAACTTGTCTGTCCGCCTGCGGAACTTGCCGTCAACGTCATGATAAGAATTGAGAAAATGGAATGTTGGGAAGTTGACGCGGTGTTACCTTTGTCCGGGCCTTCATGCTGCAATTACCGCAAAACGACACGCTCAATATCGTTTTTCAATATTATTGATTGACGATATGCCGCGAATCGGATTAGAGGGGGTTTATTGAATAACAACGAGCCACTGAAAGGAACTCGATATGACCCGCTTCGCCAACACCGCCCTTGCTGCCTGCGCCGCCTTCGTCCTCACCCTCGGCTCGATCGGCGCGATCGTCACCGTCCCCACCGCGCAGGCAGAAACCGCCGCTGCCTTCGCGCTCCCCGCCGTCGCCTGACGCCGGGCCTTAGGAGTATCGCCATGAACCCCGGAAACGACCTCCTGCTGCTGGCCGGCAAGATCGTCACCATCATCCTTCAGGCCGTGGTCGGCATCGGCATCGCCGCGCTCGCCATCGCGCTGCCCGCCCTTGCCATCTACCGCGGCGAGATTGTCGACGTTCTGGCCGACGGTCGCCACATTCCGCTCGCCGACCTGCCGCTCGCCCCGGCGATCGGTCTGCTCCTCGCCCTGCTCTTGGTGCTCGCCGCTCTGTTCATGTTCTTCGGCAAGCTGCGCGCGATCATCGCCACCGTGGGCGAAGGCGATCCCTTCGCGCCTGCCAACGCGCAGCGGCTGAGCCGCATGGCGTGGCTGATGCTCGGTGTGCAGGTCCTCACATGGCCGGCCGCGCTGTTCGCAGCAGAGCTTGCCGATTGGGCGAGCCAGTATGAGGACTTCACCCTCGACCTCAGCGGCGACGGGTTCGACCTCACCGGCATCCTGCTCGTCATCATCCTGTTCATCCTTGCCCGGGTGTTCCGCCACGGCGCCGCGATGCGCGAAGACCTGGAAGGGACCGTGTGATGCCCCCCATCAACGACGATCTCGAAGGAGCCCGCATCATGGTCAAGCTCGACGACCTGCTCTACGCCCGCCGCATGACGCTGACCGAACTGGCCGAGCGTGTGGGCCTCACCCTCGCCAACCTGTCGATCCTCAAGACCGGCAAGGCCAAGGCGATCCGCTTCTCCACCCTCGCCGCGATCTGCCGTGAGCTGGAGTGCCAGCCGGGCGATCTGCTCGGCTACAAGGCGGACTGATTTTTTGGAGGGGCCGGGGCAGCGATGCCTCGGCCTTCTTCTATGTCCTAATGCGCGCGCACCCGCCCCATCACCAGCGCCGCAATCGCCAGCAGCAGGATCGCGCCCGCCTCGAACACCACGTTCTCCGCCTGCATGTCCTTGCCCTGCAGCACGATCAGCCGCGCGATTGCGGTGATGGCGATGAAGATCGGGAAGACGAAAGAGCTCGCCTTGCCGGTGTAGAACACCGCGATCATCGCGATCACTTCGGTGTAGAGGAACATCAGCAGGATATCGGCAAGCACGATGCTGCCGCGCTGATAGACCGCCGCAACCTCCGCCCCGGCCGCACCCAGGGTCATCAGCGCGGCGACCATCAGCAGCCCCTGCTCGATAAAGCGCAGCGCGCGGCCTGCCGGGTTCGTTTCGGCGGCGGCGGGGGAATCGGCGGGGTCGGGCTGGGTCATGGCGCTGGCTTATAGGGCAAAGGCTGCGACAGACCAACGACTTGGGGCCGCCATAGGGTTTGACCGCAGGCCTGCGGCCAGCCCCGCCTGCGGGACAATCCGCTTGACTCGGCCGCGCGCCCGGCTAATGGCCCGCACCGATCCTTTCGAGGATCATCCGTCCGAGACAGTTGGTGACCGGAATATGCCGGTCTTAATTTCCAGCCTAGACGGGGAAAAGAGATTTCGCGCGGGGCCTGCGACAACGCAGACGCTGCGCTCGTGCCGGTTGGCACACCCTCCTTCCCTTTCGACGGACTCGCCCGCGTTCGGAGCTTTAAGCCCCGGGCGCGGACACAACGTAGCCGACCGTGCGGGAGCCATCCTGCCCGGTCATTTGTGAAGGAGTATGGCATGGATCGTTCGCAGAAAGCCGACGCGGTTGCCCAGCTCAATGCAGTCTTCTCCGAGGTCAGTGTGGTGGTCGTCACCCGCAACCTCGGCATGACGGTGGCCCAGTCCACCGCCTTGCGCGGGAAGATGCGTGAAGTTGGCGCCACCTACAAGGTTGCGAAGAACCGTCTCGCCAATCTCGCCCTCGAAAACACCGACTATGTCGGGCTCAGTGACATGCTCACTGGCCCGGTCGGGCTGGCCTGGTCGACTGACCCGGTCGCGGCTGCCAAGGCCGCTGTCGAATTCGCCAAGACGAACGACAAGCTCGAAATCGTCGGCGGGTCGATGGGTTCGGTCGTTCTCGACGAAGCAGGGATCCGGGCGCTTGCCTCGATGCCGAGCCTCGACGAGCTGCGCGCCAAGCTCATCGGTCTGGTCAACGCGCCTGCGACGAAGATCGCCCAGGTCGTTACCGCACCCGCTGCCAAGGTCGCCCGTGTTTTCGCCGCTTACGCGGACAAGGCAGCCTAAGAGACGTTTTTCGCCAGACGAAACAATCTGTTGGGGCGCATTTGCCCCGCCACAATTTGGAGTGAACCATCATGGCTGATATTGCCAAGCTTGTTGAAGAACTTTCGAAGCTGACCGTGCTCGAAGCCGCCGAACTCGCCAAGGCCCTCGAAGAAGCATGGGGCGTTAGCGCCGCTGCTGCTGTCGCGGTTGCTGCCGGCCCGGCCGTTGCTGCCGAAGCTGTCGAAGAGCAGACCGAATTCGACGTCATCCTGACCGGCGACGGCGGGAAGAAGATCCAGGTCATCAAGGAAGTCCGCGCCATCACCGGCCTGGGCCTGACCGAAGCCAAAGCGCTCGTCGAAGGCGCGCCGAAGGCCGTCAAGGAAGGCATCAACAAGGCCGAAGCCGAAGAGATCAAGAAGAAGATCGAAGAAGCCGGCGGCACCGTCGAGCTCAAGTAAGCTCGTCAGCCGCGGCCTTCAGGCCAATGCAAGAAGGGGCGGCGCCAGCGATGGCGTCGCCCTTTTTTACCTGTTCGCCGTATGTTGGCCCCATGCGCCGCGAACGGGAAAAGCAGATCTTCCGCGAATCCCAGGGAGCGCGCATCTCGCGCTGGGTGCGCGACAGCGAGGCCGGCTGGCTGTTCTCGACGTGTTCCCATCAACCAGCCCGGGCGCAGCGGCACTCGGCGCAAGATGGTCCGAATCGGTTCGCCTCATCGCGCCGGATTTTGCCTTCCCCCGAATCGTCCCCGCGCCTATCCGGACCGGCTGGCCTGACCGCGGGCAAGCGGAACGACATGACACAGGCGAACACACTCTCGAAGCCCGGCTGGGGGCAGGAAATCCGCGCGACGCTTGCGCTGGCGGTTCCGCTTGCCGCGACGAACCTGCTGCAGATGCTGATCCATGCGGTCGACGTGATCTTCATCGCGCGGCTCGGCGACACGCCGCTTGCCGCCTCGAGCCTCGGCATCGCGATCTTCGGGCTCACCTTGTGGGCGATGACCGGGTTGATCGGCGCCTGCGCCCCGCTGATCGCCGCCGAGCGCGGGCGCAAGCTCCACTCGGTGCGCGACATCCGCCGCACGGTGCGGATGGGGATGTGGGTCTCGGTGGTCTTCGGCCTGATCGGCATGGGGGTAGCCTTTGCGGGCGAGCCGCTGCTGCTGCTGAGCGGTCAGGAGCCCGCCATCGCCGCCATCGCGGGCGATTTCCTGTTCGTGATCGCCTTTGCGATGATCCCCATGATCATGGCGGGCGTGTTCCGCATCTTCGTCGCCGCGCTCGGCAAGCCGGGCTATGCGACCACGATCACCCTGCTGGCGCTGGGCACCAACATCCTCGGCAACTGGGCGCTGGTGTTCGGGCACCTCGGGCTGCCCGCGCTGGGCCTGCTGGGCTCGGCGCTGTCGAGCGTCATCACCGCCCTCGCCATGCTGGTGGCCTATGTGGTGGTGATCGGGCGCGACCGGGTGCTGCGGCGCTATCGCATCTTCGGGCGCTGGTGGCGGCCCGAGTGGACGCGGCTCAAGGACATCATCGTGATCGGCACGCCGATTGCGCTGACCGTGCTGGCCGAGGCGGGGCTGTTCAGCGCAGCGGCGCTGCTGATGGGGCGGTTCGGCGAGACCGAGCTGGCCGCGCACACGCTGGCGCTCAACCTCGCCGCGCTCGCCTTCCAGATCCCTTTCGGCACCGCGCAGGCGGCGACCATCCGGGTCGGCTTCCACCACGGCGCGGGCGACCGCTTGGCGGCGGGGCGCGCAGGCTGGGTGGCGATCGTGATCGGGACGGGGTTCATGTGCACCACCGCGCTCGCCATGATGCTGATGCCGACGCTGCTGCTGCAGGTCTATGTCGACCCCTACGCCCCCGCCAATGCCGCGCTCGTCGGCTTTGCGGTGCAATATCTGACGCTAGCCGCGATCTTCCAGCTGGCGGACGGGGTGCAGGCGGTCGGCGCGGGCGCGCTGCGAGGGCTTCAGGACACCCGCGTGCCGATGTGGATTGCGATCTTCAGCTACTGGGTGCCCGGTTTCGGCATGGCGATCTGGCTCGGTTTCTACACCCCGCTCGAGGGGACGGGCGTCTGGATTGGCCTCGCGACTGGCCTGTTCTTCGCCGCCGCCCTGCTGCTATGGCGCTGGGCGCGGCGCGACCGGCTCGGACTGACGGAATACGCCCCCGTCCCAACCTAGCGCGCGGGTGCGGCGGCAGGGGCGGCGATGGGGATGGTGAGGCCCAGTTCGTCGAACTTCAGCTTGACCCCTTCGTTGAGCGCCCAGGACAGCGCGAGGTAATCGCCCGCGTTGCACCACACCCTGAAGCCCACTTTCACCGCGTTGTCCGCAAGCGCTGCGACAAAGGCGACCGGCGCAGGCTCGGTCAGCACGCGCGGATCGGCCGCGGCCAGCTCCAGCATCGCCGCCTTGGCTGCGGCAAGATCATCCTCATAGGCGATCGGCACCACCAGCTCGAAGCGCCGCGTGGGCATGCGCGAGGCGTTGACCACCGCCTTGTTCCAAAGCTCGTTGTTGGGGACCATGACATATTGCCCGTCGAGCTGGAGCAGCTCGGTGGTGAACAGCCCGATCGACTGCACCGTCCCCGCGACCGTCCCGGCGGTGATGTATTCGCCCACGCGGAAGGGCCGCTGGATTAGGATCATCACGCCCGCCGCCACATTCGACAGCGTGCCTTGCAGCGCGAGGCCCACCGCCAGCGCGAGGCCGCCCAATGCGGCGATGATGCTGGTGGTCTGCACCCCGAACTGGGTGAGCACCGTCACTGCCACCACCACCCACAGGGCATAGCGGATGAGGTTGCTGAGGAACTTGGCGACCGTCGGCTCGATCCGGGCATTGCCGGTCAGCGCTCGGTCGGCCCAGCGCGAGAGCATCCGGGCAAGGATGACCCCGATCACCAGCACGGCGAGCGCGCCGGTGAGATAGGCAAGGTTGATCTTGAGCCACAGCCACGCTTCTTGCGCAACGTTGATCTCGTCACTCATCGCGGCGAGGCGGGGCGGCAGTTTGGAAGCAGGAGAGGTCACAGGCACTCACATCGGGGAAGAAAAACGGGGCGGCACAAGGTCCGCCCCGCCATGCCCCGTGTGCCTAGCCGGGCGTGACCGTGATTTCCACCCTGCGCGCGCCGGCCAGGTCCACGGCCTCGTCCGAACTGTCTTCGGGCTTGACCAGATCGACGCGGTCGGCGGCGATGCCTTGTGCGGTCAATGCGGCCGACACCGCCTGCGCGCGGTTCTTGGCCAGCTCGGCATTGGCCGCGGCATTGCCGGTCGGATCGCTGAACCCGCTCAGCTGGACGCGATCACCCGGGTTGGCATCGAGCCACGCCTTGACCGGCGCGACCGCGGCGGCAAAATCGGGCGCAACATCGGTTTTGGCGACATCGAAATAGACCGAGACCTTGGGCCGTCCCTCAACCACTTCGGACACGATGCCTGCGCCTTCGGGAATGGTCGGGGCAGCGGGCGCGGCCGGGGCGGCGGGCGCAGCGGCAGGCGGCGGCGGGGGATCCCTGTCAAAGCGACCGGCGACGTAACTGCCCCCGATCGCACTGCCGATCATGATCACGGCCATCCCGGCGAACACCGCCAAGGCAAGTCCGAGAAAGCCATCACCGCCCCCGGCTGATCCTACCGGAGCGGATGAGCGCAGCGCATAGACACCGCGGGTTCCAGGCGGAAGCGCGGCAGGTTCGGCAGCCGGGGCCGAAGCAGCAGGAGCCTTCGCAATAGAAGGTGCTGGTGCCGGAGCCTCAGCAGGCTCGGGCTCGGGTGCAGGTGCCGCGGCCGCGGTCGCAGCCGCCAGCGGGACAATCGGCACAACATTCGCAGCTGCCGCCGCAGGGCTCGCCCCGCCGAACAGGCTCAGCTTCCCGAAATGTTCGGCGAGCAGGTAATAGACGGTGACCCGGTTGCGAAAATTGGTGTCGCTCATCCGCTTGCCCACCGCCGCAATCGCGGCATCGAGCACATCGTCGGGCTCTTCGAGCGCCAGTTTCTTCTTGCAGAACTTCTCGCGGACCCGGTCTGTCTCTTTGGCGTCAGTGAACGACACCAGCGACGCGTCACGCGTTCTCAGCGCGATCCCGCAATAGCTTACGATCTTGGCGATCACGCCATCATCGGCATCCGGCACATAGCGTTTGACGTCAGCCGCCCAATCGGTCGGCGCTTTTCCCTCGGTCATATTCTTCCCCCACCGCGCAATCGCGGTACCCCGAACATGATCCCGACTCGTTCCTAGCAGACCTTCAGGCGCCAGCCTAAAAATTTGTGCCGAGAGTGCCTTGACGAAGCTGCCCCCCGCGACCACATCCCGCTGCGTTGGCACTCTCGAGAGGGGAGTGCCAAGACACCCCATTCACTCAAGGAAAGGTCATAAACATGGCATTTCGTCCGCTGCACGACCGCGTTGTGGTCCGTCGCATCGAAGCCGACCAGAAGACCGCTGGCGGCATCATCATCCCCGATAGCGCCCAGGAAAAGCCCAGCGAAGGCGAAGTCATCGCCGTCGGCGAAGGCAACCGTGACGACGACGGCGACCGCATCCCGCTCGACGTCAAGGTCGGCGACCGCGTTCTGTTCGGCAAGTGGTCGGGCACCGAAGTCAAGATCGACGGGGAAGACCTGCTGATCATGAAGGAAAGCGACATCATGGGCGTGATCGGCTGAAGCTGACACCCCTGATCTCTTTCTAAACCCAAACAATCTCAGGAGAAACAATCATGGCAGCCAAGGACGTCAAGTTCGGCCGCGAAGCCCGCGAAGGCATTCTGCGCGGCGTCGATATCCTCGCCAACGCCGTCAAGGTGACCCTCGGCCCCAAGGGCCGCAACGTCGTCATTGACAAGAGCTTCGGTGCCCCGCGCATCACCAAGGACGGCGTCACCGTCGCCAAGGAAATCGAGCTCAAGGACAAGTTCGAGAACATGGGCGCGCAGATGCTGCGCGAAGTCGCCAGCAAGGCGAATGACAGCGCCGGTGACGGCACCACCACCGCCACCGTGCTCGCCCAGGCGATCGTCACGGAAGGCATGAAGTCGGTTGCCGCCGGCATGAACCCGATGGATCTCAAGCGCGGGATCGATCAGGCCGTGATTGCGGTCGTCGAGAACCTCAAGAGCCGTTCGAAGGACGTCTCGGACAGCTCGGAAATCGCGCAGGTCGGCATCATCTCGGCCAATGGCGACCGTGAAGTCGGCGAGAAGATCGCCGAAGCCATGGACAAGGTCGGCAAGGAAGGCGTGATCACCGTCGAGGAAGCCAAGGGCCTCGAGTTCGAACTCGATGTCGTCGAAGGCATGCAGTTCGACCGCGGCTACCTCAGCCCCTACTTCATCACCAACCCCGACAAGATGACCGTGGAACTGGATAACCCCTACATCCTGATCCACGAGAAGAAGCTGTCGAACCTGCAGTCGATGCTGCCGATCCTCGAAGCCGTGGTGCAGTCGGGCCGTCCGCTGCTCATCATCGCCGAGGACATCGAAGGCGAAGCGCTGGCGACCCTGGTGGTCAACAAGCTGCGCGGCGGCCTCAAGGTTGCTGCGGTCAAGGCTCCGGGCTTCGGCGATCGTCGCAAGGCGATGCTGCAGGACATCGCGATCCTCACCAAGGGCGAGATGATCAGCGAAGATCTCGGCATCAAGCTCGAGAACGTCACTGTCGGCATGCTCGGTCAGGCCAAGAAGGTCTCGATCGACAAGGACAACACCACCATCGTCGATGGCGCCGGTTCGGCTGACGACATCAAGGCGCGCGTCGCCGAGATCCGCACCCAGATCGACAACACCTCGAGCGATTACGACCGCGAGAAGCTGCAAGAGCGTCTTGCCAAGCTCGCTGGCGGTGTGGCCGTGATCAAGGTTGGCGGTGCGACCGAAGTCGAAGTGAAGGAGCGCAAGGACCGCGTCGACGACGCCCTCCACGCAACCCGCGCTGCGGTGGAAGAAGGCATCGTCCCCGGCGGCGGTACGGCTCTGCTTTACGCCACCAAGGCTCTCGAAGGCCTCAAGGGCGCGAACGAAGACCAGACCCGCGGCATCGACATCATCCGCAAGGCGATCACCGCCCCGATCAAGCAGATCGCTCAGAACGCCGGCCATGATGGCGCGGTCGTTGCGGGCAACCTGCTGCGCGAGAATGACGAAACGCAGGGCTTCAACGCTGCGACCGACACCTACGAGAACCTGGTCAAGGCCGGCGTGATCGACCCGACCAAGGTCGTCCGCACCGCGCTGCAGGATGCGGCCTCGGTCGCCGGCCTGCTGATCACCACCGAAGCGGCGATCGTCGAGCGTCCGGAAGACAAGCCGGCCTCGCCCCCGATGCCCGACATGGGCGGCATGGGCTTCTAAGCCCGGCTGTCCTCACAGTCAGACAGATGGAAGCCCCGGAGGTTCACGCCTCCGGGGCTTTTCTGTTAGGCATGGCGCGAGCACGCACGGGGGGCACCATCCCGCATCTGCAAAGGATCACTCCATGAAGCTCCCCCACAACGCCCACGTCGCTCTGATCGACGGCGAGAATTTCACGCTGTTCCGCAACGAGGGCCAGATGTTCGAGCCAAAGCTGGTGGAGATCGCCAAGCCTTCGCTCGATCCGACGAACTTCAGTGCGGGCGTGCGTCATCAGGATTCCGGCCACAAGCCGTCCAGCACGAATCTGGGCGAATTGGCCCACGGGACAGCGGCGACCGAATGGCTCAACGCCAAGGCCATCGCCGGAGAGATCGAGGCGCTGCTGATCATCGCCGATCCCAAGACGCTGGGCGAGATGCGTCAGCACTACCATTCCGAACTGTCGGAGCGGATCGTTGGCGAAATCGACAAGACCCTGACCGGTCAGCCGACCGGCCGGATCGAGGCGGCTATTTCGGCGGCGGCGTAAGCTGCCGCAGGAATGCGGTCCCGGTCGGGCCAGCTTCATGCAAGCAGAAGACCCCGGCGGAAGCATCCGCCGGGGTTTCTCTTTGGGCGCCGCTATTCGGCATGGGTCAGAGTTTCGTGGAAGATATTCCATTCAGACACACCATGCGGCCTGACATGCTCGATGATCAGCCGCTGGGTGTGGGGCAGCTCCATCCCCAAGCGATGATGGAAGTGGTGGAAGCCGACTTCGAAGGTATCGAAGATGTTCCGGGTCGCCGCCGTATTGGCGCAGGTCCCTTGCATATCGCCGGTCAGCAGTTGCTGCGACAAAAGCTCCATCGCCGCCACATAGCGGGGGGCCTGCCGGGCATAGACATCGACGCCCTGGTTCCACGCGATCTCGGCGGCGTGCAGGGCGGAGGCGAGACCGAATTGCGCATGATGGCCATTGTCGCGGCAGGTTTCCTGCGTCAGCCCGTCAACCCAGCGCACCGGATGGAACCAGAAGGCGCTGATATTCCCGCCATCGCCATCGATCGGGGGCGGCGTGCCGGCTGATTGCAGATAGAAATAGGCGATGCTGCGCCGTTCCAACCGCTCGACGCCCAGATCGAAGGCGGCCCGGTCTTCATTGAACACCGCGATGGCCAGCAAGGCGTTGACCTGCGTGAGATCGACATTGCCGTTCCAAGCGCTGGCCTGCACCAGATGCGGATAGAAGCTGCGCCGGAACATCGCCTGCAAGGCGTTCTTGCGGCGCGCCTTCCAGCGCGGATGCTGCCGCATGATCTCCGCCGCCTCGCCCAGCAAAGATCCGAGCCAACCTGCAAGCAGCTTGTCCTGATCGGTGCCGCCGGTGAAGCCGGAGAACCCGGCCCATCCATCAAGCAGGCGTAGCGCCTCGCGCCCGTGCCGCTCCGATCCCGTCAAGCGCCAGACGAGCGCGTGGGCATAGGTGCTGTTCGCAAGGCGCTTGGACGCTTGGGCCTCTGCACGAACGCGCGAGTCGATGTGCGCAATCGCGTCCAGCCGCGGAACCGCAAGGTCCGTCACCTCGCGCAGCGTGCTGGACCACGGTTCCTGCCCCTTCGCAACGCGCGCGGCGACAGCGTCCAGCCGTTCGGCACTGTTCATGGCTCCGGGGTGGACGAAGCCCGCTCGCGCCCATGCACCAACGGGCTGGATCAAGAGCAGCAACGCCAGAGAGGCACAAAGGATGCGCGCTAACTGGCGGCGCGCCGTGGCCGTGTCCAGAGATTGCGATGCCACGTGGCCTACTCTTCCCAACACGCCAGCCCTTCCCGAAGGCACCGATCACCGGCCTGTGCCGCAGAGCACCTGCATCTGCAACCGGGCCTAGAATATCCGCTTCAGACGAGCGGGGCCAAAGCCGCCATCCCCCATTTACCCGATGGTGAATTTCCCGTGCCATAGCAGCACCATGGATGGCCTGCGGATCTCTCACGACACGTCTGCCTATGAAGTCCTCGCCGCGCTCGATGCGGACGGGCGGCTGAGTGGGGCTTGCGTCGCGCAGGCGCTGGCGATGATGGACACGCACGGGCTGGTGCTGCTCACCGGCCTCCTGTCCGATGCCGAGGCCGATGCCGGGCTCAAGCTGATGCAGCAGACCATCGCCGACCCGGACCGCGCCCGCAGCGCCTTTGCCAGCGAGACCGACAACCACTACGTGCGCCGCGATTTCTGCTCGCTCCCCTCGAGCGGCGAGGTGACCGGGTTTGCGGCGATGCTCGCCCAGCGGCTCGGGGGCGTTATCGGCGAATATTGCGGCCGTTCGCGCCCGGTGCTCGAGATCGCGACCTTCACCAGCTATTTCGGCTCCTCGCACCAATATATCCACCGCGATCCGGCGGGCGTCATCAGCATGTTCGCCGCGGTCGAGGATGTTGCGCTTGAGCAGGGGGCACGGTGTTCGTGCCGGGGACGCACCAGTATGGCGGGGCCGAATATGCCCATGGCGGGGCGGCCTATGGGCTGATGGAGCTGTTCCGCCGCCGCGCCAATGCCCGCATCTTCCGCCACAACCTCGCCAAGCTGTGGCGGATGCGCAAGGCCAGCGAGGCGGCACTCGCGCCGGGCGAGTTCCGCGACCGGGTGCTCTCGACCAAATGGGACCAGCACCAGCCCAACCTGCTGCGTTTCATGCTGGGCAAGAATTCGCAGTTCAGCCTGCGCCACCTCGGCCCGCGCACGCTGTGGCAGCTGCTGCGCCGGGGCGAGGAGCTCGACGCGCTGTTCCAGCCGGTGCAGGCCGCGCCGCGCAAGGGGACGGTGATCCTCTACCGCAGCGATCTGCTCCATGCCGGCCCCGACAACCGCACCGCGCGCCCGCGGCGGTTCTTCGGGATGAGCATCGCGCGTGACATCATCGCGCCCAAATACTGGCACGACGGCTATTCGCCGCACCCGACGCTGCTGGCCGCTCCGCTGACCTTCGGCGATCTGCTCGAAGCCGTCCCGCTCACGCTGGCCGAGCGCGCGCAGGCACGGGCGGGCTGAGCGCTACCGCGCTGCTCAGCACACCCGCACGCCGCGCCCCGGCGCCACGGGCTTGCCCAGCACATCGCCCTGCGCAAAGCGCACGCCGAGCTCGCGCAGCGCCTGCAGGTCCTCGCGCGTGTCCACCCCTTGCGCGATCAGCGTCACCCCGGTGTCGGCGGCGAATTGCACCAGCGCCTTGACCAGCGCGCGGCGCGATGCGTCGGCGGCGACCCCGGCGAGGAAATCGGGCGAGATCTTGACGATGTCGGGGCCGAGATCGACCAGCGCCTGCAACCCCGCAAAGCCCGCGCCGTTCGCGCTGACCGCGACCCAGGCGCGCTCCTTCAGCACCTCGATCGCCGCGCGCACCTGATCGGACCCGGCCGCGGTGTCCTGCTGGTTCAGCTCGATGACGAGGCGCGAGGCGAGGCCTTCGGGGATCACCTGACCGAGCGCCGGGCTCGCCAGCGTCTCGGGCGAGACGTTGATGGCGATGAAGCGTTCGGGATGCGCGGGATCGAGCGTGGCGAGCGCCTTCCTCGCGATGTGCAATTCCAGCTCGAGCGTGCGGCCCGCGGCCTGCGCCTGATCGAGCAGTTCCTGCTGCGAGACCTCGGGATTCGCCTTGTGGCGCATCAGGCATTCGTGGCCGATCAGGTGCCAGGCGGTGAGGTCGTAGATCGGCTGGTGGATCACGGTCAGCGCATCGTCGACGATCATGCGGGCGATCTGGGCCGCAGCATCCTCGCCGCGTTCCTCGAGCTCGATGCGGCTCTCGATCTGGTCGCTGACGATCGCTGCGAGCGAGCGGATCATCTGCATGTCGCGCTCGGCGATGTCGGGGCGGGGGCGATAGCTGAAGCAGCACAGGCTGCCGTGGATCTCGCCGTTGCGGCGCCGCATCGGCACGCTGAAATGCGCGCGCACGTTGATCGCGTCGGTGATGGGGAGGCAGGCGGCGGCCTCGTAATGGCTGGTGTCGGTGACGCGCTCGGGCAGCTTTCCCTGGATCACCAGCCAGCACAGCGAGTTCTCGTTGGGATTGAGATCACCCGAGGCGAGCGGCGCGACCCCGCGCGCGGCGACATGCGTGAAGATGCGGTGGGTGCCCCCGACCTGGCGCGAGACGAAGGCGACATCCATGTCGAGATGCGCGCGCAGCGCCTCGATCATGTCGCCGATCTCCTCGCGCGCATCGGTGGCGGAGGTCGCACCGCCAGAGGCGGGGGCGATGGGCGGGAAGAGGAGGTTGGTGATGCTACTCATGACAAGCCCCATGCACCGGACGCTCTCAAACCGGCGGTAAGCCGCACCTGCGCAGATACCACGGGGGTGAACGCAGCGAAGGGTTAAGCATGATCGCCCGCCCCGTGGCGCCTTACTTTGCGATGAAATCCGCAACGGCCCCAGCCACGCCCTTGCCGAGCGGCAGGGCGGGGTCGCGATAGGTGGCGAGATTGGCAGCGGGCGTGCCGTCGGGCACGTCCTTGAGCACGTGAGTCAGGTCGGGCAGCACCACCAGCTTCGCCGCCGGGTTTGCCGCCGCCAGCCGCTCGGCATCGGCGACCGGCACCTGAGTATCCCTGCCGCCCTGCACGATCAGCAGCGGCAGCTTCACCTTCGCGGCGAGATCGGCCGGGTCGTAGGAGAACAGGCTGATGAGGAAGCCCTGCAATGCCGGGTTGAACAGACCCAGCAGCGGCTGTGGCAGCGTGGCGGGATCGACGCGGCGTCCGGCCGACAGCGCGTCAATCGCTGCATCGGCCGAGGGCACCAGCACGAAATTCGCCGGATTGACGCGCAGCTGGGCCTTGATCACGTCGCCCACCGGACGCCCCGGCGCGGCGACCAGCACCAGCCCGCAGAGGCCCTCGACCTCCTGCGCGGCGACGAGCGCCACCAGCCCGCCCTCGCTGTGTCCGATCAGCCAGACGCAGCTCGCGCCCGTCGCCTGCCTTGTCGCGGCGACCCAGGCGGCGGTGTCGGCGGCGTAATCGGGGATGGTCGCGGCGTTGGCATCGGCAATCGCCGCTTTGCTGGCGAACATCCCGCGCTTGTCGATCCGCACCGTGGCGATGCCGCGCTCAAGCAGCGCCTGGGCCAGCAGGCGGTAAGGCGAGGCCGCCACGCCGAGCGGGTTGTTGCCGTCCCGGTCGGTCGGGCCCGAGCCGGGGATGATCAGCGCGACCGGCCCTTCCCCGCCCTCGCTCGCACGCAGCAGCGTGCCCGAGAGCGGCGCCAGCGGCCCGGCGGCCTCGATGGCCTCTCCCACGGGAGCAGCGGACTGAGCATGCAGCGTGGCGGCGATGCTCGCGGCGGCGGCAAGGGTCAGCAGGGCGGAACGGATCATCGGGGGCCTCCTCGACATCAGCGCACAGGCCGGCTGCGCCACAGCCACCAGCTATAGGCGACCGGCACCACGCTCGCCGCCATGATCGGCGCGATCATCGCCGTCAGCCGCCATTCGGGCGCGAGCGGGACGAAGGCGGCGAGCACCATCACCACTCCTGCCCCCATCATCAGCTTGCCGCCCAAGCGGTGGGTGGCGATCCAGTTGTCGGTGTCAGTAAGGGTCCAGGGCGTGCGGATGCCGACGAAGAAGCTCGGCCGCGACTTGGGCAGGGCGTTGCCGATCATCACCAGCAGCACGCCTACGCCCGCCAGCAGCAGATCGGGGCCGATGGCCCAGCCTAGCGCGGGGGCGGCGATCATCACCTGCACATAGACCATCAGCAGCATCACCCCGATCCACGTTGCGCGCAGCACCGGAGCGGAGGCCTCGAGCCGATCTTGCAGCGGCTCCAGCCGGGGGATTGCGGCCATCAGCAGGCCGAGCAGCGCCGACATGGCCGCCGGCCACAGCAGCGCCGAGTTGGCTTCGGCAAAGCCGTCCACCTGACCGGCTGCGTTCCAATGGATCGGGAGCTGTGTGCCCGGCGCGAGGCGCGATGCGGCCCACACACCGAACGCCGCCATCGCCGCTGCCAGCAGCAGGTTGATCACCAGCAGACCGCGCACCTTCATGTCGTTTCTCCTTCTGCGGTCGGCGGGGTCTCGCCCGCGCCGCTGCCGATACCCACGCGCCCCATGAAGCCGAGCAGCGCCTCTTCCAGCGTCGAGAGGTTGAGCGTGTAGATGATCGATCCGCCCCGGTTCTCGCCGCGGATCAGCCCCGCCGCCTTCAGCTTGGCGAAGTGGCCCGACATGGTCGGCTTGGAGACCGGGAAGCGGTCGGCGATCTCGCCCGCGCTCATCCCGCCGCGCTTCAAGAGTTCGAGCACCTCGCGGCGGATCGGATGGGCAAGGGCGTCGAAGATCTCTGACATAGATATTTAGCTAAATGACGAAATGGCTCCTGTCAAGAAGGCCCGTCACGCGGGGCTGTAGGCGATCAGCCCATGCCTCAGGGGGCCGGGCGAGCGGCTTTCCTACTCGGAAAAGACCTGTCAGCTTGCCCTCAATGACACGCTGCAATCGCCTCTCCCCCGCGCCAATCCGCCCTTCGAGGGCGCGCGCGGGGTGGGAGAAATTTCTGCCTTTATACTGTGTCTCATGTGTTTCCAACACGCGCGCCGCGGCGCGTGCCGAAGCGGTCAGCGACTCACCCGATGCGGTGCTCGCCCTTGATCCACCTTACGGTGCCAGAGCTGGCGCGCATCACCACGCTCTCGGTGGTGAGGATGGTCTCGCCGGTCACCTTGCGGCGGCGCTTGACACCCGCGAGCAGCGAGCCGTCGGTCACGCCGGTCGCGGCGAAGATGCAGTCGCCCTTGGCGAGATCCTCGAGCTTGTAGATGCGATTGAGGTCCTCGATCCCCCACTTGCGCGCGCGGGCACGCTCGTCGTCGTTGCGGAACACGAGGCGGCCGTTGAACTGCCCGCCGACGCAGCGCAGCGCGGCTGCGGCCAGCACGCCCTCGGGCGCGCCACCCTGGCCCATGTACATGTCGATGGTGGTGTCAGGATTGGTCACCGCGATTACGCCGGCCACGTCGCCGTCCCCGATCAGCACCACGCCGCAGCCCAGCGCGCGCAGTTCGGCGATCATCTCGGCATGACGCGGGCGGTCGAGCACGCAGACGTTGATGTCGGCCGGCTTGACGCCCTTGGCGTTGGCCACGGCGCAGACGTTGTCGGTCGCGCTCTTGGCGAGATCGATGATGCCCTCGGGGTAACCGGGGCCGACCGCGAGCTTGTCCATGTAGACATCGGGCGCGTTGAGCAGACAGCCTTCCTCAGCCGCCGCCAGCACCGCGAGCGCATTGTGGCCGGCCTTGGCGGTGATGGTCGTGCCTTCGAGCGGATCGAGCGCGATGTCGATCTTGGGGCCCTTGCCCATGCCGACCTTCTCGCCGATGAACAGCATCGGGGCCTCGTCGCGCTCGCCCTCGCCGATCACCACGGTGCCGTCCATGTAAAGGTTGTCGAAGGCCTTGCGCATCGCCGCCACGGCCGCCGCATCCGCCGCCTTCTCGTCACCGCGGCCGACCAGCTGCGCCGCCGCGATCGCCGCCTGCTCGGTGACGCGCACCATCTCGAGCACCAGCACGCGCTGAATGGCGTTCTCGCTCGCGGGTTGCGGGGTGGCGGCAAGCTGGGTATCGGGTGCGGAGTTCATGTGCAATTCAGCCCTTCTTCGCTCTGGATGCGACCCAGCCATGGGATACCCCCGGCGCATAAGCGGATGGAGACGGGTTTGTCGAGCAATGGAACGCTAGTCCTGCCCCGTTTTCGCCTTTGTCTTGCCGCTTGCGCCGCGCTGGTGGCCCAGGTCGCCGTTGGGCCCTTGGCCGCGCAGGATGACAGCAGCGCGACAAGCACGCCTGCCGAGGAAGCGCCTGCCGATCCCGCCGCTGCTGCCGCCGCCGCGCCTGCGGGCGTGCCGCCGCGTATCAACCTGCTCGTCACAGTCCCGCGCGACGAGGCGAGCGCAGCGGACCTGCGCGAATGCCGCGATGACGAGGAAGCCTCCGCGATCAACGGCGAGATCGTGGTGTGCCGGGTGCGCGGCAATGACGGCACCGGCCTGACCGGCACCCGCGCCGAAAGCCAGAAGCGCTATGCGCAGGAGACCGCCCTGAAGGGCGCCCCGCGCGCGCCCGACTTCATCTCCGACTGCAAGGATCAGGGCAACCCGTTCGGCTGTGTCGGCTTCGGCAAGGCCCCGCCGGTCGCGGTCACGGTCGACTTCGCCGCGCTGCCCACCGCCCCTGCCGGATCGGATGCGGACCGGATCGCGCGGGGCCTGCCTCCGCTCGGGCAAGGCGAGGAGCTGTCGGAGGAACAGGAGCGCGCCCGGCGCGAGGCCGAGGGGATCAGAACCTCCGTGCCGCCGCGCCCACAGAAGAAGAAGAAGGGCGGGTAAGGGAGCGCGCGGATGCTTCTCCCCCTCATCGCCGCCGCGCTCGCCGCGCAGGTGCCAACCGACCCGCAGGTTCAGATCGGCCCGCAGGTCCCGCCCCAGCAGACGCTACAGCTGCCGTCCCGCCCCTCGCCCGAGCGGCCCGCCAAGCCGGCTGAGCCTGAGCGCCCGCGCATCCCGATCGACCTCGGCCCCGATGCGCCGGTCAGCGAGCCGCCGCAGCAGATCGACATCCTCGCGCCCCCGCAAGTGTCCGAGGCGGCCGACGCGGTGGAGCTCAAGCAATGCGCCGAGGACACCGAGCGCGGGGTGGTGTCGGGCGAGATCGTGGTGTGCCGCCAGCTGCCCGCCGACACCTCGCAGCTCTACAGCGGCAGCCGCGAGGCGTGGCTCAAGGCCTATGCCGAGCGGACGCAAAACGCAGGGACGATCCCGCCGCCCGATGTCGCGGGCGCCGGCATCTTCCGCGGTCCTGCCACCATCAGCGGGCTGTGCTTCATCCCGCCCTGCCCCAAGGACGCACCCCTGATCGTCGACGTCGAAGCGATCCCGCCACCGCCAGAAGGCTCGGACGCCGAGCGGGTGGCGCAGGGCCTCGCCCCGGTAGAGGGTGACGACGCGCCGCTCTCGGACGAAGACCGCCGCCGGGTGGAGGCGGAGCTGGGCTTGCCAGAGGCTCCGAAGCCTGATGGCTAGGGGTCAGCGCGGCAGGATCGGCAGCACCAGCGGCTCGCCCGCGAGGCTGTCGGAACCCTCGAGCAGCGCCAGCGCCTGCGTGACGCAGCGTTCCGGCCCCTCGTGGGTAACCATCGCCACCATCACCTCGCCGCCGCCGCTGGAACGGCCCTGCTGGATCAGGCTCTCGATCGAGACGTCGCCATCGCGCATCGCCGCGGTGATCTCGGCGAGCACGCCGGGGCGGTCCTTGACCATGAACCTGAGGTAGGTGCGCTCGGTGCGGTCACCCGGCTCGGCGGGGGGCATGGCGGCAAGCTGGGCCGAGGGGATCGAGAAGGGCGCGCCCACCTCGTCGCGGGCGATGTCGATGAGGTCGGCGGCGACCGCGCTGGCGGTCGGCCCGTCGCCCGCACCGGCGCCCTGGAACAGCAGGCGGCCGGAGAAGTTGCCCTCGGCCACCACCGCGTTGGTCGCACCGTCAACCGCGCTCAAGGGGTGGCCCTTGGCGACCAGACAGGGCCGCACGCGCTGGAGCAGGCGCGGGCCTGTGGGGGTCTCCTCGACATCGGCCTCGCCGATCAGGCGGATCACGAAGCCCAGTGCATCGGCCTGCGCGATGTCGGCGGCGCGCACCCGGGTGATGCCGGAGACCCGCACGCCTGCAAAGTCCACCTGCGTCCCGAACCCGATCGCGGCAAGGATCGCGAGCTTGTGGGCCGCATCAATGCCCTCGATGTCGAAGGCGGGATCGGACTCGGCAAAGCCCAGCCTCTGCGCCTCGGCGAGCACGTCGGCGAAGTCGGCGCCGGTCGCCTCCATCTCCGAGAGGATGTAATTGCAGGTGCCGTTGAGGATCCCGTAGACCTTGGTGAGCGCATTGGCGCTGGTGCCTTCGCGCAGGCCCTTGATGACCGGGATGCCGCCGCCCACCGCCGCCTCGAACTTCAGCGCGGCGTTGTTCGCCTCGGCCAGCTGGGCGAGTTCGAGCCCGTGATGCGCGATCATCGCCTTGTTGGCCGTGACGAGGCCCTTGCCCGCGCCCAGTGCCGCGCGCGAAAGGGCGAGCGCGGGGCCGTCCGAGCCGCCGACCAGCTCGACCACCACGTCGACATCCTCGCGCCGGGCGAGCGCGGTCATGTCGTCTTCCCAGGCGAAGCGGGCGATGTCGACACCGCGATCCTTGCCGCGGTCGCGCGCAGCCACCGCGACGACTTCGATCGGGCGACCGGCGCGCGCGGCGATCAGCGCGGCGTTGGTGTCGAGCAGGCGGATCACGCCCGCGCCCACGGTGCCGAGCCCGGCGATAGCGATGCGCAGCGGTTGTGCGGCAGTGGTGGTCAAGCGGCCCTCCGTTGGAAACGTGAGGCCGCGCTTAACCTCGCGTCGCGCACGGTCAAGCGGGGATACGCCCTATCAGCTGGCCCCTAACCCTTGGTGATCTGCCGCTCGCACGGGCCGAGCGCCTGGCGCACGAAGGCATAGTCGCCCGCCGCCAGCCGCCGCTCGTCGGCATCACGCGCGAGGTTGGCGTTGCTCGGCAGCTGGGCCGGGAGCGAACAGGCGAGGCGATACCAGCGCAGGGTTTCGGGCGCGGGCGGGCGCGCCGCCGAATCGATGATCTCGCCCCACGACACGCCCCATTGCGGCTGCTGGCGAGGGCGGCGCAGGACAGTGATCGAGACTGGCGAGCGATTCCCGGTTGCGAGGAAAATCTGGGTCTCCGATTCGCCCGTCAAGGTGCCCGGCACCGCCAGCGCGTCGCTGATCCCGGTGATGCGCGGGGCGGCATCGGCGCTGTAAAGCTCGGTCAGGATCGGCCGCAGCCGCGCCTCGAGCGCCGGGGTGTAATCGAGCTGGGCGGCAGGGCCGATCAGCTGAATCTCGCCCGCGCGGCCCGGCACGGCGCGCGCAAACAGCACAAATTCGCGCTTCTTGAGCTTGGGCACCTTGCCCTTGGCATCAAGCGGCACGTCAACCAGATAGGTCACCGCCCCGCCCACGCCGCTGCGCCCGGCGATCAGCGCCACCGTGTTCGCCTCGACATAGAGCCGCGCGAATCCCGGCGCGAGACCCGGCGCGCGTTCGGGCTTGAGAGCGGTCGCCTTGCGAATCTGCACACGCAGCACCAGTTCCGCAGCGTCCGAAAGCGTTGCGAGATCGGCATAAGTGGGTCCGAAGGCCGCTCCTGCAACCCGCGCGACATCGCCGCCCGCCGCGGCCTGTGCCAGCGCTGCCGAAGGCACCGCGGCAAGCCCGCCAAGCGCCATGCCCGCTATCGCCAGAGTCTTGAAAAAAGCCATTAATCTTCCCTTTACCTTTGGCTCCGCGCCGGACCCGAACATACCTACGTGGCTCTACATATTAGCAGGGTCTTTTGCACATGACTCGCAGTGAATCCGCGCTGAACCGCAAAAGCGTTTGATCGGCTAGGGGTTGCCCGTTAAAGCCCGAATGACTGAAGGCGCGGGACTGGGGACATTGCCGCGCAGACAGTGTGAGGTTGCGTGCGGGAATCGTTTGTTATCCCGCGCGTGCCAGCCGGAGAAAGATCGGGCCATTTGCGTTGCATGGGCCCGTAATTTTATTCCGGCGTGGGAGGACCGAAATGACCGGGATCCGCTCGCCGACCACTACGGCCGGGGGGTGGGGAGTGTGCCGATCTGCGGATCGGCGAGTATTTGGAGAGAAAGCGCTGGATGTCCTACGCTAGCCAACAACAGGCCGGGAACAAGACGACGTCGATCGTGATCGTCGTCCTGATTCACGTCGCGATCGGGTACCTGCTCGTGACCGGCCTGGCCATCAACGCCGTCAAGGAAGTGGTCGAACGTGTGACCACCGTCAACGTCGAGGAGCCGCCGCCGCCGCCGCCGCCGGATGAACCGCCGCCGCCGGAACAGC
The DNA here is from genome assembly GCA_945878845.1 of Erythrobacter sanguineus. Lineage (GTDB taxonomy): Bacteria > Pseudomonadota > Alphaproteobacteria > Sphingomonadales > Sphingomonadaceae > Erythrobacter > Erythrobacter sanguineus_A. Next base: position 11,781 of record CAMCUB010000025.1, on the reverse strand, counting down.
AGCCGGATGTCACCTCGCCGCCGCCGCCTGTGACTCCGCCGCAGCAGCTCAATCTTGCGCCCAATCCGCCGCCGGTGGAAACGCGTCAGGACATTCCGCCGCCCGCGCGCACGGAAACGCGTCCCTCGACGCAGCCGAGCGCTCCTCCAGGACCGCCGGCGGCACCCAAGGGCCCGTCCAAGGCCCGCGGCGTGCAGCCGAAGAACCAGCGTTCCTGGTCGGCCCGCATTCAGGAAGACTATCCGCGTCGTGCGGCTCAGGAAGAGATCGAAGGCACTGTCGGCGTGCGTTGCACCGTGACCCCCGATGGCCGTGCCACCGGTTGCTCGGTGACCTCGTCGAGCGGTTCGGACATCCTCGATGGCGCCGCCACCAAGGCAGTCGAGCGCTATGCGCGGTTTGACCCTGCGCTCAACGCTGACGGCGAACCGATCTCCGCCAGCTGGTCGACCCGGATTACTTACAAGCTGAACTGATCAATCGGGCGGCGCGTTAGCGCGCCACTCCCACACGACCAATTCTTTTCAAGAGGACTTTCGCAATGAACCTTTACCTTCTCACCGCCGCTGGAGCCGAAGCGCCCGAAAGCAAGTTCGGCTTCTACGAAGCGATGGTCGAAGGCGGCCCCGTCGCCTGGTCGATCCTCACCATCATGATCATCATGTCGGTCGGCTCGTTCTACATCCTGTTCACCAAGCTGTTCGAACAGAACAAGGTGCTCAAGCAGTACAAGACCGTGCAGACCAGCTTCTGGCGCGCCGCCAGCCTCAAGGAAGGCGCCACCAAGCTCGAGAAGGACGGTCCGTGGCGCCAGCTCGCCGACGACGCCGTCAAGGCTCAGGAAGAGCACGGCAAGATGACCGACAGCCTCGAATCGCATGACTACATGCACGGTTCGCTGCAGCGTTCGGAAGATTCGATCAACGCGGTGCTCGCGGGCGGCCTGCCGTTCCTCGCCACCGTGGGTGCGACCGCGCCGTTCGTCGGTCTGCTCGGCACCGTGATCGGGATCTACCGCGCGCTGATCAACATCGGTATCGCCGGTAACGCCTCGATCGACAAGGTCGCCGGCCCCGTCGGTGAAGCGCTGATCATGACCGCCATCGGCCTGCTCGTCGCGGTGCCCGCGGTGTTCGCGTTCAACTGGCTGCAGTCGCGCAACCGTCGCATCGGTGCGCTGCTGAGCAGCTTCTCGAACGACCTGCTCGCCTACATGAACTCGAACGGCGCGGTGAAGCCGGCGGTTCAGGCGGCTCCGGCGGCCAAGGCCGCTGCCAAGCCGGCTGCCCCCGCCAACCCGACGCTCAACAAGTCCTGATCGTCAGAGCTGCAAACCGGCGGGAGCAGGCCTCGGCCTTGCTCCCGCAGGTGCCCCGCTAGCCCCCCTCAGGGCGGCGTGACGGGGCAAGCGGTAGAAGCCAAAGTATTGACAGGCTAGGAATTCACAATGGCGATTTCAACGGGAGGTGGGGCCGATACCCCGATGTCCGACATCAACACCACGCCGCTGGTGGACGTGATGCTGGTGCTCCTGATCATCTTCCTCATCGCGGTTCCGGTGGCGATCCAGACGATCGAGAAGCTCAAGATTCCGGTGTTCGAATCGCTGGAATCGAAGGACAAGGTCGAGAACCTGCTGCTCACCGTCAGCGCAACCGACGATGCCGGCCGCAGCGCCGGTGAACCGGGTTACGAGGGCGCATCGCGCAACGGGCAGTGTCGGATCTACTTCAACAACATCACGTTGGTGGACTCGAACGAGCTGCAGGAACAGGCGTTCAAGCGTCTCGACGCGATCGTCCAGCGCGCGGGCGGGGTCGAGGCTCTGCTCGAAGACCCTGAAAAGATTCCGCAGGTCCACATCCGCGGTGACGTCAACGCCCCGTGGCGTTGCGTGGCGGGGGCCATCTTCCGCGTCCAGCTGGCGGGCTATCCGATCGTCGGGTTCATCTCGAACCCGGTCGAACCCGGCATCTGACCGCAACAGCCACTCTTTTAAGGAGAACACACCATGGGTATGTCTGGAGGCAAGCTTGACGGCGAGCCGATGATGGACATGAACATGACTCCGCTGATCGACGTTCTGCTCGTTCTGCTGATCATGTTCATCATCACCATCCCGGTGGCCACGCACTCGGTCGATATCGACCTGCCGCAGCCCAATGATACGCCGCCGCCGCTGGTGGAGCCGACCAAGAACAAGCTCGTGCTCACGCCCGATGACCAGATCCTGTGGAACGGCACGCCGATCGACCAGGGTCAGCTGATCGCCGCGCTGCAGCAGTCGACGCAGATGAACCCCGAGCCCGAACTCCAGTTCGAGCCCGAGGCGCAGGCGAGCTATGACCTGTCGGCCAAGGTGCTGCAGACGATCAAGACGTCGGGCGTCACCAAGTTCGGCTTCGTCGGCAACGACAAGTACCGCGACTTCGCGAAGTAATTCGCACGCGCCTCAGGGCGTGACAGGAACCGCACAAAAAACGGGCGCTGCGAGTGATCGCGGCGCCCTTTTTCTGTCTCTAGCAGGCCCGTACCGATCGGTTGCAGCCGCCATACCGGTACGCGTTAGGCAACCTCTTCTTTTTGCGATATTCTCTGTGACGTCAGCGCGGCCGCCATCCCGCACGATTTCGCTCGGGGCCGCTCTGCCAACAAGGAGAGAGCCTATGCCGCATGCCCTGCGCCGCCCCAATCTCTACGCGCCCCGCCCCCAGCCGATGTCGGCGATGAACGTCACCCCCTTCATCGACGTCCTGCTGGTACTGCTGATCATGCTGATCCTCGCAATCCCGATGCCGGCGAATGTCACCCCGGTCGATCTGGGCAGGGAGGCTACGCCCCGCTATCCGGTGCTTGAGAGCAACGCGCTCACCATCGACGCGCAGGACCGTATCGCCTGGAACGGCCAGCAGGTCACAACCGCCGAACTGCGCGCCCTGATCGCTGCCGCCAGCGCGCTGCCGGTCGAACCGATCCTGCGGTTCGAGCCCGATGCGCGGGCGAGCTACGAGACCGCCGCCCGCACCATTGCCCTGATCCACGAGGAAGGGGCCGACAGCTTCCAGTTCGTCGGCAACGACAAGTACCGGACCCTCGACTGATGCCCCACCCCTCGCTGCGCCGCGGCCCCATGCCGCGGCGCTTCGACCACGGCGAACCGATCCGCGCGATCGACACCCGGCCGATGCTGTTCGTCGCGCTGTTCATCGCGGTGGTGTTCCTGCTCGTGGCAAGCCAGACGCGCCAGCATGCACTGCTGGTGGAGCTGCCACAACCTGAAGCTGGTCTGATCGAAACGAACCGTCCGCCCGTCTTGCACCGGATCCGCATCGCTGCGTCGGGCAAAGTGATTTTCGATGGCATGTGGGTCGATGATGCGAAGCTCGAAAAGCTGCTCGAACGGGTGAAGGCGAACGAGCCGCGCGCCGTCCTTGCGTACGAACCAGACGGAAGCGCCTCGTACGAGCGTTCAGCGCAAACCCTTGCAATGATCTACCGCGCAGGTCTCGTCGACGACCAGTTCTGCATCGACGGGATGGAGAAACATCGCGAACCGGACGGCTATCGCGGTCATCCCTTGCCACCGCTGACCAGCATTTGGGTTGATGAAGCGCTGAGTGCGAAACCTATGGTGCCTCCGCCAGACATAGACACCTGCGCGCCCGAAATCATCGAAACGACCGGCCGCTAATCCCCCTCCAGCGGCATATCCGGCCGCATCGCCGCAGCGATCAGCCCCTCGGCTTCGAGCAGCAGCTCGTCATCCACCGCCCCCTGCGGCACCGCCTCGCGGCCAATCATCGTCATCACCGGCACGGCGAGCGGCGAGACGCGGTCGAGGGTTACGTGGACCAGCTCGCGCTCCGAGCGCTCCAGCAGGTCGGCCAAGCGGCCCACATCGGTCATCCGGGCCCGCGCATCGGCCCAGGCGGCTTCGATCAGCACGTGATCGGGCTCATATTTCTTGAGGACGTCGTAGATCAGATCGGTCGAGAAGGTGACCTGCTTGCCGGTCTTCTTCTGCCCCGGGTGCTGACGTTCCACCAAGCCGCTGATCACCGCGACCTCGCGAAAGGCGCGGCGCAGCAGGTGGCTTTCGGTCACCCACTCGACGAATTCACCGGTCAGGATATCAGGTGAGAGCAGCGGAAGGGGGTTCTCGACCGGCTTCAATCCCCACACCGCAAGGCAGTAATCATTTGCCACGAATCCACCCGGCAGATGCCCCCGATCCTCCATCCGCCGGGTGATCAGCATGCCGAGGCTCTGGTTCGCGTTCCAGCCCTCGAAGGTGTAATAGGCGGTGTAGTGCTTGCCGCCGTGGGGGAAGCTCTCGACCAGCAGCTCGCCGGGCGCGGGCAGGCGCGAGCGGTAGTCCTGCATCTCGAGCCATTCGCGCACGTCATCCGGGAAGCGCCCCCAGCCCGCGCGGTCTGACAGCAGCGCCTGAACGCGGGTGGAGAGGTGCGTCGTCAGCGGGAGCCGCAACCCCCCATAGCTCGGGATCGTGGCGCTCTTCTTGGCGGCACGGACGGTGACGTCCATGTCCTTCACTCCCTCGACCTCGAGGCTCATGCCCGCGAAGAAGAAGGTGTCGCCCGGCGATAGCTGCGCGGCGAAACGCTCCTCGACCTTGCCGAGGCTGCGGCCGTTCTTGAAGCGCACGGTCAGCATCTCGCTATCGACGATGATCCCGGCGTTCATCCGGTGCCGCTGCGCCTGATTGGGGTGCGCGAGGCGCCACACCCCGTCCTTCCCGCGCACGATCCGCTGGAATCGATCATAGGCCTTGAGCGCATAGCCGCCGTTCGAAACGAACCCGAGCACGCGGCTAAAGGTCGCCGCGTCCACCCAGCTATAAGCAAGGCTGCTCCGCACCTCGGCCAGCAGCGCATCCTCGTGGAACGGCCCCGCACAGGCGCTGGCCATGACATGCTGGGCGAGCACGTCGAGACTCCCCGGACGGAACGCCTCGCCATCGCGCTGGCCCTCGTCCACCGCCTCCTTGGCGGCGATGGCTTCGAGGAATTCAAAGCGGTTGCCCGGCACCAGCACCGCGCGGCTCGGCACATCCAAGCGGTGGCCCGCGCGTCCGATCCTTTGCAACAGCCGCGATGATCCCTTGGGCGCGCCCATCTGCACCACCAGATCGATGTCCCCCCAGTCGATCCCCAGATCGAGGCTCGCAGTGCACACCAGCGCCCGCAATTCCCCGCGCGCCATCGCCTCTTCGACCTTGCGCCGCGCCTCGGTGCTGAGCGAGCCGTGGTGGATGCCGATCGGCAGGTGATCCTCGTTCGCCTCCCACAGGCACTGGAAGATGAACTCGGCCAGAAAGCGGGTGTTGGTGAAGACCAGCGTGGTGCGGTTGGCCTTGATCGCCTCCATCAGCTGCGGGACGGCCCAGCGCCCGGCGTGGCCGCCCCAGGGAACGCGTTCCTCCTGCGGCAGGAGGATCTCGACTTGCGGAGCCGCACCTTCCTCGCCCAGCACCAGCGCGGCCGCCGCGATCTCGCCGTCGTCGCCGGTCTGCGGGGCGAGCCACTCCTGAAAGTCCATCGGGTTCGCCAACGTCGCCGACAGCGCCACCCGCTGGGCCTGCGGGGCCAGCGCGTGGAGCCGCGCGAGGCTCAGCGCCAGCAGATCGCCGCGCTTGTCGGTGGCGAAGGCGTGGACCTCGTCGATCACGATGCGCTTGAGCCCCGCGAACAGGTCAGCGCTTTCGGGGTAAGAGAGCAGCAGCGAGAGGCTCTCGGGCGTGGTCAGCAGGATGTGCGGCGGGCGTTCCCGCTGGCGCTTCTTGCGGTCGGACGGCGTGTCGCCGCTGCGGGTCTCGACGCGGATCGGCAGGCCGATATCCTCGATGGGCGTCAGCAGGTTGCGCTTCACATCCTGCGCCAGCGCCTTCAGCGGCGAGACGTAGAGGGTGTGCAGCCCGTCTGGCGGCAGCGTGTCTCCGGCAAAGTCGCACAAGGTCGGCAGGAAGCCCGCCAGCGTCTTGCCCGCGCCCGTATCGGCGACGAGCAGCGCGTGCTCGCCCGCGAGCGCCTTTTCCAGCATCTCCCACTGGTGCCGCCGCACCCGCCAGCCGCGCTGCGCGAACCAATCGGCGATGGCGGGAGGGAGGTTCGGCTGCGCGGGGGTCACGCCTGCCATGTGGCCCGCGCCGTAGCCCCGCGCAAGCGCGCACAGGGCCGCCCGCCTCAGGTGATCGGGTCTTCGCCCTCGTCCTCGCTCTCGATCGTGACTTCGGGCACCAGCGCATCGAGCTCCCGCTCCGACTTGCCGATCAGACGCGCCGCACGGGTGCGCTCGGCCGCGCTCAGCTCGGAGAAATCGCGGCTGCCCCCGAACTCTGCCTCGATCGCTTCGAATTCTTCGGTCATTTCGGGCACGAGCTTGGCCGCGGCCGGCCCCATCGCGTCCATGAAGCCCATGATCTGCGGGTCATACTGGACGAGGAAGCTCTGCGCGGCGAACTTGGCCCCGAGCGGGGTTGCAAAGAAGGTCAGCAGCTCGCGCATCTCCGCCTCGTCGAAGCGGCGCGCGAAGGCACGGCCGAGGCCTTCGCGGTAGGAGGGCTCGATCGCCACCATCAGCTTGCCCATCAGGCCCGCAAAGGCTGCCGTTGTGCGCTTGGTGCGCGCGGCAAACTGCGGATCGAAGATGTCGAGCGCCTCCTGCGCGTCCTCGTCGGAAAGGCGCTCGAGATCGTCCGCCTCGACCCCGCTGATATCGGCAAGGCGCACACGCGGGCTGTTCTCGGGATCGCCCATCATCGCGTTCATCATGGGCTCCAGCACCCCGTCCATCGCCGTGCGGAAACTGCCTTCAGGCATGACGTGACCGGCCATCTGGGTGGCGAGCGGCAACAGGACTTCCTGTTCCGGGGTGAGCGGATCGGCCTTGAACAGCTCGCCGAACACCGAAAAGGCTGCCGCCAGTTCCTGCTCGATCTGCTTCTGCGCCTCCTCCTCCTCGGTGAGGAACTGGAACTCCTCCTTCCGGTTATCGGCGCCGGCGGTCATTTCGGCCGCACCGTGGTCCTGCGCGGCGAGCGGCGACGCGGCGAGGGCGAGCGCGGCAAGGCTGACGGCAAGGCTGAGGATATTGTTGCGAATCATGGTGATGCTCCCCGGATAAGCGCCCATAGTGCCGCAGTGTGAGCCGCCAAGAAAGCCCCGCGCTTGCGGTTACAGCGCGCGCAGCACCTCGGCCGAGGCCCGGCCGGGCTCGGCAAAGACCACCTCGGCCAGCGTCAAGTCGACGAGGCAGCGCTTGGGATGCTCGGGGTCCTTGAGCGCGGCGGTCAGCTCGTCGATCCCGAGCCCGCTGCGCTTCAGCATCTTGTCGATCGCCCAGCCGGGCACGCTGAAACTGCCGCCGCGCTTGCTGGTGCGGTGGTTCAGCAGCTTGGCATCGAGCAGCCGCCGCAGCAGCTCCTGCTCGCGCGCGGCCTCGGCCTTACCGAGCGTCAGCGGGAGCGAGCGGAAGTCGCCGGCCATCACGTTCTTGCACTGCGCCGGGTTCTTGAGCGCCGCCGCCAGCCAGATGCGCTTGAGCTCACCGAGCGCCACCAGCTCCTCGAACTTGGCGATCTCGGCCACCTGAAGCGCCTTGTTGCGGACGAAAGCATTGGCGCCGCCATTGTCTTCCGCGTTGCGGATCCCGAGCACCAGCTGGTCGGCGAAGAACGGATCGGCTTGGCGCACCTTGGCCATGTCGGTGTCCGGGCCGAACACGCCTTTGACCGCCGCGTCGATCTCGGCCTCGCTCGGGCCGAAGACGGCGACCGGCGGCGGCAGGCCGTTGCCAGCATTGTCCCCCGCCCCGCCCAGCGCCGCAATCGCGCGGATCAGCGCGAAGAAGAGCACCACGAACAGCACCGCGCCGCCAAAGCCGCGGCCCGCGCTCGAATAGCCCTCGGCGCTCCCCGCGCCCTCGCCTTCCCACGAGGCGACACGTTCGGGATCGAGATGGCTTTCGAGCTCGGGATAGCGTTCGCGCAGGCCCACGAGCAGCTTGTGGACATCGATCCGGCTGACCCGCAACCGGTCAAGCACTCCGGCCCGCCCCGGACGCGACAATTCCACCCAGGCCTTGTGGAGCGGGTGTCCGGGCTGGAGCACCTTGTCGTGGAAGCGCATCCCCTTGAGGCGCTGGTTGAGGAAGCGCAGCGCGGCGCGTTCCTCGAGGATGCCGGATTCGTCGAGCCAGCCGAACACGGCGTTGGCCGGTTCGACGAAGGGCGCCGAGCGCGGCCAGGTGCGCGCGAACAGATCGGCGAGCGCGCCGTCGAGCGCGTCGTGTTCCTCGATATCGGCTTCCTCGGCGCGGCCGGTGAGCACGGCGAGCGCGGCGAGGCCTTCGTCGAGCTCCGCGTGGGTGACCGCATCCTCGCTGAAATCGCCGCCGGGATAGAGCACGTCGAGCAGGCGGTTCCAGGCCTCTTGCGCGCGCTGCTGGGCTTCGGTCAGTTCCGGCGCGGGGGCGTGCATTTCGCCGGGGGTGAAGGCCGGAGCGATGTCCCAGACGTGATCATCCCCGTCGTCGTCCCAGTCGGCGTCGCGATCATTGGCATCGTCAAACCCGCCGAGGCCGTAGAGTTCGCCCTCATCCTCGTCCTCATCGGCGTCGTCTGCCTCATCCGGCTGCCGAGCCGCCGGCCAAAGAGCTTGGTCGCGCGCGCGGCGCAGGTCGGCAAAGCCGGCGATGTCCTCGTCCGGATTGATCGAGCGCAGCACATCGGCATAGGCCTTGCGGATCGCAGCCTTGTCGCTGGTCGGGTCGATCCCGAGACGGCTCCAGGGGAAGGCGCGGCGAGTCACAGCGGGGCCATCAGAGCGGGGATTGCGTGTCGATCTCGTCGAGCAGCCGGGTCAGCCCTTCGCGCGCATCGGCGATGATGCGCGGGTCCTGCTTGTCGAGCGCGCCCTGGAACTCGGTCAGCCCCTGCCCAATCACGTCGCGCACATGGCCGGTGAAGCCTTCATAGGCGCGTTCGGCGCGCGCCAGCAGGGCGACGTTCTCGGCCTCGTCACGCGGGTGGACTTTCAGCTTTTCCAGCCGCTTGCGGCTGTCGGCAATGTCCTTCTTCGAGCGCCGGTCATCCTCGTCGACGATCACCAGATTGCGCGTCAGCCCGGTCACCGGCACGGCGACATCGACATCGAGCAGCCCGCTGGTGTCATAGGTGAAACGCACCTCGACCCCCACCTCGCCAGCGGGGCGCGGAGGGACGGGGACGGTCAGCTCGCCGAGCTTGACGTTCTTCTTCACGTCGCGCGCTTCGCCCTGGTAGATCGCGAAAGTCACCTGCCGCTGGTTGTCGCCGAGCGTCTGGAAGCGCTCCATGCGGCTGACCGGCACCGGGGTGTTGCGCTCGATGATGGGCGCGAAGATGTCATCGTGGAAGCGTCCGTGCGCATCGCGGGTCGAGGTGCTGACGCCAAGCGTGAAGGGCGCCACATCGGTGATGCGGATTTCCTCGAGCCCGTCCCCGCCCGAGAGCAGTCCGGCCTGGATCGCCGCGCCCAGCGCGACCGCGTGATCGGGGTGGACGGTGGAATTGGGGAAGCGCCCGAACATGCGGGTCAGCGCCTTCCTCACCACCGGCATGCGCGTGGCGCCGCCGACCAGCACGATGTCGGACAGGGCCTTCACGTCGATATGACTGTCACGCAGCGCGCGGATCACCGGATCGCGCAGCTTCTTGAGGAGGCCGTTCGCCGCCTCCTCGAAGCCCTCTGCGGTGACCCGCGCGGTGAGCGGGGTGTCGTCCGCGACCACAGTGAAATCGGCTTCTTCCGAGGTGGTGAGCGCGCGGCGGGTGCGTTCGGCCGCGAGATTCAGCAGCGCGCGGCGACGGTCTGCGGGCAGCCGCGCGAGCGCGTCTGACGGCAGCAGCGGCTCGACCAGCCTGACCAGCACCTCGTCGAAATCATCGCCGCCCAGCCGGTTGTCACCCGCCGAGGCGCGGACCTCGACGATGCCATCGAACATCTCGACGATCGAGACGTCGAAGGTGCCGCCGCCGAGGTCGAAGACCAGGAAGGGCTCGCGGTCGCCCTTGTCCGCGAGGCCGAAGGCGAGCGCCGCTGCGGTCGGCTCGTTGATGAGGCGGCGGACTTCGAGCCCGGCGATCTCGCCCGCGCGGCGCGTGGCGCGGCGCTGGCGTTCGTTGAAATAGGCCGGGACGGTGATGACCGCCTCGGTCGGGCGGGTGCCGGTCGCCGCTTCGACATCGTCGGCCAGCGAACGCAGCACCATCGCCGAGAGATCCTCAGGGCTGAGCGTCGTCCCTGCCAGCGTCACGGTGGAGGCGGTGCCCATCATCCGCTTGAAGCTGGTGGCGGTATCGGCCGGGTTGGTCGCCATCCGGTCAAGCGCGGCCTGCCCCACCCAGGTCTCGCCCCCCTTGGCGAGGCTCACCGCAGACGGGGTCAGCTCGCGCCCCAAGGCATTGGGCACAAGCTGCGGCGCGCCATCGCGCCACAGTGCGACGGCACTGTTGGTGGTGCCAAGATCGATCCCGACAAGCATGCCAGCCGTCATAGCGCGCGGCGCGTGTCAGGCAATTGGAATTGCGGGCGGAATGGCGGGTTAGTGGCCGACCGATTCCCCGCGTTCGAGGCCCGAGGCGGCCAGCTGCGCGTCGATCTGGGCGAGCAGGCGTTCGAGGCCTTCCTCGGTCTCGCTCTCGGCGCGGGCAACCAGCACGTCCTGCGTGTTCGAGGCGCGCAGCAACCACCAGCCGTCGGCGGTGTTGACCCGCACGCCGTCGGTGGCGTTGACGCTCTCGACCTCGGGACCGGGGCTGGTGGTGAGCCGCCCGGCGATTTCGGCCATGGCCGCAAACTTGCGGCTCTCGTCGACCTGGAAGCGCAGTTCCGGGGTGTTGAGCATCGGCGGGATCGCGCCGCGCAGCTCGGTCACCGATTTGCCGAGTCGGGCGGACGCCGCCAGCAGCCGCACGCCGGCGTAAAGCGCGTCGTCGAAGCCGTAATATTCATCCGCGAAGAACACATGGCCGCTCATCTCGCCCGCCAGCGGCGCGCCAGTCTCCTTCATTTTGGACTTGATGAGCGAGTGGCCGGTCTTCCACATCAGCGGCTCGCCGCCCAGCGCCGCGACATGATCGAACAGCGCGCGGCTGGCCTTCACATCGGCGATAATAGTCGCGCCGGGGCGGGTCTTGAGCAGATCCTCGGCATAGATCATCAGCAGCTGATCGCCCCAGATCACCCGGCCCGTGCCGTCGATCGCGCCGATCCGGTCGCCGTCGCCATCGAAAGCCACTCCGAAATCGAGGTTCTTCTCGGCGACGAGCGCGCGAAGATCGGTCAGGTTGGCCTCGACAGTCGGATCAGGATGGTGGTTGGGAAAATGTCCGTCAACTTCGGTAAAGAGCAAGTGGTGTTCCCCCGGCAGCCGGGCAGCCAGCGCTTCGAGCGCAGGACCGGCAGCGCCATTGCCGGCATCCCAGCCGACGCGCAGGGTTTCGAGCTTGGCGGGTTCGATACCGGCCAGACCCTCGAGCAGGCGCTCGACATACTCGCCAAGGATGTCGCGCGTGGTCACCGCGCCGGTGCCGCTGGCGAACGCCCCGTCTGCTGCCAGTTTCCCGAGCTTTTGGATATCGGCGCCGAAGAACGGGCGCCCCAGAAATACCATCTTGAAGCCATTGTAATTGGGGGGATTGTGGCTGCCAGTTATCTGAATGCCGCCATCCACCTGTTCATCTGAGGCTTCTGCGTAATAGAGCATCGGCGTCGCACTGAG
>CAMCUB010000024.1 GCA_945878845.1 Erythrobacter sanguineus | reverse complement strand
TCGGGGCCCGTCGCGATGCTCGGCAGATCCTCGCCTGCGCCGCTGCCCGCGAAGGTCTCACGCGCGGTGGCCTCGGCGCGGGTCGCTGCATCCTCGCCGCGCACGAGCTTGGTGACCTCGTTGGCGAGTACCACCTTGGCGGCGTTTATCTCTGCGCCTTCAAGCGTTTCGAGGCGGTTGATCTCGCCCAGCGGCAAGTCGGTGAACAGCCGCAGGAACTTGCCCACGTCGGCATCGTCGATATTGCGCCAATATTGCCAGAAGTCGTAGGCGGGGAGCTGGTCCTCGTTGAGCCACACCGCGCCCGCCGCGGTCTTGCCCATTTTCGCGCCGCTCGCGGTGGTGAGCAACGGCGTGGTGAGGCCGAACAGCTCGGCCCCGTCCATGCGCCGGCCAAGCTCGATCCCGTTGACGATATTGCCCCACTGGTCGCTGCCGCCCATTTGCAGGCGCACACCAAGATCGTGCGACAAGTGCCTGAAATCGTAGCCTTGCAGGATCATGTAGTTGAATTCGAGGAAGGTCATCGGCTGCTCGCGCTCGAGCCTGAGCTTGACCGAATCGAAGGTCAGCATCCGGTTCACCGTGAAGTGCGTTCCGACTTCCTGCAGCAGCTGGATATAGCCCAGCTTGCCGAGCCAATCGTGATTGTTGACCATCACCGCATCGGTCGGACCGTCACCGAATTTCAGCAGCTTGTCGAAGACTGTGAAGATCGATTGGACATTGGCCTCAATCGTCTCGTCGGTGAGCATCTTGCGGCTCTCGTCGCGACCGGTGGGGTCGCCGATGCGGGTGGTGCCGCCGCCCATTAGCACAATCGGCTTGTGTCCGGTCTGCTGGAGGCGGCGCAGCATCATGATCTGGACGAGGCTGCCGATGTGAAGGCTCGGCGCGGTCGCGTCGAACCCGATATAGCCGGGCACCACCTGCTTGGCGGCCATGGCATCGAGGCCGCCCGCGTCGGTCATCTGGTGGATGTAGCCCCGCTCGTCGAGCAGGCGCAGAAGATCGGATGTGTAGGTGCTCATGGCGCGCCGCCCTATCAGCGTGAGGCCGCTACGGGAAGTGGCTTGCCGGAGACGCGCGGCAGCGGCACACTGGCGCGATGCACCCGCTGATGCTCCATGTCGCCTGCGACCTCGGCCCGGTCCGCGCCGTGACCGCCTCGGTCACCGCCACCGCGCAGGGCTGCGAGGCGGAGTTCCGGCTCGACGGGCATATCGCGGGCATCGTTCTGCCACCCGCCGCCGCGTGCCAGCGGCACGACAATCTGTGGCAGACAACCTGCTTCGAGATCTTCTGGCAGCCGCTCGGCGAGAAGTCCTATCGCGAGTTCAACCTCTCGCCCTCGGGCCAGTGGGCGGCCTACGACTTCGATTCCTTCCGCGAGGGGATGCGCGATGCTCCGGTGGAGGCCATCGCCATATCCTGCTCGCATGACGCGGCCGGACTGGTGCTGCACGCCAGCATTGCCGCCGATCTGCCCGCGCCTGCGCAAGTGGCACTCAACGCGGTGGTCGAGCATGCGGACGGCGCGAAGCAATATTGGGCGCTCGCCTTCCCGCCTGGCAAGCCCGAGTTCCACTCCGAGGCCAACCGAGCGCTGATTATCGAACGCTAGCTGGCGGGCGCTCCGGTGACGAAGGGCCGGTTCATCTGCACGATCTTCGCATTGAGCACCCAAGCAAAACTCACCCAGATGAAATAGGGCACATTCAGCCAGCCTGCGAAGGGGTTGTCCACGAGGCGCGGCAGCACCACCAACAGGCCGACAACCGAAAGCCATAGGAACACGTTCTCGCCAAGGGCCCAGTCGGGGCGCTTGAGCGTGAAGAACAGCGGCGACCACAGGAAATGCAGCACGAAATTGGCGACGAATAGCGCCCACACACCCATCCGCGCCTCGGGCGAGGGGGCTTGGGTGAGACCGATATAGAAGCTCCACCCCGCAAGGCCGAGGATGATCGTCCAGGCAGGGCCGAACAGCCAGTCGGGCGGCTGCCACGGCGGTTTGCGCAGGTCGCGGTACCATTGGCCGATATCGGTCAGCACGCCGCCCGCGCCGCCGAGGATGATGGCCCAGCCAGCGGCAATGGCTACGGGTGTCCAGTCGATGTCCATATCCGCCTAACTGGCACACCGCGCGCAATGTTCCCAGCCCTTCCGCCAAACCATTGCCTTTGGTCTGCGCCTGTTCCATCGCTTGGTACATGAAGAACGGCATCGACCGGCTGCTCGCCGACTCCGAACTCCTCAGCCAACTCAAGGGCCGCCGCGTCGCGCTGGTGGCGCATCCGGCGAGCGTGACGTCAGATCTCACCCACAGCCTCGACGCGCTGATTGCCGCTGGCGGCAACGTCAGCAGCGCCTTCGGCCCGCAGCATGGGCTGAAGGGCGACAAGCAGGACAACATGGTCGAAACCGCGGACGAGATGGATCCGCGCTACGGCATCCCGGTCTTCTCGCTCTATGGCGAGGTCCGCCGGCCGTCGGGGCAGATGATGTCGAGCGCGGACGTATTCCTGTTCGACCTGCAGGATCTGGGCTGCCGCATCTATACCTTCGTGACCACCCTGCTGTATTTGCTGGAAGAAGCGGCCAAGGCGGGCAAGGAAGTGTGGGTGCTTGATCGCCCCAATCCCGCCGGCCGCCCGGTCGAGGGCTCTCTGCTGGTCCCCGGGCAGGAGAGCTTCGTCGGCGCCGCCCCGATGCCGATGCGCCACGGCCTCACGATGGGGGAGATGGGCCACTGGTTCATCGAACATTTCGGTCTCGACGTCGCCTACAAGGTGGTGGCGATGGAGGGCTGGCGTCCCGACGCGGATGACGGATTCGGATGGCCGGCGTCACGCCTGTGGATCAATCCTTCGCCCAATGCCGCCAACCTCAACATGGCGCGCTGCTATGCCGGGACAGTGATGCTCGAGGGCACGACCCTTTCCGAAGGACGCGGCACCACACGTCCGCTCGAGGTGCTATTCGGCGCTCCGGACATCGACGCTGGCGGGGTGCTCAAGGTGATGAACAAGCTCGCGCCGGATTGGCTGGCGGGCTGCGCGATCCGCGAATGCTGGTTCGAGCCGACTTTCCACAAGCACGCAGGAAAGCTCTGTAACGCGTTGATGATCCACGCAGAAGGCGGATTCTACAATCACGACAGCTTCAAGCCCTGGCGCTTGCAGGCGCTCGCCTTCAAGGCAATCCGGCTGCTCTATCCCGATTACCCGCTGTGGCGCGATTTCCCTTATGAATACGAGCTCGCCCGCCTCGCGATCGATGTGATCAACGGCGGACCGGCTCTGCGCGAATGGGTCGACGATCCGGCCGCGCGCCCGGCTGATCTCGACGCGGTGACGTCACACGACGAGGCCGCCTGGATTGCCGCAGTGCGACCACACCTGCTTTATGGCCAAGACCCGATTTAGCGAATGTGACGTCATGACGCCGCAGCGCGCGTGACAAGGACGGATTGCGGAGCAACCGCCACCGATGGGAGAGAGACACGAAATGGCAACCGCGGCAGCGAGCGGCACCGGCGTGCAATCGGCAAGGGTGACCTTGTGGATCTTGCTGGCGGTCTATGTCTTCAATTTCATCGACCGCCAGATCGTCAACATCCTCGCCGAGCCGATCGCGCGCGACCTTGACCTCAACGACACCCAGATCGGGCTGATGACGGGGCTGGCCTTCGCGCTGTTCTACACCGTGCTCGGCATCCCCATCGCCCGTTTTGCCGACCGCCAGACGACGAGCCGCCCGCGGCTGATCGCGGTGGCCCTCGCCCTGTGGTCGGCGATGACGGCGCTATGCGGGGTGGCGCAGAATTTCTGGCAGTTGCTGCTTGCGCGCGTCGGGGTGGGCGTCGGCGAGGCGGGCTGCACGCCGCCGGCGCATTCGCTGATCAGCGACATGGTACCGCCCGAGAAGCGCGCCTCGGCGCTCGCGTTCTATTCGCTCGGCATTCCGGTCGGCTCGCTGCTTGGGATGGTGATCGGCGGGCTCCTCGCCGACTATATCGGATGGCGCGAGGCCTTCGTGGTGGTGGGACTTCCCGGCGTCGTGCTGGCACTGGTGGTGTGGTTTGTCCTCAGGGACCCGCGCAGCTCAGACGCCGCGGCGGTGCTACGGGCGAAGAGCCAGCCCGCCGCGCTGCCACTCGGTCAGGCGGTCGCCGAAGTCATGCGCTCGCGCGCCTTCGTGCTGCTGGTGATCGCGGGCTCGGCGGCGTCATTCCTGTCTTACGGCAAAACCACCTGGACCACGATCTTCTTCCAGCGCACCCATGACCTCTCGCCCGGGCAGGTCGGGCTGTGGTTCGGGGTCATCGGCGGGGTCGGAGGCATCCTGGGCACGTGGCTCGGCGGCTACCTTGCCGACCGCTTCGGCGCGACCAACCGCCGCCACGTGCTGAGCGCGCCCGCGATCGGCATGGCGCTCGCGGTGCCTCTGGCAATCGCCGCCTATCAGGCCCCGAGCTGGCCGCTGGCCCTCGCGCTGATCTTCGTGCCGCAGGTGTTCAATTCGCTCTATTACGGCCCCTGCTACTCCGCCGCGCAGGGCCTGGTGCCGCTGCGCGCAAGAGCGATCGCGGCGGCGAGCCTGCTGTTCTTCCAGAACCTCATCGGGCTGGGACTGGGGCCTTTGTTCTTCGGAATGCTGTCCGACTGGCTCCAGCCGACCTACGGCGGGGAATCGGTGCGCTATGTGCTCTATGGCGCGGCGGTGCTGGGGCTGGTTCCGGCGTTCTTCTTCTGGCGTTGCAGCCTGCATCTCGACCGCGAGCTGGACCAGAAGGGCTAGTCCGGCTCCCGCACCGGCTGCACCAGAGTCACCAGCACGAAGCTGATCAGCATTAGCAGATACCAGCTGCCATATTTGGCAAGGCTGACCATCCGCCACTCCTGCTCTTGCCCGGGGTAGTGCCACGCCTGCGCGAAAGTGCCGATGTTCTCGGCAAACCAGATGAACAACGCGACGAGGCCGAAGCCGACCAGCAGCGGCATCCAGCGGTGCACGCGCCAGTTGCGGAAGTGGACGCGGGTGCGGGCGAAGATCAGTGCCGTGGCGGCAAACAGTCCCCAGCGGAGGTCGATGGTGAAGTGGTGGGTGAAGAAGTTGACGTAGATCGCTGCCGCCAAGGCCCATGTCATCCACGCGGGCGGATAGTGGCTAAAGCGGAAGTCGAAGATCCGCCACACACGCGCGATGTAGCTGCCGACGGCGGCATACATGAAGCCTGAGAACAACGGCACGGCGCCGATATGGAGCACGCTTGCCTCGGGGTAGGTCCATGATCCGACCTGGGTCTTGAACAGCTCCATCACCGTGCCGACGACGTGGAAGATGAGGATCACCCGCGCCTCGCGCCATGTCTCAAGCCTGAAGGCGAGCAACCCCGCCTGAATAGTGATGGCCGCGAGGGTCAGGAAGTCATAGCGGTGCAGGGGAGCGCTGTCGGGGTAGAACTGGTATGTGCCGAGCAGCAGCGCGAGCAGCAGGCCGCCGAACAGGCAAGCCCAGCCTTGCTTGAAGCCGAACAGTAGGAATTCGTAGAGCCACAGCCGCCAGCCTGTGCCGGGGTCGAAGGCTTCGAGCCGGAGGCGGATGGATTGAAAGCGACTGGCGCCGTTCGCGAAAAGCTGTTGGGGTGAGTCAGGTGCCATCACGCTTCGGCGGAGCAGAGTTGTTGCCGCGCCATCCCCGCCTTGCCAAGCGCTCTGAGCGCCGCGTTGACATCGCCATAAAGCGCCGGGCAACGATGTATGAAAGCAACACCAGAGAGGCCATCAAGCCGAGTAGGAGAATTCCTTCTCCGAGAGAGCGGGAAAACGTCTCGGCGGCCATTGCGAGCAAAGTGGCTACGGCTGTCGGCAGTAAGGCGATCAGCCGATGCCGCAAAGTGAGACTTCCGCCCCATCCAGCCCTGATCCATTCTTTGTCGATCGCCAAACGAAGGCGACGCATCGGCTTGAACCTCAAGCCCCGTGCTTCCGCGACAGCTCCCGCATCGCATCGTCCAGCCCGTCCAGCGTCAGTGGATACATCCGGTCGCCGACCAGCTGCTTGATCATCTTGGTTGACTGCGAATAGCCCCACTGCTTTTCCGGGACCGGGTTGAGCCACACGGTCGCCGGATAGGTGTTCGCCACGCGCTGGAGCCACACCGCGCCCGCTTCCTCGTTCATGTGCTCGACCGAGCCGCCGGGGTGGGTGACCTCGTAGGGGCTCATCGCCGCGTCGCCAACGAACACGATCTTGTAATCGTGGCCGTATTTGTGGAGCACGTCCCAGGTCTTGGTGCGCTCCTGCCAGCGGCGCTTGTTGTCCTTCCACACGCCTTCGTAGAGGCAGTTGTGGAAGTAGAAGAACTCCATGTTCTTGAATTCGCTGGTGGCGGCGCTGAACAGCTCTTCGACGAGCTTGATGAAGGGGTCCATCGACCCGCCGACGTCGAGGAACAGCAGCAGCTTGACGGCATTGCGGCGTTCGGCACGCATGTGGATGTCGAGCCAGCCCTGCTTGGCCGTGCCCTTGATCGTGGCGTCGATATCGAGCTGGTCCTGCGCGCCTTCGCGGGCGAAGCGCCTGAGGCGCCGCAACGCCATCTTGATATTGCGGGTGCCGAGTTCCTTGGTGTTGTCGAGGTTCTTGAACTCGCGCTTTTCCCAGACCTTGATCGCCTTGCCGTGCCGGGCCTCACCGCCGATGCGCACGCCTTCGGGGTTGTAGCCCGAATTGCCGAAGGGCGAGGTGCCTCCGGTGCCGACCCACTTGTTGCCGCCCTGATGGCGCTTTTCCTGTTCCTCGAGCCGCTTTTTCAGCGTCTCCATGATCTCGTCCCAGTCGCCCAGCGACTTGATCGCTTCCATCTCCTCAGGCGTCAGGAACTTTTCAGCGACCGCTTTCAGCCAATCCTCGGGGATGTCGACCGGGTTTTGGCCGTAATCGGTCATGATCCCCTTGAACACCTTGTGGAACACCTGATCGAACCGGTCGAGCAGGCCTTCATCCTTCACGAAGGTGGCGCGCGAGAGGTAGTAGAACGCCTCGGGCGTCTGATCGATGACGTCCCTGTCGAGCGCCTCCAGCAGCGTGAGGTGCTCCTTGAACGAGGCGCCGATCCCGGCAGCCCGCAGCTCGTCGATGAAATTGAAGAACATGCGGCCTGATTAACCCGCGTGCCGCGCGCTGACCAGTCCCCATTCTTGGGAGGGCCACAGAACGAAGGGGTTGGCGCCAAGTCTTAACTCTTCGCTTACCATCCTCTGCCTAGTGTCCCGCAACGCATTCAACAGGGCCGCGAACCGCACATGAACAGCCTCGCCATCGATACCGCCAACGCCCATGCGCTCGGGATGATTCCCGAAAGCTGCGGGGCGGTGACTGTCGGCTGCACCGATGTGGCCGGCGTGGTCGAGGCGGTGATCGCCTCCTCCAAGATGCTGCGTTCCGAGCACGAGGCTCTGGCCGAGACGGTGCGCGCGCTCGAAGCCGACCAGACCAAGGTCGCCGAAGCTTCCGATGAAGCACGCCTGCTGTCCGAACGCGCGATCGAGCGCCTGTCGGAAGGTACGGCGCTGATCCAGTCCTCGCTGGGCCAGATCGCCTCGCTGATCGAGCTGGTCGACACATTGGGCCAGCACGTCACCAGCTTTTCTGCCGCGATGGAACAGGTGCGCCGCTCTGCGCAGGACATCGGCGAGATTGCCGAGACGACCAATATTCTCGCGCTCAACGCCACGATCGAAGCGATGCGCGCAGGCGATGCGGGCCGCACCTTTGCGGTGGTCGCGAGCGAAGTGAAGAGCCTCGCTAACGACACCCGCAAGGCGACCGAGGAAATTGCCCACACCATCGACGCGCTGGGCGGCGAGGCCGAGGTGGTGATCGGGCGGATCGAAGCGGGCTCCAGAGCCAGCGGCGAGGCCCGCGCCAGCGTCGCCCGGATCGAGAGCAGCCTCGCCAATGTCGGCGCGCTGGTGGAAGAGGTCGACAAGCAGAACGACGTCATCGCCCGCTCGACCGGAACCATCTCCGGCCATGTCGACAAGGTCCAGCGCGTGCTGACCAGTTTCGATGCGGCCTCGCTCCGCAACGAGGATCGCCTGCACGGGGCCCATCGCAAGATGGAAGAGCTTGAAATCACCGCCTCCGAGATGTTCGACCGCATTGTCCACGCCGGCCTTTCGCCCGAGGACAGCGCGATGGTCGTGGCTGCGCAGGCGATGGTGCAGGAGCTGGTCGCGCATACCGAGACCACCCTGGCTCGCGGGGCGATCAGCACTGCGGCGCTGTTCGACACCGATTACCAGCCAGTGCCCGGCACCAATCCGCAGCTCCACCGCACGCGCCTCAGCGATTGGGCCCATGCCGAGTGGCGCCCCTTCCTCGACCGGGCCAAGGCGAGCGATCCGCGCGTGCTGGCCGCGGCCTGCACAGACATGAACGGGTTCCTGCCGACCCACCTCACCGAACGCAGCCGCACGCCCACCGGCGATCTCGCCCACGACACCCAGTTTTGCCGCAACGGCCGGATCATGCTCGAGGCGATCGACCGCAAGGCCAAGGTCTCGGGTGCGCCCTACATGATGGCGGTCTATCGTCAGGAAAACGACGGCGACAGCTATGTGGTGGTGCGCAATGTCTACGTCCCGCTGATCTTCGGCGGACGGCGCTGGGGTGATTTCGAGCTGGCCTACAGCTTCGACTGAAGGCCGACCGCGCGCGAACAGGCCTTGCCGGGGGTTCCGCAACGCATTAACCGTTAACTATTCGTGTTAACGGGAGAGCGCAGTGCGGCGCTTGCGGCTTCATGGTCTATGGCTGCTGCCGGCGGTGCTGCTGGCGATGGTCAGCCTGCCCGCCGTCTTCGCACCGGACGGTGCCTCGCCGGTGAGTGCTCCCGCACAGGCGGCAGAGCAGGCGGCCGCACCGGCGGACCAGCCGCCGCCGCCCCCGCCGAGCAAGACGGTGAGCCAGGTTCTCGAAAGCGGAGTGGTCATCACCGTCAGTCTGTCCTCGCAGAAGATGCACGTCTTTCGTGATGGCGTGCTGTGGCGCTCGAGCCCGGTGTCGACCGGCAAGAAGGGCAAGCGGACGCCGACCGGGGTCTTCGCGATCCTCCAGAAGAAGCGTTTCCACCGCTCCAACCTCTACAGCAACGCGCCCATGCCCTACATGCAGCGCCTGACATGGAGCGGGATCGCGATCCATGCCGGCCGCCTGCCGGGCTATCCCGCCTCGCACGGCTGCATCAGGCTCCCCACCCAATTCGCCAGCGAGCTGTTCAAGATCACAGGCGCGACAACGACTGCGGTGATCATTGTCGACGAGCCGCTTGCAGACGGAGAGGCGGCGCTGACGCTGGCGCAGCGCAGCGATGCGGTGGTGCCGATCGCGCCCGCTCTTTTGCAACGCGAACGCCCGGCGCTGGCCGCCGCGACGCCAGCCCCGCCTGTAGCGCCCGCAGTGCCTGCAGCGCGCCTGCCTGCCGCACGGACCATCCCTGCGCCGCCGATCGCCGCTGCCGGGCAGCAGACGATCCAGCTCGCCGCCGCGCTGTCACCGACCGAAGCGTCCGCGCAGTGGGAGGCGCTCGCCGGGCAGCGGCCCGAGCTGAGGAGCATGCGGATGGCGGTCATCCCGGCCGTGGTAAACGGCAAGCAATATTACCGATTGCGCGCCTCGGCCCCCGACGCGCACGCGACCTGCAAGGCGCTGAAGCGCGCCGGAGTTGCCTGTTTTCCTGTGATCTGAACGGACCCGGGTCTCAGCTCGCGGGTGGCGGGGGCGGGGGCTGCTGGGGCCATTGTTCGAGTTCGGGATCGAACACCGCCCAGTCGGGTGCAGCATCGGTCCAGATAATCGCGCCGGGTGCTAGACCGTGGGGCGCTTCGAGAAATCCGAGGCGAACGGTCTTGAACTGCGGCCGCGCTGAGGTCTGCGCATAGGCCTGCGTGCCGCAGTGCGGGCAGAACCAATAGGTCAGGCTGTTGCCGGAATCCGCGGTCCATCCGGAGGATTGCAGTTCGCCCGCAAAGCGCACCGCATCAGCAGGGAAGATCGCGTTGTTGCTCGCACTCCCGGCGGCGATCCGCTGGCAATGGCGGCACCAGCACTGGCGCACGGCGACGGGCTCTGCATCAATCTGCAGTGAGACCGCGCCGCACCTGCACCGACCGGTGTAGCCCACGGACTCAACTCGGCCAGATTAACTGGGATTCCGGCGGGCCATGAAGGCCAGCCGTTCGAACAGCATGATGTCCTGCTCGTTCTTGAGCAGGGCGCCGTGCAGCGGCGGGATCGCGCTCGCCGGATTGCTGCTTTGCAGCACCTCGAGCGGCATGTCCTCGTTGAGCAGCAGCTTCAGCCAGTCGAGCAGCTCGCTGGTCGAGGGCTTCTTCTTGAGGCCCGGCACTTCGCGCAGATCGTAGAAGATATCCATCGCCTTCTTGACCAGCGTCTTCTGGATGCCGGGGAAGTGGACATCGATGATGTCCTGCATGGTCTCACGGTCGGGGAACTTGATGTAGTGGAAGAAGCAGCGGCGCAGGAAGGCATCGGGCAGTTCCTTCTCGTTGTTCGAGGTGATGACGACGATCGGGCGTTCCTTGGCCTCGATACGCTCCTGCGTCTCGTAGACGTCGAAGCTCATGCGATCGAGTTCCTGAAGCAGGTCGTTCGGGAACTCGATGTCGGCCTTGTCGATCTCGTCGATCAGCAGGACGGGGAGTTGGGGCGCGGTGAAAGCCTCCCACAGCTTGCCCTTCTTGATGTAGTTACGGATGTCGTGAACGCGCTCTTCGCCCAGCTGGCCATCGCGGAGGCGGGCGACCGCGTCATATTCGTAGAGGCCCTGCTGCGCCTTGGTGGTCGACTTGATGTTCCACTCGATCAGCGGCGCGCCCAAAGCCTTTGAGATTTCATGCGCCAGCACGGTCTTGCCGGTGCCGGGCTCGCCCTTGACCAGCAGCGGGCGGCGCAGGGTGACGGCGGCATTGACCGCGACCTTCAAGTCCTCGGTCGCGATATAGGACTTGGTGCCTTCGAAACGCTGCTGCTGCTGATCGGTCATGGGTTTTCCTGCGAGACTGAATTTCGGTCGCCAGCGATAAGCGGCGGCTTCGCGCGGCGCAAGAGGGGGAGGGCTGGCGGTTTAGCGAGGCAGGAGGAGGATGCGCTGGGCGATTGCCTCCAGCTTGCCTTCATCGACCACGGCCTCGGGGTTGTTCCACCCCAGCGTCAACACCCAGTCGCGCCCCGCCTTGTCGGTGAGCAGCCATGTGAGGTTGAGGACGCCGGGCTCGCTGCCGCCCTTGAACCCAATGGCGCCCCAGTTGGCCTTGATCGCATCGGTCGCCGAGGGGTTGATGGCGAGGATTTCGAACGCCTTTGGATCGGCGGTCTTGCGCATGTGGGCGAAGAGCTTGGCAAGGTCAGCGGGGGAGGCGAACCATTCGATATCGAGCGCCTTGGGGCCATTGGCAAAGGCTGCGTTGATCTCATCGAGCGGCGGGTTGGCCCGCGATGCCATTTCGTTGAGCGCTCCGATTTGCAGGCCTGAATCGTCGGAGCGCCATTGATCAGCCAATTTCTGATCGGCTTTCAGCATGAAGAGCTCGCGGGTGCTAAGGAACTCGTCGTTGGCCCATGGATCGGCATGGCCACTTGCTATGATGAGCTGGAGGATACGATTTCGTCCCAGCACCTTGATCAGCTGGTCGGTCGCGGTGTTATCGCTGATGGAGATCATCAAGCTGGCGAGCGTGTGCAGCGTCACCGGCGAGCCTTGGGGCCAATCCTGCAACTGCCCGCTGGGATAGCTCTTTTCCGTCAGCACCACGACGTCCGACCACTTGCGGCGCCCCGCCTTCACATCCTCGGCGAGCGCGGCAAGGATATAAAGCTTGAAGGTCGATCCCAGCGCCAGCGTCACCTCGGCGTTGCGGCTGATGACCGGAGCGCCGCCAAGCGGGCCGAACCACGCGTTGACGCTCCCCGGCAGCGCACCAAGATCAGCAGCGATCTTATCGGCAGTATCCCCAGCCACCGCGAGCGAATCGACCGAGGTGAAGCGCAATTCGTTGATGCGGTTGTTCTCCGCCGGATCGAGCGCAATCCCGCCCTTGGCAATCCCGCGCTCGAAGCGGATTTCGAGCGCGGCGCGCATACCCTCGCGCGGGGCCAGCAGGCTCACCTCCACCGCTCGCCCGAACTGCGCGGAGAGGCTTGCCGAAAGCGTCTTGATCTGCTCGTCGGCAATCGCGGCGCGGAAGGCGGGCGTGAATATCTCCTCGGGCTGCACCTCGCCGTTGAGGAGCTCCACCACCTGCAGGCTTCGCGCTTCGAGCGCGGTCGGCTCGGCAGGCTGGGCGGCGGCTGCCGCTGGCTGCGCGGCAGCCGGAGTGCCGAGCGTCATGGCGAAGGCCAGAGCAATGGCGT
Organism: Erythrobacter sanguineus; assembly: GCA_945878845.1. Lineage (GTDB taxonomy): Bacteria > Pseudomonadota > Alphaproteobacteria > Sphingomonadales > Sphingomonadaceae > Erythrobacter > Erythrobacter sanguineus_A. The sequence continues at coordinate 42,699 of CAMCUB010000024.1, read as the reverse complement.
GAAAGACGTGGGCCTGCATCGGCACTCTCCTGACCACGGGGCACAAGGGACGGTCTGTAAGGTCGCATGATTGGCGCAAATGTTCCATAGGCTTGCCCGCGAGGAGAACCATCATGCCGACCGAAACGCTCGCCTTCCCGACCCCTGCGGGTCATGCGCTTGAAGGCGCGCTCGAACTGCCCACAGGGCTGGTGCGCGGGGCGGCGCTGTTTGCGCATTGCTTCACCTGCACCAAGCAAAGCCGCGCCGCAGTCGCCGTGTCACGGGCGCTGGCGCGGCAGGGGATCGCATGCCTCAGGTTCGATTTCACCGGCCTTGGCGGAAGCGAGGGCGATTTCGGGCGCGCGGGCTTCGCGACCGACATGGCCGATCTGGTCGCCGCAGCCGAGGCGCTCGCCGCGCGTTTCGATGGGCCGCTGCTGCTGGTTGGCCATAGCCTCGGCGGTGCGGCGGTGCTCGCGGCGGCAGCGCTGCTGGGCGAGGACAAAGTCGCCGCCATCGCCACCATCGGCGCGCCGTCGGACGTGCCGCACGTGCTCCACGTGATAGAGGGCGATCACGATGCGATCCGGCGCGACGGGGCGGGGCCTGTGCGGATCGGCGGGCAGGCCTTCACGCTCAGCCGCTCATTCCTTGATGCGGCGGCAGATGTGGATCTGCTGGATGTGGTGGGAAGGCTGCGGCTCCCCTATCTTTGCCTCCATTCGCCGACCGACACCATCGTCGGGGTCGAGCACGCCGCCGCGCTGTTCCAGTCTGCCTTCCACCCCAAGAGCTTCGTCAGCCTCGCCGGCGCCGACCACCTGCTGACCCGAGCCGAAGATGCCAATTTCGCCGCGACGATAATCGCGGGCTGGGCGGGGCGCTACTTACCGATGCGCTCCGACTGGCCGATGCCGGAGGAAGGGGTGGTGGTGCAGACCGGCCACGGCAAGTTCGGCACCGAGGTCCACACCAACGCGCACCGCTTCGTCGCCGACGAGCCGCGCTCCTATGGCGGAGATGAAAGCGGCCCGACGCCCTACGACCTGCTGCTCGCCGCGCTCGGCACCTGCACCGCGATGACGATGAAGATGTATGCCGACCAGAAGGGCCTCCCCTTCGAAGGGGCGCGCATCCACCTCACCCACGAGCGCAACCACGCCGAGGACTGCGCGCATATGCTGGAGGAGGGCGCCAAGGTGCAGGCGCTGAACCGCGTAATCACGCTGCTGGGCGACGAACTTACGCCAGAACAGCGCGAGAAGATCATCGCCATCGCCGACAAGTGCCCGGTGCACCGCACGCTTGAGGGCCATCTCCATATCCATACCGAGACCGTCGACTAGCGACTTTCCCCGAGCCAGTGCGCAGGCGCGGTGGACTTGGGCGGCCCCGCGCGGCAGACGCAAGGCCATGGGGTGGGACGCGATCCGCAAGGCAGAATGGCTCGAACCCGGGCGCGTTCGCGGCTATCTGCTGCTGCTCGCATTGGTGAATGCGGGCGCGGTGGTCTTCCTGCTCGCGACCCAGAAGGGCGGCGTCGATGCCAACGGCTTCCTGCTCGGCACCGATTTCATCAGCTTCTGGACTTCGGGGCGGATGCTGCTTGCGGGCGCGAATGTCTACGACACCGCCGCCCATGTCGCCGCGCAGCGCGAGTTCTACGTGATGCCGGGCGAGTATACCGCCTTCTTCTACCCGCCCAATTTCCTGCCTTTCGTCTGGCCTTTGGGCCTGCTGCCCTATTTCCCGGCGTTGGCGGCGTGGCTCGGTCTGACGGGAGCAGCCTTCCTTGCGGCGGTGCGCGCTTGGTTCCGCGCGCTCGGGCTGAAGGGCCCGGCGCTGGTGCTGGTCGCTGCCTTCTCGCCGGTGTTCGTGACGCTCACCCACGGGCAGACGTCGTTCCTTGTGGCGGCATTGCTCGGCGGCGGGCTGCTGCTGGTCGGGAGGCGGCCATGGCTGGCCGGTGTGCTGATCGGGCTTGCGACGATCAAGCCGCAATTCGGCCTCCTCGTCCCGCTCGCGCTTCTGGCGAGCGGGCAGTGGCGCACCATCGCCGGAGCAGGCGCGGCAGCCTTGGGGCTCGCCGCGCTCACAACCCTAGCTTTCGGCCCCGAGGTCTGGGCTGACTGGCTCGCGATCACCCGCACCGCCAGCGCGGCGACCGCAGATGGCAACATCCCCTTCGCCAAGATGGTCAGCGTGTTTGCAGGGCTCAGCCTCCTCGGCGTGCCCGCTGTAGTGGCGATGCCGGTGCAGGCTGCGGTGTCGCTGGCGCTGGCCGCGGCGGTGGTTATGGCGAGCTGGCGGCGCGCTTTCTCGCCGGGGCTTGCCGCGCTGGTGCTGGCAGGCGCCCCGCTCGCCACGCCCTTCGTGCTCGATTACGACATGCTGCTGACCGCTTTCCCGCTCGCCTTCCTGTTCGCCCGGGCGCGGGCGGAGGGCTTTGCCGATTGGGAGCGCATCACCATCGCCGCAGTGTTCGCAGGCGCGGCCTTTGCGCGGCCACTGGCGCTCAACCTCGGCGTGCCGATCATGCCTCTGTTGCTCGCGGCGCTGTTCGTGCTGGTGTTCCGAAGGGTCCGGGCCGAAGCCCTCTAGAGCCGCGCCGCCGCGCCTATGCAGACCAGGCCGAGTTGCAGCGCCAGCATCAGCGCGGTTGCGACCTGCCAACCCGTGCCCGCCGCCTTCATCCCGCGATCCCAGGTCCACGCCCCCAGCACCCCCGTCGCCGCGCTCGCGAGCAGGATAGTGATCCATGCCGGCTTGGCGAGGAGGACGATGAACAGGAAGGTCAGCATCGCCATCTGGAGCAGAAACGCCGCGGTGAACCACGCGATCGGCACCGGCCGGTAGGTCGCATCGGGGATAATCGAATCCGGCAGCGCAGAATCGGCGCGGGCGATGCGGCGATCGCCGGCCATGATGTCGGCCGCCTCGCCCTCGTCGTCACGCATCGATCATGTCGCGGTCGACGTCGCTCGCGCGGTTCTGGATGAAGTTGAAGCGATGCTCGGGGTTGCGGCCCATCAGCTCGTCGACAAGCCGGGCTACCCCTGCGCGGTCCTCGAATTCCTGCGGCAGGGTGATGCGGATCAGCCCGCGTGTCTCGGGCGCCATGGTGGTTTCGCGCAGCTGCCCCGGGTTCATTTCGCCGAGGCCCTTGAAGCGGCTGACCTCGACCTTCTTGCCCTTGAACACCGTCGCTTCGAGCTCTGCCCGGTGCGTATCGTCGCGCGCGTAGCGGCTCTCCTTGCCCGCGGTCAGCCGGTAGAGCGGGGGCTGGGCAAGGAACAGGTGGCCGCGCTTCACGATGTCGGGCATTTCCTGGAAGAAGAAGGTCATCAGCAGCGTGGCGATATGCGCGCCGTCGACGTCGGCGTCTGTCATGATGATGATGCGGTCGTAGCGCAGCGAGTCTGCGTTGCAGTCCTTGCGGGTGCCGCAACCCAGCGCCAGCGCCAAGTCGGCGATTTCGCTGTTGGCGCGGATCTTGTCGGCCGTGGCGCTGGCGACGTTGAGGATCTTGCCACGGATCGGCAGGATCGCCTGGCTTTTGCGGTCGCGCGCCTGCTTGGCGCTGCCGCCCGCCGAATCGCCTTCGACGATGAACAGCTCGGTCTCGCGCCCGCCTTCGCCAGAACAATCGGTGAGCTTGCCCGGAAGGCGCAGCTTCTTGGCATTGGTAGCGGTCTTGCGCTTGATCTCGCGCTCGGCCTTGCGCTTCAAGCGCTCGTCCATGCGCTCCATCACCTCGCCGAGCAGCGCCTTGCCGCGCTCCATATTGTCGGTGAGGAAGTGGTCGAAGTGATCGCGCATCGCGTTCTCGACTAGGCGCGCGGCCTCGGGCGAGGTGAGGCGGTCCTTGGTCTGCGACTGGAACTGCGGATCGCGGATGAAGACGCTGAGCATAACCTCGCAGCCGGTCATCACATCGTCGGCGGTGATGTCCTTGGCCTTCTTGGCGCCGACCAACTCGCCGAAAGCGCGAAGCCCGCGGGTGAGCGCGGTGCGCAAGCCCTGTTCGTGGGTGCCGCCATCGGGGGTGGGCACGGTGTTGCAATACCAGCTGGTCGAGCCGTCGGAATAGAGCGGCCAGGCAATCGCCCATTCAGCGCGGCCTTGCCCGATGCCTTCGATAAGCGGGAAGTCCTGCGTGCCAGCGAAGGGCTGGGCGGTGACGCATTCGCGCGTGCCGATCTGTTCGGCCAAGTGATCGGCGAGGCCACCCGGGAACTTGAACACCGCCTCTGCCGGCACATCCTCGCTGGTGAGCGAGGGCGCGCATTTCCAGCGGATTTCTACGCCCGCGAAGAGGTAGGCCTTGGAGCGCGCCAGCTTGAACAAGCGCTTGGGGTTGAAGCTGCGCTCGCCGAAAATCTCGGGATCGGGGACGAAGCTGACGGTGGTGCCGCGCCGGTTGGGCGTGCTCCCGAGGTTCTGGATCGCCCCTTGCGTGACCCCGCGCGCGAATTCCTGCGCATAGAGCTGCTTGTCGCGCGCGACCTCGACACGGGTGTGGACCGAGAGCGCGTTGACCACGCTGATGCCGACGCCGTGCAGACCCCCGCTGGTCGCATAGGCCTTGCCGGAGAACTTGCCACCCGAGTGGAGGGTGGAAAGGATCACTTCTAGCGTCGATTTGCCCGGAAACTTGGGATGCTCGTCGACCGGGATCCCGCGACCGTTGTCGGCGATCGACAGGCGGTTGCCTTCGTCGAGCCGCACCTCGATCCGCGTCGCATGCCCCGCGACCGCCTCGTCCATTGCATTGTCGAGCACTTCGGCGGCGAGGTGGTGGTAGGCGCGGTCATCCGTTCCGCCGATATACATGCCGGGGCGGCGGCGGACGGGCTCGAGCCCTTCGAGCACCTCGATGGCGCTGGCGTTGTAATCGCCGCTGGAGGTCGGGGTGTTGGCGAAGAGGTCGTCGGGGGTGGGCTCGGACATGGGCGGGACTATAGGGCCGCCGCGCTACGCCTCACAAGCCACCCCCTGGTGTTTTACGCACTCACTTGCCGAAGCCGGCGGGCGCCGGATCGACCGCGATGACATCACCGCCCTTGACCTCGCGCACTTCGAGCGCGCGCTCGACCACGCCGTTGCGGGCAAAGCGGAACGCGCCGTCGACCCCGAGGAAGCCGCCGCGGTCGTAGAGCGCCTCGCGCGGGAAGGGCGTATTGACCTTCCAGTCGCGCGCGACGCGTAAGGTCAGCAGCACCGCGTCATAGCCCAGCGTCGCCACCCGGAAGGGCTGGCCGCCGAAGCGCTGCGCGTAGCTGTCGGCAAAGCGGCGGAAGCGCTGGTCGGACACTGCCGAGAAAAGCGCGCCTTCCAATGTCGGGGTGCGGGCGAGCACCGCCTCGCCGCTCCACAGCTCGGTGCCAAGGATGCGGGTGCGGGTGCGCGCGGACTTGTTCAATTCGCCCGCCGCATCGACCCCGAGCCGCGCCGAATCCGCGATCAGTACGGTGTCATAGCCCCCCGCAGCGCGCAACCGGGCGGCCGCGCTGACGATCGAGGTATTGCCGCGCGCATAGCCCTCCTTGCGCACTAGCGAGCCGCCATATTCCCGCAGCGCGTTCTCAAGCGAGAAGACTGCGCGGGTGCCATAATCACCCTCGGGCGCGAGCACAGCAAAGCGCGCCGCGCCGCGACTGCGGGCGAACTGGACCGAACGGCGGATCGATTGCTCGGGCAGGTGACCGATCACGAAAACATCGGCCGCCGCGACGCTTGCATCATTGGCGAAGGCGATGACCGGCACGCCGGCGGGGCGCGCGGCGGCCTGCACCTGCGGCACCGCATCGGCGGTCAGCGGCCCGAAAATCAGCCTGTTGCCGTCGGCAATCGCCTTCCTCGCAGCGGTGGTGACCCCTTCGGAGGTGTCATAGGTGGTGATGCGCAGATTGTCCGCGCCAGTATCGAGCAGCGCCATGGTGGTCGCATTGGCGATCGCCTGCCCGACCGGCGCGGTGTCGCCCGACAGTGGGACGAGCAGCGCGATGCGATGGCGGCCGGTGTCGGTCGGGAGCGCGGTCGCCGACGGCTCGGATACTGGAGCAGGCGGTGGGGCGGTCGCGACCTCGGCCTTGGGCACCACCGCACAGGCGCTCGCCAGCAGCGCTGCCCCTGCGACAGCGAGGTTGCGGCCGCGAAGACCACGCGCTGCGGCGACAAGTGATCCGGCCCAATTCGGCGCCCAATTCGGACGTGCCCAAAGCTTCATTCTTGCCGACCCCTCAGTCGTGCGCCATGGACTCAATCCGTGAGACCCGAGGCGCTGCCATCCCTTCCCGCGTGGGAACCCGTAAGCGGGCTGTATATCCTTGCCACCCCGATTGGCAATCTTGGCGACATCACCCTGCGTGCGCTCGCCGTGCTGCAAGGCGCGGCATTGATTGCCTGCGAGGACACGCGGGTCACCGGTAAACTCTTGAAACATTACGGCATCAAGGCAAGGCTGCAACGGCTCGACGATCACGCCGGGCCCGAGACCCGCGCGCGGGTGATCGACGAGGCGAGGCATTCGCCGGTCGTGCTGGTGTCGGATGCTGGGACGCCGCTGATCTCCGATCCCGGCTACCGCCTGGTGCGCGAGGCGCGTGCGGCGGGCGTCATGGTCACCAGCATTCCGGGGGCCTGCGCGGCGGTCTCGGCGCTCGCCATCGCGGGCCTGCCGTCCGACCGCTTCCTGTTTGCAGGCTTCCTGCCGGTGAAGGAGAAGGCGCGGGGTGAGGCGCTCGAGGGTCTGGCGGGGGTCGCCGCGACACTGGTGTTCTACGAAACCGCCCCGCGGCTCGAAAAATCGCTGCTCGCGATTGCCGAAATGTGGCCCGAGCGCGAGGTCGCGGTCGCGCGGGAGCTTACCAAGCTGCACGAGGAATGCCGCACCGGCACCGCGGCGGTGCTGGCCGCGCATTACGCCGCGCACCCGCCCAAGGGCGAGATTGTGCTGCTGATCGGCCCGCCTTCGCACAGCGAGGCCCCGGTGCTCGATACCGACGCACTGCTGCGCGCGGCGCTCGCCGAAGCGGGGCCGGGCAAGGCAGCCGGCGTGGTGGCCAAGGCGACCGGCATCGACCGTGCCACGCTCTATGCCCGCGCGCTGGAGCTCAAGGGCGCATGACGCGGCCCCCACGCACCCCCGAGCAACGCCACGAAGCCGACAGCCGCGGCCGCGAGGGCGAGGCCGAAGCGGCGATGTGGCTCGCGCAAGCGGGCTGGCGGATTGTCGCCGAGCGGGTGAAGACCAAGGCTGGCGAGATCGACCTCATCGCCCGCAAACCCGGCCTTGTCGCCTTCGTCGAGGTCAAGTGGCGCGCCCGCGCCGCCGCGCTCGCCGATGCGATCGACGAACGCCGCCTTGCGCGCGTCGCCAACGCGGTCGAAATCGTGTGGCAGGATTATGCCACTGATGGCGAGGACATCCGCATCGACGTTATCCTGCTTGCGCCCGGCCGCAAGCCAACCCACATCGAAAACGCCTGGATGCCTTTCGGCTGATCCCCTCGGAGTTGCTCATGAGTTTGCGCATCGCGGTCCAGATGGACCCCATCGACAGCATCAAGATCGCCGGCGACAGCTCCTTCGCGCTGATGCTGGCCGCGCAAGCCCGCGGGCACACGCTGTTCGAATATCACGTCGAAAGTCTGACGCTCGACGAGGATGACAGCCTCTTCGCGCACGCCTTTCCGGTGACGGTGCAGCGGATCGAGGGCAACCATTTCACCCGCGGTGAGCAAGTGCGGCTCGATCTCGGCAAGGATGTCGATGTGGTGCTGATGCGCCAGGACCCGCCGTTCCACATGGGCTACATCACCGCGACCCATCTGCTCGAGCGGATCGGGCACGAGACGCTGGTCGTCAATGATCCTGCCAATGTCCGCAACTCGCCCGAGAAGGTGATGGTGCTCAATTACCGCCGCTTCATGCCGCCGACGCTGGTCACGCGCTCGGTGGACGAGGTGCGGCGTTTTATGGCGAAGCACGGCGCGATCGTGGTCAAGCCCATCCACGGCAATGGCGGCAAGGCGATCTTCCGCATCGGCGAGAACGCCGAGAACCTCACCGCGCTGTTCGAGGTGTTCAACCAGACCTGGCCCGAGCCGCACATGGTTCAGCCCTTCCTCCCCGAGGTTGTCCAAGGCGACAAGCGGATCGTCCTGATCGACGGCGAGGTCGCAGGCGCCATCAACCGCGTGCCGGGCGAGGGCGAGTTCCGCTCGAACCTTGCAATGGGCGGCTCAGCACAGCCGACCCAGCTGACGGCGCGCGAGGCGGAGATCTGCGCCGCGCTCGGGCCCGATCTGAAGCGCCTCGGGCTGACCTTCGTGGGCATCGACGTCATCGGTGGCAAATGGTTGACCGAGATAAACGTGACCTCCCCGACGGGCATCGTGGCGATTGACCGCTTCAACAACACTGATACGGCGGGCATGATCTGGGACGCGATCGAACGGCGCCTTGCGACACGCCGCGCGGCCGCCTGACGCTCCCCAACCGCACGACTGGGACCACATGACCGACTTCCTCCTCGAACTGCTCAACCAGGGCGGCTATCTTGGCATCTTCCTGCTGATGGCGGCTGAGAACATCTTCCCGCCGATCCCTTCCGAGGTGATCATGGGCGGGGCCGGGCTGCTCGTCGCCAAAGGCGAGATGACCTTCTGGGCGGTGTGGATCGTCGCGACGCTTGGCACTGTCGCGGGCAACCTGTTCTGGTACTGGATCGGGGTTCGCTGGAGCGAGGAACAACTGAAGGCGATCATCGACCGCTGGGGCCGGTGGCTGACCTTCGAGTGGGACGAGTTCACCAAGGCGCGCGACATCTTCCGCAAGTATGGCGACTGGATCGTCTTACTGCTGCGCTTCTCGCCTATCCTGCGCACCATCGTCTCGCTGCCTGCGGGCCTTGCGGGGATGAAGCTGTGGCGCTTTTGCCTGTTCACGGCGCTGGGCTCCGGCATCTGGAACGCGGTGCTGATCTTCGGCGGCCAGACGGCTGCACCTTTGGTCGAGCGGTTCGAGAAATTCGCCGGTTACGGCGTGGTGCTCTTCGTCCTCGCCGGGGTCGCCTTCTACATCTACCGCGTGGTGACGTGGAAGCCGGTCGAGGCGCACGAGCGGGGCGAATGATTGCGCGTTAACCGCGCGGATGCGCCTTGCGGTAGTTCTCCAGCAATGCGGCGGCATCGACGCGGGTGTAGATCTGCGTCGATCCTAGCGAGGCATGGCCCAGCAACTCCTGCAAGCTCCTCAAGTCCGCGCCCGCGCTCAGCAGGTGCGTCGCGAAGGAGTGCCTGAGCGCGTGCGGCGTCGCCGTGTCGGGGAGGCCGAGCGCGCGGCGCGCCTGCGCCATCGCGCGCTGGACCATGCCGGGCGAGAGCGGCCCGCCCTTGGCCCCGCGGAATAGGGGTTCCGAATGCGTGAGCGGGTAGGGGCAGGCCTTCACATATGCCGCCACCGCCGCGCGGGTGATCGGCAGAACGGGGACCACCCGCTGCTTGCCGCCCTTGCCGGTCACCTGCAGCACCTCGCCCATGCTCGCATCGCGCCCGGTGAGCGAGAGCGCCTCAGCGATCCGCAAACCCGATCCATAGAGCAGCAGCAGCACCGCCCGGTCGCGTGCGCCGATCCAGTCGGTCACGGCGAAATCTTCCACATGGGACGCAAGATTTTCGGCCTCGTCGGGCGTGACAGGGCGGGGGAGGCCCTTCTTGAGCCGCGGGCCGCGCAGGCGCGGAGCGGCGGGATCGGGATCACCTGCCTGCGCCCGCGCAAATGCGATGAAGGCCTTCAATGCCGAAAGCTCCCGCGCGGTGCTGGCATTGCCGAGGCCTTCGCCGCGCCGCGCTGCGAGATGTGTGCGCAGGTGATGCGCCTCGGTCCCCGCCACCGCCACCCAGTCCTCGGTCTCCCGCGCCGCCAGCAGCCGCGCGGCGGCGGCGACATAGGCTCGCACGGTATGGGGCGAGCGGCGGCGATTATCCGCCAAATGCGCGCGCCATGTTTCCAGAATCTCGGGCGCGCTCATGCGGCAACCAGCGTGTCGGCGACCACCTCGGCCAGCAGCGCGTCGAGCACTCCGCGCCCCTCCGGCGCAACGCCGATCCGCGTGCCTGAGGCCAACATCAGCCCGAGGCCCGTGAGCCGTGCGAGGGCCCCCTCGTCGATCAGCCCCGCGCGCGGCAGACCGAACCGCGCGCCGAGTGCGGCGAGGTCCACCCCCTCGACGAGGCGCAGGCCCATCAGCAGCGCCTCGGCCGCCTGTTCGGGCACCGCCAGCGCGCGCGCCTCGGCGATGCCATCACCCTGCCGCGCGACGGCGGCGAGGAAATTCTCGGGCTTCTTGTGCCGCACCGTCGCCACGCCGCCACGCCGTCCGTGCGCGCCCGGGCCGATCCCGGCGTAATCTTGATAACGCCAATATGCGAGGTTGTGGCGGCTCTCTTCGCCGGGCCGAGCGTGGTTGCTGGTCTCGTAGGCGGGCAGCCCGGCCGCATTCGTGAGCGCCTGCGTGATGTCGAACAACTCCGCCGCCGCATCGTCGTCGAGCGGCACCAGTCGCCCGCGCCGCACGTCGCTGGCAAAGCGCGTGCCGGGCTCGATGGTCAGCTGGTAGAGCGACATGTGCCCGGCGCCGAAGGCAAGCGCGCGGGTCAGCCGGTCCTCCCACAGCTGCGGCGTGTGGCCGGGCAGGGCGTAGATCAAGTCGAAGCTCACCCGCTCGAAATGGGCCTGCGCCGTCTCGAGCGCCCGCAAGGCCTCGCCTGCTCCGTGGAGCCTCCCGAGGAAGCGTAATTCGGCATCGTCGAGCGACTGCACCCCGAGCGACACGCGGTTGATTCCCGCGCCCGCCAGCGCGGCAAAATTCGCCGCCTCCACCGAGGACGGATTGGCCTCAAGCGTGATCTCGATCCCTTGCGCAAAGCCCCACAGGCGCTCGGCCTCGGCCAGCAGCGCGGCGACAAGGGCAGGGGGCATCAGCGAGGGGGTGCCGCCGCCAAAGAAGATCGAGGTCAGCGTCTCGCCGCCCGCGGCCGCTGCCTCGGCGCGCATATCGGCGATCAGCGCCGCCTGCCACGCCGCCACATCGACGCCCTCGCGGACGTGCGAGTTGAAGTCGCAATAGGGGCATTTCTTGGCGCAGAACGGCCAGTGGATATAGAGCGCGCGAGGCCCGGGGGAGGTTGGGGGTGGAATTTTCAGCTCCGCTTAACCGTTGACGCATAGACCCACAGCATGCGGAGCTCCCGTTTCATGACCTTGCTTGCCCGCCTGGCCGGGGCGACGCTGCTTATGGCAGCCGCTCCCGCCCTGCCGCAAGACGTGCCCGATGACCAGCGCCCGCTGTTCCCGGCCGAGCAGGAATGGCTCTCCGAACACAACAAGGCACGAGCGGCGGTCGGGCTGCCGCCGCTGCGTTGGAACCATGACTTGCGGCGCGATCCCCGCGACTGGGCCGAGGATCTCGCCGCGCGCCGCGCCTTCCACCATTCGCCCGACCTGTTGCAGCAGGGACAGGGCGAGAACCTGTGGATGGGCACGCGTGAGCGCTATGCCCCCTCGCAGATGATCGACGGCTTCCTCGCCGAACGCACGGCATTTCGACCCGGCACGTTCCCCGATGTCTCGAAAACCGGGCGGTGGAGCGATGTCGGCCATTACACTCAGATCATCTGGCCCGAGACTGAGGAAGTTGGCTGCGCCACCGCGCTCAATGCCAAGCACGAGGTGCTGGTGTGCCGCTACTGGCCGGCCGGCAATGTGATGGGTTACCGGCTCGACCCCCAGACGCGCCTTTCGCGGCGCTAAACGGTTAACCGAGCGCCCTCAGCTAAATTGCGCGGCGACGAGCTTCGCAAAAGCGTCGGCGCGGTGGCTGACGGCGTGCTTTGCCTCGGGCGCGATCTCGGCGAAGGTTTGCGCGCTGCCCGTCGGCACGAACACCGGATCATAGCCGAAGCCCATTGCCCCGCGCGGCGGCCAGGTCAGCGCGCCGTCGCACCGGCCTTCGTAGATCGCGTGTTCGCCATCCGGCCAGGCGATCGCGAGAACGCAGTGGAAGGCGGCGGAGCGGTCGACGTCCGCACCCTTCTCGACCAACATCCCCTCGACCTTGCCCATCGCCATGTACCAGTTGCGCCCGGGAGCGCCCTCGAACCACTGCCGCTCGGCCCAGTCGGCGGTGTAAACGCCGGGTCGACCACCCAGCGCGGCGACGCTGAGCCCACTGTCGTCAGCGAGCGCTGCCAGCCCGGAGGCCTCCGCCGCCGCCCGCGCCTTGATCAGCGCGTTCTGCGCAAAGGTGACGCCGGTCTCGGCCGGCTCGGGCAGGCCGAGCGAGCCGGCGGAGATGCACTTGACCCCGTAGGGCGCAAGCAGCGCCGAAATCTCCTTGAGCTTGCCCGCATTATGCGTGGCGATCACAAGGCTGCCGGAGCCGAGGCGGCGGGTCATTTGCGCAGCTTCCAAGGGCGGGGGAGGCCCGAAAGCTTCATCTGTTCGCGAATGTAGTCCACCACGTCCTCGCTGATTTGCTGCTTGGGGACAATGATCGCCATTTGGCGATTGGGGAAGACGGCAAAGATGTCATGGTTTTCGTCCCAACGCACCAGATCGCCCCACTGGACGCGCCACAGGCCAGAAGGTTGCTCGATCCGGAAACCGCCATCCTCAAAGAGGAGGGTCATCTCCTCCCGGAGCGGCGCGGACTCGCGGTAAATCTTCCGCGCCCTCGGCTTGAGCGTCACGAACATCCCGAGCGCCGCGAGGCCACCCACGGCAATGCCGACAATGAGAGGCATGAGGTCGTCCAACACCGATCGTTCCAGCAGCACGTTCACGACGACCGACAAGACAGCGAGCCCGACCACCAGGAGGAGCAAGGGCCTCAACCGACCGAGCGAGCGAGCCAGCATCAGCCTGTTCACGGCATAGTGGTCTTCCTCGGTGATCCTGAAGTTGATCGCACCCGGTAGGCTCACCTCACCTCACCGCGTCCAACTGCGCCGCGAAGATCCGGTCGCAGCCGATGCGGGCGAGGCGCAGGAGGCGCAGCAGCGCTTCCTCGTCATAGGTCGCGCCTTCCGCGGTGGCCTGCACCTCGGCGATCTTGCCGCCCGACAGCAGCACGAAGTTGCCATCGGCTTCGGCGTTCGAGTCCTCGTCATAGTCAAGGTCGAGGACGGGCGTGCCCTTGAAGATGCCGCAGGAAATCCCTGCGACCTGCGCGGTGATCGGATCATGCTTGATGTCGCCCGATTTCATCAGGCCATTAATGGCGATGCGCAGTGCGATCCATGCGCCCGAGATCGCCGCGGTGCGCGTGCCGCCATCGGCCTGAATCACGTCGCAATCCAAGGTGATCTGCCGCTCGCCGAGCTTCTGGAGATCGACCACCGCGCGCAAACTCCGCCCGATAAGCCGCTGGATTTCTTGCGTGCGGCCCGATTGCTTGCCCTTGGCGGCCTCACGCTGACCGCGTGTGTGCGTTGCGCGTGGGAGCATCGAGTACTCGCCCGTCACCCAGCCTTCGCCCTTACCGCGCATCCATGGCGGCACGCCTTTCTCGACACTCGCGGTGCACAGCACCTTGGTGTCACCGAAGCCGATCAGGCAGGAGCCCTCGGCGTGCTTGGTGAAACCGGTCTCGATCGTGATGGCGCGCATTTCATCGGGCGCGCGTCCTGAAGGGCGCATGGATATCTCCTTTTGCGGGAGCCTATTCGCGTTTACGCAAGGATTGGCAACAGGCCGTTTCGGAATGCACGGAGACAATTTTTGGCGCGGATCTATCAAGCCGCATCGCTCGGAGAGGCCGACTTTCGCGTCGCGCAGGTGGGGAACCGGGGCGAAGCCGATTTGCTGGTTCACCGGGTCAGCAGCTGGGGATTGGCGCAAGGCGATTCGCTATGGTTCGGCACCCGGGACCGCCAAGAAGCAACATCGAGCATTTTCATGGTTTCGAGAGGAATGGCGCAGTTGCAGGTGTACTTCGTGGATACTCGCAGCGAGGCAGGCTGGGTGAGATCGCACCGATTGCACGGAAGACTGGGATGACCTCGCTCCCCGTCACCGAACTGACCCAGCGCGCGCGCGATATCTTTCAGCGCGTGGTCGAGGAATATATCGCAAGCGGGCAGCCGGTCGGCTCCAAGACGTTGGCGGCCGATGGCACGCTGAACCTGTCGCCCGCCTCGATCCGCAGCGTCTTGGCAGACCTCGAAACCGCCGGGCTTCTGGCGGCGCCGCATACCAGTGCGGGGCGGATGCCGACCGATGCGGGCCTCAGGATATTCGTCGACGGGATGATGCGCGTCGCCGAGCCCACCGCGCAGGAGCAGGCCGCGATCGAGGCGCGGTTGGCCGAAGCCGGCCCGCTCGAGGCGGCGCTGAAGCAGGCATCCGCGATCCTCTCGGACCTATCGGGCGCGGCCGGCATGGTGCTGGTCGCCCCGCGCGAACAGCGGCTTGCGCAGTTCAGTCTCGTCGATCTCGGGCAGGGCAGGGCGCTGGCGGTGCTGGTGGGCGAGGATGGCGGGGTCGAGAACCGCGTGCTCACCATTGGCGGTGCGCTCAGTCCCGGCTCGCTCGACCGCGCTTCGAATTACATCACCGCGCGGCTTGCCGGGCGCACGCTCGCCGAAGCCGCGCTGGCGATGCGGACCGAGATCAGCACCGGCAAGTCGCAGCTCGACGATGCCTCGCGCGATCTGGTCGAGCGCGGCCTTGCGGTCTGGAGCGAGGATTCCGCTGCGCGCCCCGTGCTGATCGTGCGGGGTGCTGCCAACCTGCTCGATGAAACCGCGCTCGGCGATATCGAGCGGGTGCGGATGCTGCTCGAGGATCTCGAGAACAAGCAGTCGGTCGCCCAGCTGCTCGATTCGGCGCGCGAGGCGGATGCGACACGCATTTTCATCGGCAGCGAGAACCGCCTGTTCGCGCTTTCCGGCTCGAGCGTGATCGCCTCACCCTATCGCGATCGCGAGGGCCGGGTGGTCGGCGTGCTGGGTGTGATCGGCCCCACGCGGTTGAATTATGCGCGGGTTGTCCCCATGGTTGATCTCACCGCCCGATCGCTGGGCAAGCTGATCGCTTGAATGGAAAGCCATACGACATGACCGAGAACGACACGCCGCTGGATCAGGCGGCGGAAGACGAATTGAAGGGTGTGCCTGAACACCTGCGCGAAGGCGGTGATGATACCGCACCGCTCGCCGAGGCGCTCGAATCGCTGAAGCGCGACCTTGAGGCGGCCAAGCAGGAGGTGCTCTATGCTCAGGCCGAAACCCAGAACGTGCGCCGCCGTCTGGAGCGCGAAAAGGACGAGGCGCGCGCCTATGCCGCGACCGGCTTTGCGCGCGATGTCCTGAGCGTCGCCGACAATCTGTCGCGCGCGATCGAAGCCATCCCGCAGAGCTTGCGCGAGGACGAGAGCATGAAAGGCCTCGTGATCGGCCTCGAAGCCACCCAGCGCGAGCTTGAGAAGGTCTTCGCAGGTAACGGCATCACCCGCATTGCCGCAGTCGGCCTGCCGCTCGACCCGAACCAGCACCAGGCGATGATCGAGGTGCCCTCGGCCGATCACGAGCCCGGCACGATCGTGTCGGAAATGCAGGCGGGCTGGATGATCAAGGACCGCCTGCTGCGCGCAGCGATGGTGGCGGTGGCGAAGAAGCCTGATTGACGGCATGAGCCTCCCGGGCCTGCTGGGCGCGGGCGCTCTCCTGTTGCTGGCGATCCTCGCATGCATCGGCATTTCGAGAGCGAAAGGGGGCAAAGCGCACGCGCCCTTGCCCGCGCGGCCCCCAGCGCCGCGCTATCCTGATCCGACGCCTGCCGCGCCAGCCTACCGCGCCTACACGACCGAGTTCGACGTGGAGTGCTCGGGCAAGGAGCTTGGCCGGGTGCTGGCTTGGAAGGCGCTCAACCGGAGCTCGTCGCGTAATCCGGTCCCGCTCGATCCCGCCGAACGGCGCGGTCAGTTCGACGCCGCTTACGCCGAGGCAGCGGCGGATCTCACCAGGCCCGAAAGCGACCTTTCCGACACGGTGGTGTTGCTCCTGCTCGATCAGTCAGGTTCGATGGCCGAGCGTATGCCGCGTGTCGCGGGGGCGCTGCTCGCAGCGCTGAAGAGCCTCGAAGCGGCGGGCGCGAGCACACTGCTTGCAGGCTTTACCACGGTGGGCTGGAAAGGCGGCCGCGCGCGGCAGAAATGGCTGAAGGCGGGTCGCCCCCGCAATCCCGGGCGGCTGTGCGACCTGCTCCACGTGGTCTATTCCGCGCCGGAAGAAGCGACCACGCGCGCTCATCTCCTGCCGCTTGCCGGCCGTGCGATCTGCTTCGAGAATGTCGATGGCGAGGCGATCCTGTGGGCAGAGCAGCAATTGCTGGCGCTGCCACACTCGCGCCGCTGTCTGGTGGTCATCAGCGACGGCGCACCAGTTGACGACAGCACGCTTACGGAAAATTCGGCCGACTTCCTCTGGAACCACCTTGTCGATACCGTCGCCGACTTGGGCGCGCGAGGGCAGATCGCTCTGGGCGGGGTGGGGATCGACCACGATGTCGCGCGCCCTTATCTCGTCACGCGGCAGGTAAGCGGAGACGGCGGGCTTGCGGTGGCGATCAACGCCATCGTTGCCGAGCTTCGCGACTAACCCTCGCTCCACACCGGCGGACTGCTCGAAGGCGCGGCTTGCAGGATGGCGAAGACGTCGTCCTGCAACTGCGCGAGCGGCTCCGAGATGTCGATCTTGCGGAAGAGTTTGCGGACATAGGGCTTGTGGGGCACGAACTGGATGATGAACCCGTTGGTTTCCCCTTCGGCCATCACCCCATAGGCGATCGCCGTTTCGGGTAGGCGGATTTCGCAGTACCAGCCCCAGTCCTCGGCGATGAAGGCGGTGACGGTCGTGCCCCGCTCGGCCAGCTTCTCGCCGATATGGCTTGCGAGCGCATAGCCGTACATCTCCTCGGCATTGGCAAGCTCCGCGTCGCGGTCGTGGCGCGGGAAATGCGGGCTGTCGAAGGTAATGGTGCGGGCAAAACGGTCCATCTGTGCGGCTCCTTTGCAAGGGTAGGTAGCGGGCCTTGTTGATACGCGATTTGCCCCCGCTAGAGCGAGTAGATCACCAGATAGCGCGCAATCTGCAATGCCAGAACCGCGGCTGCGAGCCGCTTGCCCGGGACCACCATGCCCGCAACCAGCAGCCCGGCCAGAACCAGTGTGAACCCAAGGCTCAGAGGGGTGATCAGCCGCACGGCAAGGTCGGCGACCGACAGCAGGAACGCCCACTGCACCGCCACCATCACCAGCAGCATAGCGAACACCACCCGGCGCACGCGGAAATAGTGCGTGTCGAGATCGGTGAAGTTCTCGGGGTCGGTCGGAAAGACGAGGCGGCTGGCGAGGAAATAGGCGCTGGAGAACACCAGCACGCCCAGTACCGTGAAGCGGTCAGCGGCGACATGTTCCTGCACGACCCACGCGAAGATCCAGAAAGAGAGCAGATCGAGGATCACGAACAGCGCCAGCAGCGGGGTGAGCACGCCGATCGAAAAGGCGCGGTCGCCAGCCTCGCGGGCGAGCATATATTCAAGCGTGCGCCCGAGACCATTGAGCAGCTCGACCAGCGAGAGGCCGAGCACCAGGCTGTAGAGGACGAAGACGAATTCGAACTGGCTCACCCACGCGCTCCCGGAAAATCGACCAGCGCTGCATAGGCCGCCTTGTCGGCCACTCCGGGAAGTGCCTCGCCTTGGCGCAGCAGAAAGGCGTGGCGCACGATCTCGGCCTGCTGCTCGAGCCCGTATTGCGTGAGCGCCCAGCCCGGTTTCAGCGTGTAGTCGTAGCGGCACCACGGGTGGCGGCGCAGCACCAGATACCAGCGGCCGAGGGTCTGCGCCTGCCATACATGCGTCATCTCGTGGATGAAGTGGCCCTGCTTGGCCAGCGAGGCCTCGGCGAAATCATCGCAATAGTGCGGGGCGGCGGGGTGGAAGTGCAGGCTGCCCATCGGTGCCATGGTCACGCCGCGCGGTTGGAGCGGGAAGAATTTGCGGCGCATCACCGTGACGGGCGCGTAATCGATCCCATCGCCGAACACCGACCGTGCGAGCGCGACTTCTCCCGCGGTCAAAGGCCGAGTCCCGCCGACCGGGCAGGCGGGGGGCGGGGCGCCCCGCGATGATGCGGCCGGCGCGCTCGTCAGCGCTCGTCCCCTGCGGCGCGCACGGGCGCATCGATGGTGACGCTGGTGCCGTCGGACCAGGTGAGGGTGACCTTGGCGGTGCTGCCTGCGGCGAGCGCGGCGGTCGGCTCCATCGCCATCACGTGGAGCCCGCCCGGCGCGAAGCTGACCGGCGCGGATGCGCTGAGCGGCACCTTGTCCGCCATCACCATCTGCATCTTGCCGTCCTTTTCCACATTGTCGTGGATCATCGTCATCATCGCGCCTTCGACCGTGACGTTCGTGAGCGATATGCCCGGAGCGCCGTTGTAGGAAAGGTCGAAATAGACCACCGCCGGATTGCCCGCCACCGGAGGCAATATGAGGCGCGCATTGCTGACGGTCAGCCCGGCGCTTGTCGTTGCCGTGGCGGTGTCGCTTGGCGGAGTGTCGGCCTCGGGCGCGCAGGCCGAAAGAGCGGCAAGGGCAGCAAGCGCCAGCACCGCCGGCGCGGCTCTCAGGATCGAATTCACGCAGATGTCTCCCATGTGGATGGCCCCAAATCTAGAGGGCGCGCTCTCTTGTGCCAAGCGAAAGCACACCTATATCGCCGTCATAAACGAGCCGCCAAAGCGCTTTGCCGACATCCGGGAAGCCAACGGCAGCGGTGTCCAACAATTGTCCTTATGGATGGGGAAACAATGGGTAAAGTAATCGGTATCGACCTCGGCACCACCAACTCCTGCGTTGCAGTGATGGACGGCGGCAAGCCCAAGGTTATCGAAAATTCGGAAGGCGCGCGCACCACGCCGTCGATTGTCGCCTTCACCAAGGATGGCCAGCGCCTGATCGGCCAGCCTGCCAAGCGCCAGGCGGTCACCAACCCCGACAACACGCTCTTCGCGATCAAGCGCCTGATCGGCCGCCGCTTCGAAGACCCGCTGACCAAGAAGGACATGGGCCTGGTTCCCTATTCCATCGTCAAGGGCAAGAACGGCGATGCATGGGTCAAGGCCGGTGAGGAAGAGTACAGCCCGTCGCAGGTGTCGGCCTTCATCCTCCAGAAGATGAAGGAAACCGCCGAGAGCTATCTCGGTGAGACCGTGACGCAGGCCGTCATCACCGTTCCCGCATATTTCAACGACGCCCAGCGTCAGGCGACCAAGGATGCCGGCCAGATCGCCGGGCTTGAAGTGCTGCGTATCATCAACGAGCCGACTGCGGCCGCGCTCGCCTATGGGATGGACAAGGAAGACGGCAAGACCATCGCCGTCTACGACCTTGGCGGCGGCACGTTCGACGTCTCGATCCTCGAAATCGGTGACGGCGTGTTCGAAGTGAAGTCGACCAACGGCGACACTTTCCTCGGCGGCGAAGACTTCGACAATGCGATCGTCGAGTTCCTCGCGGACTCCTTCAAGAAGAAGGAGGGCATGGACCTCAAGACCGACAAGCTTGCCCTGCAGCGTCTCAAGGAAGCCGCGGAAAAGGCCAAGATCGAGCTGTCGAGCGCGGCGACCACCGAAATCAACCTGCCCTTCATCACCGCGCGCATGGAAGGTGGCACCACCACCCCGCTGCACCTCGTCGAAACGATCACCCGTTCCGACCTCGAAAAGATGGTCGATGGTCTGATCCAGCGCACGCTCGATCCGTGCAAGAAGGCGCTGGCTGACGCCGGCATCTCCAAGGATCAGGTCGACGAGGTCATTCTCGTGGGCGGCATGACCCGTATGCCCCGAGTGCGTGAAGTCGTGGAGCAGTTCTTCGGCGCCAAGCCGCATACCGGCGTGAACCCCGATGAAGTCGTCGCCATGGGCGCGGCCATTCAGGCGGGCGTGCTGCAGGGCGACGTCAAGGACGTGCTGCTGCTCGACGTGACCCCCCTCAGCCTCGGCATCGAGACGCTGGGCGGCGTGTTCACCCGCATGATCGATCGCAACACCACCATCCCGACCAAGAAGACCCAGACCTACTCGACCGCCGAAGACAACCAGAACGCGGTGACGATCAAGGTCTATCAGGGTGAGCGCGAGATGGCGGCGGACAACAAGCTGCTCGGCAATTTCGACCTGATCGGCATTCCCCCGGCTCCGCGCGGCGTGCCGCAGATCGAGGTGACCTTCGATATCGACGCCAACGGCATCGTCTCGGTGGCGGCGCGCGACAAGGGCACGGGCAAGGAGCAGACGATCAAGATCCAGGCCTCGGGCGGTCTCAGCGATGCTGACATCGACCAGATGGTGAAGGACGCCGAAAAGTTCGCGGAAGAGGACAAGAAGCGCCGGGCTGCTGCCGAAGCGCGCAACCAGGCCGACAGCCTCGTCCACGCGACTGAAAAGCAGCTCGAAGAGCATGGCGCCAAGATCGATGCCGCCACCAAGACCGAGGTCGAGGAAGCCATTGCGGCGGTCAAGACCGCGCTCGACGGCGGCGATGCCGATGACATCAACGCCAAGGCACAGGCGCTGACCCAGTCGGCGATGAAGATGGGCCAGCAGATCTACGAAGCCCAGCAGGCCGCAGGGCCCGAGGGCGAGGCTGCTGCCGCTGACGAAGCTCCGGCTGAAGACGTCGTCGACGCCGAGTTCTCCGAGGTCGACGAAGACAAGAAGGGCTAAGGCCCCGATGCAACCCATTGCCCCGCCGCAGCGCCCGGATCAAGCATCCGGCGCGGCGGCGGGCGGTGGTCACGGGGATTAGGTCAGACACATGTCCAGCGCCCAGACGGATTACTACGCCACGCTCGAAGTCACCCGCGATTGCGACGGGGCGACGCTGAAGAGCGCATACCGCAAACTCGCGATGAAGTTCCACCCGGACCGCAATCCGGGCGATGCTTCGGCGGAAGCGAAGTTCAAGGCGATCAGCGAGGCCTATGACTGCCTCAAGGACCCGCAGAAGCGCGCGGCTTATGACCGCTACGGGCACGAGGCCTTCACGCAAGGCATGAACGGCGGCGGCTTCGGCGGCGGGCCGTTCGGAGGCGGTCGAGGGCAGGACGGCTTTGCCGATATCGGCGACATCTTCGAGACGATCTTCGGCAGCGCCTTCGGCGGCGGCGGCGCCCAGCGCCAGCAGACCCGGCGCGGCGCGGATCTGCGCTACGACATGCAGGTCACGCTCGAGGAAGCCTTCACCGGCAAATCGACCGAGATCGAGATCGAGGTCTCGCAGTCCTGCGACACCTGTGACGGCAGCGGCGCGACCCCCGGCACCTCCGAGCGCCAGTGCAACCTGTGCCACGGCATGGGCTCGGTGCGCGCCAAGCAGGGCCTGTTCGTGATCGAGCGGCCGTGCCCCACCTGCAACGGCCGCGGCACGGTCATCGAGAACCCCTGCCGCGTCTGCCGAGGCGAGGGCCGGGTCGACAAGGCCCAGACGCTCAAAGTCGACATCCCCGCCGGCGTCGACACCGGCACCCGCATCCGCTTGTCGGGCAGGGGTGAGGCCGGCCACCGCGGCGCGCCCTCGGGCGATCTCTATATCTTCCTGCACGTGACGCCGCACTCGGTCTTCGAGCGCGAGGGCACGACGCTGGCGACCCGCGTGCCGGTGAGTTTCACCACCGCGGCGCTGGGCGGCTGTGTCGAAATCCCCGATCTTGATGGCTCGACCAACCGGCTCGACATCCCGGTGGGCATCCAGTCCGGCAAGCAGCTGCGCATCCGCGGCGCAGGGATGCCGGTGCTGCAGGGGCGCGGGCGCGGCGACATGGTGGTCGAGATCGTGGTCGAGACCCCGACCAAGCTCTCGCGCCGCCAGAAGGAAATCCTCGAGGAATTCAAGGCGACCGAGACGGGCGACGAATGCCCCGAAAGCCGCAGCTTCTTCGCCAAGCTCAAGGACGCCTTCGGGGGCTGAGGGGGACGTGCTTCCCTCACTCCTCATCGTCGACGATTTCCTCAAGGACCCGTGGGCGGCGCGGCGCGCGGCGCTGGGGCTGGACTATGATCCGGCCAGGCAGCACGGCAATTTCCCGGGGCTCAATTCCTCTACGCCGCTGGCGAGCGATGGGGTCGATGCGGCGGTCTCGCGGCTGCTCGGCGTGCGGCTCGGCCCGGCGCCGGGGACACAGCACGGCCATTGCCGCCTGACAAGCAAGGGCGCGAAGGGCAAGAGCGGGGTGCATATCGACCCGGCGGCCTATTCGGGCATCCTCTACCTCTCGCGCCCCGAGGATTGCGCCAGGCCCGACGCGGGCGGCACCGATTTCTTCCGCCACCGCCGCACCGGGCTCGATGCCGTGCCACAGGACCCGGCGAAGATCGCCGCCAGCGGCTATGCTGACATCAACGCGCTGGTCGAGGATGTGGTCAACAAGGACACCACGCTGCCGGCCAAGTGGGAGCGCACGATGCGTGTGCCTGCCCGCTTCAACCGGCTGCTGCTGTTCTCGCCCTGGCAGTTCCACAACGCCGCCCCGGGCTTCGGCACCAGCCCTGAGGACTCGCGCCTCGTCATGTTGCTGTTCTTCGCGCCGCTCGCCTAGCCGAGCTTCGCGCGCACTTCGGCCCTGATCTGCTCGACCAGCCCGCGCTGGCAGCGCCCGGCGTTCTCCTCCTCCTCGAGCACCGCAAGGAAGGCCGCGCGCTTGCCCGCGCGCAGGCTCTCGGCCGAAACCCCGCCGGTAACGGTTGAGGCGAGCAGGTCGATCATCCGCTCCGCACCGTGGAGGCGTCCCCACAGGTAGTCATTCTCGCGATAATCGCGGCTGAAGAAGGCGCCGAAATTGTAGAATTCGATGCCCCGCAGCGTCGCCGCCGTCCCGCCCTCGCGGATCGAGAGCGCATCGTCGGGCGAGATGCGGTCGATCTTGACCGGATTGAATTCGTCCAGCCCTTCGCGCCGCGAAAGGGGGAGGGTGGCGACATCGTAGAAGGGAAAGCCGAGATAGGTCAGCAGCATCCGCCGCTTCAGTTCCTTGGGCATGTCCTCCAGCGCGTCGATCAGCAGTTCCTCGGCGGCAAGATCGGTCGCTGGCAGCAGGCGCTGGGTGGCGAGGAAATCGAGCACCGCGCCGGGGTGCTGCATGGCCTCGCCCGCAAGCTCGCGGAACCGGGCGATGTGCTGCACATCCTCGTCGGCGCGCAGATAGATCGCGAGGATTTCGTAAATCCGGTCGCGCGCCCGGTCGAGCGCGTCCTCGGCAAACCCTGCATCAACCTGCCAGTCGCGCGCAAGCTTCCGTGCAAGCAGCTGCAGGCGGCGGATGCGGAAGCCGGTGTCGTGCGCGCGGAAGAAGGCGATCGCGCCCTGCGTCGCCCCGCCGCCCGCATCGGTGAGGAGCCGTAGCCCGCGCGCCTCGACCTCGGACCGCAAGGCGTGCGCCAGCGGCAGGGGATCGCCCAGCGGCTGCCCGGCCGCCTTCAGCGTCACCCGCGCAAGCTGCTCGAGGATGCCGTCGAACTTGGTGAGCGCGTAAGCGCCAAAGGCATAACCCGCACGCTCGGCCGCGGCCTGCTGCGCCTTGGCACGCCATCCGGCAAGGCGTTTGGGGGTGGGACGATCGAGCAGGAAGGTGTAGCCGAAGAGCTTTTCCACCGCGCGGTCGATATCGCCCTGCAGTTCCATCACGATCCGCTTCAGCCGCGCTGCATCGCGCGATTGGTGCTCGATCCGTTCAAGGTCGTCGCGGATCGGCTGTTCGCGCGGGATGGTCGAGAGCGAGCCGAAGATCGCGCCGAAGAAGCCGACCTTGCGTGACGGAGGCCCGGTCATCGCTGTGCCGCCATCCGGGCGAGGGTCAAGATAGACGAAGCGGCGGTCGACCTCGCGCTGGGCGGGGCGGCCATAGAGCGCGGAGAGGGCAGCACCGAAAGGCGCACCCACCAGCACCGCCCCGTCGATCAGCGCGACCTCGCTGACCGTGCCGCGCGCAACATGGGCGGGCATGATCCGCTGGAGGAAGGCCGCGCGGCCGCTCCAAGCGTGCCCCTCGGCCGCCGCGAGCGCGTCGATCTCGGCAAGGGTGAGCGGCGGGAAGGCCCCTGGAAAGCTCGCGGTCGCGCGCGCGGCCAGCACCAGCTCGAGCGGATCGGCGAGCGGCGCGCAGTCATTTTCGCCCACGCCCTCACCGACTCTGGCGCGGAAATTGATCGGCAGGCGGTGCTCGTTCTCCTCCACGTAAGCGGGCGAGTTCAGGCGCAGCGTTTCGGGGTGGCCGCGGAAATCGGTGACGGTCACCGCAAGGTCGATCGGGTAGCCGGTCGGCAGCAGCGGGATGCGGTCGCCCTCCGCCTCCATCTTCATGAAGGCTTCGAACAGCATCGCCGAAAACTTCGCGCCCGAGAACGGCGGACTGAACCACCGCCCACGAACCAGTTTCGAGACCTTATCGCGCACCTCGGAGCGGGTTTCGGGCGAGACCGTCGCGCTCACCGCATTGCCGGGGCGCGAGAGGAACCATTCGGCAATCGGCTGGGCCCAGAACTTGGCATAGCGCCACATCGGCTCGGCATCGGGATCGGTCAGCTCGCTGACATCGGCGTTCGACAGCCACAGGTCTGTAAGTGGCTCGAGACTGTGCCCCGCATGGATCGCCTGCGCGAGGAACACCGCGTTGATCCCGCCCGCGCTCGCGCCGGTGATGATGTCGGGCAGCACGCGGATCTGCAAGTCATGGTCCCGCTCAATGGTCGTGAGGAAATCGCGATAGGCGGCCGCCACTCCCTCGAGCCGCACCGCACCCGGATGATGGAACGCGCGGCTCGCACGGGCGAGGTGCCAGACCTCTTTGGTGATGCCGTGCATGTAGACCGCGAGACTGACCCCGCCGTAGCACACGAGAGCAAGGCGCAGTTCCTTCTGGCGCATCCCGCTTTCTAACGTGCATTACCTTGGCAATGCAATTGCGTTCGTCATCTGTTCTCGTTATGAGGCATGACATATGGCAAAAACCAAGCGTCGCTACGTGTGTCAGGAATGCGGGTCGGTCTCGCACCGCTGGCAGGGGCAATGTGCCGATTGCGGGCAGTGGAACACGCTGATCGAGGATGTGCCCGCGACGGTGTTCTCGCAAAAGCACGACCTGTCGAGCGGGGGCCGGGCGGTGGCCTTCCAGCCGCTTAATGCACCGACCAAGCTGCCGGTGAGGAAGTCCACCGGCATGGCCGAGTTCGACCGTGCGCTCGGCGGCGGGCTGGTGCCGGGCTCGGCGGTGCTGCTCGGCGGCGATCCTGGGATCGGCAAGTCGACCCTGCTGCTCCAATGCGCCGCGACCATCGCGCGCGGCGGCAATGACGTGGTCTATGTCAGCGGCGAGGAAGCGGCGGGGCAGGTGCGGCTGCGCGCAAGCCGTATGGGGGTGGCCGACGCGCCGATCCGGCTCGCCTCGGAAACCTCGGTTCGCGATATTCTGACGACGCTCGGGGCAGGCGAGCCGCCCGCGCTGCTGGTGATCGATTCGATCCAGACCATGCATTCCGACACCATCGAAGGTGCGCCCGGCACCGTCAGCCAAGTTCGCGGCTGCGCGCTTGAGCTGATCCGCTATGCCAAGGAGAGCGGCTGCGTGGTGGTGCTGGTCGGGCACGTCACCAAGGACGGCACCATCGCCGGGCCGCGCGTGCTCGAACACATGGTCGATGTAGTGATGAGCTTCGAGGGCGAGCGCTCGCACCAGTATCGGATCCTGCGCGCATTGAAGAACCGGTTCGGCGCGGTCGACGAGATCGGGGTCTTCGCCATGGCCACCAAAGGGCTTGAGGAGGTCGCCAACCCCTCGCTGCTGTTCCTGTCGGGCCGCGAGACGCCGCTAGCGGGCAGTGCGGTGTTCCCGGCATTGGAGGGCACGCGGCCGGTGCTGGTCGAAATCCAGGCGCTGATCGTGCGCCTGCAATCGGGCGCGACCCCGCGCCGCGCGGTGGTGGGATGGGACAACGGGCGGCTGGCGATGCTGCTCGCGGTGCTGGAATCGCGCTGCGGGCTCAATTTCTCCTCGGCCGAGGTCTATCTCAACATTGCCGGCGGCTACCGGTTGACCGACCCTGCGGCCGACCTTGCGGTGGCAGCCGCGCTGGTCTCGGCGCTCGCCGATCGGGCGCTGCCGGACAAGACGGCATGGTTCGGTGAGGTCAGCCTTGCGGGCGAGATCCGCCCCGTCGCCCATGCGCCCCTGCGCCTGCGCGAAGCGGCCAAGCTCGGCTTTGCGCGCTGCTATGGTCCCGCAGGCGCAGCCACCGGCAGCGGCGGCGCGGATTACCGGGGGCTTGCTGCACTTGCGAACGTCGTTGACCAGGTGATGGGCAACGCATAATCGTCATGGCCATGGCCGTGCTCGACATCATCATCGCCATTATCGTCACGATCGCCGCGATCGGTGGCTTCGTGCGCGGGCTCGTGCAGGAGGTGCTGAGCCTCGCCTCGTGGATCATGGCGGCGATGGCGCTGCATTTAATGCACCCCGCGCTGACCGAGGGGCTCAAGAACTTCTACCGCGCCGAACCGGCCGTCTCGCTGTTCGCTTTCGCGCTGCTGCTGCTCATCCCCTATGCGGCGATGAAGGTCATCATCGGTAACGCCAGCGGGGCGTCAGATGGAGCGATCCTCGGACCTGTCGACCGCGTGCTCGGCTTCGGCTTCGGCGCGGTCAAGGGTGCGCTGATCGCGGTCTTCGCCTTTGCCATGCTGGTCACCGGCTTCGACGAGAGCTGGGGGTACAAGGGACGGCCCGAATGGATCACCACCGCGCGCACCTATGCCGCGGCCGACGCCTTCTCGCGCCAGCTGCTCCCCGCGATCGCGATCCGGCGTGACCGGCTGCGCGGCGAAGAGGAAGCGCGCGCGGCTGCGGCGGCCCGCTTCAAGAAGCGGCAGCGGTGACGGCCCGGGCTGCGACCAGGCTCTATTCGCCCGCGCTGCTGGGACTTGCGACGGGGCTTGCGGCCTTTCCCCTGACCGGTGACCTGCCCATGCGGGCCGAGGCGCGCTCACGCAGCTGCGGCAGCGTGATCGCGCTCGGGCTTGCGCTGGACGAGGCGGGGCGCATCGCGCGGATCGGGATGCAAGTCAGCGCCTGCGCGATCGGACAGGCCTCGGCCGCGCTGCTGGCACAGAGCGCGGCGGGGCGCGATCCGGGCGCTGTCGATGCCGTCGCCGATGCCTTGGAGCTTTGGCTGGCGGGAGAGGGCGCGCTGCCCGACTGGCCTGGGATCGACGCGCTCGCCCCGGCACGCGACCACCCGGGCCGTCACGGCGCGCTGCTATTGCCGTGGACGGCGGCGCGCACGGCGCTTTCGCAAGGGCCAAGCACTCGCTAGGGACGGGTGCCAAGTGAGATCGCAGCAGCCAGCGACAATAGGGGATAGGGACGACATGGGAGAGGCGCAGGCACTCAGCCAACGCGAGCCGAGCGAGAGCGAAATCCGCCTGGTGATCGGCGCATCATCCGCGGGAACCATCTTCGAGTGGTACGATTTCTTCATCTACGGCACGCTTGCCGGGTTGATCGGCGCGGCCTTCTTCCCCTCGGACAATGCCACGCTCGAGGTGTTGCTGGTGTGGGCCGGGTTTGCGGTTGGCTTCGGCTTCCGTCCGCTGGGCGCGATCCTGTTCGGCTTTCTGGGCGATCGGCTCGGGCGCAAGTACACCTTCCTTGTCACCGTCACCCTGATGGGCATCGCGACCGCGGGCGTCGGTCTGGTGCCAACCGCGGATTCGATCGGGATTGTCGCGCCGCTGATCGTGCTGTTCCTGCGCATCCTTCAAGGTCTGGCGCTTGGCGGCGAATATGGCGGCGCGGCGGTCTATGTGGCCGAGCACGCCCCGCCCGAAAAGCGCGGCTTCTACACCAGCTTCATTCAGGCCAGCGTGGTCGGCGGCTTCGTGCTCAGCATCGTCGTCGTGCTCGCCTGCCAGCTGCTGATCCCGCCCGAGGCGTTCAAGGCC
Source organism: Erythrobacter sanguineus (assembly GCA_945878845.1). GTDB lineage: Bacteria > Pseudomonadota > Alphaproteobacteria > Sphingomonadales > Sphingomonadaceae > Erythrobacter > Erythrobacter sanguineus_A. The sequence goes on along the minus strand of CAMCUB010000024.1, from coordinate 14,653 downwards.
TGGGGCTGGCGCGTACCCTTCCTGCTGTCGCTGATCCTGCTCGGCATTTCCTTGTGGATGCGCCTCAAGCTCTCCGAGAGCCCGGTGTTCCAGGCGATGAAAGAGGCGGGCGAGATGGCCGGAAATCCCTTCATCGAGAGCTTCACCTATCCCGGCAACAAGAAGCGCATCTTCGTCGCGCTGTTCGGGATTACGGGCGTGCTGACCACGATCTGGTATACCGCGTTCTTCTCGGGGATGTCGTTCCTCAAGGGTCCGATGCGGATGGACGACCAGGTGGTGAACCTCGTCCTCCTTGTCTCGGGCCTTGTGGCGATGAGCTTCTATGTCTTCGTCGGACGCTGGTCTGACCGGGTGGGTCGCAAGAAGCCGATCATCATCGGCGCTCTGGCGAGCCTTGCGCTGCTGTTCCCGATCTTCTGGGGGCTGGGCGCGCTCGCCAATCCGGGGCTGCGGCAGGCAGCGGCCGAGGCGCCGGTCGCGGTGCTAGGCACGAGTTGCGAATTCGATGCCTTCGCGCAGAAGCAGGCGACCGATTGCGGCAGGCTGCTACAAGACCTGACCGCACTCGGCGTGCCCTACACCGTGACCGGCGGCGAGGCGCTCACGATCACGGTCGGCACCGAGCGGCTCGATCTCGCCGCGACGCAAGCGGCGGATCAGAAGGCGGCGGTGCAGAGCTTCCTCGAGGCGCGCGGCTACAGCTTTGCCAAGCAAGTGCCGCGCTTCATCAACATCATCGGGATCGTGGTGCTGCTGCTCGCATTGGGGCTGCTTTCGGCGCTGACCTATGGCTCCGTAGCGGCGCTGCTCTCAGAAATGTTCCCGCCGCAGATCCGCTATTCTTCGATGTCGATCCCCTACCATATCGGCGCAGGCTATCTCGGCGGCTTCCTGCCGCTGATCGCGACCTACATCGTGGCGAGCACCGGCGATGTCTATGCGGGGCTGTGGTACACTTGGGTCGTGGTCGCTTTCGGGGTAGCCGTGGCGTGGTGGGGCCTGCCGGACGGACCGCCGAAAGACTTCGCCGATGACTGAGTCTGCCGTCCCGCCGCCGCCCACTCTGCGGCTGACGGTTGACACCGAGGCGCTCGCCGCCAACTGGCGCGCGCTCGATGCGCTTTCGGGCGGGGCAAGCGCGGGCGCGGCGGTGAAGGCAGATGCCTATGGGCTCGGCGTCGACACCTGCGTGCCCGCGCTGCGGGATGCGGGTTGCCGCACCTTCTTCGTCGCCCACTGGGGCGAGGTCGCCGGCGTCATCAAGCATGTGCCCGGTGATCAGATCGCGGTGCTCCACGGCGTGCTGAGCGAAGCGGATTGCGCCTATGCGCGGGCAACCGGCGCGGTGCCGGTGATCAACTCGCTCGAACAGGCGGGTTTGTGGGCCGCAACCAGAGGAGGGCGCTGCCATCTGATGGTCGACACCGGCATCAACCGCCTCGGAATATCGCTCAGCGAAACGGGCGATGCGGCGGTGGCTGCGCTCGAAATCGACATCCTGATGAGCCACCTCGCCAGCGCCGACGAGCGCACGGCAATGAACCGGATGCAGGCCGAACTGCTCTCCGAGGCTGCCGAGGCTATCCCCCACCAGCGTCTCAGCCTCGCCAACAGCGCCGGGATCGGGCTGGGCGAGGCCTTCGCCTTCGATCTCACCCGCCCGGGAATTGCGCTCTATGGCGGCGTCCCGCGTGAGGAGCTCGCCGGGCACATTCGCCCCGTCGCGCGCGTCGCGGCGCAGTTGCTCCAGACCCGCAATCTCGCGCCGGGCGAGGCGGTGGGCTACAACGCGACCTTCATCGCGCCCACCCACATGCGCGTCGGCACAGTCTCGATCGGTTATGCCGACGGTTTACTGCGCGCGCGCGGGCCCGGCAATGCACTGTTCCACGAAGGCCGCGCGCTGCCGATCCTCGGCAAGGTGTCGATGGACATGGTGGTGGTCGATCTGACCGCAGCCCCCGATCTTGTCGCGGGCGACTGGCTCGAGGTGCCCTGGAACGTCGCCGATGCTGCGCAGCAAAACGCTCTTTCGGCTTACGAACTGCTCACTACCATCGGCCCGCGCTTGAAGCCGCGATAGCGCTCCACAGTGTTGTTGTTGCACCGCAGCTTGTGCAGGTGCTAAAAGCCCCTAGCGATAGAAAACATAACGCGGGGTCAAACAACAATGGTCAGGACGAAAACGGCAGCGACCGGTGAAGCGGGCGATGCCATCATCATCAAGAAGTACGCCAACCGGCGGCTCTACAACACCGCCTCTTCGAGCTATATCACGCTTGATGATCTTGCCCGGATGGTGCGCGAGAATGTCGAGTTCCAGGTGCTCGACGCCAAGACCGGCGATGACATCACCCATTCGATCCTGACCCAAATTATCATGGACGAGGAAGCGAGCGGCGGACAGCAGATGCTCCCGGTCAGCTTCCTGCGCCAGCTGATCAGCATGTACGGCAATTCGATGCAGGCGCTGATGCCCTCCTACCTCGAAGCCAGCATGGCCAATTTCCGTGACAACCAGTCGAAGATCCGCGAGGCCTTCGAGAAGGGGATCAGCGCGACGCCCTTTGCCGCGATCCATGAAACCAACATGGCGATGATGCGCGCGGCGGCCGATGCCTTCATGCCCGGGCTCGGCAAGCCCAAGGACAAGCCCGCCGATCGGGCTCCGGCCAAGCCTGCCCCCGACACCCAGGGCGAGATTGCAGTGCTGCGCGAACAGATGGCAGCGATGCAAAAGAAGCTGGACGAACTCGGCAAATAGCCCGAAGGGCGCCGCGCCCGCGGTAACAGCCGCGCCCGTTTAAGCAGGAAGCAAAATCCGTGTCCCAGATCCGCCACGCGCTCACCGTGAAGCGCGAAGACGACTTCGCCAAGTGGTATCAGGAGGTAATCTCCGCCGCCGACCTCGCCGAGGAATCCGGCGTGCGTGGCTGCATGGTGATCAAGCCGTGGGGCTACGGCATCTGGGAGCGCATCCAGCGCCTCATGGACGACCGCATCAAGGCGGCGGGCGTGCAGAACTGCTACTTCCCGCTGTTCATCCCGCTGTCGAACTTCACCCGCGAGGCGGAACACGTCGAAGGCTTCGCCAAGGAAATGGCGGTCGTCACCCACCACCGTCTGATCTCGGATGGCAAGGGCGGGCTGATCCCCGATCCCGAGGCAAAGCTCGAAGAACCGCTGGTGGTGCGCCCGACCTCGGAAACGATCATCGGCGATGCCATGGCGCGCTGGGTGCAGAGCTGGCGCGATCTACCGCTGCTTACCAACCAGTGGGCCAATGTGGTACGCTGGGAAATGCGCACGCGGATGTTCCTGCGCACCAGCGAGTTCCTCTGGCAGGAAGGCCACACCGCGCATGAAACCCGCGAGGACGCGCTCGCCGAAACCCACCGCGCGCTGGAAATGTATCGTTCGTGCGCCGAGGATGACCTCGCGCTCCCCGTGATCGCGGGCGAGAAGCCCGAGAACGAGCGTTTCCCCGGCGCTGTCGAGACCTGGTCGATCGAGGCGATGATGCAGGACGGCAAGGCGCTGCAGGCGGGCACGAGCCACTATCTCGGCACCAACTTCGCGCACGCGGCGGGCATCCAGTTCCAAGACCGCGAGGGCATGCAGCAATTCTGCCACACCACCAGCTGGGGCGTATCGACGCGCCTCATCGGCGGGGTGATCATGACCCACGGCGACGATGATGGCCTGCGCGTGCCGCCTGCCATCGCGCCGCAGCAGATCGTCATCATCCCGATGTTGCGCGAGGCTCCCGAGGACGCCGAACTCATCGCCTATTGCGAAAGCGTGCGCGCCGCGCTTGCCGCGCAAACCGCGCTGGGAGAGCGCGTGCGTGTGCTGCTCGACACCAAGCCCGGCAAGGCTGCGGCCAAGCGCTGGGATTGGGTTCGCAAGGGCGCGCCCGTCATCATCGAAGTCGGCCCGCGCGACATGGCGGAAGGCAAGATCGCGGTCCTGCGCCGCGACCAGCTCTGGAACGCCGCCAACGGCAAGCCCGCCTTCACCTATCCGGCCCACGCCGACTTCGTGGCCGAGGCCGGCGCGGTGCTCCAAGCGGTTCAGCACGGCCTCTACGAGGAAGCCCGCCTGCGCCGCGATGCCAACATCACGCGCGGCGTGACCGAGTGGCAGGCGGTGGTCGATCACTTCGAGAACGGCGGCAAGTATCCGGGCTGGGTCGAGGTGGAGTGGAGCAAGCCCACCGGTGCTGCGCTCGAAGCCGTGGTCGAAAAGCTGAAGGCGGTGAAGCTCACCATCCGCAACGTGCCGCGCGGCGGCGATGCGGCGACCGGCACTTGCATCTTCACCGGCGAACCGGCTGTGGAGCGCATTCTGGTGGCGCGGGCTTACTAGGCTTGCACCGCCCGAGAGGGGCGGGCAGACAGGGCGCATGCTCAAACGCGTCCTCCTGCTCGCCGCGCTCGCGGCCGCCCCGCTCGCCGCCCAAACCCACCCTGCCGACGCGGTCTCTGCCGAAAGGCTGGAGCAGGACGTCGCCAAGCTCGTCAGCTTCGGCACGCGTCACACCCTGTCCTCGCAGACCGATCCCGAGCGCGGGATCGGCGCGGCGGTCGATTGGGGCCTTGAGGAATTCCGCCGCATCGGCGCGAAGTGCGGCGGCTGTCTCGAGGTGCTGCCGGTGAGCGAGACCGTCACCGGTCCACGCGTCCCCACGCCGACACTGGTGCGCAACGCAGTCGCGATCCAGCGCGGCACTGACCGGCCTAACGAGGTCGTGATCGTGCAGGGCCATATCGACAGCCGCGTCACCGACGTGATGGACGCGACCTCCGACGCCCCCGGCGCCAATGACGATGGCAGCGGCACCGCGCTGGTGATCGAGGCGGCGCGGGAGCTTTCGGCGCAGAAATACCCCACCACCATCATCTACGCGCTGCTCTCGGGCGAGGAGCAGGGGCTCCACGGCGGGCAGATTTTGGCGAACTGGGCGGAGGCGCAGGGGTACACCGTCAAGGCCGTGCTCAACAATGATATCGTCGGCAATTCCTGCGGCGCGGACGGCTATTGCGAGCCCAAGATCGTTCGCGTTTTCTCGGAAGGCCCGCGCGCCAACCTGACCGACCGGCTGCGGGCAGCGCAGACCCGCTTCGGGGGCGAGAACGACACGCCCTCGCGCAACCTGTCGCGCTGGGTCGCCGGCCTTGCGGCGAAGGACGCGGGCGGGCTGCAGGTCCGCCAGATCTGGCGCACCGACCGCATGGGCCGCGGCGGGGATCAGGTGCCGTTCCTGCAGAAAGGCTACCCCGCGATCCGCTTTTCTGTGGGGGTCGAGGATTACGATCACCAGCACCAGGATCTGCGGACCGAGGACGGGGTGGTCTACGGCGACACCATCGACGAGATGGACTTTGCCTATCTCGCCGGGGTGACCAAGCTGAACGTCCGTGCGCTCGATGCACTAGCCCGCGCGCCAATGCCGCCCAAGGTGACGGTGGATGCGGCGGTGAAGACCTATACCGACCTGTCATGGAAGTCCGTCAATGGGGCCAAGGTCTGGCAGGTCTGGGTCCGGCCCACCGATGCGCCATCCTGGGGCGAAAACCCGAGAGCGACGCTTGAAGACCCTCCGTTTGCCGGTTGCACCGAGGTGACGCGGGACAGTGTGTGTGAAGTCCCGATCTTTATCAGCGGAACCAGGCTGGATGGGGTGCGCGGCGACGACTGGATCTTCGGCGTTGCCGCCTGCGCGGGCGAATGGTGCTCGCCAGTTTCCAGTGCCGTCCCCGGCGGGGCGTTCGAGCCGGTGGCGAAGGAATAGGCTTTCGTCATTGCGAGGAGTCGAAGGCGACGCGGCAATCCATGATCCGGCCTTGCGGCTACGGCTAATGCTGTCCATGGATTGCTTCGCTCCGCTCGCAATGACGAAGCTAATGGGTTAGGGCGACTTCATGCCCAAACCTCTCAAGCTCCCCCAGGGGATGCCGACCCCCGCGCAAGTCCTCGACTTCATCCAGTCGTCCGACATTCCCGCCGGCAAGCGCGAGATTGCCAAGGCGTTCGGCCTCAAGGGGCAAGAGAAGATCAAGCTCAAAGCCCTGCTCAAGGACATGGCCGAGGAAGGCCTGATCGACGGCAAGAAGAGCGCCTTCCACCGCATGGGCGGGGTGCCCAAGGTGACGACGCTGAAGATCGTCGCCATCGAAGACGGTGACCTCATCGCCGAGCCCGACAATTGGGACCCCGAAGCCCCGGGCAAAGCGCCGCGCCTCACCATCCGCGAGCCGCGCCCGAAGCCCGGCGTCAAGCGCCCGCCTTCCTTGAAGCGCGGCGACCGGGTGCTCGCCCGCACCGAGGAGACCGAAACGGGCCTGCGTGCGCATGTGATGAAAAAACTGCCCTCGCGCACCGAGGGGCTGATGGGGGTGGTCGAGTTCGACAAGACCGGCAAGGCGTGGCTCGCACCGGTCGACAAGCGCGTGCGTCAATCTGCGCCCATCGCCGATGTGGGCGAAGCGGAGGCGGGCCAGCTGGTGATCGCCGAGCGCGTGGGCCGCTCGGACCGCGCCGGTGTGAAGGTCGTCGAAGTGATCGGCGATCCGCTCGCGCCGCGCAGCTTCAGCATTATCGCCATCGCCAAGCACGGCATCCCGCACATCTTCCCCGAGGAGGTGCTGGAAGAAGCCCCCCGCGCGGCCAAGCTCAAACTGTCCGAAAAGACCCGCGAGGATCTGCGGCATCTGCCGATTGTCGCCATCGACCCCGCCGACGCGCGCGATCACGACGATGCGATCTGGGCCGAACCTGACGGGCAGGGCGGGTTCAACGCGCTCGTCGCCATCGCCGACGTCAGCTTCTACGTCCGCCCCGGCTCCGCCCTCGACCGCGAGGCGAGGAAGCGCGGCAACTCGGTCTATTTCCCCGACCGCGTGGTGCCGATGCTGCCCGAGGTGCTGAGCGCCGACGTGTGCTCGCTCAAGGAGGGCGAAGACCGCGCGGCGATGGCCTGCCACCTGCACATCAACGCCGATGGCAAGGTGTCGAGCTTCCGCTTCACCCGCGCGCTGGTGCGGATCGCGCACAACATCGCCTATGAGGACGCGCAGAAGGCGGTCGATAGCGGCGCTCCGCCCGAATACCTCGCCAACCTGTGGGACGCATGGCGCGCGCTCGCCGCTGCCCGCGACGCGCGTGACCCGCTGGCGCTGGAACTGCCCGAACGCCGCGTGGTGCTCAATGAAAAGGGCGAGATCGCCGAGATCGCGATCCGCGAGCGGCTCGACGCGCACCGCGTGGTCGAGGATTTCATGATCGCCGCCAACGTCGCGGCGGCCAAAGCGCTGGAGGCGAAGACCGCCCCGGTGGTTTATCGCATCCACGAGCCGCCAAGCCGCGAGAAGCTGATTGCCCTGCGCGATTACCTCGCGACGATGGGAAAGAAGCTGGCGCTGGGACAGGTCGTTACCCCCGGCCTGTTCAACCGGATGCTCAAGGACGTTACCGACGAGGCGGAAAAGGCACTTGTGATGGAGGCGGTGCTGCGCAGCCAGACGCAGGCCTATTACGGCCCCGCCAATGCCGGGCACTTCGGTCTGAGCCTCGGGTCATACGCCCACTTCACCTCGCCGATCCGCCGCTATTCCGACCTCTTGGTGCACCGCGCGCTGGTTGATGCCTACAAGCTTGAGCAGCCCGCACCGCCGGGATCGATGCCCGCCACATCCGGGCTATCGGACCGCGACCGTGCCTCACTCCAGCAGGTCTCCGATGCGATCAGCCAGACCGAGCGGCGCGCGATGGAGGCCGAGCGCGACACCATCGACCGCTATGTCGCCGCTTGGCTTTCCGCGCGCGTCGGCGAGGTGTTCGACACGCGCATCACCGGTGTGCAGGCCTTCGGCTTCTTCGCCACCATCGTCGGCCTCGGCGGGGATGGCCTCGTGCCGATCTCGACCCTCGGCGGCGAATATTTCCGCCATGACGAGGCCGCGCAGGCCTTGGTCGGCACCGACAGCGGGACAAGCTTTGCCAGCGGCGACCGGCTGAAGCTGAAGCTGGCCGAAGCCAATCCGCTCACCGGCGCGCTCAAGTTCGTGCTGCCTGATGCCGATGCGAACGCAATCGAAGCACGCGGCACGCGTCCCGACGACCGCAAGCGCGGCCCCGGCGGACCGAGAAAGGCGGGCAAGTTCATGGTCGGCCAGCGTGGGCGGCCCGGCAATATCCGCCATCAGGGCCGCAAAAAGTAGCCCCTAGACCGTGTGGTCACTCTTGGTCTCGTCGTAATCGGGAGGGATGATGTAGAGCGGGCAGGGCAGGCTCCCTGCCGCGCCCGAGAAGTGCGTCACTAGCGGGCCGGGGTTTGCACCCTTGGCCGCACCCAGCACCAGTGCCCCAACCTCGGGATGCTCGGTAAGGAATTCGCTGACGATCTTCTGGCCCTGACCGATCTTGACCGAGATGGTCGGCATAATCCCGCTTTCGGCGAGCAGATTGCCCGCGACCCCGTGCGCGAGCATCTCGGCCAGGTCACGCGCCTCGGCCTCGATCGTCGCCTGCACTGCGCCGAAAGCGCTGAAACTCTGCTGCGGTACCAGCGCCAGAAGGTGCACCGCGCCGCCCACCGCCACGGCCCGCCGCGCGGCATAGCGCAGCGCCGCGGTCGCCTCTTCGCTCTCGTCGATGATGACCAGAAATGTGCGCATCGTCTCGCCCCGTTATGGGAGCGGGGTATCATTGCATTCGTATGGAATGGCAAGTCCCGCGCATGTCCTGACGATTCGGGGCCTTGCCCGACGTTAGGGAATTGGCCAGAGACAGCGCCAAGGATCGTATACGGGAGTTACAGCGGATCATGGCCCTCGACATCAAGATGCCGGCTTTGTCGCCCACCATGGAAGAGGGCACGCTCGCCAAATGGCTGGTCAAGGTGGGCGACACAGTCGCCTCGGGCGACGTGATGGCCGAGATCGAGACCGACAAGGCGACGATGGAGTTCGAGGCGGTCGATGAAGGCGTGATCACCGAGATCCTGATCGAAGCGGGCACCGAGGGCGTGAAGGTCGGCGCGGTGATCGCGCGGCTGGCGGTCGAGGGCGAGGAGTCGGCGCCGGCTACTGCGCCTGCGGCTGCCGTTGCCCCCGCTGAGGCACCCGTCGCCGATGGCCCGGCCGCGACCCCGACCGCCAAGAAGATGGCCGAACAGGCCGGGATCGACCTTGCCGGCGTCACCGGCACCGGCCCCAAGGGCAAGATCACCAAGGAGGACGTCGAAGCTGCAATCGCCAAAGGCGGCGGCGCTCCTGCGCCAGCACCCGCGGCACCCCCCGCGCCTGCTCCGGCCTCTGCCGCAACCGCAGCTTCGGGCGAGCGCATCATCGCCTCGCCGCTCGCCAAGCGGATCGCGGCGGACAAGGGCATCGATCTGGCCCTCGTCAAGGGCACCGGCCCCAATGGCCGGATCGTCAAGGAAGACGTCGAGACCTTCACGCCGACCGCCGTCGCGGCTGCTTCGGCCCCGGCCCCTGCGGCGAGCGCACCTGCTCCCGCCGCGAGCCCGGCTCCGACGCCTGCCATCGAAGGCGGCGCGCCCTTCGCGGAAGAAAAACTCTCCGGCGTGCGCAAGGTCATCGCTCGCCGCCTCACCGAGAGCAAGCAGACCGTCCCGCATTTCTATCTCACGATCGACATCCGGCTCGACCCGCTGCTGGAGCTGCGCGCGCAGCTCAACAAGTCGCTGGAACCCGACGGCGTGAAGCTGTCGGTCAACGACCTGCTCATCAAGGCGCTCGCCCGCGCGCTGATCCGCGTGCCGCAGTGCAATGTCAGCTACCACGGCGACACGCTGCGCCGGTACAGCCGCGCCGATATCTCGGTGGCGGTGGCCGCGCCTTCGGGCCTCATCACGCCGGTCATCACCCAAGCCGACACCAAGGGCCTCGCCGCGATCTCCACCGAGATGAAGACGCTCGCGGGCAAGGCGCGTGATGGCAAGCTGATGCCGCACGAATACCAGGGCGGCACCGCGAGCCTCTCGAACCTCGGCATGTTCGGGATCAAGCAGTTCGACGCGGTGATCAACCCGCCGCAGGGCATGATCCTCGCGGTCGGGGCGGGGCAGCAGGCGCCCTACGTGGTGAACGGTGCAATCGAGGTAGCGACCGTGCTCCACGCCTCGGGCAGCTTCGACCACCGCGCCATCGACGGCGCAGACGGCGCGCAGCTGATGGAGGCGATCAAGCAGCTGTGCGAGAACCCGATGGGGCTGGTGGTGTGATGGCTTGGAGTGGTACGTTCGGAGCCGCTGCATGATCGAACGGATCAGCTTCGGCCAAACGGTCGTGGCGGCGATCTATGCCAGCCCGTTCATGGCGCTGCCATTGGTCGCCGCGAGCAACAATTGGCTTGTCGGCGTCAACCTTTCGCGGCTCATCGGGCCGCTCATTGTCGGCGCCCTGATGCTCTGGATACCCACGGTGATCGCCAACGTCACCGCGCGCGGTCTGGTGCGCTGGTTGGGAGGCGATCTTACGGGAACGGCTTTCCACATCGCGGTGGGCCTGGTGGCCGGAGTCTTGCTGATCGGGATCGTCGACTTCGTCGCGCGCGGCACGGCACAGATCGGAGGCGGACCGCTGGGCCCGCGAACGCTTTTCGCGATGGTGCTGGCTGCGGCGTGCAATGCCGGCATGATGTTGGCCGTGTGGCACTTCGGCTGGAAGTCGGCCTATGATTGATCGCACCCCCCAGATCCGCGTCACCGCCATGCCCGCCGACACCAACCCCTATGGCGGGGTGTTCGGCGGGTGGCTGATGGCGCAAATGGCGCTGGGTGCGGGGAGCCTTGCGAGCCGTGTGGGGCAGGGCAAGGCCGTGGTTGTTTCGGCGACCGACTTCGCCTTTCCCGGCGCGATGGCGGTGGGGGACGAGCTCAGCGTCTATTGCGATCTTCTCGCCACCGGCACCACCTCGCTGACCATCGCCGCCGAGGCTGTCGCCCGCGAGCGCAATGGCGAGGCCACCACCAAGGTCGCGCAAGGCACCTTCAAATTCGTCCTCATCGGCGAAGACGGCCGTCCCCGCGCCATCGCCGCCAATCTCCAATTGCTCCTCCCCAAGGAAGACTGACCATGGCTACTGAATATGACGTGATCGTATTGGGCTCCGGCCCCGGCGGCTATGTCGCGGCGATTCGCTGCGCGCAGCTCGGGCTCAAGACCGCGATCGTGGAACGCGAGAACCTTGGTGGCATCTGCCTCAACTGGGGGTGCATCCCAACCAAGGCGATGCTGCGCTCGGCCGAGATCTACCACTATATCCAGCACGCGGGCGACTACGGCCTCGTCGCGCAAGGGATCGAGGCGGATCTGGCGGCGATCGTCAAGCGCAGCCGCGGGGTGGCCAAGCAGCTCAATCAGGGCGTCACGCATCTGATGAAGAAGAACAAGATCACGGTGCACATGGGCGAGGGGCGTCTGACCGGGCCGACCAGCCTCACCGTGAAGAGCGACAAGGGCGAGGAGGCCCTGACCGCCAAGCACGTCATCGTCGCCACCGGTGCGCGCGCCCGCGACCTGCCCTTCGCGCCCGCTGACGGCAAGCGCGTGTGGACCTATCGCCACGCCATGACCCCGGGCGAGCTGCCCAAGAAGCTGCTGGTGATCGGATCGGGCGCCATCGGGATCGAATTCGCGAGCTTCTACAATGATCTCGGCAGCGAGGTGACCGTGGTCGAAATGCTCGACCGGATCGTGCCGGTGGAGGACGCCGACGTCTCAACCTTCCTCGAAAAGTCGCTGAAGAAGCAGGGCATCACGATCCAGACCGGCGCCGGCGTGGAGGCGCTGAAGGTCTCGGACAGCGGCATCACTGCGACCATCAAGGACAAGGCGGGCGCGAGCTCGACGAGCGAGTTCACCCATGTGATCGTCGCCATCGGCATCGTGCCCAACACGGCAGACATCGGGCTCGACGGCCTGGTCGAGATGGACCGCGGCTTTATCCAGATCGACCCCTATGGCCGCACCAAGTCGGCAGGCCTGTGGGCGATCGGCGACTGCACCCCTGGCCCGTGGTTGGCGCACAAGGCGAGCCACGAGGGCGTCACCTGCGCCGAAGCGATCGCCAAGGAACTGGGCAACAAGGACGTCCACCCGCACCCGCTCAACCGCCTCGCGATCCCCGGCTGCACCTATTGCCACCCGCAGATCGCCTCGGTCGGCCTCACCGAAGCCAAGGCGAAAGAGGCGGGCTTCGAGGTCAAGGTCGGCAGTTTCCCCTTCATCGGCAACGGCAAGGCCATCGCGCTCGGCGAGGTCGAGGGCTTCGTGAAGACCGTGTTCGATGCGAAGACCGGCGAGCTGCTCGGAGCGCACATGGTCGGCGCGGAAGTGACTGAGCTGATCCAGGGCTATACCGTCGGCAAGGTGCTCGAGACCACCGAGGCCGAGCTGATGCAGACCATCTTCCCGCACCCCACGCTCAGCGAGATGATGCACGAAAGCGTACTCGACGCTTATGGGCGGGCGCTGCACTTCTGAGTCATGGCGACCACCGGCACCCACAACTACGTCCCCGATGATCGCAACGCAGCGATCATCATCGACATCAATGGCACGCATTTCCCGCGCGCCGAGGCGATGGTCTCGGTCTTCGACAGCGGCTTCATGCTGGGCGACGGGGTGTGGGAAGGCCTGCGGGTCCACGGCGGCCGGATCGCCTTCCTCGACCGGCATCTCCAGCGGCTCTATCGCGGGGCCAAAGCGATCGCGATGGATATCGGGATCAGTCCTGAGATCCTGACCGAGCGGCTCTATGCGGTGCTGGCGGCCAACGGGATGACAGGCAGCGGGGTGCACATCCGCCTGATGGTGACGCGCGGTCTGCGCTCCACCCCCTATCAGGACCCGCGCGTGGTGATCTCGCCGGCGACCATCGTGATCATCCCCGAATGGAAGGAGCCGGTACCTGAGACTGCCTCGCGGATGCTCAACCTGTTCACGGTGCACGTGCGGCGCGGCTTTCCCGATGTGCAGGACCCCAAGCTCAACAGTCACAGCAAGCTGAACTGCATCACCGCCTGCATCCAGGCGATCCAGGCAGGCGCCGACGAAGCGCTGATGCTCGATCCGCACGGCTTTGTCGCGACCTGCAATTCGACCCACTTCTTCATCGTGCGCGGTGGCGAGGTGTGGACCTCGAGCGGCGACTACTGTCTCGACGGTATCACCCGCGGGCTGGTGATCGAAGTCGCGCGCGAGGCGGGCATCCCGGTGTTCGAGCGCAACTTCTCGCTCACCGATGTCTATGGCGCGGAAGAAGCCTTTACCACCGGGACGTTTGCTGGACTTGCACCGGTAGGCACGGTCGACGGGCGGATGCTGGGGACGGAGCGCGGGCCGATGGTCGAACGCCTCCAGAAGCTCTATCTTGCACGGCTCGAACGGGACACCGCCGCGTGACAGTCCGGATCGCCATGTGGTCGGGACCGCGCAACATCTCGACCGCCATGATGCGCAGCTTCGCCGCCCGCGGCGACTGCGCGGTGAGCGACGAGCCGTTCTACGGCGCCTTCCTGAAAGACAGCGGCGAGCCCCATCCGATGGGGGCCGAAACCATCGCGTCAATGGAGTGCGACTGGCAGCGGGTGCGCGAGATGCTTTCGGGCGACGCGCCCGGCGGCGCATCGATCTGGTATCAGAAGCACATGCCGCATCATATGATCGGCCCGGTCGACATCGCCGATTTCCCCGACCACATCCACGCCTTCCTGATCCGCCCGCCCGAACGCGTCGTTGCGAGCTACCGCGCGAAGAACGAGTTGAGCGAGGCGCGTGCGCTCGGCTTTGCCGCGATCCGCAGCTATGTCGCCGTGATCGAGGAGCGCACCGGTGTCACGCCGCCAATCGTCGATGCCGATCGCCTCGTTCACGATCCGGCGGGGATGCTCGAGAAGCTGTGCAGCGCGCTGGGGATAGCGTGGACCCCGGCGATGCTGTCCTGGCCGAAGGGGCCGCATCCGGATGACGGGATCTGGGGCCAGCACTGGTATGACAAGGTGAATGCCTCGACCGGCTTCGACAATCCGCCGGGCGCTCTCCCCGAACTCGAAGGCGATTACGCCGCCACAGCAGCAGCGTGCCGCGAAGACTACGAACATCTGCTTGCAAAGGCGCTGTGAGACTGGCGGACAGGGTGTCTGCCTTCATTAGGTTCCATGCGTGTCCAGAAAGACACATATCTCCACTAAGCATCTGTAAATACGTTGTCACGTGATTTGGCTAGACCATACCGCCCAATGCGGTACCATCACAGCCCCACATGAATGTGGGGCCAAACGTGGGGTTCGCATGTCACAGCAGATCACGGATGTCCGGGCGCGCAGCCTTAAACCCGGCGATAGACCCATAGCTCACGGCAAGGTGCCAGGACTGCGGCTGGAGCCGGGCAGCGCACGAGGCCGGGGCAAATGGATATTGCGGTATGTCTCACCCGTTACCGGCAAGCGTCGCGATCGCGGCTTGGGGGTATATCCTGATGTCAGTATCGCCGACGTGCGTATTAGGGCGGAAGCGGCCAGAGCGCTGATAGCTGCAGGCTCAGACCCGATCGAGGTAAACAGGGCAGAGGAGCAGGCGGCAAAAGCCCAGCGCGAAGCCCTGACCTTCGAAAACGCTGC
>CAMCUB010000023.1 GCA_945878845.1 Erythrobacter sanguineus | reverse complement strand
GGGATTGTCGGTGTTCCAATGGTCAACGGCGACCCAGTCGAGACCTGTGCCAAAATCCTTTTCCATCTGGCTCAGCAGGTCTCGGGTAAAGCTCCGCACATCGGCCAGTTCGGCCGTGTCTTCGGGCGAAACAATGAAACGGAAATGGTGGCGGTCATCGGCGCAGCGCTCGGCGAAGGCTCCGCCGTCGACGGTCTCGTCCCCGCTGCCGAACAGCGCCGCATCCTTCCCGTCGCGGGTCACGCCATCGCGCTTGAGATAGGTCAGGTGCTTTGCGAGCGGCGCTGCAGTAAATCGAACCCCGCGATGTCGCACGATCCGCGCCTTGACGATCACCCGGCGCTGACTTGCGCGTGAGCTTGCCTGCAGGCAAGCGCTCCTTCCCCGGGCGAGCCGGCCGGTGCTGCGTCGTGACCCGGAACCACCCGCTCGGCCGCCCTGTCCTGACCGGTTGGCAAGCGCCCGCAGTTGGGCTTTGAGAGTGCGCGCTTTGCCCTGGCCGGAACTGCGATCGCGGATGCGCCCGGGCCTGATTTCCAGATCGTCATCACTCATGATGTCAAGCGATGCGATACAGCGGCTGGCTCATTGAACGGCGGAATTGCGACAATTATCGAGACTTGAGCCAGCCATCGGGCAGGGCGGCTGGCTGTGAAAATCCCGCAATTCTGCGGCCCCACACCCCGGCGGCTGGCTCCGCTTTCATCTTGCCATCCTCCTGACCCATCCTTTCCTGCAACCCCGCTTCCGCACAATTTTGCGCTAGTCCACGCCATGACGCGCCAGATTGGGAGGTGGCCCGTCACTGATCGCGGTTCCCCGAGACCGGGACGAACAGGCCGCCGTGCGGACGCAGCGAAGCAGGTGGCGCAGCCGCCGTTCCTTCGCTTACGTCCGCGCCGGCCGATGCCTCGGTCGCAGCAGTTCGCGCCGCGAACAGCCCGCTTTGCGTCCACGCAATGCGCACTTGCTGCACAGGCGACGCGCTGGCGACGACAGTGGCGGTGCTGTCCGATTGCAGCATCGGTGCGATCTTTGCGACATAGGCCCGGGTTTCGGCAGGAAGCGGGCGACCGCGATCGCGCCACTCCTGATAGCGCCCGGGGCCTGCATTATAGGCGGCGAGCATGCCGTAGGCGCCGTAACTGTCGTACATTTCGCGAAGATAACTGGTGCCTGCCAAAATGTTGTCGCGCGGATCGAACGGGTCGCTGCCGAGACGGAAACGGGCGCGCTGGCGCGCCCAGGTTCCAGGCATGAGCTGCATCAGCCCCATCGCTCCGGCCGACGATACCGCGCCGATCTGGCCAGCGCTCTCGGCCCGCATGACCGCATAGATCCATTGCTCCGGGATGCCGAAACGCAGCGATGCCTCAGCAACGTGCGCTGCAATGTCGACGGTGCGCGGCGCTGCCGGGTCGGCAGCGTCCTGCCCAAAGGCAGGCGCGGCACCGAACATGGCGAGCGCAGCCAAGTCGGCAAAGCCCAAGCGGCGTAGCTGCATGGCTCAGTTCGCCTTTTCGCGCCGCGAGGGACGCGACCACACCAGGACATGGCCACTGTCATCGCCTTTGAACAGGTTGGCGCGCAGCGGCTGCACGAATGCAGGATCATCGATCTGCAAGCTGACATAGTCGCCCGCTTTCTCCCCGACATGCTTCCAGCCTGCGCCTATTTCGCGCGCGTCTTCATCTTCGCCAGCAACCACACGGAAGTCCGGAGCGTTGTCACTGTCCGATGGGTCTGCCGGGACGAGTGAGATCTCAATGCTGAGCGACAGCGTCTGCAGTTGCCCGCTGTAGCCGCCGCCGGCGGCATGAAAAGTCCCGATACGCATGGGTTCAATCTCCTTGGGTTGAAGGTAAAGAAGCGTCGGAGGCGCGCGGATCGGCGAACCAGACATGGTCGCCATTGCCCGCTTCATCGGTCCAGACTGGGGCCGCGCGACCAATGACATGGGTCAGACGCAGCACGCCGAAATAGCGCCCATCGAAACTGTCGGGCGCTGCCGGGTTCATGACGAACAGCTCGCCGGTGCGCAGGACATGGCAGCCCGCCCAGGTCGGCAAGGGGCGGCCCAGACGGTCCCGCGGACGCGCCGCGCCGACATATTGGTCGTCAATCGTAATGCTCAAAGCATCACGGCAGACGCGTTGGCCGCGTACAGCCGCGATGCGCTTCAGCAGCGGGACGCCTGTCGGGAGGTAACGCCGCTCGGCGAGCAGTCGGCGCAGTTCGGGCGGCGGCTCAATCGCGACCCGCTCGCCAACATGCAGGCTCGCCTTGCCACGAATGGCATAGAGTCCGGTGGGGACCGAAGCGGTCGCATTCCAGACGGCGAAGCGCGCGACTGGCACGGCAAACGTGGTGAGCGTTGCGCAACCTACAATGGCTGCAAATAGCATGCTGCGCCGCTTCATGGCAGAAGTGCCTTGCGCTGGAGCCAGGCTTGGTGCCGCGCGGGCGTGTAGTCGCGCGGGGTAAGTCGGCCCGCCATCCTGTTGTGGATGTGTCGCCAATATTCCGGAGCAACATCACAGGGGTCTATGCCTGACGCTTCGATGGCATCGATAAGGCGGAAGACTTGCGCGACCTTGGGCCAGCCATGGACCGAAAGCAGCAGCTCTCCGCCGGGGTCGACCTGCGGCACGGTTGCGCATTGCTTGCCCAGGCTGACAGCTTGAACGATGTCCAAGGTTGAACGGACGGTGCCATAATCGTTGGACGCCCAGCGAACCAAGGCGAACATCTGGCCCGCCATATAGCTCTCGATCCGCTCGCTACGGCTGACGATCCGTTCGGCAACGGGCCTGCCGAATTTGATCCAGTCCTCATGCTGGCCTTCGCGCCAGACCAGCGTCACATGGGTCAGCTGCGGGTCATCACCCATCCTCGTACCGGCAGGCCTTTCGGGGTCCGCCCCGCTTTTTGTCCACAGGTTCGCAGCCGTTAGCAAGAATCCGAAGGATTCTTTGTTAGGATAGTTAAGGGCAAAAATTGCCGATGTTTTCCCGTAATTTGGACGGCGTTTTGGTTCCCGATAGTCCGAACTTCCGGTTCCTGATGATCCGAGTGTGGCGGTTCCTGATAGTCCGTGCTGCATCATGACATATCCACAGGGTGATGGTTGGTGGTCCGCAGACCGAGACGGCGCATTGCGGCGTCGAACGGGTCGGGCCGGACAGCGACAAAGTTCAACCGTTCGCGGCCGAGTGCATGTTCGATGGTGAGCGTGTATCCCGGCAGCGCTTGGCGGCGGACGATGTCGCGCAGCTCGAATGCGAAGCGTTTGGGCGGGGAGAGCGCGCCTGACTTCATGTGCAGATGCTGGAAGTCGAAGCTCCAGCCTCCGCGCTGTTTGCCCCCATGCTTGCGCACGAGGCGGTAAAGCCAGCGCTCCAGACCACCGGTCAGTGCGAAGTAGTCGGCATCAATGGTGAGCACGAGCGCCTGATCGATTACGCCTTCGTAGAACCAGTCAGGGATGATCATCTCGATCCCGAGCGCGCGACCCGAATGGTCGAGACGCTCTTTCCACTCATTGATCCACGAAAAGCGGTGCCGCCGCCGCGCATCATGCTGGCGGATGGAGGTTGCGATGGTGGTCGATTGCAGGCGATCCAGCCCGGCCTTCAGCCGCTCATAGCTGGCTTTGCCTGTGCCCCGCCGGGTGAAGGCAAGGATCTCGTGCGGGGTCGCGGCGATCAACCGCGAGGTAGGCCGACCGGCATCGCGCGCTTCGACGATCTGGCTCGCCACCCAGATGAGGACATCAGCGTCCCAGATGGTCGCCATGCCATGTTCGGCTGTCGCCTCGACGAGGATCGAAACCTCACCCATCCGGAAATCGATCGGACGGACTCGCTTTGATTTGGCGAGGCTGAAGAACGGCCAGGCCATCAGGTCCTGCGCGTCGCGCGCGGCAATATCGCGGCCCTGGGACATGAACAGGTCAAGCTGAGCAGGCTTGGCTGGGAAGGCGGACAGGCGTCGCATTGCGTGCCTCAGCGCCGGACCGGCGGAGTATAGCCATCAAGACGCTTGGCTGGGTGGACGATACCTTTGCCGGGATCGCTGGTTGACCGCCGCAGCCCTTGCTCTGCCCATGCGTCGAGATCTGTCACCGCATAGACGATCCGGCCACCGAGCTTGCGATAGACTGGCCCCGTCCCGAAACAGCGGTGCTTTTCGAGTGTGCGGGCCGAAAGCCCGAGGTGCACTGCAGCATCAGGCGTCCGCAGAAATCGTGCAGTAACGGGGGTGGGTATGGCATCCATGGCAAGGCTCCGGCGAAGGTTGGCAGCAGCAGCGGGCTGTCGCTGGGGTTCGCGAGCTTTGGCGGAGGATTGGCAGGGGCAGGGAGTGACCGAATGCAGGTGACGCAATTTGTCACCCCGAATGTCTCGGTCAGCGGTGTAAGAGAATACCGCGATATCCGCCGGAGACGAGGCTGCGCGTTTGGGCGATCAGCCGAAGAACCTGCCGCCGCTCACTCGAGGCTTTCCAGGTCGCGCCCGCAAGTGGCCGGTGATTGGGGAAGATCAGGCCGTAGGCGAGGTCACGAGAAGATGCACCCGCTGCGAGGGCATCGTGGATGGCGAGGAAGCGGGTCAACCGCAGCCGTTGATTGTGCGTGATGACGTGAGCGCCTTGGGATGTGGGGCTGGAGCCGCGCGTTATCAGATGCATACGCGTGACAGCTGCGATGCGCAGTTGATAGCTTTCATCGCACGGTACGGAGACGGCGGGAACGGGCAGGGCAGCTCGGTATCGAACGCAAAGTCGCAGCCTGCCATTGCCCCGACTGCAAATGAGATGCCTTCCGGCAGATGTCGAAACCTCTGCTAGCGGCTTACACCCGCTTAGCCACGTTAGTTGGAGGTCCGGATCGGCAGTCTCGATGACGATCACGTCGGGCGATGCGCTGGGCGACCAATGAGCCGGGCTTCGGCGTGGATTTGTTTGCGGGTTCGTGGGGAAAGCTCAAGCCCCATCGCCGGGACAGGCCCTCCTTTTCATGGTGTTCGCTCTCAGGGATGCGGATGATGCGTTCGTGGGTTTCGGCATAATCGCGGCGGTAATCAGCATTACGGTGCAGGAATTCCTGCGCGAAGTCCGCAAAGTCGTGATCGCGATATTGATCCGCGGTCGATGGTGACCGCCATGACGAACCACCGGGCATAAAGACCCCTGCAAAGCACAGGCAAAAAGGCCAAGCATCAAGTCTTTGTTAACCAACGGTAAGCCGCAAGTATCAAAATCTGGGGATGCTTATGCCCGGAGGCGCAGAAATTCTGACGGGGCGTTTAGGGCAAGGGGGCCAATCCGTGTCCGAGAATTCAGCCTTTTTGTTCTTTCTCAAGCAGATGTCGATAGCCGTGGGACGTCATCCAGCGTGCTCGGTCGAGGTGGGTCTCATGGACCTGACGCGCCCGGACCGGCTCCAGGGCAGGATCGATCCCAAAGACGATCTGCACAACTTCGGTCCATTCCGCACTCTCATCCGCGGCGTCAAGTAGCCGTAAATACGTGATAAAATGGCGTTCGTCATACGGCGTTACCGTATCCGAGAGGGGCGGGCTGTCTTCAAAAGGAACGATTGTCATTGTCCGAGCCTTCGGTTTCGACTCGTTTCGGCATGAACTGTCTCCTAGCATGAAGACCCTCCGAAATGGCGAAAACTTATCTTATCCCCTCATGCGGAGAGAGTTCTGCGCTCGCGAGGATAAGCTCCCACAGGGGTCGAAATCGAATTCAGCCTGAGCATCCTACCGCCCCGCGTATTATAATACGTAGCACGAGAATACGCGACCGGTTTCTAAGCTGCGGATGGACATCCGCAAACTCTTCGGTGCCAATGTGCGCTTCTATCGCATCGCCGCTGGCTTGAGCCAGGAAGCGGTAGCCGAACGGATGGGTGTTGATCGCGCCTATGTCAGCATGATCGAACGCGGCAGTCAAAATGCCACACTCCTTTCAATACATGAGACTGCGCAGGCACTTCATGTAAAGCCAGCTGACCTTCTCGCCGATCCCCCCGCTGGATTTGACCAATGAGCAAGCCGATGCCCCGCCCGGGAGGTGCCGGGCGGGGCTGGCTGGGCGGTCAGTCGCCGTTAGCGCGGCGGGTGCGCGACCAGATCAGATTGAAGCTCTTGCCGTCTTCGTCATCGAAGAGGTTGGCAAAGATGGGAGCGGTGAAGCTGGGATCGTCGAGCTTGACCGAGAGATATTCGCGGCCTTCGTTGGAGGTCTTGGTCCAGGCGGCGCCGATTTCCGCGCGGCCGACGAAAACCCGGTGCGACGGCGCATTTTCGTTGTCGCTGGCTTCGGGGACGATGCGGACGTTCTTCTGCTGCACTGACATGGTGACGATCTCGCCCTTGTATTCGTTGCCGGTCTTGGTGAAAGTTCCGATGTTGGCCATGATGCATTCCTTCAAGTTGGTCGAACCCGCGCCCATCGCGGCCTCGATGGCTGGTTGAAGGCAGGGGCTTGTGCCCGCTGCACCGGAACGGCCGAAACGCAGTGGAGGACGACGGCCAGACGGCTTTCTTGCCTCGCGAGGAATGGGCGGCACGCCCAGGGGAAGAAAGTTGGCGCAGACGGCGTTGCAGCAAGGGATCAAGCGGCGAAGCCATCCCCTGCCAACCACGGCCATTGACGAGGCAGCAGTGGGCTCGGGTCACACTTGACCGGGAGAAATGGCACTTCCCGGACTTCCAAGACCGATATGCGATGAGAAAAGTGTCATCGTCCGGTGTGCATGCTAGTCGTCACTGCAATCGCAGATATTGGCAACGGCCTTGCGCCAATCCGGGCCTGATTGAGATCAGCGCAATCGGTCCGCCACTGGCCAGCCCAAAACCGACTGCGGATTCTCGGCCTCGCTCCGCCCCCGCAAACTCCCAGACCAACTGACCCAAGACGAGGGACGCAGAAACTGCCATTTGAACGCAACGCCCTGCCTCGTACCGGCTGAACTGACCTTGCGAGTCCCGCCAAGATCCTGGCGGGCAGGGCTTGGAAAAATGGCAAAGCTAGGGACGAGCGCGGCTCCATTGTGTCCACGATGCAGCCGCGATCATCGCAGCGCCGAGCAATGACAAGGCGAGTTGCCATGCGCTTGGCGGCATGGTCGCCGCAGCAATGCCATGGACTGCATGATAGCCCGCAATGGCTGCAGGCGCGGCAAAGGCAAATCCGACTGCGGCACGTGTCAGGTCGGACTTAGCGAGCGCCAGTGCGAACCGGGCTGCAGCGAGCACGATGATAGCAGATATGGCTGCGGCGGCGAGCGCAGCGAGAATGCCGCTATCGGTGCGATAAGTCGCCGAACCCGCAAGAAACGCGACGAACAGTGGAAGGGCGTAGATCGAAAGGCGGAATAGAAGCGCGCAGCACAGGATTACTGCGACGATTATCAGGGCAAAGCCGATCAGCATGGCGTCCTCCTTGGAACCAAGGGCAAGGGACGCGCTCTCCACCTCCACCGCAGCGCAATGTGCATGGAATCCATAGCAGAAATGCGCATCGGCTGGAATACCCGATGGAAATCCAGCCATGCGCCGCACCGCAATCTGACGCGGTCAGGGATTGAACGGGTCATATTCATGGATGACGCTGTCGGCATCGCCATCGAATTCGGCCGTGGGAACGGCGGCATAGCCATTACCGGCTTGGAACAGGGTAACGCAGACCATCAGGGTGCGGGCGAGGCTCCAGGCGTGACGCTGTGCGACGGTGAGTGACATGTTCGAGCTCCTGTCTCGGAGCAGGGACCATCCCCGCTCGACAGGCCCCGGACAGACGGCGCAAAGCCGCAATCACCACGAAGGTGCAGCCGCAGTGGCCGCACGCGCAGCGTAGCGGACCCTTTACGGGTTGATTGAAGGAGGCTTTGGGTCGGCCAACGGATTGGCCATAGAGAGCGGGTTGGGCCGAAGTGACCGACAGTCTCGTGAGCGAACATTAGTGATCGAAACACGATTGCACTGTTCGACCGTAAGGGACGAAAGTACAAAGCTAAGTATGGAAGAAGCTAGCCGAATCCCCAAGGTCTCGAAGCCTTCGTCGCTAATCCGGGCGCAATTTCGCGAGATCGCTCGGGACATCATTGCGAGGGACAGGCAGGCACGAAAAATCGGCCTGAGCCAAAATACTATCGGCGAGATCGAGCGTGCAATGGTCCAGGCGTTTGTCCTTGGACAAGAGACGCCGATTTGTGTTCCAGAATCCAAGAGATTGTCGGCGACCATTGATTGGCTGAACGTTCCGCCTCGTTCGCGGGATACGCTCGTCCACATGACGTTTTCATTCTCAAGCCGGTTTCTCACGGCGCTTGGGGGACCGCGTGAGGAAATTCCCGCAAGCCAGCTCGAGGTATTTGAGGAGTCTGGCCGAAAAAGATGGGCCTTCGTTCATCAGAATGTCCGAAGTGAGCGCTCGGTGGCCGATGGTAGCGTATCTCCGTTGGTTAGACTCGGACTGATCCGCCCTTTGCCAAACAACGAGGTCCGCTACGAACTGACGGAAAGTGGCGTAAGGTTGTGCCGAGAGTATTGGCGACGGTCAGATGCGGACGATCCGACCTTACCCCGGCAAGGCATGCGCTGATCGCGTTGATGCAGTGCACGAGAAGCAATTCAGAGTTGACGATCATTCGATCGTCCACACCAAAATCCCCAGCTTGCGGGCCTTGTCGACCAGATTGGCATTGATACCATTGCCCGGGCAAGCGACCACGGCCTTTGGGATCGCTTCCAGCATCTGGTCGTTGCGACGGAATGGCGCGGCTTTCTTGTATCGCGTCCAGTCTGGCCGGAACGCGACATGGGTGATTTTGCGATTGCGAGCCCAGAGCGAAGCGATGTGTTCGCCGCCGGTAGGATTTCCGCCGTGAAACAGGACCATGTCTGGATATTTGGCGAGCACCTTGTCCAGCACGGCCCATATCCGGTTGTGGTTCTGATACTCAGGTCCAGATGTGAACGCGATGCGGGTGCCTACCGGCAGCAGCGGTTCGGTCTCAGAGCGACGCTTCGCAGCTAGAAAATCCCGGCTGTCGATCATGGCGGCTGTCATGGTGCGATGGTTGACGAGTGACCCGGTGCGTGGGGTCCAGGCCTTTCGGAAATGTGCTTCGAACTGTTCTCCGGCAGCATCGCGCATAAATTCCATGGCGTTGCGGCGTTCGATCAAGCCGGTGCCTTCGCGAAGCAGGCGTTCAAGTTCGACCGACATGACCTCGGAGCCATCCTGCTCGCGCTGGCTGCGCTTCTGAGCGTCTTCATTGTCGTCGAGCTCGCGCTGGATCCGGCCTTCGGCGCGGTGGAAGAGATTGGCGAGCGACCAGCACAGGTCCTCCAGATCGGGTTCGAGCCTGGTGTCGATCATGGTGGCGATGAGAGCATCGAACATGTCGGCGACGGCGCCAGCGGCGATGCGCTCTTCGGGGAGCGGTCGCGGGTCGGCTTCGTCGGAGAAGGGACGATAGCCGTAGAGGGCGATTTCATCGAGGAGGTGGGCTGTTACTGAGGCTTCGTGTTCGGGTTCTGAATCGGGTGTGATGGTCATTGCGTCGGTCCTTGGGGCCTTGGGACCGGGCACTTTGCCCGGCCTTCATAGGCGTCCCTCTGACCGGCTGCCGCGAGGCCGCATCCGCATGGACCGAAGCGCAGCGGAGGATGGCGGACGGGCGGCTATTTTGGTTCGCGATGGAAAGGCGCGGATGCGCCGCCGGAAAATAGCCGCATGACCGCCATTGCGGCCTCGCGGCAGCCGGTCTCTCGGACGCCACTCACAGAAGGCCGGGCTGGGCCGGGTCTTGGCTCAAGTCCTATGCACGCCGCCATCGCCCCATCCTCCAACCCCGTACCGGCTCAGCCAATGTCGACGGAAAAGCGTGTCTGATCCTGCTGTCGGAGATGATGGCGGACCCGTTCCGCCAGTGCAGCAACGCCATGCTGGCGGAGGTCGTCATTGAAGTCAGCGAGGTCCGGCATGAGTGATACGAGTTCGATCCCTGCTGCCTGTGTGCGCTCGGTCAGGACGCCAAACGCTGCGTCGCCTGCAGCATCCAAATCACGTGCGACGTAGAGACGTCGAAGTGTTGGCGGAAACAGAATGGCGGCAAGATGGGTTGACGATGTCGCGGCTGCCATCGGCATGGTTGGCAGAACTTCGCGCAACGACAGCATGGTTTCGATGCCTTCGCCGGCGATCATGACATCATCCGCAGTGCCGAATCTTACGGCGTTGCCGAGGATGTTGCCCATCGCCCTGCGCGGCGATGCGACTTTGGCCTTCGTGCTGCCGGATGGATCAAGCCAGGTGCGATGGGTGCCGGTCTGTACGCCGTCGTTGTCGGTAACTGCTGCGATCAGTGCCGGGAAAGCGCCCGCAGTTGCTGGATTATCGTCCTCATTTGGTCTGTAGTAGCATCGCGGATGAAAGCGCAGGGCTGGCAGGTGGGATACGCGTGTGATGCCACGTGATCGCAGGTAGGCGCTCGCCATTGATCCAGTCAGTGGTTTCGAGGCGGCAAACAGGCGTATGGCAGCGGTCGTGGATCCTGCGCGCGCGGGCGTGGCGAATGACGCGGCACTGCGCTGATCGTCCGAAGCCGATGGGGGAAGGCTGAGGAAGCGTTCGGCTTCCTCAATAGTTTCGGAGAGACGCCCATGCCGTTGGTTGAACCGAATGAGATCAAGAAGATCGCCATGCTCACCGGTTGCGGCATCGACCCAGTTGCCGATCGCGCCGCGCTCGGTTTCGAAAAGACGGACGTAGAGACTGCGCCCGGGCGTTCCGGCGACATCGCCAACCATCCAGTAACGGCCTTCACGCCTGCCTGCGGGCAGATAGTGGCGGCAAACAGCCTGTACGTTCTGTGCTAGCCGCTCCGACAATTCTGCGGCGCGCGTGGAGAGCTTGGCCATGTCAGGCTGCCTTCCGGTCGGCGATGCGCGTCAAAGGGTGCCGTTCGAACAGCCGGTCGATCACTGCCGACCCTGTCACCATGTCGTCAGGGACGAATAGACGCAGCTTCCAGCTGATGATCTCGGAGAACAGCCCCATGGCCTTGAGCCGGTCGACCGCCGTCGATCCGAACCCGGTGAGTTCAATCCGGTTCATTTGCATTAGCCGAGACCGGCGCAGTTGCAGCCCATCGGCAAGGTGCAGCACCGCGTGCCCTTCACGCAGCAATGCGATTGCCTGTGGTGGAGAAAGGACTGGCGCGTCTGGCCTGGCTGTCGCGCTCGCTGCCCATGCTGCCGACACCCTGCGGCCGACAATGCGGGTGCCATCGTCGGTCTGGAGCCGGTAGACACGGGTCGTTTCCTCGGGAAGCTGTTTCCAGATCGGCAGTAGCAGGCCGGTGACGATGTGCAGTTCGCTTGTCGTGAACTCATCGACTTGTGCCAGCTCGTCCTGCCAGACTACCCCGAATGTCCGCTCGTCCACCTCCTCCCAGTGGGTCTCGGCAAGGTGGGTCAGGGCGAAGTTCAGCCGCTCCATCGGCCGGATCAGCCGGATGCGGCGCTCAACCTCGCCATCGTCGAGCATAACGCTGCGGGCGGGCAGCTGGACAGCAGCGCGCCGCGAGCGGGCATTGACCAATAGCCTCGCGCCGGGTTCACGCCGCAGTTCGAGCGCCCGCTCGAGCGAGACCGGCTGGTTGCGCTCCTTCATTGAAATCGTCAGCAACCGGGTCTCTGCGCCCGTGGCCGGATGGACGTAGATCGGCTCGCTGCCCGTGACGGTGAAGCTGTCTGCGGTGAGCGTTTCCAGCCCGAGATCGTAACTGCCCGCCGCGATTGCGCTTTCGACCTTGGCGCTGAGCAACTTCTCGAACACCGTGAACAGCACATTCTGCATGTCGATGGTGAGTGCTAGCAGCCGGTTCAAGAAGGTTGTGATCGGCGGCAGGTCGTCCTTGAGGCACCCGCTGCCGTCGGTCAGCGACAGACCGGTCATGCTCTCGAAGATTGCGAGCGAGCACTGCTCGACCTTGCCGGCATAGAGTAGCACATAGAGCTGGCGCAGGGCATCGCGGGCATAAGGACTTTCGAGATTGTCCTCCGGGCGGAACAAGCCCTGTCCCCCGGTCTGCCGTTGCCCGCGCGTGATCGCACCCAGTGTGTCGAGCCGCCGCGCGATGGTCGAAAGGAAGCGTTTTTCGGCCTGAACATTGGTGGCTACCGGCCGGAACAGTGGCGGCTGCGCCTGATTGGTGCGGTTGGTGCGACCCAGGCCCTGGATGGCTGTGTCGGCTTTCCAGCCCGCTTCCAGCAGATAGTGATGCCGCACGCGCTGATTGCGCGCGTCCAGATCGGCATGGTAGCTGCGCCCCGTTCCCCCAGCATCGGAGAAAACGAGGATCTGCTTTCTGTCTTCCATGAATGCCTGCGCTTCGGCGAGGTTGGCATGGGCAGGCCGGTTCTCGACCGCGAGCCGGTCACTATTCGCGTCGACCCTGCTGACGATCCGCCGCGATCGCCCGGTCACCTCGGCCACCATATCCGTCCCGAACCGCTGGACGATCTGGTCCAGTGCGCCTTGCACCGGCTCCATCGATGCTAATTGTTCGATCAGCCGGTCGCGCCGCTGACAAGCCTCGCGGCACTGCACGACATTGCCATCCTTGTCATAGGCTGGCCTCGACGCGAGATTGCCGTCGCCGTCGGTAAAGCTCTCGTGAAGCTGGGTTGGGAAGCTGTGGAGGAGGTAATCCAGAACATATTCGCGTGGCGTGATATCGACCTGAATGTCGTTCCACTCGCCCGGATCGATATCGGCAAGGCGGCGCGACAGCAGCGCTTCCCCGGTCGAGACGATCTGCACCACAGCGGCGTGGCCATCGGCGAGGCCCTGCTCGATCGCGGCGATCAGCGTTGGCGTCTTCATCGCCGTAATGAGATGATTGAAGAAGCGCTGCTTGGCGGATTCGAACGCCGAGCGGGCTGCTGACTTCGCCTGTGCGTTGAGCGTACCCTCGCTGCTCGTGACGTTGGCGGCCTCCAGCGCTGCGTCCAGGTTATTGTGGATGACCTGAAACGCCCCGGCATAGGCATCGTAGATGCGAACCTGGTCAGCGGTGAGCTGGTGCTCGAGTAGCTCATATTCGATGCCTTCGTAGGACAGCGAACGGGCGGCATAGAGGCCGAGGGCTTTCAGATCGCGGGCCAGCACCTCCATCGCTGCGACCCCGCCCGCTTCAATCGCTGCGACGAAATCGGTGCGTTTGTCGAAAGGAAAGTCCGCGCCGCCCCACAGGCCGAGCCGCTGGGCATAGGCAAGGTTCTCGACCGTGGTCGCCCCGGTTGCAGAGACATAGACCACCCGGGCATCGGGCAGTGCATGCTGCAGGCGCAGTCCGGCACGTCCCTGCTGCGAGGGGGCGCAATCGCCCCGTTCGGATTTGCCGCCACCGGCATTCTGCATGGCATGGCTTTCGTCGAAGACAATGACCCCGTCGAAGTCGGTCCCCAGCCAATCGACGATCTGCTGCACCCGAGAAACCCGGTTTTCGCGCGCGTCGGAGCGTAGCGTGGCATAGGTTGTAAAAAGGATGCCTTGCTCGAGCCGGATCGGCGTACCCTGGCGGAAGCGGGCGAGCGGCGTGACCAGCAAGGGCTCTTGCCCCAGAGCCTTCCAGTCGCGCTGCGCATCTTCGAGCAGCTTGTCGGATTTCGAAATCCAGACTGCGCGCTTTCGGCCCTTGAGCCAATTGTCGAGCACAATCCCTGCAACCTGCCGCCCTTTCCCAGCGCCGGTGCCATCGCCGAGGAACCAGCCTTTCCGGAAGCGGAAAGCGGTATCGCAATCATCGGGCGCGGCTTCGACCTTGTCCCAGGTCGCATCGACGGACCAGCTGCCGGCCAGATGGTCGGCATGGGCTTCGCCCGCATAAACTACCGATTCGAGCTGGGCATCGGACAGCAGCCCCTGTTCGACGAGACCGGCGGGGAGATGCGGGCGATAGCTCGGCTTGGGCGGCGCGACCGAGGACATCGCCGCTGATTGCACCAGACGCGTCGGATGCGGCTGAGCGCCAGTGATGCGGATCGATTGGAGCGTGTAGGGCTCATAGAGCGTATTCGAGAGCTTGCCGCCCGCCGGAGGACACCAGTCGATCACATCATAGTCGAGCGGCACGCCGGATGTCGCAGGGATCGGGGCTGCAGTCTGTCTCGGCTTTGGGCTGGCTTTGATCGCTTGTGAACTGCGGGCAGCGGCCAGTGGCTGAAGAGCTGATGCGGCGATGGGCTGACGTGGCGGGAGGCTGTCGGCCAACCAGCGCAGCAAGGTCGCGAGATCGGGAGCCATGCCTCGCGACGCCGGAAATTGTGCTGCATCGTCTGCGGGAACCTTGTCGATCACGGTCAGCCGGGTTTCGACCGTAGTGCCGTGCGATGCGAACACGCTGCCCGCAATATTCGCGCTGAACACCACCCGGGCGTTGTCCTGCATCCTGTTGCAGCCATCACGCCATGCCTTGTGATCTGGCGCGCAGTTGGCCCCGGTGATCGCGACGAGCCGTCCTCCTTCGGCAAGCCGCGCCACTGCCGATGACAGATGCCGGATGGCTGCATCGGCCACACGGGCTTCGACATTCAGCGCTGCAGAGAATGGCGGGTTCATGATGATGCAGCTCGGCACCACAGCTGCATCGAGCCGGTCGTGGATCTGTGCTGCGTCGTGCATCGACAGGGGCGAGCCTGCAAACAGGCTGCCAAGCAGGGCGGCACGCACTTCGGCAACCTCGTTCACGGCCAATCGGCATCCGGCAAATTCAGCCTGTACCGCCAGCAGTCCGGTGCCTGCAGAGGGCTCGAGCACCAGTTCGCCCGGCAGAAAGCCTGCAGCAAACCCGGCCACCCATGCCAGTCCCAGCGGCGTCGAGAATTGCTGGTAGGCCTGCATTTCCTCGCTGCGCCGGGTTTGCGTCGGGGCAAGCCGGGCAATCCGTTCGACCAGTTTCAGGCGTTCGAGCGGATCGGCGGTCCTGGCATGGATCGCCGGGCCGTAGCGGCGCATGAACAGCAATTGCGCGACCTCGACGGCTTCGTAGGCGGTCTTCCAGCTCCAGGCTCCGGTCGCATCGCTTGCGCCAAAGGCGGACTGCATGGCGGTGCGGATCGCGGGCGTGTCGATCCGGCGACCGGCGGCAAGGTGGTCGAGCAGGTCATGTGCTGCGGTGATGATCGCGGTAGCGGTTTGCTGCGGGCAAGCAGCGGCAGGCGGGCGCGCGGAGGCACCCGCCAAAGGCGAGTTGGTCATGTCGGAATTCCTTGATTGGTGTTGGGGAGGTGGTGGCCGGATCAGGCAGGCGGAATATAGGCCTCGTAGGGATTGCCCGGTGTGAGGTGCCCGAACGGGGTCATCACATAGTCGCCGTCGTCGCGGCCAACGGCGCAAAGAACGTAGCGGGTTTCGCCGCTGGCAACCTCGGTGCCTTCCATCAGCGCGAGATCGCCCGCTTGTGCCGCTTTTAGCAGCGTCTCGAAATTGGCGCGGGCATGGTCAGGAATTGCCATGGCAAGGCTCCTTCATCGGTGAGGCGGGGGCAAGACACGCGGGGCGACCGAGGCCGCCCCGCGCGCGCAAAGGTCATTCGGCAGCAATCGCGAAGGCGTCGTCGGCGTCCGCCTGTCCGGCATCATCCGCGAGGAAATCGGGCAGGTCGGCGATTTCCGCTTCATCTGCTTCGATGACCGGCAACCGCAGGGGTTCCGGCAACCAGCCGGCGCCGCTCAGCAGCCGTTCGGCCTCGCGAGCCATGTCACCCTTCTTGAGATGTTCGATCAGGGCGGCGGTCGCATCGCCCATGGCTTCGCGGACCGCTTCGATGATCCGGGGTTTGGTTACCCGCCCGAGGTAGTTGTCGACCGTTGGCGTCCAGCCAGCCTCGGCCATGTCGAGCCCGACGACTGCTGCCAGAGCATCTGCGGCAGCAATGCGCTGCGCCACACCATGCGCCGAGATGCGTCCGTCATAGCCCTTGCTCGGCTCAAACAGTGCGTTGATGCCGTGGCTGACACAGTGGGCGAGCAGCGCCATCTGCTCATCCTGCGGCATTGCGGCGAGGGCGTCCCACAGCGCCTGTGGTTCATCCGGCAGCCTTTCACCCCAATGTTCGTGCCGCGCCTGGATCGACTGGCTCCAGACAGTCTCGCGCAAGTTCGGTGCGACATTGCCGAGCCAGGCCTGGGTGACGCCGATCTGCACACAGCCATGAGTCCCGTGGGGACGGAACACAGACAGGACAAGCGCATGGAGAAGGGCAAGGAAAGCCGCCTGCGGAGCGTTGGCCAGTGCATCGCGCAGAGCGAGTGTGCGTTCAGCGGTGAGTTCGGAAACGAGCCTGTCAGGCAACGGCTTGATCACCTCATCTTCGTCGTCGTCACCACCGATTGGCGCCGCTTGCCCTGCCACGGTGACTGTCGCGCCATCGGACACGTCTGCGTTGGCACCGTTCGTACCGTCATTCTGGCCTTCAGCGACGGGTTCATCTTCAGGACGGACATAGCCGCGGTCGATCCTCAGCCGACCATCGTGGGTCAGCGAAATGAACACGCCAGCACGCACCATGTCGTCCGGATCGTAGACGGTGGGACGAGTGTTCAGGGCGGTCAGTTCGGCATCGATTGCGGTCAGCCGGGCATCGACTTCGTCGGGAAGGTCGCTGCCATCGCCGTAGTCGCCGCCAATGCGGTCATATTCCTCGACCAGCACATCGTGCCGTGCCTGCTCATCGTCGGTCAGAGCAATGGTCGTGCCGACGATCCGGCGTTTGCCGCGCTCGCAGCCATAGGGCAGGTCGACGGCGGCCTCGACCCATTTCCAGCCTTCGGCACCGATTTCCTGTGCGAGTTCCGAGAGCTTTTCGCTCACCAGGAGTTCTACCAGTGCGGGATCCTGCAGCCATCCATCATTGTCCGACGAGAAGAGGTCGCGCATCACATAGCCGCCAGCCTCGGTATAGGCGTCGAGCCCGATGAACCGGACGCGGCGGTCGCTTGCTGAAATCGCATCTTCGGTCAGCAAGCGGCGGATGTGGTAAGGTGGCACATGGTGCCCCTGATTGACCTGTTCCCAGACCTGCTCCTGGCGCGCGTGGTTGTCGGTGACCGAGAAGGCCATGAGTTGTTCGAGCGTGATGCCGTCCTCACCATAGATCTCGAGCAGGGTGGGCGAGACCGAGGCAAGCCGCAGGCGCTGGCGTACGGTCGAGACAGACACGAAGAACCGCGCGGCGATGTCTTCCTCGGACAGGCCAGCTTCGATCAGCGCGCTGAAGGCACGGAACTGGTCGAGCGGATGCAGCGCAACGCGCATGACGTTTTCAGCGAGCGAGTCCTCTTCGGCAATCCCGGCTTCACGCACGACGCAAGGGACGGGCTGATCCTTCGCCATCCGCTTAGTCTTCACCAGCAGTTCGAGGGCCCGGAAACGGCGACCACCGGCCGGCACTTCGAACATGCCGGTTTCCTTGCCGTCGGCATCGAGCACGGGACGGACGTTGATGCTTTGAAGCAGGGTCCGGCGGTAAATGTCCTCGGCCAGATCCTCGATCGAAAGGCCGGCTTTCACGCGCCGCACATTCTTCTGGCTCAGCACCAGCTGCGAAAACGGGATATCACGCGAGGCGCTGAGCACGAGCTTGGGCAATGTCTTGTTCATGGGGTTTCTCCATGACGGGCCGCCCGAAAGACTCTCTCTCAGGCCCGAACCCGTCACGAAGTGAAGCGCCGCCCTCTCACTCTGAGAAGGCAGCGCAACGCAAGAGTAACACGCTGGGCCCGGGGAGGCTTAGTGCACCCGGTCGAGCAACTTCTTGGCCTTGCCCTCCATGTCGAGCCGGGCGTCCTGATGGGCCTTGGACCGCGCCAACGCGGTGATGCCCTGCACGAAATCGAAGATCGATTCCGGCGGGCGGCCTTCCTCGGCGAGGACGGTCTCGATGATCCGGCCGGTTTCAGCCTTGGAGAATCCGCGCGCCCGGAGGAAATCCTGCCGGTCTTCGTCGCTGCGGGCGACAATTCGTTCCCGCGCGGTCTTGATGCCGTTGATGAACGGCTGCGGCGAGGAATTGGCAAAGTTCAGCAGCGCCGGTTCGGCTTCATGGGCAAAGCGGTTCGCGGCATATTTGCTGTGGCGGATGCTGATCTCCTCGAAGTCCTCCACGCCCCACAGGTTCCGGTTCTGGCAGACCGCGCGCAGGTAGAAGCTTGCCATGCCGAGCGTCTTGGCGCCGACCTCGGAGTTCCAGCAATAGAACCCGCGGAAGTAGAGATCGGGCGATCCGTCGGGCAGGCGCCCCGCTTCGATCGGGTTGAGATCATCGACGAGAAACAGGAAAACGTCGCGATCCGACGCATAGAGCGTAGTCGTATCCTTCGAGATGTCGACGTTAGGGTTGTAGACACCGGTCGACCAGTCGAGCACGCCCGGAACCTTCCAGCGTGTGTCGCCGGTGCCGTTGCCAGCGATCTTCTGCACAGCTTCGACAAGCTCATGGTCGTAGATCCGGCCGTAGTCGGGGCCTGTCACGGCGCGCAGTTCGAGGCGGCCCCCGGAAACCGGATCGTCGGTTTCGAGCGTCTTGATCTGCTCGGCTCGGTTGGAGGTCAGCCCGTATTGCAGATTGATCGCGGCGAGCGGCGCCGGAAGTTGGCGCAGATAGGCAGCAGGAGCGCCTACCTGGCTGGCCAGTTGCCCGAAGCTCCAGTGGGTTGGCGTCACCGGTGCCTCGGCACCCGGAAACATGAGAGCTAGGCGTTCCGGATCATTGCGGTTTGCCTCGACATGGATCAGCGCCGTCTCGACCACGCGCGTCCGGCTCCGGTCAGACCGACCGCGCACTGATCGGGCCAGATCGCCCAGTGACAGAAACCGCTCGTCATCGGGGCGCGAGAACCATTCCGACGACACCCGACCCACGCGCGAGCCGCGCGAGACATCCACCTTGTAACCGTCGCTTGCGTCGCGGCGCGTATCGAGAACCTGCATATCCATGGGAAATCTCCATGACGGCTGGCCGGGAGCCTCTCTCTCGACCCTCAATCCGTCACGGCGAAGCCCGCCAGACTCTCACTCTCAAATCTCATGGCTTGTAGTTGCACGAGCGACCAGCGAGGTCGCCAAAGCAAGAAACTGCACCCTGAAAGAGGCGGAGCATCATGCCATCGCTCGCGCAGGCGGAAAGGCGGGGCCTGTCGGCTTTCCCGGCCTGCGCGTCGTTTCAGGTCCGCCGGTTCAGAGTGCGTGCGGGGCCCTTGTGGTGAAACGCCGCGCCCGCAGGAGTGCACCGGAACGGCGCACGGGACCGAGCGCGTCGCCAGCCCCGCTCCTCGTTTCGGGGCGTTGCGGGGTACCCCCGCTGAGGTGGGTGTGAAGAAGACGCACAGCGGCTTCGACCAGGGAGGAAGCGTCCTCCCGCACATCGAAAATCCAGCCTCTACGCCAGCCTACGAAACACGTTGATTACGTGGCGATTAAGTGGCGCTCGACAGCCCCTTGGAAGGGGTGTATATTTGCACCTAAGCCGTTGAGAAGTTTGGTGGACGCACTAGGGCTCGAACCTAGGACCCGCTGATTAAGAGTCAGCTGCTCTACCAACTGAGCTATGCGTCCATTCCGCCAAAATCCCCAGCAAGGGGCGTGTCGGAAAGGCGATTTCTGGAGCGGCGAGGCCGTGTCCCGATTCGCGTGAGGCGCTGCATTTAGCGGGTCTCGCCCTGATGGCAAGAGCCTTTTCGCACTTGCGGGAAATCAGCTCGCGAGGCCCCGGCGCGGGGCCATGCGGTTCCAGCGATTGACCATCATCAGCAGGCCGATGCAGATCATGTTGGTCATCATCGAGGAGCCCCCGTGGCTCATCCACGGCAGCGGAATGCCCTTGGCCGGCGCCATGCCCATCACCATCAGCAGGTTGATGGCGATGTAGAAGAAGATCGTCGCAGTGGCGCCTGCGGCGAGCAAGGCTGAGAAGCGGTCCTGCGCCTCGGCTGCGACCTTCCAGCCCCATCGCAGGATCAGCGTGTACATCGCCAGCACGAACAGCCCGCCCATCAGCCCCCATTCCTCGGCCATGGTGGCGAAGACGAAATCGGTGTGAGGCTCGGGCAAGTAGTCGAGGTGGCTCTGGGTGCCGTTGTTGAAGCCTTTTCCGAAGATCCCACCCGAACCGATTGCAATCTTTGACTGCGCGATGTGGTAGCCTGCCCCCAGCGGATCGCTCTCGGGATCGAGGAAGGTGGTGACCCGCGCGCGCTGGTAATCGTGCAGCGCGAAGAAATAGATAAGCGGCAGCGCGGCAATCCCGGCGCCCAACGCGCTCATGAACCACCACAGGGGAAGCCCGGCCAGAAACATCACCACCACGCCCCCGAAGGCGATCGCGACCGAGGTGCCAAGGTCGGGCTGCATCAGCACCAGCCCGATCGGCAGCGCGATCAGCATCCCCGCCGGCAGCACCGAGCGCCACGATCCGATCATCCCGGCTGGCAACGTCGCATAGAAGCGCGCCATCGCCAGCACCACGGCAGGCTTCATGATCTCCGAGGGCTGGATTCGGATCGGCCCGAATTCGAGCCAGCGCTGGCTGCCGCCGCCGACCTGGCCGACGATCTCGACCGCGAGCAGCAGCAGCAGGACGACAAGGTAAGCGGGATAGGTCAGCAGCTGCACCGCATCGCGCGGGAGCGAGGCGATGATCGCGGTCATTACCGCAAACACCCCGAAGCGGATGAAGTGCGAGAGCGCGAAGGGCTCCATCGCCCCGCCGCCGGCCGAATAGAGCACCAGCCCGCCGAACGAGGTCAGCAGCACCAGCGGGATCAGCATCTCCCAGGGCTGGCGAGCGATCGGATCGGGGATGATCCCGGTGCGCTGGGTAAGCGTGCTCATGTTGCGGTCTCTGCGGGAGGGGCGGGGGCCGCGGGGGCGGGTGCAGGCGAGGGGCTTGCAGCAGGTGCGGCAGCCGCGCCCGGCGGGGTGCCCGAGGGGTTGGCCTCGGGCCGCGGGGCGATCACCTCGCCGGCGATGGCGTCGGTCTGGGCGGCGGCACGGCGCGCCTCGGCGTCGACCCGGTCGAGGATTTCCTCGTCGCGGCGCGGCGGGCGGCTGACGCTCGCGCCGCGCTCGGCGGCATAGGTGGCATAGCGCGCCTCGAGCCGCTGCTGCGCGGTGCCGCCCCACCCGGCCTCAAGCGCGGCGAGCGCCTCGAGACCCTTGGCCGGATCGAACAGGAAGGTCATCACATCGCGGGCGATCGGGTAGGCCGCGCCCGAGCCGCCGCCGTGCTCGATCACCACCGCGCCAGCATAGCGCGGGTTGTCATAGGGGGCGAAGAAGATGAACAAGCCGTGGTCGCGATATTTCCACGGCCCCGACTTGCCGTTGGAGATCGACAGCGAGACGACCTGCGCCGTGCCGGTCTTGCCCGCCATCAGCGTGCCCTCGATCGGCAGCCGCGCGCGCCCTGCCGTGCCGGGGCCGTTGACGACGTCGCTCATCGCCTTCCTGACATACTCGACCTGATCGAGCGGGAAATCGATGTCGTTGAAACCCTTCGGCGCGGTATCGAGCGTCAGGCGCGGCATCACGTGGTGCCCGGTGGCGATGCGCGAGGCCATCACCGCCAGCTGCAACGGGCTCGAGAGCATGTAGCCCTGGCCGATGGTGGCGTTGACCGTGTCAAAGGTCTGCCACTCGCGGCCCCACTTCTTCATCTTCCACGCCGGGTCCGGCACGGTGCCGAAGAACTGGCTGGTCACGGGGAGGGGGAATTCCTGCCCCATCCCGCAGCGCCGGGCCATGGCGGCGATCGGGTCCATCCCGATGCGCTGCGCCATCGAATAGAAATAGACGTCGCAGCTCTGGTAGATCGCCTTGGCCATGTTGACCGCGCCGTGGCCGCGGCGGTTCCAGCAGCCGAACACGCGGTTGCCGACTCTCAGGCCGCCGCCGCAATTGACGGTCTCGTCAGGATCGACCCCGGCCTGCATCAGCGCCATCGAGACCATTGGCTTGACGGTCGAGCCGGGGGGATAGAGGCCCTTTAAGACCTTGTTGCGCAGCGGCACGCGGTCATCATCTCGCAGCATCGCATATTCGACCCCGCCAATCCCGTCGGAGAAGGAATTGGGATCGAAGCTCGGCATCGAGGCCATGCAGAGGAGGTCGCCGCTGCGGCAGTCCATTATCACCACCGAGCCACTTTCGAGGCCGATGCGGCGCGCGGCATAATCCTGCAGCGGGCCATCGATGGTGAGCTTGATCGGCTGCCCCTGCACATCCTCGCGCGTCTCAAGATCGCGCACGATGCGGCCGCCCGCGGTCACCTCCACCCGGCGTGCGCCGGGGACACCGCGCAATTCCTTTTCGAATTGCTTTTCAAGCCCGTCCTTGCCGATCTTGTAACCGGGTGTGATTAGGAGCGGGTTGGGATCCTTGTCGTATTCATCCGCTGAGGCAGGGCCGACATAGCCGATCAGGTGGCCGACGCTGGAGGCGGTCGGATAGAGCCGCGAGAAGCCGCGCTGCGGAACCACGCCGGGGAACTCGGGCATGCGGACACTGAGCGCGGCGAAATCCTCGTAGCGCAGGCCGCTTGCCACTTCGACCGGCGCGAACCCGCGCGAGGTGGCGACCTTGTCCTTGATGTCGGCAATCCGCGCCGGTTCGAGGCTGAGCAATTGGCCCAGCCGGTCGATGGTCGCATCGGCATCGACCAGCCGTTCGGGGATCAGGTCGACGCGGAAATCGGCGCGGTTGGAGGCCAGCGGCGCGCCGTCGCGGTCGAGAATCCAGCCCCGGCGCGGCGGAATCAGTGTAAGGTTTACCCGGTTACTCTCGGATTCGAGGCGATATTTCTCGTTCTCCGCGACCGAGAGATAGCCCAGCCGCAGCGCCAGCAACACACCGATCCCGCCCTGCACCGCGCCGATCAGCACCGCGCGGCGCTCAAAGGAGGAGCGCAGCAGCGACGCATTGATCATCTTGGCGGGCTTGTGGGGGCCGCGCTGCAGGAAGGGGATCTTCATCAGTCGATCGTCCGCGCGCGCGACAGGCGGTAGCGGTCGAGCCCGGCGACGGCCCGCGCGATGATCGGATAGAGCAGCACGCTGGCAAGCGCCTGCGGAGCGGCGACGGTGAGCATTTCGGGCGTCAGGCTCGCGCCCGAGACGACCAGGCTCGCCAGCCAGTAGATCACCGCCATAACGCCGGCGGTGAACCAGTCCTGCCAGAAGCCGCGCCAGGGGAAGCGCGTCTCGATCGCCTCGATCGCGATCATCGCCAGCGACCACAGCAGGATCGCGCTGCCGAAAGGCTGGCCGCTCAAGAGGTCGTCGAAAGCGCCGAGCGGCGCGCCTGCCCACAACGGCAACAGGCCCGGCCGCACCATCCGCCAGGCGAGCAGCATCAGAAAGCTGAAAGAGGGCGCCAGCGGCATCGTATCAGCGATCAGCAGCACCGGCAGGGCGGAAGCGAGCATGATCGAGGCATAGGGCACGTTGCGCACCCGCCACGGAACGGGCGCGCGGTTGATGCGCAGCCCGTAGATGTCCGAGCGGGCGCGGGGGTCGAGCCGTTCCATCACTCCTCCGCAGCCGCGCCGCCGGTTGATGCCGCGGGCGTGGGGGAGGCAGAGGGCTTGGGGGCAGGCGCTGCGGCCGGGGGTGCCACCGGGCTCGCGGGGGCAGCCAGCTCGGTCACCGCCGCGGCCTCATGGATTGGCACGACCGAGACGAAATTGGTCGCGGCAGGCTCTGCCACAAGGCGCCCGATGCCGCCGTCCGGCGCGATCTTGGAGATGATCGCGACCGCGACGCCGGGGCGGTAATAGCCGCCCGCGCCGCTGGTCACCATCATGTCGCCGACCTTCAGCGGATTGACCCCGAGATTGACGAGGCGAATGCGCAGCAACCCGTCACCGCGCCCTTCGGCAAAGGCGATGACATTGTCCTTGGCGCGCCGCACCGGCAGCACGCTCTCGCTGTCGGTCAGCAGCAGCACGCGCGAGGAGAAGCGCCCGGTCTCGAGCACGCGGCCGATCACGCCGCGCTCGGACAGCACCGGCATGCCGGGCTTGACTCCGCTTGAGGACCCGGCGCCGAGATAGGCATGGCGCCGCCCGCTGGTGGCGGTCGAGCCGACCAAGCGCGCGGTCGCGACCGGCTTGCTCTCCCCGTCACGCAAGGCGAGCAGGCCCTTGAGGCGCAGGTTTTCGGCCTTGACCGCTTCGGCTTCGGCGAGGCGGATGCGGGCGATCTCGTTCTCGCGGCGCAGCTCGGCGTTCTGGCTACCGGCGTTGAAATAGCCGATCAGCCCCGCGAAGATCCCTTGCGAGCCCGAGCGGACCGCCGCGGTGCCCGTGCCTGCGGGCGTGACGACATCGCTCGCCACCCCGCGCAAGGGCGCGAAGGCCGCCGGCTGCCACAGCGACAGCGCCAGCAGCGCGCCTCCCGCCACGGCTCCGACACCCGCCAGCAGATAGCCGGTGAACGCCGAAAACTGCGCTTTCTTCGAGAAGCCCGAACGGCGCGAAGAGGGGGGCGCCATGGCTCTAGAGTCCCTTCTGGCTTAAAGCGCCGCGCGTCACGCGGTCATCAGCACGCCGCGATAGATCGGATCCTCCATCGCCCGGCCGGTGCCGATGGCGACGCAAGTCAGCGGATCCTCGGCGACCGAGACAGGCAGGCCCGTTTCCTCGCGCAGGTGCTCGTCCAAACGGCGGATCAGAGCGCCGCCGCCGGTGAGCACGATGCCCTGGTCGACGATGTCGGCGGCGAGTTCCGGCGCGGTGTTTTCCAGCGCGATGCGCACGCCTTCGACGATGGCGCCGATGGGTTCGCTGAGCGCCTCGGCGACATGCGCCTGGTTGATGGTGATTTCCTTGGGCACGCCGTTGACGAGGTCGCGGCCCTTGAGGGTGATGGTCTCGCCCACGCCGTCCTCTGGGATCATGGCGATGCCGTAATCCTTCTTGATGCGCTCGGCGGTGGCATCGCCGATGAGAAGGTTGTGGTGGCGGCGCACATAGCTGACGATGGCTTCGTCCATCTTGTCGCCCCCGGTGCGCACCGAGGTGGTGTAGGCCAGACCGCGCAAGGAGAGCACCGCGACTTCGGTGGTGCCGCCGCCGATATCGACGACCATGCTGCCGACCGGCTCGGTCACCGGCATGTCGGCACCGATTGCGGCGGCCATGGGCTCGAGGATCAGGTGGACGTCGGAAGCGCCCGCGTTCGAGGCCGCATCGCGGATCGCGCGGCGTTCGACCGAGGTCGAGCCCGAGGGCACGCAGATCACGATTTCCGGATAGCGGAACATCGACTTCTTGCCGTGCACCTTCTGGATGAAGTGCTTGATCATTTGCTCGGCGACCTCGATGTCGGCGATCACGCCGTCACGCAGCGGGCGGATCGCCTCGATGGTGTCCGGGGTCTTGCCCATCATCACCTTGGCATCATTGCCCACGGCCTTGACGCGGCGGATGCCGTTGATCGTCTCGATCGCGACAACGCTGGGTTCGTTGAGGACGATGCCCTGGTCTTGGACATAGACCAGCGTGTTGGCGGTGCCGAGATCGATCGCCATGTTCTGCGAGCGGAACTTGAAGAGGTCGGACAGGAAGCTCATGTTGGGTGCTGTTTTCCGGTAATCACGGGCTTGGTCCGCGGCCGCTGTCAGGGGGTGCGGCTGCGGGGGATGCGGTCCCGTTTATGACATGACACCGCGGGCCTAGCGAATCCGCAGGCAAAAGGCCAAAATATTTGTCCACTGTGGCGGTGATTTTAGCGCGGCTGCCCTCGAAATTGCGGCGGCTCGTCGCTAGCGTTGCCGCAAATGCCGGAAATCCGCCGCCTCCCCTCCGATCTGGTTAACCGCATCGCCGCCGGCGAGGTGGTCGAACGCCCGGCTGCGGCGCTCAAAGAGCTGGTCGAGAATGCGATTGACGCGGGCGCGCGGCGAATCGGGGTGGTGCTGGCGGATGGCGGCCTTGCGCGCATCGAAGTGGTGGATGACGGCTGCGGGATGGAACCGGCCGGAATGGCGCTGGCGCTCGAGCGGCACGCGACCTCCAAGCTCCCTGATTCGCTGATTGGGCCGGACGGCGCAATCGAGCTCGTCACCACGCTGGGCTTCCGCGGCGAGGCGCTGCCGAGCATCGCCAGCGTGGCGCGGCTGACGATCGAGAGCCGCACAGCGGGCGCGGCGGAAGGCTGGCGGCGGGTGGTCGATCACGGCGCTTTGCTGGCGGACGAGCCCGCCGCGCTCCCTCCCGGCACCCGCGTGCGGGTCGAGGAGTTGTTCGCCAAGGTGCCAGCGCGGCGGAAGTTCCTGCGTTCGGGCCGCAGCGAATACGCCGCCTGTTTGGATGTGGTCCGCCGCCTCGCTATGGCGCGGCCCGATATTGCCTTCACGCTGGAGACCCTCGGGGATGGCACGAAGCGCACCGTCCTCAACCTCCAAGCGGACGAGGAACTCGCGACCCGCGTCGCCCGGATCATCGCGCATGAGCTGAAGGACAATTCGGTCGGCATCGACCTCGCGCGCGACACGCCGCATGGGGTGATGCGACTGACCGGGGTGGCGGGCCTGCCGACCTGGAACCGCGGCGTGGCCGATCACCAATACTTATTCGTCAATGGCCGCCCGGTGAAAGACCGGCTGCTGGTGGGCGCGGTGCGCGGGGCCTATGCCGACATGCTGGCGCGCGATCGCCACGCGGTGCTCGCGCTGTTTCTCGAATTGCCGCCGCAGGATGTCGACGTCAACGTGCACCCGGCCAAGACCGAGGTGCGTTTCCGCGATAGCGCAGGGGTGCGCGGTTTCATCGTCTCGGGGCTGCGGCAGGCGCTGGCGACCGGCGACCGGCGGAGTGCCCAAGGGCCCGACCGCGCGGCGATGGGGCGGTGGGTGAGCGAGCCGGTCGCACATGGCAGTGCTCCGATGACGCCGCTGCTCGAAAGCGTGTTCGCCGGGCGAGACTGGTCCGCACAGCAGCCGCGTGTCGGCGAGGCGCGGCCTGACTGGAACGCGCCACAGGCACAGCCGGGCGCCTTGCCCATGGGCCGCGCCGAGGAAGCCGCGCCCGTCTCTGCCGAAGCGCAAGCCTATCCCCTCGGCATCGCGCGCGGGCAGGTGGCCAACACCTATATCGTCGCCGAGGCTGCCGACGGTCTGGTGCTGGTCGACCAGCATGCCGCGCATGAGCGCCTCGTGCTCGAGCGCCTGCGCGCGGCCGGGGCTGACGAAGGCGTGCGCCGTTCGCAGGCGCTGCTGGTGCCGGACGTGGTCGAGCTGGACGAGGTCGATTGCGACCGCTTGGAAGACGCGGCCGAGGGTCTTGCGCGCTATGGCCTCGTGATCGAGCGCTTTGGCCCTGCCGCGATGCTGGTGCGCGCGCTCCCCGCCGTGTTCCCGAAAGCCGACAGCGCCGCGCTGCTGCGCGACCTTGCCGACGACATCGCCAAGCATGGCCGCCAAGAGGACAGCGGTGCGCTGCTGCTCGCCGAACGCCTCGAACTGGTGCTTGCCACCATGGCCTGCCACGGATCGGTGAGGGCCGGGCGCACATTGAGCGTCGCCGAAATGAACGCGCTGCTGCGCGAAATGGAAGCAACGCCGCGCTCGGGCCAGTGCAACCACGGGCGCCCGACCTGGGTGAAGCTCAGCATGGAAGACGTTGAAAAACTGTTTGGTCGTCACTGATCAGCGGGTCACAGCGACCCAGAATCCGCTTGGCAAATGCATCCTCCCGGCTAAGCTGCCTCGCGTTCAGCCAGGGGGTCGTTCATGCGTTTTGTTGCAGCTTTGCTCGCGGTGTTGGCCGCGTTTCTCGTTGTGCCCGTCGCCGCGCAGTCTCCGGCCGAGGGCGAGTTGCCGCCCGAGGTCGCCCAGCTGCTCGACAGCCTCAACCCCGTCAATGGCAAGGTCGGCCTGCCCGAAGCGCGCGCAACGCTCGACCTTGGCGAGGAATATATCTTCTACGGCAAGGAGGATGCGGCCAAGATCCTCGTCAACCTGTGGGGCAACCCGCCGCAGGCCGCCGAGGGTGTGCTGGGGCTGGTGATGCCCAAGGGCAGCACGCCTGCAAGCGACGCCTGGGGCGCGGTCGTGAGTTTCGAGAAGACCGGCTATGTCTCCGATGAAGACGCCGCCACCGCCGATTACGACGAGCTGCTCACCGCGATGCAGGAGGGCACCAACGAGGCCAACACCGCGCGCGCCGAGGCGGGCTATCCGACCATCGCACTGGTGGGCTGGGCCGAGCGCCCGGTCTATGACAAGGCGACCCACTCGGTGGTCTGGGCGCAGAACCTGCGCTTCAGCGACAGCGACAAGAACGGCCTCAATTACGACGTCCGCACGCTGGGGCGCTACGGCGTGCTGAGCCTCAACCTCATCTCGAGCATGGACAAGCTCGGCGAAGTGCGGCTCGCAGCCAAGCAGTTCGCGCAGCATGCCAGCTTCGATGCCGGCGCGCGCTACGGCGATTTCGACCCGGCAACCGACGCGGCGGCCGAATATGGCATCGGCGGGCTGATCGCTGCGGGCGCAGGGGTGGCCGTGGCCAAGAAGCTCGGCCTGTTCGGCACGATCGGGGTGTTCCTTCTGAAGTTCCTGAAGCCGATCCTCGTCGGCGTGGCGCTGCTCGGCGCAGGGGCGTGGCAGGCCTTCAAGGGCCGCCTCTTCGGCCGGAGGCAAGAAGAGGAACCCTATTATGGGGAGCCCGACTACGACGAGACCGGCCCCGAGGCTGGCGCGGATGCGTCGGCGGAGGCCGAAGCGGCGGAGCAGGGCACGTTCAGCCTCGCCAAGTCCGAGGACGGGAACGAGGGGAAGAGCGCGGCGAGCTAGCGCCGCAGCGCCGCCTTCACATCTGCCAGCTTCCCGTCGGCCGCAGCATCCTCGGGCAGGCCGAGCACCGCGCGCAGCAAAGCGGCGACCGCGACGTTGTCGAACACCGGGAGCGTCTCGCCGCGCGCAAACGCAGGCCCGCTGGCGATGAAGAGCGCGAGCATCTCGGGATCGGCATTGTCGTAGCCGTGGGCGCCGCCGGTGACGGGGTAGGGCGCGGGGCCCGAGAGGATCGTCCAGCCCGGCTCGGCGATGCAGATGATCGCCGCTACGCGGGGGTTCTTCCCGTAGTGGAGGCGCTCGGGCAGGTCTTCCTTGCGCGTGCAGGTCATGTGTTCGTGCGGCACCAGCAGCGCCGCCGCAACGCGCTCGTCGGTACCGGCGGCAGGCTCGATCGCGGCATAGGGTCCGCCCTCGACCACGATCGTGCTGGCGCGGTCGATCAGCGTGTCGAGCTGGATCACGCGCGCCTC
This sequence comes from Erythrobacter sanguineus, assembly GCA_945878845.1. GTDB lineage: Bacteria > Pseudomonadota > Alphaproteobacteria > Sphingomonadales > Sphingomonadaceae > Erythrobacter > Erythrobacter sanguineus_A. Next base: position 27,214 of record CAMCUB010000023.1, on the reverse strand, counting down.
GTCAGTCTGCCGCATCCCGTGATCGGCGACGATCACCCAGTTGACCGCCACGCCGAGCTTTGCCGCGCCATCGAGCAGCTCGCCGATCCGTGCATCGACCTCGGCCAGCGCCGCGTTCACTTCCGCGCTGTCGGGGCCGAAGCGGTGGCCAGCGGTGTCGACCGTGTCGAAATAGACCGTGGCAAAAGCGGGGCGGATGCTCGCCGGACGCCGCAGCCAGTCGAGCATGGTATTCACGCGCTGCACGTTCGAGACGTTCTGGTCGAAGCGCATCCAGTCGGACGACCGGCGGCCTTGAATGGCGACTTCGCTGCCCGGCCAGAACATCGTCGCGGCGCGCAGTCCCGCCTTTTCGGCGGTGATCCAGACCGGCTCGGCTTCGTCCCACCAGAAGGGGTCAAGCGCCTGCCCCGCCTTGCCGAGGCTGAACATCACGCCCGGACGGCGCGGGTCGATCATCGAATTGCCGACGATCCCGCTGCGGTCGGGCCGGTAGCCGGTGACGAGCGCGAAGTGGTTGGGAAAGGTCTTGGTCGGGAAGCTCGGCCGCATCGGGCCGGTGGCACCCTGCTTCGCCAGCGCGGCCAAGCGGGGGGTGACCCCGCGCTCCAGATAATCGGCGCGGAACCCGTCGATCCCGACCAGCACGGTGACGGGGCGGGGGGCCTCCTTCGCGGCCAAGGCAACGGGGAGGAACCAGAGGGCGATCAGGGCAAGGATGGTGCGCATGACGCGCGCTCTAGCGATGGTGCAAGACAAAGGCGAGACGGCAGCCCCGCGCGATGATGGGCAATTGCCGCTTTCCTACAGACGGCCCGCAGGGTTACGAAAGCGGCATGAACGCATGTCCCGCCATTCCCTGCGCGCGGCCTGGTCGGGGGCAAGCGGCAGGGGCGGACAAAAGTTTGCCTTTATGCTGTGTCTCATTGTCTCCAACAGGCGCGCCCTTGGGCCTGCCGGTCCGGGATCAGACGTTGAACTTGAAGAGCAGGATGTCGCCGTCCTGCACTACGTATTCCTTGCCTTCCTGCCGCAGCTTGCCCGCTTCCTTCGCGCCTGCCTCGCCGCCGAGCGCGACGTAGTCGTCATAGGCGATGGTCTCGGCGCGGATGAAACCGCGTTCGAAGTCGGTGTGGATTTCGCCTGCGGCCTGCGGTGCTCTGGCGCCGTCATGGAAGGTCCAGGCGCGGGCTTCCTTGGGGCCGACGGTGAAGAAGGTCTTGAGGCCAAGCAGCTTGTATCCGGCGCGGATCACGCGGGCGAGGCCGCTTTCGGTGAGGCCGAGGGCTTCGAGGAATTCGCCCCGGTCTTCCACCGGCATGGTCACCAGCTCGGCTTCGATCGCAGCCGAGACGACCACCGCCTGCGCGCCCTCGGCCGCCGCCTTGGCGAAGACCTTGGCGGACAGGTCATTGCCCTCCGCCGCGTCTTCCTCGGCGACGTTGCAGACGTAGAGGACGGGCTTGGCGGTGAGCAGCTGGGCCTGCTTGAACAGCCGCGCCTCCTCCTCGTCGCCCGGCACGGTGAGGCGGGCAGGCTTGCCCTCGCGCAGCAGCTCGAGCGCCTGGCCGAGCACGCTTGCCATCGCCTTGGCCTCCTTGTCGCCCGCAGCGCCGCGCTTGGCGGCGGCCGGAACGCGCTTCTCAAGGCTTTCGAGGTCGGACAGCATCAGCTCGGTCTCGACCACTTCGGCGTCGGCAATGGGATCGACCTTGTTGGCGACGTGCTGGATGTCGTCATCCTCGAAGCAGCGCAGCACGTGGACGACCGCGTCAACCTCGCGGATATTGCCGAGGAACTGGTTGCCAAGGCCCTCGCCCTTGCTCGCGCCCTTCACGAGCCCGGCGATGTCGACGAAGCCAAGCTGGGTCTCGATGATCTTGGCGCTCTTGCCGATCGCGGCGATCTTCTGGAGGCGCTCGTCCGGCACCGCGACCTGGCCGACATTGGGCTCGATGGTGCAGAAGGGATAGTTGGCCGCCTGCGCGGCCTGCGTCTCGGTTAGCGCATTGAACAGAGTGGACTTGCCGACGTTCGGCAGGCCGACGATCCCGCAACGGAAACCCATGATGATTGTCTCTTGGTTATCTGGAAAGCGCCGCCCTTAGCGGGGAGGGGGGGCGATGGCTAGAGGCGCGCGATGGACTTGCGGGGTCAGGCGCGATAGCGATGGCGTGGATGGGAGAGCGGGATGGGCAAGCGTCACTGGATCATGGCCGCGGCGGCGTGGAGCGCTCTTGCAAGCGGGGCAGCGGCCGAAAGCGTGCCCGTGCCCGATCCTGACACCATCGCCGCGCTCGCCCGCGAGACGATGGAGGCGAGCGGGGCCAAGGGCCTCGCCATTGCGGTCATCGATGGTGGCGCGGTGCGCTCGGTCCAGACTTTCGGCCTGCGCAATGCCAAGGGCGAACCGCTCACGCCGCAGACGATCATGTATGGTGCCTCGCTCACCAAGGCGGTGTTCGGATACTGGACCGCGATGCAGGCGGAGCGCGGTCGGATCGACCTCGATGCGCCGCTCGCCGCGCGGCTCGCCAAGCCGCTGCCGGACTATGGCAATCTCGATGCCTACGGCAATTGGGCCGACCTTGCGGGGGACGAGCGGTGGCGCGTGATAACGCCGCGCCATGTGCTGAACCACGCGACCGGGTTTGCGAATTTCTCCTTCCTCGAGCCCGACGGCAAACTGCGCTTCCACTTCGACCCGGCCAGCCGCTACGGCTATTCGGGCGAAGGGATCATGCTGCTCCAGTTCGCTTTCGAGGGGGATGGCGGCGCAAGCGTGGGCGAGGGCGTCGCCGCCGATCTGTTCGCGCCGCTGGGGCTCAAGGATGTGGGCCTGATGTGGCGCCCCGAATTCGCCGCCAACCTTGCCGACGGGTGGACCGAGAGCGGCGCGGTTGAGCCGCATGACGAGCGCAGCCGGGTGCGGATGGCGGGCTCGATGGATGTCTCGCCCGAGGCCATGGCCCAGCTTGCCGCAGCGATGGTGCGCGGCTTCGGCCTCTCGCCCGCAATGCGCGCAGAGTTTGCGCGAGGGAGCATGGCGATCACCACGCGCACCCAGTTCCCGAGCCTCCAGGACGAAGCACCCGAGGCCGAGCGCTTCGCCATCGGCGCGGGCCTCGGCGTCATCGCCTTCAACGGTCCGCAGGGGGCGGGCTACTTCAAGGGCGGCCACAATGCTTCGACCGCCAACATGATGGTGTGCCTCGAGAAGGGCCAACGCTGCGTGGTGGTCATGTCCAACGATGTGCGGGCCGAACGGCGCTTCCCCAAGCTGATCGATGCGCTGCTCGGGCCGACGGGCATGCCGTGGCGCTGGGAGTATCCCGAGGCCGACTACTGAGCGGGGGTGCCGGGATCGAGATCGCGCAGCCACACGGCCAGCGCGGCGGGATTGCGCAGGCGCACCAGCTTGCCGGTGTAGCCTTCCAGCTTGGCCTCGGTGCGCACGCGGGGGCCCGAGTTCCAGTTGAACACGTACCAGAAGAAGGCCGCATCGAAGCGCTCGGGACAGCCTTCGGGCATGTCGGGGCGCGAGCGGCCGCGGTGGGTGACGATCCGCTTCACCAGCCGCCACAGGCACAGGCGGATCGGGAAATCGAGATAGATCACCGTATCCGCCCGCGCGAGCCGGGGCGCGAGGGTGCTGCCGTAATTGCCCTCGATCAGCCATTCGTCCTGCGCGACGACCTCGGCGAGGCGGGCATTGAGTTCGGCCTTCTCGGTCTCGACCCACCCCGCCTGCCAGCCGAGCTGGTCCATGTGAACCAGCGGCAGGCCGAGGCGCGGGGCGAGGTTGCGGGCAAGGGTGCTCTTGCCCGAACCGCAGGGGCCGATGACGAGGACGCGGCGCATTGAGCGCCCGTCCCCGATTGCGTGACCCCCGTCAATCCCCGGTGCTGAGTGGGCTCAGCCCTTGGCGGCTTCGCGGCGGCGGCGCTTGGCGAGCAGGATCGCAGCCGCGCCCGCGCCGAACAGTGCCGCGGTGGCCGGTTCGGGAACGGCGGTGCCGCCGCTCGAGGAGCTGCTGCTACCCGAAGTGCTGCCACCCGAGGTCGAACCGCCGCTCGAGCTCGAAGAAGAGGAGATGGGCTCCTTCGGCTTGTCCTTCATCGCCTGCGCCGGAGCGGCGAGCGACACGGCCAGCACCGCGAGCGCGAGGGTGTTGGTCAGAAGATCGGTTTTGCGCATGATGACTGTTCCCCGTTTAACTCAATGCACGGGCTCTTCCCGCGCCGCGATGGGGGCCATAACCGATTGCCGCGCGCGCATCCCGGCGCGCGTCGGGCGCGTTTTGAAACGGGACAGATATGGTTAAGGCTCGTTAACCCTGCATCCTGAGCGCGATATCGTTCATGAAGCGCACGTCATCGCCCTTGGCGAGCCACGCCGCCTCCGCCCCGATTGCGCCGAGCATTGCGGCAAGGTCATCCTCCTCCGCCTTGGCAAAGTTGCCGAGGACGTAGCCGTTGACCCGGTCCTTGTGCCCCGGGTGCCCGATGCCGAGCCGGATGCGGCGGAACTCTGCACCCAGATGCTGGTCGATCGACCGCAGGCCATTGTGCCCGGCATGTCCGCCGCCCTGCTTCACCTTGACCTTGAAGGGGGCAAGATCGAGCTCGTCATGGAAGACGGTGAGCGCATCGGTGCCGAGCTTGTAGAAGCGCAGCACCTCGCCAACCGCGCGGCCGCTTTCGTTCATGAAGGTGGCGGGCTTGAGCAGCAGCACTTTCGCGCCGCCGATCAGCCCCTCCTGCGCCCAGCCGGAGAACTTCTTCTGCACTGGGCCAAAGTCATGCATGTCGGCGATAACGTCCACGGCCATGAACCCGACATTGTGCCGGTGGAGCGCATAGCGCGGTCCGGGATTTCCGAGGCCGACCCAGATCTGCATGACGTTCCCCTAGCTGCGCCCCACACAAAACGAAACGCCGGACTTCCCGCAAAGGAAGCCCGGCGTTCTGAAAGCCGTTTATGGCGCAGCGCTTACGCGGAAGCGGCTTCGCCTTCGCTGCTCTTGAGGCCCGACGGGGCGACCACGGTGGCGATGGTGAAATCGCGGTCGGTGATCACGCTGGTCACGCCTGCGGGCAGGGTCACGTCGCTGATGTGGATCGAATCGCCAAGGTCCTTGCCGGTGACATCAACCTCGATCTCTTCAGGGATGTCGGCATTGGGGCACAGCAGTTCGAGTTCGTGACGCACGATGTTGAGCACGCCGCCCTTCTTGAGGCCGGGCGAGGCTTCCTCGTTGACGAACACCACCGGCACCGACACCTCAACCTTGCTGTCGCCGGTCAGGCGCAGGAAGTCGACATGGGTCGGACGGTCGGTCACCGGGTGGAAGGCGACATCCTTGGGCAGGGTGCGGACGGTCTGGCCACCGATCTCGATGATGACGATCGAGTTCATGAAGTGCCCGGTGCCGAGTTGGCGCACCAGTTCCTTCAGCTCGACGTGGATCATGGTGGGTTCTTCCTTGCCGCCATAAATGACAGCAGGGGTCCGACCTTCGCGGCGAAGTGCTCGGGAGGCTCCCTTGCCAGCCCGTTCGCGCGCTTCGGCCGGCAGGGTAAGAGTCTCGCTCATACGGATGCCTTTCGAATGCGTGTTTGATTGCAGTTGTCACCGATGCCACCGCCTCCAGGGATGACCGGAAGCATCGAAGCGCGGCCCCTTAGAGAGAGATTGCCTGAAACGCAACCGCTTTAGGGGATACGCCTGACCCGGAAGCCTTGCGCTTCCAGCATGGCGGCAAGCCCCTCGGGCCCCACGAGATGCGCGGTGCCGACCGCGATCAGCGGCTTGGGGGCCTCGGCAAGCAGCGGCACGAGCGCTGCCACCCAGCGGCGGTTGCGCGCGGTGAGCAGCGCCTCGCGCACCCCGGGATCGGCCAGAACGCCCTCGCGGGTCGCCGCTTCGATTGCGGCGGCATCGCCCTTGAGCCACGCGCGCTGGAGGCGTTCAGGGTCCTTGGCCGTCGCCGCGCTGTCCTTCACCACCGCGGCGAGCATCGCGCGCTGCTGCGTCTCGGGCAGGCGGTCGAAGATAGCGAGCTGCCCGGGCGCGCCCTCAAGCTCGCGTACCCGGCGGCCCTTGAACTCGGCGATCAGTGCGCGGTCAACGCCATTGGCCGGATCGCCCGCCGCATCGACGCGGGCCAGCGTGAGCGCGGCGGCCCAGGTCTCGGTTGCGGCAAACTCCCCGGCGGCGAAATCGCCGCGCGCCAGCAGGGCGGCAAGGCGAGGGCGCAGATCCGGGCTCAGGCGCTGTTCGAGCGGCGGCAGGCCGGGGGAGCTGGAGAGGCTGGCGAAGGTCTGGGCAATCGCGGCGCCATCACCCAGCGCGGCAATCTCGACCACCAGCAGGTCGGCATTTGTGATGGCGGTGTCGATGGCGGGCCTGCGCCATTGCGCAAAAGCGGGGAGGGCATGGATGGTGCCGACCATCCAGCCCTCCACCGACCCATCGGCCGAAGCGATTTCGTAGATCAGCGGAGCGGGCGGGGCCCGATCGGCTGCCGGGCTATCGGGTGCATTGCTGCACCCGGTCGCCAGAAGGAGGAGGAAGGGGGCGATGATCCCAGCGGCAAACCGCAAGACCATCGCCCCGGCAAATCCTGCCATTACTTGACGCGGCTCACCTTGATGCCCTTCTGGGCGAGGTAATCCTGCACGCTCTTGGCGCCGGCAAGGTGGCCTGCACCCACCGCGATGAACACGGTGCCGGGCTTGTCGAGGCGGGTGTCGATCCACTCGGCCCAGTTGCGGTTGCGGCTGTAGAGCAGGGCATCGGCGACCGCGGGGTCTTCCATGCCTTCGTTCATCACCGCAGCCAGCGCCTCGGGATCTCCCTCGGCCCACTCGGCGACCATGCGGTCGAGCATCGGCTTGGTCTCGTCCATGCTGCCTGCCGCTTCCATCAGGAAGGCGATCTGCGCATCCTGCGGCATGCCGTCGAAGATGCCGAGCTGGAACTCGGCGGTCTCGAGCGCGCCCTTCTCCTTGGCGGCAACCTTGCCCAGCAGCACCTTCTCGACGCCGCTGTTGGGATCATAGCCTTCAAGGGTGAGCGGGAGGATCGACATGGTGAGGCCGACCATCCACGGCTTCAGGCCGTCGAACTGGCCCGCGAGCATCTCGCCCGGGTTGGGCACCAGGCCTTTGGCCTTGGCGTCTTCGTACTGGGCGCGGGCTTCGGCCGGGACCTGGGCCAGCTGCGCGGCTTCGATCTTGCCGCCGAGCTCGGTGAGCGCGGCGGTGTAGGTGGCCTTCTGCTCATCGTTCAGCAGCGAGCGCAGGGTGGTGCCAGCGGGCAGGGCACCCTTCTGGACGGCCATCTGCTGCATGGCGGCCTCGCTCGCCGCGTCCATCGGGATTTCGGTGACGAGGATGTCCGAACCTTCGAGCGCCTTGGCGATGGTGGTGTCGTACCAGTCGATCCCCTGCGGCAGCACGTGGACAGTGCCGAACAGGTAGATGGTGGTGTCCTCATCGGCGACCTTCCACAGCGCCGGGCCCTTTGCGGCCATGGTCGGTGCGGCGGCGGTTTCGCCGGCAGTGTCGTCGGCCAGCACCGGGCTTGCCGCGAACAGGGCAAAAGGCGCAGCGGTCAGGGCAAGCAGGGTAGCAAGTTTCATGTCAGTGGTTCCTTTGGGTCAGATGTTGATTGTGAGGGAGTTATTTCAAGCAAACAAGGGTGCTGGCTCAATCGGGAGGGTCAGAGCCGCCAGCGGGCATAAAGGAAGGAGGCGATCATCGAGACGTAGGCGATTGCGAAAATCCCGAAGGCATGAGGCGCGGCCACGAAGCCACCGGCATAGAGCACAGCCCAGATCGGATAGCCGGCCAGCACAGATACGCAGCCGCCGGTGAAGCCGATGAAATTCTGCTCGCGCTTGTAATCGTCGATCATGCGGAAGCCCCAGATGGGCAGCACGATGAAGCCGCCGATCAGCAAGGCCGCAAGGCCGAGCGCGAGCATCGGCGGCAGTTTCAGCTCCGCGAAGTTGCCGGCAAACAGGCTGCCGTCGCCCTGGTCGAAGAAGCCGGTGAAGAAACCGATCGCTCCGCCGATCAACGCGGCAATGCCAAAGTAGATCATCTGGCGGCGCTGGCGCTGGCGGGTGCGGACCTCGCCGGGGCCGCCCGAGAGCGCCTCGCCAGAGGTTGCGCGCGGCCAGAACCGCCAAGCCGCGTAGATGACGCCGGCCATAGCCAACGCGATGGCGCCGATGATGGCAATATCCTTCGCACTGGTATCGCCACCTTCGCTTACCGCGCTGACGAAACCAACCGCCATTGCGCCAAGGAAAGTCAGCGCAAGAATGCCGCCGACCACAATCCCGGCGCGGACCAGCATCACGGCACTTTCGGACATTCCGGTGTCGGTGCGCAGCGGATCAAAGTTCGTCATCGAAAATCTCCTCGATCCGCATGTCGAACAGGCGGGCAATTCTGAAGGCGAGGGGGAGAGAGGGGTCGTGCTTGCCTGTCTCGATCGCATTGACCGCCTGGCGCGAGACATCGAGGCGCCCGGCGAGCTCCGCCTGGCTCCAGTCGCGCTCGGCGCGCAGCACCTTGAGGCGGTTCTTCACGGCTCAGAAGCCCAGCGCGGTGGTCAGCTTGGCGATGATCGCGCCGGTGGCATAGCCGCTCATCAGCAGCATCACGAACAGCAGCCACTGCTTCACGCAGACGCTCTTGTTGAGAAATTCCATGGTGAGTCTCCGTCAAGGCAACCCGACTGAATGTCAGGTTGTGCTGACTATATGTCGAGATTCGCTGACTATGTCAAGCAGTCCTGACTTTGTGTCGTATCTGCATGACTTTCGAAGCCGGAAGATGCCCCTGCTATCGAGGGGAATCGCGCAGCAGGCGGGGCTTTCGCGGGCCCATGCTGCGGCGCGGCATTGACGCTTGCGGGGCGTTCGGCCATGGCGAGCCGCCATGAGTGCCGCACCCCTTTTCACCCCTCCGCCGCGCGATCCTGCGCGCTCGTTTCAGGACATGATCCTGACGCTCCACGACTTCTGGAGCGCCGAGGCAGGCTGCGTCATTCTCCAGCCCTATGACATGCGCATGGGCGCGGGCACCTTCCACACCGCGACGACCCTGCGCGCGCTCGGCCCCGAGCCGTGGAACGCCGCTTTCGTCCAGCCCTGCCGCCGCCCGACCGACGGGCGCTATGGCGAGAACCCCAACCGGCTGCAGCATTATTACCAGTATCAGGTGATCCTGAAGCCCTCGCCGTCGGACATCCAGGAGCTCTATTTGAAGAGCCTCGCCGCGATCGGGATCGATCCGCTGGCGCATGACATCCGCTTCGTCGAGGACGACTGGGAGTCGCCCACGCTCGGCGCATGGGGCCTCGGGTGGGAGGTCTGGTGCGACGGGATGGAAGTCACCCAGTTTACCTATTTCCAGCAGATGGGCGGCTTCGACTGCAAGCCGGTCGCGGGCGAGCTGACCTACGGGCTCGAGCGCCTCGCGATGTACATCCAGGGCGTCGACAACGTCTATGATCTGGCGTTCAATTCCTCGGGCGTCACTTACGGCGAGGTGTTCCTCGAAAACGAGCGCCAGATGTCCAAGTGGAATTTTGAAGTCGCGAACACCGACGCGCTGTTCGACCTCTTCGCCAAGGCCGAGGCCGAGTGCCGCAATGCGCTGTCCGCAGGCGTGCCCATTGCCGCCTATGAACAGGCGGTCGAGGCGAGCCACGTGTTCAATCTGCTCCAGGCGCGCGGCGTGATCTCGGTGCAGGAACGCGCCAGCTACATGGGCCGGGTGCGCGACTTGGCCCGCTCGTCCTGCGAGGCCTATGCCGAGAAGATGTCGCCCGACTGGCAGGCCAAATACCCCGGGTGGAGTCTCGTCTGATGGCCGACTTCCTGCTCGAACTGCGCTGCGAGGAAATCCCTGCCCGGATGCAGGCCGGCGCGCGCGCTGAACTCGAAAAGCTGTTCCGGCGCGAGCTGGATGCGGCGGGTGTCAAGGCGGGTGAGCTCACCATCTGGTCGACCCCGCGCCGCCTCGCCCTGATCGCGCGCGGGCTGCCGCTCGCGACCGAGGCGGTGAGCGAGGAAGCCAAGGGCCCGCCCGAAGGTGCGCCCGATGCGGCGATTGACGGGTTCTGCAAGAAGGCGGGCGTCAGCCGCGACCAGCTCGAGTTGCGCGACGTCAAGGGCCGCATGACCTACTTCGCGGTGATTGAGCAGCCCGGCCGCGCCATGGCTGATGTCCTCGCCGCCGCGATCCCTGCGATCATCCGCGACTTCAGCTGGCCCAAGTCAATGCGCTGGGGCGCGGCCTCGATCAGCACGGACAGCATCCGCTGGGTGCGCCCGCTCTCGGGCATTGTTGCGCTGCTCGATGATGCGGTGGTGCCTTGCGAAGTGGGCGGGATTGCTGCCGGGCGCGAGACTTATGGGCATCGCTTCCATGCCAAAGGCCCCATCACCATCGACGGTGTCGACGAATACGCCATCAAGCTGCGCGACGCCTTCGTGATCGTCGGCCACGAGGAACGCCAGAACATCATCCGCGCGGACGTCGCCAAGGCGTTCGAAGACATGGGCCTAGAAGTCATCGCGGACGAAGGCCTCGTCATCGAGAACGCGGGCCTCACCGAATGGCCCGTGCCGTTGGTCGGCGGGTTCGACGAGGCTTTCCTCGCTGTCCCGCCCGAAGTCATCCAGCTCTCGGCGCGCCTCAACCAGAAATACTTCATGGCCCGCACGGCCGACGAGACCCTCGCCCCGGTCTTCGCCTGCGTCGCCAACATCGCTGCCCATGACGGCGGCGCACTGGTGGTGGCGGGCAACGAGAAGGTGCTGGCCGCAAGGCTTTCGGATGCGCGGTTCTTCTGGGAGCAGGATCAGAAGACTTCTCTTGAGGATCACGCGAAGAAGCTGGCGCGGATCACCTTCCACGAGAAGCTGGGCACCGTCGCCGACAAGGTCGAGCGCGTTGCGAAGCTCGCCCGCTGGCTGTGCGAGGAGGGGATTGTCACCGATACCCCCCTCCCGCTTGCGGGAGGGGCCGGGGGTGGGCACGAACCCGCGCCCACCGACATTCCCACCCCTAACCCCTCCCGCAGGCGGGAGGGGGACTTGGCCGACCTCGCGGAAGCAGCCGCGCGCCTGTGCAAGGCCGATCTCGTCACCGAGATGGTCGGCGAATTCCCCGAATTGCAGGGCCTGATGGGCGGCTACTACGCCGCGAAGGAAGGCCTGCCGCAGGAGGTCGCCGAGGCGATCCGCGATCACTACAAGCCGGTCGGGCAGGGGGACGATGTGCCGACTGCGCCGGTGACCGTGGCGGTGTCGCTGGCGGACAAGCTGGATACGTTGGCTACATTTTTTGCCATTGGCGAGTTGCCGACAGGTTCGAAAGATCCTTTCGCTCTTCGAAGAGCAGCCCTCGGAATCTTGGCGCTTATCCAGAGCAACGAGCTTCGCTTTCCGATAGCACAAACTGCATTTGACGCGACTTCGCTGCTTTTGTGGCAAATCGCTGATCAAAACCGCGCTTTCACGTGGGACGGCGACGAGCAGAACGAGCAACTAATTACAGCCCACCCGGAATCATTTGAGGTCCATTGGCTAAATCGTGACTGGTACGTGATGTTCGGTCAGGCGCGGGACCCATACTCGCCGGTCGGGACGGATGATGAAATGGCGTTTATCGGCGCGGACGGAGTGCATCTTTGGAAGCACCGCGATGCTCTGATTGCCGAATTTGCAAACTTCTTCGCCGACCGCCTCAAGGTCCAGCAGCGCGAGGCCGGCGTCCGCCACGACCTGATCGACGCAGTGTTCGCGCTCGGCGGGGAGGACGATCTCGTCCGCCTGCTCGCCCGTGTCCAAGCGCTCCAGGCCTTCGTCACCACCGAGGACGGCACCAACCTCCTCGCAGGCTACAAGCGGGCGGCGAACATCCTCAAGAAGGAGAGCTTCGCGGCGGACGAGGGTGGATTGGCCCTTTCCTACACGCCCGAAGAGGCAGAAAAGGCACTGATCGACGCGCTCGATTCCGCCGCCCCGCTCGCCGAGCAGGCAGTGGCGGAAGAGCGGTTCGCCGATGCCATGGCTGCGCTCGCCACCTTGCGCGCGTCCCTAGACCGGTTCTTTGAAGAGGTGACCGTCAACGATGCCCAAGCGGACAAGCGTTCCGCGCGGCTTGCCCTGCTCGCGCGTTTCCGCGATGCGGTACACCGGGTAGCAGATTTCAGCCGTATCGAGGGGTGAGGTTTTCGCCTCTATACAGTGTCTCATGTGTCTCACGGTTCAGCCTTGTGCCGCCGCTGCTTAACAGGATGATGTGACGTGCAAACAGTCTACCCCTTCGGCGGGAACGCCGCGCACTCCGATCAGCGCCAGAAGGACAAGACAGTCACCGGCGGCAAGGGCGCCAACCTCGCCGAGATGGCGAGCATCGGCCTGCCGGTCCCGCCGGGCTTCACCATCACCACCGAGGAATGCGTGGCCTATCTGCGCGATGGCGCGGCCTTCTCTGACGGTTTGCGCAGCGCGGTGGCCGATGCGCTCGCCCATGTCGAGGCGGCGGTCGGCAAGCGCTTCGGCGATGCGGCGGACCCGCTGCTGGTCTCGGTGCGCTCGGGCGCGCGGGTGTCGATGCCGGGGATGATGGACACCGTCCTCAACTTGGGGCTCAACGATGCGACCGTGGCGGGGCTGGCGGCTTCGAGCGGCGATGCGCGCTTTGCCTGGGACAGCTACCGCCGCTTCATCCAGATGTATTCGGACGTGGTGCTCGGGATCGACCACGGCCTGTTCGAGGAAGCGCTCGAGATCGCCAAGGAAGACAAGGGTTTCTACAACGACACCGAGATGGCGGCTGAAGATTGGCAGACGCTGGTGAGCGAATACAAGGGGATCGTCGCCGAGGAGCTGGGCCGCGACTTCCCGCAGGATGTGACCGAGCAGCTGTGGGGCGCGATCCGCGCCGTCTTCGACAGCTGGGATTCGGACCGCGCCAAGGTCTACCGGCGTCTGAACGACATCCCGGGCGACTGGGGCACCGCGGTCAACGTGCAGGCGATGGTGTTCGGCAACATGGGCGAGACCAGCGCCACCGGCGTCGCCTTCACCCGCGACCCCGCGACCGGCGAGCGCGCCTACTACGGCGAGTACCTGATCAACGCGCAAGGCGAGGACGTGGTCGCGGGCATCCGCACCCCGCAATACCTCACCAAGGCGGCGCGCGATGCGGCAGGGGCCAAGCCGCTGTCGATGGAAGAGGCGCTTCCGCAAGCCTATGCCGAGCTCGCCCGCGTGTTCGACCTGCTCGAGCTCCACTACAAGGACATGCAGGACATCGAGTTCACCGTCGAGCGCGGCAAGCTGTGGATGCTCCAGACCCGCTCGGGCAAGCGCACTGCCAAGGCCGCGCTCAAGATGGCGGTCGACATGGTCGCCGAGGGCCTGATCGACGAGCGCGAGGCGGTGCGGCGGGTCGATCCCATGGCGCTGGACCAGCTGCTCCACCCGACGCTCGATCCCAAGGCCGAGCGGCATGTGCTGACCACTGGGCTCCCCGCCTCGCCGGGCGCGGCGGCGGGCAAGATCGTGCTCGATGCCGACACCGCCGAGCAATGGGCGGGCCGGGGCGAGAAGGTGATCCTGGTGCGGGTTGAGACCAGCCCGGAGGACATCCACGGGATGCACGCGGCGCAAGGCATCCTCACCGCGCGCGGCGGGATGACCAGCCACGCGGCGGTTGTGGCGCGCGGGATGGGTCGGCCTTGCGTCTCGGGAGCCGGACAGGTGTCGATCGACCGCACCTCGCGCACCCTGTGGATCGGGACGACCGAGCTGAAGGAGGGCGATGCGATCACCCTCGACGGGGCGACGGGGCAGGTGATGCTCGGGATCGTCCCTACGGTCGAGCCGGAGCTGGCGGGCGATTTCGGCGTGCTTATGGTGTGGGCCGATAAGCTGCGGCGCATGAAGGTGCGCACCAATGCCGAGACCCCCGACGACTGCCGCATGGCGCGCCAGTTCGGGGCCGAGGGCATCGGGCTGTGCCGCACCGAGCACATGTTCTTCGAAGCCTCGCGCATCTCGCTGGTTCGCCAGATGATCCTTGCCGATGACGAGGCGGGCCGTCGCCGCGCGCTCGAAAAGCTGCTGCCCGAACAGCGCGCGGACTTCACCGGGATCTTCGAGGTGATGGCGGGACTGCCCTGCACGATCCGCCTGCTCGACCCGCCGCTCCACGAGTTCCTGCCGCATGCGGACGAGGAATTCGCCGAGTTGGCGGACGCGACCGGCCTCGGGATCGATCACTTGAAGCGCCGCGCTGGCGAGCTCCACGAGTTCAACCCGATGCTCGGCCACCGCGGGTGCCGCCTCGGCATCACCTTCCCCGAGATCTACGCCATGCAGGCGCGCGCGATCTTCGAGGCGGTGTGCGCGGTCAAGAACGCAAGCGGCGAGGCGCCGCTGCCCGAGATCATGATCCCGCTGGTGGCGACCAAGCGCGAGTTGGCGATCCTCAAGGCGCTGGTCGACAAGACCGCCGAGGAGGTCTTCGCTGAGACCGGCACGCGGGTCGAATACCTAGTCGGCACAATGATCGAACTCCCGCGCGCCGCGCTGATGGCGGGCGAGATCGCGGAAGAAGGCGCGTTCTTCAGCTTCGGCACCAATGACCTGACCCAGACTACGCTGGGCGTGTCGCGTGACGATGCGGCGCGGTTCCTCAGCGTCTATGTCGACAAGGGTATCTTCCCGCGCGATCCGTTTGTCAGCCTCGATATCGAAGGCGTCGGCCAGCTGGTCGAACTGGCGGCGGAGCGCGGGCGCAAGACCCGGCCCGACATCAAGCTCGGCATCTGCGGCGAGCATGGCGGCGATCCGGCGAGCATCGCCTTCTGCGAGAGCGTCGGGCTCGATTACGTCAGCGCCTCGCCCTACCGCGTGCCGATCGCGCGGCTCGCAGCGGCGCAGGCGGCGCTCAAAAACGCCTAGGTTCCGGCGAGGGATCGGCGCCCGGTGAGGGTGACGATCTCGAAGCTCTCGGTGACCTTCCCGTCCGCCTCGGCGCGCGCGGCGAAGGCGGCGCGGGCGCGGGCGAGGGCGTCTTTGCCGAGCGGCGCGGCGGGCTTGGCGAGCGCATTGCCGAGGCCCTGGTCGCGCAGGTCGCTCACCAAGCGGTCGAGGCTTGAATAGCGCACCGCGAGGGAGTGGGTGTCGACCACCGGGTCCTTCCACCCGGCGCGCTGAAGCAGGCCGGGCGCGGCGCGGGCATCGACCATGGGGTGGAGCCGTGCCGCTGGGCGATCGGGCTCAGCCGCCATCATCGCGGCGCGCAGCATCGGCAAGCTCTGGCCGCCGATAAAGCTCGCGATTGCGAGGCCTCCGGGGGTGAGCGCGCTGCGCAAATGGATCAGCGCGCCGGGCAGGTCATTTACCGCGTCAAGCTGGCCGAGGACACCGATGAAGTCGAAGGGCCCGCCGGCGAGCGGCTCGGCCGGGTTGGCGGTCTCTGCCACCGTCACCTCGGCGCCGCCTGCGCGCAAGTGTGCCGCGAGCGCCTTGGACGAGGCGCCGATCAGCAAGCCACGGGCCGGGGTTTGGCGCACGAAGCTCAGCCGGTCGATCATGTCCTCGGCCATGTCGTCGAGCAGGAAGCGGGCCGCATCCGCGCCCGACCGCAGCCGCGCGGCCGAACGCTGTACGCGGGCCACGCGGCGGGCTTCGGCAAAGATGGTGGGGACAGTGGGGGCGTTCATGCCCCGGCCCCCTGCCGCGCTTGCCACCGGAGCGCAAGCCATGCGACACTGCGCGCATGGCAGTGGCCCAACAGCTTGCCCGGCAACTCGCGCCTCTGGTGGATTTAATCTACCCGCCGCGCTGCCCCTCGTGCGGGGCTGCGGTTGCGGCGCAGGCGGGGCTGTGCAGTGAGTGCTGGAGCACGCTCGAGGTGCCCGAGCACGCGGAAGTCGCCGGCCATGCCGTGCCGGTCTATGCGGCGACCTATTACAACGAGACTTCGCGAAAGCTGGTGCTGGCCTACAAGCACGGCGGGCGGATCGCGCTCGCCGGGCTGCTCGCGCGGCTGATGGCGGCGCGGTTGCCCGAGCCCGAGGCCGGCCGCGCCCCGCCGCTACTGGTGCCGGTGCCGCTCCACCGCTGGCGGCTGTGGAGCCGGGGCTTCAATCAGGCCGCGATGCTGGCGCAGGCGCAGCAAAAGCAAGGCAAGGGCGAGGCGGCGGTGGCGGCGCTGGTGCGGTTCCGGCGGACGCCCAACCTCGGCAGGTTGGGGCGCGAGGCGCGCGAGCGCGTGCTGACCGGTGCGATCCGCCTGTCGCCGGGCGCGGCGGCGCGGATCAGGGGGCGTGATGTGGTGCTGGTCGACGACGTGCTGACCAGCGGTGCGACAAGCCGCGCCTGCTTGGCTGCGATTGCCGCAGCGGCACCGTCCAGCATCGCGGTCGCCTGCTTCGCGCGGGTGGAGGAAGACCACAAGCACGCGCATCGGTAAGCCGACGGGCTCTGAAAAACATAACGCCCGAGGTCTTTCGACCCCGGGCGCCACGTGACGAAACGGTGCGGACCCGCCCTTGCGGGCGCCCCCTTTTCAGGAGGTGGCAGCGACCCCCTAACTTCGCTGCCGGGATCCAATCCCTATCGTTCAACCGGTCGCGCTGGCACCCCGCTGCCAGATCTGCGGTCCGGTCACCCCCTGAACCTGACACCGGGCGGTGCCATGTGTTCGGTGGAGAACCCCTTGCGAGAGCTCCGAGGCCTTTCTTCCACCGAGTTGCCTAACGCGGAAGACGAAAGCGTCCTCAACGTGATTTTTTGTCACGTGCTGTTGTCTGCTTGCAACAATCCTTGCATGAGCCGCCTTCCGGCTTGCATGGAGTTGCTTTCGTGACCGATCCCGTCCTCACCCCCGAACAGCGCGAGAAGGGCCTTGTCTTTGCGCCGAAATTCGATGCGGGAGGGCTGCTGACCGCGGTCGTCGTCGATGCTGCGGACGGCGCGGTGCTGGTTGTGGCGCATATGAACGCTGAGGCGCTCGAGGCGACGCTCGCCACAGGCAAGGTGCACTTCTGGTCGCGTTCGCGCGGGTCCTTGTGGATGAAGGGCGAGACCTCGGGGCACTTTCTCGTCGTCGAGGCGGTTCTGACCGACTGCGATCAGGACGCGCTGCTGATTCGCGCGCGCCCCGCTGGCCCCACTTGCCACACCGGCTCGCGCACCTGCTTCTACCGCGAGGTCGTCGCAGGCGAGGGCGGGGTGGTGCTCAAGCGTATCGATACTTGACGCTCACGTAAACGTAAGGTAGAGCACGGGCATGGCTACCGCTCCCGCTCATTCCGCCGCCGTCGACCCCGCAGCCGAACCGCGCCGCAATGGCGCGCATCTTGACCGGCCGGATGTCCACGAGCGCGAACATTTCACCATTTCCGACCTCACCTCGGAATTCGGCTGCACCGCGCGCGCGCTGCGCTTCTACGAGGACGAGGGGCTGATCAGCCCGGCACGCGTCGGCCTCACCCGCGTCTATTCCAAGCGTGACCGCGCACGGCTCGCGTGGATCATGCGCGCCAAGAATGTCGGCTTCTCGCTCACCGAGATCCGCGAGATGATCGACCTCTACGATCTTGACGACGGCCGCGTCGAACAGCGCCGCGTTACGGTCGAGAAATGCCGCGCACATGTCGCCAAGCTCAAAGCGCAGCGCGACGACATCGACAGCGCGATCAAGGAATTGACCGACTTCGTGGCCGAAATCGAAAAGCTCGAATTGCGCTGATGCGCTAAGGCCAACACTGCTTCAACACGTCTGCCTACCAGAGGGATCTACCGATGCCGACCTACACCGCGCCCACCCGCGACACGCGTTTTGTCGTCAATGAAGTGCTCGACCTTGCCAGCTACGGCAACCTGCCGGGCTTCGAGAATGCCACCCCCGACATGATCGAGACGGTCATCAACGAAGCCGGCAAGTTCTGCGCCGATGTGCTTGCGCCGTGCAATCAGGCAGGGGACGAGCATGGCTGCACCCGCCACGAGGACGGCTCGGTCACCACTCCGCCGGGCTTCAAGGAAGCCTATCAGGCCTATGTAGAAAGCGGTTGGGGTACGCTCGGGCAGCCGGTCGAATATGGCGGGCAAGGTCTTCCCCACGTCCTCAGCTTTGCGCTGGAGGAATTCAGCGGCACGGCCAATCAGGCCTTCGCCATGTATCCGGGCCTGACCGCTGGCGCGATCTCGGCGATCCTCGCCAAGGGTTCGGACGAGCAGAAGGCGACCTATGTGCCCAAGATGATCTCGGGAGAGTGGTCGGGTACGATGAACCTCACCGAACCGCACTGCGGCACCGATCTCGGCATGATCCGCACCAAGGCCGTGCCGAACGGCGACGGCACCTATGCGATCACCGGCACCAAGATTTTCATCTCGGCCGGCGAGCACGATCTCACCAGCAACATCATCCACCTTGTGCTGGCCAAGACTCCGGGCGCGCCGGATTCGACCAAGGGCATCTCGCTGTTCATCGTGCCCAAGTTCATCCTCGACGAGAACGGTGAGCCTGCCGCGCGCAACGGCGTCACCTGCGGGTCGATCGAGAAGAAGATGGGCATCCACGGCAACGCCACCTGCCTGCTCAACTACGACGGCGCGACCGGCTACCTCGTGGGCGAGGAGAACAAGGGTCTCGCCGCAATGTTCATCATGATGAACGCCGCGCGGCTTGGGGTCGGCATTCAGGGCTATGCCCAGGCGGAAGTCGCCTATCAGAACGCGGTGACCTACGCGCTCGACCGCCGTCAAGGCCGCGCGCTCACCGGCCCCGCCGATCCGGCGGCCAAGGCCGATCCGATCTTCGTCCACCCTGATGTCCGCCGGATGCTGATGGACGCCAAGGTGTTCACCGAAAGCATGCGGGCCCTGTGCCTGTGGGGCGCGCTGCAGGTCGATCTGACCCACAAGGCACAGACCTCCGAAGAGCGCGAGACCGCCGATCTGCTGATCGGGCTCATGACCCCGGTCATCAAGGGCTACGGCACCGACAAGGGGTACGACATCGCCAACAACATGCAGCAGGTGTTCGGCGGGCACGGCTATGTGCGCGAGTGGGGCATGGAGCAGTTCGTGCGCGATAGCCGCATCGCGATGATCTATGAAGGTGCCAACGGCGTTCAGGCGATGGACCTGTGCGGCCGCAAGCTCGCGTCGAACGGCGGCAAGGCGATCCAGGCCTTCTTCGCCATGATCGACGAGGAAATCGCCGCGGCCAAGCAGGACGAGACCCTGAAGCCTGTCGCCGAACGCCTCGATAAGGCTCTGGGCGAGCAGAAGGCGGCGACCATGTGGTTCATGCAGAACGCGATGGCGAACCCCAATCACCTCGGCGCGGGCGCGCATCACTACATGCACATCATGGGCATCGTGACGCTGGGCTTTTTCTGGCTGAAGATGGCCAAGGTGGCGCTCGCCAAGCTGGCCGAAGGCGCCGACGACAAGGCGTTCTACGAGGCCAAGCTGGTCTCGGCCAACTACTATGCCGAGCGCTTCCTCCCCGATGCCGGCGCGCTGCGCCGCAAGCTCGAAGCGGGCAGCGAATACATGATGAAGCTCCCCGCAGAGGCCTTCGCGACCGCCGCATAAGCCTGTTTCGGGCACAATCGAGGGGCCGCCATGTTGCTGCATGGCGGCCCCTATGCTTTGTGGGCAGCGCAAAAGGAGCGCGGGAATGATGATGCGGCGGTGGTTTCTGGCCTTGGTTGCCGTGATGCTCGGAGCACTGGCGGTACCTGCGGCCGCAACCGAGCCCGCCACCGAACAGGCCGGGCGCTTCGTCTTCAACGGATGGGATGGACCGCCGCTCCCCGTCTTCTATCAGCTGCCAGACAGGGTCACCGCCGACACGCGGGTTGTCTTCGTCATGCACGGCGTCAACCGCGACGCCGACCGCTACCGCGACGAATGGGCCATGCTTGCCCGGCACTTCGGCTTCATCGCGGTCGTCCCGCAGTTCGCAAGCTCCGATTTCCCCGGGTCGCTCGGCTACAATACCGGCTATTTCACCGAGGCCGATGGCGCCCCCCGTCCCCGCAGCCGCTGGTCTTTCGCGGCGATCGAGCCGCTGTTCGACGATGTGCGCCAACGCTTCGGCACGCAGGTGGAGCGCTATTCGATCTATGGCCACTCAGCCGGCGCGCAATTCGTGCACCGCTACGTGTTGTTCATGCCCGAGGCGCGGATCGAGCAGGCCATCGCTGCCAATGCCGGGTGGTACACCATGCCGGACGCGGAGATCGCCTTTCCCTATGGTCTCGGCGCAACGCCGATCGGAGCCGAGGGGCTGCGCGCCGCGCTTGGCAAGCCGCTGACGGTGCTGCTCGGCACGGCCGACACCGACCGCGCTGATCCAGATCTGCGCAAGACCCCCGAGGCCGATGCCCAAGGCCCGCACCGCTATGCCCGCGGGCAGGCCTTTTTCGCGCGCGGAGAGGCTGCCGCTGCGGAGAGCGGCGTGCCTTTCGCGTGGAAGCTCGAGCGGGTCGCGGGAATCGCGCACAGCAACGCCGGCATGGCCGAAGCCGCCGCCGCGCTGATTGCCGGGCGCTGAGACCTACTTCGCCGCTTCCTCGGCGATCACATAGAGGTAATCGACATAGGCCATAGTTACCTGATCGAGCCCGTAGACCTTGGGGTCGGTGCTCTTGATCAGGAACCACTCGTTGGGCGCATGCGCCCCGCCGCCGCGGCCGAGGCCGAATTGTGAGGCGGGCAGGTTCAGCGGCGGGCCGTTGAAGATCACCCCCGGCCAGCTCCCGGCATTGCGCGGGCGGATGGTGTAGGGGATGCCCTGCGCCTCGAAGAGCGTTTTCTGCGCGCGGATCAGCGCCGAATCTTCGGCGGTCTCGTTGGGGCCGTAGCCGCCTGAGACCGTCACCCGCACATCATCGAACCCGCGCTTGGCGAGGTGGGCCTGCAACTTGCTCACCGCTTCGGCCTTGGACATGTTGGGGACGAGGCGGAATTCGAGCTTCGCCTCGGCGCGGCCCGGCAGCACGGTCTTGCCGCCTTCGCCGGTATAGCCGGAAACAAGGCCCTGAATGTTGACGGTGGGCTGCGAATAGAACCGCTCGAGGCTGGTGCGGTAATCCTCGTCACCGATCCAGCGCCCGACCCCGAGAAGCGTCTTCTCGCCCTCTTCTGCGCCGGGCTTGATGCTTGCGGCGATCAGCTCCTTCTGGCGCGCGGTCAGGGGCTGGACGTTCTCGAACCAGCCATCGATCGCGGGCCTGTGCCCGTCATCGGCAACAAGGGTATCGAGCGCCTTGACCAACCGCCACGCCGGGCTTTCGATCCGGGCATAGTTCGAGGAGTGAATGTCGGTCTTGGGATATTTGTCCGACGTCTCACCGCCCACCACCAGCTGGAACTCGACGGCGCCCTTGGCTCCCAGCGTGATCCCGGCGCTGCCGTCGCGGTTCTGGTTGGCCGACGGGATGAACACGCCGATCGCCTTGGCCAGCGCGGCCTGCACCTCGGGGACGGCGACGACCTGGTCGAAGTGGGTCGAGGCGACCTCCTCCTCACCTTCAGCCACCAGCACGAGGTTGACGGGAAGCTTGCGCCCGCTCGCCCGGATCGCCTTGATCGCGGCGAGGAAGGCCATTTCCGGGCCTTTCTGGTTCACCACCCCGCGCCCGACGATCGCGGTGCCCTCGCCTGGGCGGTCGACCAGCGTCGCTTCCAGCGGCGCGGTGCTCCATTCGGCCGGGTCGAACTGTTTGACGTCATACATGAAGTAGATGCCGACCGTGGTCTTGGCCCCGGCATCGAGCGTCGCGAAGACCGCGGGCACGCCGTCGGTGGGGATGATCTTGGCCTGCTGGAACCCGGCATCGAGCGCGAGCTTCAGCATATATTCCGCGCCTTCGGGCGTGCCGCGCTTCTCGGCTGCGATGGTCGGGAGCGCGACCCAGTCCTGCAAGGCCTTGACCGTGGCGTCATGTTGCGCGGCGACGGTGGCGGCGATCTTTTCGCGCTCCGGCGTCTCGGCTGCAAGCGGCGCGCATGCCAGCGCGATCACCGCTCCAAACGTCCATCCCGCCAAAGCTCGCTTCATGTGCATATCTCCCCTGCCTGAGAGGCAAGAGGTATCAGGCGCACGGACTAGCGCAACGGGTTTGTCCGCGGCGTCCGCTCAGTCCTGCTCAATCGGATAGGAGCCGACGAGCTGCACATAGTGGACCCTCTGGTCCCGCGCGACCAGCATCTCGAATTGCGAGAACCGTCCGGGCAGCAGGGCGCAGGCATCAGGATCGACCTGCGGCCCGATCGGGCCCACATGCACCGGCAGAACTTCGGTCACGCGGTAGCGGTTGACCCTGTCGATGTCCGGCTTCCACGCCTTGAGCACCGCAAGATATTCGCGCGCCTCGCTGACCGAGCTGATCCGGTCGAAGGTACCGAACCCGGCCAGCTGATCGTCCTTCTGGCCCTTGCTCATCGCCATGTTGAAGACCGTGCCCACCGGCAGAATCGCGATCGGGGGCTGGAACCAGTCGGGCCAGGCCGGGGTCTGGGTCACAAGCTGGGTGTAGGCGGCCTGCCGGTTCTTGAGGTTCTCGCTGTCGCGCTGCTGCGGGTCGGGGTTCTGGCTGGTGTCGTAGCGCCAGCCATAGGCCTCGTTCCATGCCTTGCCCGGCACGCTGTCGAGACTGCCGGCATTGCACGGCTCGGCCGCCATGGCCGGTCCGGAGAGGCCCAGCATCGCGCTCAGCACCACGACGGTAAGCAGTCTGTATGCCCGCATGTTTTCCCCCTTGCTTAATCCCCGCATGAAAAGTCGCACAGGTTCAGGCAAATGGGAAGGGGCAAGCAGGCGGAGGCGGTGCCGGGCGGCGCCGTGCTATTCGAGCATGCCCATCATGCGCTGCGAGCCCGATTTGATCTGGAGGCTCTTGGCGCTGGCTGCGGCGGGACGTTCCCACTGGCTGGCCGAGCGCGCCGTTACGACGCGCGGGCGGCCAGAGACAGGGGGGGCAGAATGGCTTGCGGGGGGGCTTGCCGCGGGACGCTGCGGAGCAGGTGCCGCCTGGGGCTGCGGCTGCGGCTGCGGCGTAGCGCGCGGCGGCGGGGCCGGTTCGGGTTCGGGCTCGGGGGCGATGGCTTCAGCTTCGAACTCGGGTTCCGGCTCCGGCTCCGGAGCGGGTGGCGGCGGAGGTGCGACGGCTTCCGGCGCAGGGGCCTGAGCTACCGGTGCCGCAACCGGCGGTGCAACCGATGCTGCTGGCTGCGGTGCGACCGGCGCCGGCGCCTGAACAACGGGGGCCTCGGTGGAAGCCTCAGCAAGCCCCAATTGGATCTTCTCGGCCACTTCCTCGATCGAGCCAACCACAAGCAGTGGCTGCCCGCCGACGATGCCGACACTCGTCTGCCCGTTCTCGGCGGTGCGCAGCCACGCCACGTTCGAGGCCACGACGAGGTAATTACCCCCGCGCGATTCGAGCTTGATGAACTTCATGGGCAGCGCTTCCCGAGCAAAGACGTGATTGCACCGGCAATCGCACCAGAGGGTTACGCGCTCAGGGTTAAGAAATGGGTTATCGTGACTGCGGCGCGACGACGTCGATCAGGCCCATGAGCGCGCTCCACGACTGACTATCGGCGAGCGGGTGGTAGGCCGGATTGGGCGTGCCAGCGGGGGTAAGGGGGTTGGTGAAGCCGTGCTCGACCCCGGCAAAGGACATGAACTGCCAGTCCGCGCCGACCCGGTCCATTTCCTCCCAAAAGCCGGTCACGTCGGCGCGCGGCACCAGCGAATCCGCATCGCCATGGCACACTAGCAGGCGCGGCGTGATCGGCGCCGCCGCGGGCAGGGGAGTGGTGAGCAACCCGTGGAAACTTGCAGCCAATGCGAGGTCGGCCCCGTCGCGCGCCAACTCCAGCACCGCCATCCCGCCAAGGCAGAAGCCGATTGCGATTTGGGGCACCTCGGGTGCGATCCCATTGAGCGTGTCGAGCGTCGCGCGCAGCCGGCGGCGCATTGCGCGCGGATCGGCCCGCAACCGGCCCATCGCGCCCACCGCGCTCTCGAAATCATGCGGCGTATAGGGGCCGTAGAAGTCGCCCACAAGCGCCAAGCATCCGGCTGCCGCGAGGGCCTCGGCCTTGGCCGTGATCCCGGGGGTCGCGTTCATGAAGGTCGGGAACACCGCCACGGCGGCGCGCGCCGTGCCTGAAGGCCGCGCCAGCCACCCGGTCAGCGCGGTCTCGCCATCGGCATAGTCGATGCGTTCGAGCGGCATTACTCGACCGGCAGGAAATCGGGGACCGAGAGGTACCGTTCGCCGGTATCGTAGTTGAAGCCGAGCACCCGCGAACCCGCAGGCAGATCGGCGAGCTTGCTGGCGATGGCGGCCAGCGTTGCGCCGCTCGAGATGCCGACCAGCATCCCTTCCTCGCGCGCGGCGCGGCGGGCCATTTCCTTGGCCTCTTCGGCATCGACGGGAATAGCCCCGTCGATTGCGGCGGTGTGGAGGTTGCCCGGGATGAAGCCTGCGCCGATGCCCTGGATCGGGTGCGGGCCGGGCTGGCCGCCGTTGATGACGGGCGAGAGCGCGGGCTCGACACCGTAAGCCTTCATTGCGGGCCAGTGCTTCTTCAGCTCCTCGGCGCAGCCGGTGAGGTGCCCGCCCGTCCCGACGCCGGTGATCATGACGTCGATCGGCGTTTCGGCGAAATCAGCAAGAATCTCCTGCGCGGTGGTGCGGGCGTGGACCGCCGGGTTCGCGGCATTGTCGAACTGGCTTGGCATCCATGCGCCCGGGGTCTGGGAGACCAGCTCCATCGCCCGCTCGATCGCGCCCTTCATGCCCTTCTCGCGCGGGGTGAGCTCGAAGCTCGCGCCATAGGCGAGCATCAGCCGGCGGCGCTCGACCGACATCGATTCGGGCATGACCAGCACCAGACGGTAGCCCTTGACTGCGGCGACCATGGCGAGGCCGATCCCGGTGTTGCCGCTGGTGGGCTCGACGATGGTGCCGCCCGGCTTCAGCGCGCCGCGGGCTTCCGCGTCCTCGACCATGGCGAGCGCGATGCGGTCCTTGATCGAGCCGCCGGGGTTGGCGCGCTCGGACTTCACCCACACCTCGTGATCGGGGAACAGCCGCGCCATGCGGATATGCGGGGTGCCGCCGATGGTGGCGAGGATGCTGTCAGCCTTCATGTCGATACCTCTCGTTTGAGCTCTTGGGGCTCGAAGCTGCGGGCGCGGCGCAATTCGGGGAAGTACCACGCCCAGACCAATGTCACGATTATCGCACCCGCGCCGCCGAATACAACCGCGCCGACCGCGCCGAGCAGCGCTGCGGCAAGTCCCGACTGCATTTCGCCAAGCTCGTTCGAGGCGGAGATGGCGAGCCCCGAGATCGAGGACACCCGCCCACGCTTGTCATCGGGGGTGAACAGCTGGACAAGCGACGAGCGGATGAACACCGAGATCATGTCGACCGCGCCCATCATCGCCAGGATCGCCAGCGACAGGATGAAATAGCGTGAAAACGCGAAGACGATGGTCAGCGCCCCGAAGGCCGCGACCGCCCACAGCATCTTGACCCCGACCTCGCGCTGGAGCGGGCGGAAGGACAGCCACAATGCGACGCTCGCCGCGCCCAGCGCCGGGGCAGCGCGCATCAACCCGAGCCCCTCGGGGCCAACGAACAGGATGTCGCGCGCGAAGACCGGCAGCAGCGCGGTCGCGCCCGCCAGCAGCACCGCGAACAAATCGAGCGTGATGCACCCCAGCAGAAACCGCTCGCGCCAGACATAGACCAGCCCCTCGGCGATCTGCTTCAAGGGCTTCAAGCGCGGCCCATCGTGCTTGGCACGCACCGGACGCACGGTCAGGATCAGAAGCATCGAGCAGCCGAGCAGCGCCGCCGACAGCGCATGGGGCAGCCACTCGGCGCGGGCGAAGATCAGCCCGCCCACTGCCGGGCCGGCCACGCTCGCGGTCTGCCAGGCGATCGAGGACAGCGCGATCGCGCGCGGCAGCAGGGCAGGGGGGACGAGGTTGGGGGCGATGGCGCTCATCGAGGGCCCGAGGAACACCCGCGCCGCACCATGCGCCGCGGCAAGAGTGAAGAGGATCGGCAAATTGAGCGCATCGGCCCAGGTCGCCACCGCCAGCACCACCGCCACCAGCGCGTCGATCCCGTTGGCGAAGGCAGCGACATAGCGGCGGTCGAAGCGGTCGGCGGCGAGCCCCGCGACCGGGGTCAGCAGGAACAGCGGCACGAACTGCGCCAGCCCCAGCAGCCCCAGCTGGAAAGAGGCCTCGGCGACGCTCATCCCGTAATCGTCGCGCGCCGCGGCGTAGAGTTGGTAGCCGAGCAGCACCACCATCGACATGGTCGCAAACATGCCCATGAAGCGCGCCAGCCAAAAGCGGCGATAATCGCCGATCTGGATCGGGGAGGAGGGTTCGGTCACGGCGTCGGTCACGCTGCGCGCCATGGCAGGCGGCAGCGATGCTGCCAAGCAGGCGAAGCTTGTCCGTCCGCGACTTTAGCTTGCCCTAGCGCGAGCGGCGCAGGCGCGGGTTGGGCTGGAGCTGGTCGATGATGGCGACGAAATCGTCGAGCCGGATGATCCGCTCGAACTGGAAACCGGTGCGATTGTCGCGGGTCCAGATCACATAGGCCTCGATCCGGCCGACGATCGGCAGGCGGATGATGATGCGGTCGCCGCGGTGGAGCTGCCCGCCATTGTCGACCATGAAGCCGTGGGCGGAGAGATTGCAGACTTGCAGGTGCATGTCGCCGTGCACGAAATGCTCAACGATGGCCGGAAAATCGACCGGATGACGCGCCGCACGGCGCAAGTCGGTTACGCTGAGATTAGCTCCACCTGACACGTGGCGAGATCCTTTCCTCCGTCTGGGTCACTGAAATAGGGAAATGCCGCAGAAAGCCTGACAATTGGTAAAGGGATCGCCCTTAGCGCGTAACCAGCGCGTGCCGCTTCTTGCCGAGGCTGAGGCGCAGGGTCTGGCCCTCGTCCGGCAGAACCAGCTGGGCGGGATCGCTGACGGTCTCGCCCTCGAGCTTGACCGCCCCCTCGGCGAGCTTGCGCTTGGCCTCGCCGCCCGAGGCAGTGAGGCCGAGTGCGGTGAGGAGCGCGGCGAGGCGCATGCCTTCGGGGCCC
>CAMCUB010000022.1 GCA_945878845.1 Erythrobacter sanguineus | reverse complement strand
GGCAAGTCGACCACCTCGTCGAACCTGTCGGCCGCCTTCTCGAAGCTCGGCCACCGCGTGCTCCAGATCGGCTGCGATCCGAAGCATGACAGCACCTTCACGCTGACCAAGAAGCTGATGCCGACCGTGATCGACGTGCTCGAAACGGTCGAATTCCACGCGGAAGAGCTGCGGCCCGAGGACTACATGTTCGAAGGCTATAACGGCGTGATGTGCGTCGAGGCAGGCGGGCCTCCGGCGGGCACCGGCTGCGGCGGCTATGTCGTGGGGCAGACGGTCAAGCTGCTCAAGCAGCACCACCTGCTTGAAGAAACCGACGTCGTGATCTTCGACGTGCTGGGCGATGTGGTATGCGGCGGTTTTGCAGCCCCGCTCCAGCATGCCGAGCGCGCGCTGGTGGTGGCGGCGAATGATTTCGACAGCATCTTCGCGATGAACCGCATCGTTGCGGCGATCGCGGCGAAGTCGAAGAACTACGACGTGCGCCTCGCCGGCGTGGTCGCCAACCGCAGCAAGGACACCGACGAGATCGACCGCTTCTGCGAGAAGGTCGGGATGCCCCGCCTCGCGCATTTCCGCGATGTCGACGCGATCCGCCGCTCGCGCCTCAAGAAGTGCACCTTGTTCGAAATGGGCGACGATCCCGAAGTGGTCGCCGCGCAGGACGAATATCTGCGCCTCGCCGCGATGCTTTGGGCGGGTGTCGATCCTTCCAAGGCCCAGCCGATGAAGGACCGCGACATCTTCGACTTCCTGGGGTTCGAATAATGGCGAGCCGCAACCCTTCCGAGTATGACGACCGCCGCGAGGCGCTGGCGACCTATTTCGACAGCACCGCGCGTCAGGCGTGGATCGATCTCACCTCCGACGCCAAGGTCAGCGGCATCCGCGCGACGGTGCGCGCGGGTCGCGACGCGATGCGCACCACGCTGCTGGACTGGCTGCCGACCGATCTGCGGCGCACCCGCCTGCTCGATGCGGGCTGCGGCACTGGCTCGCTCGCGGTCGCGGCCGCCTGCCGGGGCGCGGAAGTCACCGGAATCGATGTGGCCGCAGGGCTGGTCGAGGTCGCGCGCGAGCGCACGCCTTCGTTCATCGGCCACGGGCGGATCGACTGGCGTTCGGGCGACATGCTCGATCCTGATCTGGGCACCTTCGCCCATGTGGTGGCGATGGATTCGCTGATCCATTACGAGCCCGCCGATCTCGTCGCCGCGCTCGCCAAGCTGGCACAGCGCACCACGGGCTCGATCCTGTTCACCTTCGCCCCGCGCACCACGCTGCTCGCCGCGATGCACACTGTCGGCAAGGCCTTCCCCAAGTCCGACCGCTCGCCCGCCATCGTGCCGGTCGCCGAAGGCGATCTGCGCGAGCGCCTTGCGCGCCTCAATGGCTGGAGCATCGGCCGCACGCAGCGCATTTCCTCCGGGTTCTACACCTCGCAGGCACTGGAACTGGTGCGGCACGGATGAACTCTCCCGCTCGCCCTGATGCTCCGCAGAGCTTTGCCGAACTCATGTTCCGGCTGCTCCCATTTGCGGACGCGGCGAGCACTGACCTGCCCCTGCCGCGCCTGCTGCGCCTGTCGCTGTTCCAGTTCAGCGTCGGCATGGCGACGGTGCTGCTCAACGGCACGCTCAACCGGGTGATGGTGGTCGAGCTCGGCACGCCCACCTGGCTGGTCGCGATGCTGATTGCGGTGCCGCTGCTGGCCGCGCCGTTCCGCGCGCTGATCGGGCACAAGTCCGACACCCACCGCTCAGTGCTCGGCTGGCGGCGGGTGCCCTATATCTGGTTCGGTTCGATGATGCAGTTCGGCGGGCTGGCGATCATGCCCTTCGCGCTGCTGCTGTTGAAGGGCGAGGACAATTTCACGCTCGGCATGATTGCCGCGGCGGCCTCGTTCCTGCTGACCGGCGTCGGCTTCCACACCACCCAGACCGCCGGTCTTGCGCTGGTTTCCGACCTTGCGCCCGAAGACAAGCGCGCACGCGCCGTGGCGCTGCACTACGTGATGCTGCTGGTCGGCATGATGTTCTCCGCCTTCGTGATCGGCGGCGTGCTGGCGGATTTCACGAACACAAAGCTGGTGCAGGTGATCCAGGGCTGCGCGGTGCTGACGATCGTGATCAACGTGATCGCGATCTGGAAGCAGGAAGCGCGCAACCCGGCCGTCACCAAGGGCAAGCAGCCCGGCGCGCCGAGCTTTTCGCAGCTGTGGAACGATTTCGTGAAGAGCGGCCGCAACGCGCGGCTGCTGACCGCGATCGGCATCGGGGCGGCGGGCTTTGCCATGCAGGACGCGCTGCTCGAGCCCTATGGCGGCGAGATTCTCGGCCTGTCGGTCGGAGCGACCACGGGCCTTACCGGGGCCTGGGCCTTCGGATCGCTGTGCGGCTTCATGCTCTCCGGCCGAGCGCTCTCGCGCGGGTGGGACCCGCTGCGGCTCGCGGGCGCGGGGCTGGTGGTCGGCATCAACGCCTTCCTGATCGTGCTGTTTTCCGGGCCCTTTGCCGCGCCGCTGATGCTTTATGCCGGCGCGATGGGGATCGGGGTCGGCCTCGGGCTGTTCTCGGTCGGCACGCTGATGGAAGCGATGAACCTTGCCGAGGGCGAGACTGCGGGCCTCGCGCTGGGCGCATGGGGCGCGGTGCAAGCCAGCTGTGCAGGTCTCGGCATCGCGGTCGGCGGCCTGCTGCGCGATGCGGTCGCGGCGCTGCTCCAGAGCAATGATGCCGCCGCCAGCATGGCGATGCGCGCCACCGGCTACGGCACTGTCTATATTCTCGAAATCGCGCTGCTTCTGGCCGGCCTTGCCGCCATCGGGCCCCTCGTGGGCTACCAGCGCCAACCTGCCTCGGGGGAAGGGGATCCCCTCGCGCGGCCGTTCGGACTTGCGGAGTTTCCGACATGATTACCCGTGCCCGCCTGCCAATCCCGTCCCTTTGCCCGGCTTCGCCTCAGCCGGCTTCTTCCCTGAGAGGAATATGAAATGAACGCTGCCTATATCGTCGGCACCTTCGATGTTGCCGAACTCGCCTTCCTGCTGTTCTTCGGCTTTTTTATCGCGCTGGTCTTCTACCTCAACAAGGAAAGCCGCCGCGAAGGCTACCCGCTCGAGAACGAAGTCTCCGGCGTGGTCGAGAACGACGCCCGCCTGTTTGACGGTGACAAGAAGAGCTTCCAGCTTCCCAACGGCCGCGGCACCTATGTGCCCGAGGACGTCGCTCGCGATGACGTGAACGTTCCCGCGGTCCAGGCCTTCCGCGCCGGCGGCGCGCCCTGGGTTCCGACCGGCGATGCCATGGCCGACGGCATGGGCCCGGCTGCTTTCGCCAACCGCGCGAAGTATCCCGACCTCACCTTCGACGGCCGCCCGCGCATCGTGCCGATCGCGCAGAGCCACGAACTGATCGTCTCGCCCCAGGATCCGCAGCTGATCGGCTGGACGGTGGTCGCCGCTGACGGCGTCACTGCCGGCACGGTCAGCGACATCTGGGTCGATCAGGCCGAACACATCATCCGCTATCTCGAAGTCGAGACCACCAGCGGCAAGAAGGTGCTCGCCCCGATGATGGTGGCAGTGGTCCACGGCAATAGCCTGCTGGCCAAGATCCTGCCGACCACCAGCGACGAGAAGGAATATGTCGAGATCGACGCGATCACTGCCGCGCAGTTCGACGGCGTTCCTGCGCTCGAGACCGCCGGCATCATCACCCGTTACGAGGAAGACCGCATCCAGGCCTACTTCGGCGGGGGCTACATGTATGCGACACCCGAAAGGTCGGAAGCATGGATCTGAAGACCAAAGCGGACGTGATGGCACCAGAGGCAGCGGCGACGGCAGAAATGCCGGGGCCGCTGCCCAAAGGTGGCTTCGATCACGCCGCGCTCGAGAATGACGGCCCCAAGGCGTTCGGTGACCGGATGGGCACGCCGCAGCCTGACGAGCGCGTCCTGTGGAAGGGCCGCCCGCAGCTCGGCCTGCTGGCACGCACCGCCTTCCATGCGCGCAGTGCCGCGGCTTACATGGCCGCGCTGGTGGTGATCGCGCTGGTGCTCGGCCGCAATGATGCGGCGATCATCGCCGCGCTGCTCGGCGTAGCGCTTGCCGCGATCCTCCACATTCTGGCCTGGGCGAGTGTGCGCTCGACGCTCTACATCCTTACCGACCAGCGCCTCATCATGCGCATCGGCATCGCGATCGAGACGCGGGTGAATATTCCCCTGAAGCAGATCACCGCCGCGCATCTGGCGGTGCTGTCCAAGGACGGCCACGGCGATATCGCCTTCGAACTGGCGGGCGAGCGCCTGCTCGGCACGCTGCTGCTGTGGCCGCATGTCCGCCCGTACCGCTACGCCCGGCCCGAGCCGATGCTGCGCAGCGTCCCCGATGCCGCCGCACTCGCGCAGATGATCGCCGAAGCCCGCGCGCGGTTCGGCGCGATCGAGCGCAATTTGAGCGAGATCAAGGATGCCAGCCCTGCCAGCGGCCACACCGCAGGTCAGGCCACGGCCGCGCCGCCCCGTCTTGCCCCGGTGATCCGCCGCGGCGAGCCGGGTCTCGAGGGAGCCCCCGCATGATCGTTCGTGAATACGAGAAGGACGAAATCACCGTCCACAAGGTGCCGCTGATGCTGATGGGCGGGATCGTCGCCATCTCGCTGGCGCTGACCGCCTCGGTGACGCTCGGCTTAATGCCCAAGCAATCGGTGCCTGCCGAGGCGCGCGCCGCCGCCGGGATCACCGCCGCGCAGGAACGCACCATCAGGTTCTTCGACGAACCCGACGGCTCTGTGCGGATCGAGGACGGCGCGACCGGCGAGTTTCTGGCGCGCCACGGCGTCGGCCAAGGCGGCTTCATCCGCGCGACCGTACGCAGCCTCGTCCACCAGCGCCGCATCCGCGGGCTCGGACCCGAGGTCGCCTTCACACTCACCGAATGGCAGAACGGCAATCTGACACTCGCCGATCCGGCGACGGGTCGCAGCGTCGAGGTCAGCTCGTTCGGGCCGGACAACCGCGCGGTCTATCAGGACCTGCTGCCGGCCAAGGGGGCGAACCGCTGATGGCACTCGCCTTCCTCACCGCGACGAGCTTCGATACCCCCTGCACGATCACCGTCGAGCAGAGCTCCGAGCATTTCCACGCCCATGTCGAGCTCGCTGGCGAGATCGCGATGGAGCCGGGCGACAAGGTCCGCGTCCACGGCGCGCCCATCTCGATCCCCTTCGGCAGCCGCGAGGTGTTCGAACGCCGCGCCACCGTCACCCGCGCGAGCCCCTTGGCCCGCGCCCTGACCAAGCTCGCCGCCTATTTCGATCTGGCCGAACTCTACGAAGTCAGCTTCAACGCCGGGAGGATCAAATGAACGCCTACAAGCCGATGACCAGCGAAGAGGCGATGGCGATCGCGACGCAGGACACGATGCTGACCCCGCGTTTCTACACCACCGATTACGACGCGCTGGACGCGATCGACGTATCGCCGGTGCGCGCCGAGTGGGACCAGCTGATTGCCGACATGGTGGGCGATCCCAACAAGCTGCACTTCAAGCATTCGGACCGCTTCAAGGGCGTGATCGAGGGGCTGGAGCCGTCGCTGCGGCAGGAATTTACCGATTTCCTCGTCAGCTCGATGACCAGCGAATTTTCCGGCTGCGTGCTCTATGCCGAGATCGCGCGGCGCACCAAGAACCCCGACGTCAAGCAGCTCTTCCGCCTGCTCGCCCGCGATGAAAGCCGCCATGCCGGTTTCATCAACGAAAGCCTCAAGGATGCCGGGATCGGCGTTGACCTCGGCTATCTGACGAAGACCAAGAAATACACGTACTTCAAGCCGAAGTTCATCTTCTACGCGGTCTACCTCAGCGAGAAAATCGGCTACGCGCGCTACATCACGATCTTCCGGCACCTGGCGCGCAACCCGCAATACAAGTTCCACCCGATCTTCGACTGGTTCGAGGAATGGTGCAACGACGAGTTCCGCCACGGCGAGGCCTTCGCCATGCTGCTGCGCTCGGACCCCAAGCTGCTCGAGGGCGCCAACAAGCTGTGGGTGCGCTTCTTCCTGCTGTCGGTCTACGCGACGATGTATGTGCGCGATCACAACCGCCCGGTGTTCCACGCCGCGCTGGGGGTCGATCCGACCGAGTATGACTACAAGGTGTTCGAAATCTGCAACCAGATCAGCCGCCAGGTCTTCCCGGTCGAGCTCGACATCGACAGCCCCGCCTTCCGCCGCCAGATGGAGAAGCTGCGCCTTGCAGCTGAACGCATCGAGGAAGGTAAGGCGCGCGGCGGCATCGGCGGCATGATCGCCCGCGCCTCCGGCATGGCCGGCGCAGGCCTCGCCTTTGCCCGCATGTATCTGCAGCGGCCCAAGTCCAATGCGCTGCCCCGCTCGATCAGGCTGCAACCCGCGTGGTGAGCTGGAACGGTCATGTTGTGCCGTTCATGGTGACGGTGGCGATCTGGTTTGTCGCAACCGGGCTGATTGCCTGGGCGGACAACCGAGAGCGCGCCACTTTCTCAACCAGCCTGCTGATCGGCAGCGTGGCGGGGATCGCCGGGCTGCTGGTGATCCTGATCTCCTCGCTCTCGGCGCAGGTCTGGGCGGTGTACCTGTCCTTCATCGGCGCGCTGATGGTGTGGGGGTGGCATGAGCTGTCCTTCCTCACCGGCGCCTCGGCCGGCCCGCGCCGCGGCCCTGCCGATACCGCGCTGACGGGCGTCGCCCGCTTCCGCCAGGCCGCCGCCACAGTGATGCACCACGAGGTCGCGCTGGCGGTCACCGCGCTGCTGCTGATCTCGCTCTCGTGGAACGCCCCCAACCAGATTGGCGCGACCGTGTTCGTGCTGATGTTCGCGATGCGGCTGATCTCGAAGATCAACCTCTTCGTCGGCGTGCCCAATTCCTCGTCCGAGATGCTCCCTGACCAGCTTGCCTACCTCAAGACCTATTTCGGCCCGAGCCGGATGACGCTGCTTCTCGCCGCCTCGCTCGCTGGCATAGCGGCGGCGACCGCGTGGTTCGCGCAGCTGGCGCTGGTAGCGCCCGTGGGCAGCGCCGCAATGGTCGGCGCGAGCCTCCTGACCACACTCGCCCTGCTGGGCGTGCTCGAACACCTGTTTCTCGCCCTGCCGTTCCGTGACGGAATGCTGTGGGGCTGGGCCTATCCGCAGCGGAAGGCTGCGGTGCGGATCAAGCAAGACTGAAAGCCAAGAACATGACGACAGAGGGAAGCCCGATGGATTTCGAAGCCTTTTTTGCCGGTGAGCTCGATGTGGTGCGCGCCGATGGCCGCTACCGGGTATTCACCGACATCAAGCGCCACCGCGGCCGCTTCCCCCACGCCACCCGCTTCGTCGAGAACGAGACGCAGGCCGTGACCGTGTGGTGCTCGAACGACTATCTCGGCATGGGCCAGCACCCCGCGGTGCTTGAGGCGATGCACACCTGCCTTGACGAGTGCGGCGCGGGCGCGGGCGGCACGCGCAACATCTCGGGCACCAACCACTACCATGTGGAACTGGAAGCCGAGCTGGCCGACCTCCACGGCAAGGAAGCCGCGCTGCTGTTCACTTCGGGCTACGTCTCGAACTGGGCGGGGCTTGGCACGCTGGCATCGAAAATCCCGGGCTGCGTCGTGTTCTCGGACGCGTTGAACCACGCCTCGATGATCGAAGGCATCCGCCATTCCCGCGCGCCCTACAAGGTGTGGCGCCACAATGACGCCGAGCACCTCGACGAGCTGCTCTCGATGTACGGCCCCGAAGTGCCCAAGCTGGTCGCCTTCGAAAGCGTCTACTCGATGGACGGCGACATCGCCCCCATCGCCGACATCCTCGACGTCTGCGAAAAGCATGGCGCGATGAGCTATATCGACGAAGTCCACGCCGTCGGCCTCTACGGCCCGCGCGGCGGCGGGATCGCCGAACGCGAAGGCCTGATGGACCGGATCACGGTGATCGAGGGGACGCTCGGCAAGGCGTTCGGGGTGATGGGCGGCTATATCGCGGCCTCGGCCAACCTCGTCGACTTCGTGCGCAGCTTTGCCAGCGGCTTCATCTTCTCGACCGCCCTGCCCCCTGCAGTGGCAGCCGGTGCGGCCGCGAGCATCCGCCACCTCAAGGTGAGCAGCACCGAGCGCGAGCTTCAGCAGAAGCGCGTCGCCCAGGTCCGCCGGTCGCTCGACATCATGGGCATCCCGCACCTCGACAACCCGAGCCACATCATCCCGGTGATGGTTGGCGACGCCAAGAAGTGCAAGATGATCAGCGACTGGCTGATGGACAACCACGGCATCTATGTGCAGCCGATCAACTACCCGACCGTGCCCGTGGGCACCGAGCGGCTGCGCGTCACGCCTTCGCCCGTGCACTCGGATGGCGACATCGACCGGCTGATCAAGGCTTTGAGCGAGATCTGGTCGCATTGCGAACTCGCCCGGATGGAACAGGCCGCCTGAGCTTCCTTCCCTGACAGCAATACCGGCTCTCCCTTGGACGGGAGTGAGGGCGGACGCCTTTGGGGGAAGGCGTCCGCCCTCTTTGCGTTTGGGTCAGACTTGACTGGACAGCCACCCGTCGTGCTCGCATCTAGGAGCCCGTTCCGACCACTCCGGGGCACCCTGATCGCGTCAGGAGACAGATATGAAATCCATCATGGGGATTGTGGCGCTGGCGTTGGTCTGGACCAGCACCGCCCATGCCAGCCCGCAGGAGAGCAGCGATTACGACGAACTCGTCGAATTGCACGAGGAGCTGCGCGCATATATGGTTCCCGGCTTCACTGCCGGGGTCGTGCTGGAATCGGGAGCGCGCATCGGCGAGGTTTACGGCGACAGCCTGATGACAGAAAAGCTCGCGGGCCTGACGCGGTTCGAACAGGAGCTGGCCGCCATGCCTGTCGAGAACTGGTCGCGCTCGCAGCAGGTCGATTTCCTCGCGGTCAAATCGATCCTCAACGGATACCGCTTCAATCTCGAAGTGCTGCGGCCGTGGAAACGCGATCCGGGCTTTTATCTCGATCCGCTGATGCGCGTGGCGTTCACGGATGTGTCAAAGGACGGCGAGCAGATCGAACAGTTGCGGGCGCGGCTCAAGAGCGTGCCTCCGCTGCTGGCCTCGGCGCGCGCGAACCTCACCGAAGTGGCCGGAGATTTCGCGGATCTTGCGCTCTACAATCTCGATAACAGCGACGGGGTCAATCATTACCACCCCTATCGCGAAGTCCCGCCTGCGGGCATCATCGGCTGGTATGAAGACCTGCTCGGAAGGGCGCGGACGCAGCGCCCCGGCCTGGTCGAGGATATCGTGGCAGCGAGAACCGCGCTGGTCGAATTCAGGGACTGGCTGAAATCCGAACGCGGCAGCATGACAGCGCCGGGAGGCGTGGGAGCCGATCGCTACGAATGGTACATCCGGCATGTCCGGATGATCCCGCTATCGGCCACGCAGATGCTCACGCTGTCCGAACGCGAGCATGAGCGCACGACGGCAGCGCTCGTATTGCTGCGCCATCGCAATCGCGACGAGCCCGAACTCCAACTGTCGCGCAGTGCGCGCGAGCAGGCGGAAAAAGTCGCCACCACCGATGCGATCGTGCGGAAGTTTCTGACGCAGGAGAACATTGTCACGATCCCCGATTTCGTCGGCGAGCTGGGCAGCAACACGCCCTATGTCGAGCGCCCCGCCGGGCCCAACTTCTGGGAGCAGATCCAGTTTCGCGACCCGATCCCCGATCACCTTCACGCCGTCATTCCCGGCCACCGTTTCGACGCGGTGCTGGCGGAGCGCGACACCAGGCCGATCAGGGGGGAATATAGCGACGGCGGGCGCGCCGAAGGCTGGGCGACCTATCTCGAGGAGGCGCTGATGCTGGCGGGTGCGACCCGTCACTCACCGCGGGCCGACGAGTTCATCCAGATGTTCGGCATTTTCCGCGCGGCGCGCGTGCCTGCCGACATCAGGATGCAGCAGAACCTCTGGAGCGTCCAGCAGGCGGTGGACTACATGCGGTCCAAGACGCCCTGGCTGGATGAGGACGTGGCGCGGGTCGATGCCGAAATCTATCTTCGCCGCCCGCCCGGTTATGGCGTCGCCTACACGATCGGGAAGTTGCAGATGGACGCCTTGCTGGCAGATCGTGCGAGCCAGCTGGGCAGCGACTTCTCGCTGCGCGAATTCCACGATCAATTCCTTGCCTCAGGCCAGTTGCCGATCGCGCTGATCCGTTACGAGATGATCGGCGAAGGCGATGAAGTCGCGCTGTTCTGGAAAACCCCGCCGATCCCCGCCGCAAACTGACCCCACCGTCCTGGTGCGGATCAGCCTCCGGCGGGCATTTGCGGGCTCACCCGCCGAGACAAAGCGGACACGTTGTCCGCTTTGTCGCCCTCACTTCACCGGAATAAACCGCACCGCGACCCCGCCCGATGCCGCCAGATGCACCGCGAAGGTCTCGCCGCCGGTGACCATCTTTTCCTCAATCACGATGTCATAGGGGTTGTAATCCCAATGTGCGTGTGGGCCGTCGCGGTAGATTTGTGCGCGGTATTTCTTGCCCGGTTCGAGGAAGCTCAAGGCCAGCGACAGATCGCGGGGGTTCTCGTCGGTCACCGCGCCGAGGAACCATTCCTTGGACTTGCGCCCCTGCCGCGCCATCGCCACGAACTGCCCGACCTCGCCCTGAAGCGCGATCGATTGCTCCCAGTCGGCCTCGACGTCCTTGATGAACTGGAAGGCGTCCATGCGCTTCTCGTAGTTCTCGGGCAGGTCGGCGGCCATCTGGAGCGGCGAGTAGATCGTCACATAGGTCGCAAGCTGCTTCGCCAGCGTGGTCTGCGGGCGGTTCTTGGGGTCGCCGCGCGGCATGTCGGGGCGCACTGGAGCGCGCTCGTTGGGCCTGAGGTCGAAGATGCCGGGGGTGTAATCGAAGGGCCCTGCAAGCTGCACGGTGAAGGCAATCATCGCCTCGTGGCTGGGCGGGTTGGGCGGCGAGCCCCAGGCGTTGAACTCCATCCCGCGCGCGCCTTCGCGGCTCATCCAGTTGGGGTAGGTGCGGCGGAGGCCCGTGTCCTTGACCGGCTCGTGCGTGTCCATCGCGATCTGGCGCGCCGCGGCGGCCTTGATCACCGTCATGTGGTGGTCGATCATCCGCTGGCTGTCGTAATATTCGTAGTGGCGGATGCCCTTGTCATCGACCCACACCGCATCGCCCGCGTCCGAGACATAGCCGCTCTTGACGTAGTGCAAGCCGATCTTCCGGACGAGGTCGAGCCCGGCTTCGAGCTGGTTTTCGTAATTGGTGAGGTTGGCCGAGGTCTCGTGGTGGACGATCAGCTGGACGCCTTTCGAGGCGGCATATTTGCTGAGGCCCTCGATATCGTAATCGGGATAGGCCTCGGTGAAGCTGAAGACGTCGCCATTGTTGAACCATTCGCCGTCCCAGCCCTTGTTCCAGCCTTCGACGAGGACGCCGGAGAAGCCGTGCTTGGCGGCGAAGTCGATATAGCGCTTGGTCTCTTCGGTGGTGGCGCCGTGGAACTTGTTGCTCGCCCAGGTGCGGTCGTTGATGTGCATCGCCCACCAGATGCCGATGTACTTGCCGGGCTTGGCCCAGGACACATCGCCGACTTTGTT
Organism: Erythrobacter sanguineus; assembly: GCA_945878845.1. GTDB lineage: Bacteria > Pseudomonadota > Alphaproteobacteria > Sphingomonadales > Sphingomonadaceae > Erythrobacter > Erythrobacter sanguineus_A. The sequence continues at coordinate 45,164 of CAMCUB010000022.1, read as the reverse complement.
GGGCTCGTTGAGGTTGAGGATGATGTCGGAGTTGATGAGGCCCACCGCATCAGGCGCGATCTGGATCGTGCGCCAGGGCGAGTTGAACGGGGCCTTGGTCTTCACCTTCGGCCCGCCCGCCCAGTTGCGCAGGTTCGCCTGGAAATTGCCGGGGCGCAGCTGGTCCAGCGACATCGCGGAATAGTCGACCAGCGCCGCCTCGTGGATCGCCATGTACTTGCCGGTCACGGTGCGGAAGGTCGAGGGCGTGTGCGCATCGTCAACCTCGCCTGCGGGCGCGACGCGGTAGATATATTCGTTGCGGTTGAACTCGTCCGAGGGGGTGTACCACATGGTGGTCTTGTCGCCGACGGCGAACTGGGTGAGCTCCTCGACGATGGCGATGTCGCCTTGCAGCGCGGGCTGTTCCTTGAGCTCGTAGCGGAAGCCGACGCCGGTGTCGAAGGCGCGGAAGCGGACGGTGATGTCGCGCGCGGGGCCGTCGGTTGCGGTGCGGAAAGTGACGGCTAGCTCGTTGTGCTGGTGGCGCACCAGACGGCGCTCGCCCCAGGGCTGTTCCCACGTCGTGTCGACGCTGGCGCGGGTGGAGCCGGCAATGGCCATGCCGCGCTCGAAGCCGTGATGTTCGGCGAAGAGCATTCCGAGCAACGAGGGTGCGATCACCTGCTCGCCGTCATGGGCGATGGCATAGGTGGCGCGGCCGCCATTGTCGGTGACAGTGACGGTGATGCGGCCGTCGGGCGAGGCGAGCGTGAGGCTTTCGGCGGCGGCCGGGGCCGCGGCCCCCATTGCTGCCCACGCGATCGCGGCCATAGCCACGAGGGATTTCCAGTGCTTCGTCATGCATCCTCTCCCGCGCCTGTGCGGCGCCTCACTTGGTCTCGGTGTATATGCGGAAGCCCCATGCGGGCAGATCGAGCATCTCGCCGCCTGCAAACAGCGCGGGCGCGCCGGTCATCGCGTCGGTGTAGCTGCCGTGGTGGCGAGCGTGGCTGAAGGTGATGGTGTGCGGGCGCGGGCTGAGGTTGAAGACGGCAAAGACGCGCGCGCCCTTGTGCCCCCGCGTGAAGGCGTAGACGTCGGCAGTCTGGCTGGTGGGCACCTCGACCATCCCAGCGCCGAAGCGGCCATTGTGGAGCGCCGGGTTGGCGGTCTTCAAAGCGACGAGTTTCTCGAACAGGCCGGTCAGCCGGCCCTCCTTCCAGACGATCGGATCGCGCTCGAAGAACTGCAGCTGCCGGTCGTTGTCGGCCTCCTGCCCGTTGTAGATCAGCGGCATCCCTGCGCCCGTGAAAGACAGCGCAATCGCCGCCTCGTAGGCGGGCCCGTAGATCTTGGCCGCCACCCCGTCCCACGAGTTCTGGTCGTGGTTCTCGGTATAGAACATCCGCATCGCCGCGCGCGGCCAGGTTTCGGATTGCCCAGCGTAGTAGCCCCGCATCGGCCCCGCACCCTCGCCGCTCTTGACGAGGCGCTGCATCGCTTCCTTCCAGCCCCAGCCATAGGTCGCATCGAAGGCGCGGGCGTGGAGATCGCGCTGCTCCCATTCGGCGAGCATGAAGACCGGTTTTATGGCGTCGAGCTGCGCCCGCGCCGTTTCCCAGAAGTCCGTCGGCACATAGCCCGCGACATCGCAGCGGAACCCGTCGATGCCGTATTCGCGCACCCAGAAGGCGAGGCTCTCGGTCATGTATTCGCGCAAGGCAGGCTGGCTGTAGTCGAAGTCCGCGACGTCCGACCAGTCGGTGCCTGCGGGGCTGGTGAGCGCGCCCTCGGGGGTGCGGGTGTACCACTCGGGGTGGCTGACGGTGAGCGGATTGTCATAGGCTGAGTGGTTGGAGACCCAATCGAGGATCACCTTCAGTCCCAGCCGGTGCGCCTCGTCGACGAAGGCGCGGAACTCGGCCTCGGTGCCAAGCTCGGGATTGACCGCGCGATAGTCGCGCACGGCATATGGGCTGCCCAGCGTCCCCTTTCGGCCCGCCTCGCCGATCGGATGGACCGGCATCAGCCAGATGATGTCGACGCCCATAGCGGCAAGGCGCGGGAGCTGCTTTTGCGCGGCGGCGAATGTGCCCTCGGGGGTGAACTGACGGGTGTTCACTTGGTAGAGCACCGCGTCGCGCGTCCAGTCGGCGTTTTGCACTTCGACCACATCGCGCGGCGTATAGTCCGGCTCGGCCAGCGCCGGGGCGGCGATCAGCACGCTCGCCAGCAGCGTGGCGACAAGCCGCATTACGCCTGCCCCGCCACAGGCTGCGGCGCCCTCGCCCCCTCGCCATCGGCGACGAAGAAGGTCGCGACCGCCGCCAGCACCATGCTCACCGCCGAAATCGCCATCGCCCAGATAGGTTGGCCGCCGAACAGGTTGGTCAGCAGGAACCCGAGCAGGGTCGAGGCGAGCAGCTGCGGCACGACGATGAAGATGTTGAACACCCCCATGTAAATGCCCATTTTTTCCTGCGGCACACAGCCGGCAAGGATCGCATAGGGCATCGACACGATCGAGGCCCAGGCGATGCCGATCCCGATCTGCGGGATCCACAAGAGCGCCGGATCGCGCACCAGCAGCACCGCAGCAAAGCCCGCCGCACCCGCGATCAGGTTGAAGGCGTGGAGGCGGCAGCGGTCGATCTTGGCGGCAATCATGACGAAGCCAAGCGCGGCGACGGCGGCGAGGCCGTTCCTCACCGATCCCATCAGGCTCCACCAATCGGCGCCGTTCTGGTAGGCGGCGCTGGCCGCATCGCTTGCGCCGAAGTGGTATTCGGTGACCCCGGGCGTGCCGTAGATCCACAACCCGAACATCCCGAACCAGCTGAAGAACTGCACCACGGCAAGCTGGCGCATGGTGCGCGGCATGGCGAAGAGGTCGGTGACGACCTCCATGAAGCCGCTCTCTTCGCGGCCCTGCTTTCGCAGCGAGCCCGCGATCAGCTGGATGATGCCAAACCCGGCGACCAGCGCGGCGAGGACATAGATGTCCTTGGCAATCTCGATTGTGCCGAGGAATGCAGCACCCGCTTCGCTTCGAGCGAAAGCGACGAGCGCCGCGATCAACAGCCCCGCGATCACCCACACCATCCCGCCGCTCGTGAACTGCGCAGCGCTGCGCGGCGCGGCACCTGCGGTGGCCCGCGGAGTGTCTGCGCGCGCGGCCTCGAAGCTGGCGAGCTCTTGCGGAGAATATTCCTTGGTCGAGAACACCGTCCACGCCACCGCCGCCAGCAGCGCCGCCCCGCCGATGTAGAACGACCACTGCACCGTATCGGGGATCACCCCCTCGGACGCGGTGTTGCTCATCCCCAGCCAGTTGGTCATCACCCACGGCAGCGCGCCCGCGATCACCGCGCCCGCGCCGATGAAGAAGCTCTGCATCGCATAGCCCATGGTGCGCTGACGATCGGGCAGGTTATCGCCCACAAAGGCGCGGAACGGCTCCATCGTGATGTTGAGCGAGGCGTCCATCACCCACAGCATCCCCGCCGCGATCCACAAGGCGGGCGCGTTGGGCATGACGAACAGCGCCAGGCTCGCCAGCAGCGCGCCGATCAGGAAGAAGGGCCGGCGGCGGCCGAAGCGCGGGCTCCAGGTCTTGTCCGAAAGATGCCCGATGATCGGCTGCACGATCAGCCCCGTCATCGGCGCGGCGATCCACAGGATGGCAAGCTCGCCGACATCGGCGCCCAGTGTCTGGAAGATGCGGCTGACATTGCCGTTCTGGAGCTCGAACCCGATCTGGATTCCGAGGAATCCGAAACTCATGTTCCAGATCTGGCCGGCGCTCAGCGCAGGCTTGTGGCCGACGTGCGTCATGGTCGCTTTCATCCCTCTCCCCGCCGCGCGCGGCCCAGCGGGCGTGACGCGGCATGGCCATCCGCCTATACTCCCGGTTCTTGCGTCCGGTGTGGCGGCTTGTTGTGGCCGTGTGACAGTCTGACCGCCTTGCAAAAATTTGCAAGAAACTTTGCGGTTTGGAGCGGGAAAATTCGGCAACCCGTCGCTGCAGCAGACAGTTTTACAAGCAAGTCAAACAGCTTGAATGGCCCACTCCGGACGCCGAGAGCCCGTCACAAAGATTTGCAAAAACATTCCCAAGCTGTCACAACTGCTGCCGGAGGGAGTTGGGTCATGAAGCGAATCTTCGCGAAGCTCGCGGCTGTGCTGTGTGCAGGCACCGCCTTGATGGGGGCTCCGCTGGCGGCCGAAACGCCGCCCGCTCCGGTCCCTGCCGCGCCCCCCGCCCCAATCGCCGATCGCGGACTCGAGGATGAGATCATCTACTTCGTCCTTCCCGATCGCTTCGCCAACGGCGATCCGTCGAACGACAAGGGCGGCCTAAAGGGCGGCGCCTTCCAGCACGGCTTCGACCCGACCCACAAGGGCTTCTACCATGGCGGCGATCTCAAGGGGCTGACCGCGAAGCTCGATTACGTTCAGGGCATGGGCGTCACCGCGATCTGGTTCGCGCCGATCTTCAAGAACAAGCCGGTGCAGGGTCTGCCCGGGCGGGAGAGCGCGGGCTATCACGGCTACTGGGTGACCGACTTCACCCAGGTCGATCCGCATTTCGGCACCAATGCCGAGTTCAAGGCCTTCGTCGATGCCGCTCACGCGCGCGGGATGAAGGTCTACATGGACATCATCATCAACCACACCGCCGACGTGATCAACTATGCCGAAGGCAAGTATGCCTATCGCAGCAAGGGCGAATACCCCTTCTCGCGGGCCGGGGGGCCGGGCGGCAAGCCGATCAACGAAGGCTTTGCGGGCGACGACGAACCCGATCCCGCCAACTGGGCGCGCCTGACCAACCCCGCTTTCGCCTACACCCCGATCGTGACCGAGGCGGAGAAGGACATCAAGGTCCCCGCCTGGCTCAATGACGTGACGCTCTATCACAACCGCGGCGATTCGCACTGGGTGGGCGAGAGCAGCCTCTATGGCGACTTCGCAGGCCTCGACGATCTCGCCACCGAGAACCCGCGCGTGGTCAATGGCATGATCGAAATCTTCGGCCAGTGGATCGACGATTACGGGATCGACGGCTACCGCATCGACACCGCCAAGCACGTGAACCCCGAGTTCTGGCAGGCCTTCACGCCCGCGATCCTGCAGCGCGCCCAGGCCAAGGGCATCAAGCACTTCCACATCTTCGGCGAGATCGCCTACGAGGAGCCCACCGCCACCATCGCCGCGCAGGTGATGGCGCAAAGCGGCTTGCCCTATGCGCTCGACATGGGCTTTGCCAAAGCCGCGCAGCTGGTGGCGTCCGGCAAGGCGGGCCCGAGGCTGATGGCCGAATTCCTCGAGCAGGACGTGGTCTATCCCGGCGGCGCCAAGACCGCGCTGGGCCTGCCGACCTTCCTCGGCAACCACGATTTCGGGCGCTTCTCGATGTTCGTGCGCGACATGAGCGGCAATGCCGATGAGGCCAAGCTGCTCGCCCGCGTCAAGCTCGGCCATGCGATGATGTTCCTGCTGCGCGGGGTGCCGACGGTCTATTACGGGGACGAGCAGGGCTTCATCTCCGACGGCAACGACCAGCTGGCGCGCGAGGACATGTTCCCCTCGAAGGTGGCGTTCTACAACGACAATGATCTGATCGGCAGCGATGCCACCACCGCGCAGGACAATTTCGATCCTGCCCATCCGCTCTACCGCCAGATCGCCGAACTGTCCGCCGCCCGCACCGCGGCCCCGGCGCTGCGGCGCGGCCTCACCACGGTGCGCGCCTTCACCGAAGCCGGCCCCGGCCTGCTCGCGGTCGAGCGCCACGATCCCGAAACCGGACAGCGCATTCTGGCGCTGTTCAACACCGGCGAAAGTCCACTTTCGCGAAGCATCGAGGTCAGCTACCGCGCGACCCGGATCAAGCCGCTGGTCGGCCCCTGCCCTGCCGCGCTCGCCGCACCGGGCTCGGTCGCAGTCACGCTGCCCGCCTTCGGCTTTGCCGCCTGCATTCTGGAGACCGACGACTAATGGCGACCGCACTTGCCGACACCGCTGTTGCCACCGACGCCCCGCTGGTGTGGTGGCGCGGGGCGGTCATCTACCAGATCTACCCGCGCTCCTTCCGCGACACCAATGGCGACGGGATCGGCGATCTTGCCGGTATCGCTGACGGGCTCGACTACATCGCCGACCTCGGGGTCGATGGCATCTGGATTTCGCCCTTCTTCACCTCGCCGATGAAGGACTTCGGCTACGACGTCGCCGACTATTGCGGGATCGACCCGAGCTTCGGCACCTTTGCTGATTTCGACCGGATCATCGAGAAGGCCCACGCATTGGGCCTCAAGGTTATCATCGACCAGGTCTATTCGCACACCTCCGACGAACACGCGTGGTTCCAAGAGAGCCGGCAGGACTGCACCAACCCCAAGGCCGACTGGTATGTCTGGGCCGATCCCAAGCCCTGCGGCTCGCCGCCGTCGAACTGGCAATCGGTGTTCGGTGGCTCGGCATGGCAGTGGGACGGGCCGAGGAAGCAGTACTACCTGCACAACTTCCTCACCTCGCAGCCCGATCTCAACGTCCACAACCCGGACGTGCAGAACGCGCTGCTCGATGTGGCGCGGTTCTGGCTTTCGCGCGGGGTCGACGGCTTCCGGCTCGATGCGCTCAACTTCTCGATGCATGACCCGGAACTGCGCGATAACCCGCCCTCTGGCGTCCCGATGGAGCTGGTTACCCGGCCCTTCGACATGCAGATCAAGCAGTACAACCAGTCGCACCCGGATATCGTCGCCTTCCTTGAACGGATCCGGCAGACGCTCGACGAGTTTCCGGGCAGCTTCACCGTCGCCGAAGTCGGCGGGCCCGAGCCGCTCGCGGAGATGAAGGCCTTCACGCAAGGCGGCAAGCGGCTCGACAGCGCCTACAACTTCGATTTCCTCTACGCCCCGCGCCTCACCGCGCCGCTGGTGCGCGCCAGCCTCTCGCAGTGGAGCGGGGAGCCGGGCGAGGGCTGGCCGAGCTGGGCTTTCTCGAACCACGACGCCCCGCGCGCGGTGACCCGCTGGACGCTGGACGGCGACATGGCGCGCGCCGGCCGCCTCAACCTGCTGCTGCTGCTGGCGCTGCGCGGTAACCCGATCATTTACCAGGGCGAGGAACTCGGCCTGCCGCAGGGCGAGGTCGCCTTCGAGGACCTGCAGGACCCCGAGGCGATCACCAATTGGCCGCATACGCTGGGCCGTGACGGTGCGCGCACTCCGATGCCGTGGGCGGCGAACGCGCCGCAAGCGGGCTTCTCGAGCGCCAACCGCACCTGGCTGAAGCTTGATCCGGTCCACACCGGCTTTGCGGTCGACACGCAGGCCGAAGACCCCGCCTCGACCCTCGGCTATGCCCGCGCGCTGCTCGCCGCGCGGCGCGGGGCTCCGGCGCTGGCGCGGGGCGCGATTGCGCTGCTCGACAGCCCCGAGGACATCCTCGCCTTCCTGCGCGAGGACGAGTCCGGCGCAGTGGTCTGCGTCTTCAATCTCGGCGATGCGCCCGGCCACTGGAGCGCGCCTGAAAGCCTCGGCCCGCTCACGCTGATCGCCACTGAAAGCCATGTCGGCGGCGGCGCCGTGCCCGAAGCGCTGGCGCCCGGCACTGGCTACTGGGCCCGGGTGACGGGCGGCTAGAGCACACGGATGGCCGACAACCCGCTCTCGCAATCCCGGCGTAGCGCCACGCTCGAGGATATCGCGCGCGAGGCGGGGGTGTCGATCTCGACCGTCAGCCGCGCGCTCAATGACAGTCCCTCGGTCAAGCGCCGCACCAAGCAGCAGATCTGGCAGATCGCCCGCGCGCATGACTACGAGTTCCGCGCCAGCATGCCGAGCGGCCCGATCGGCGCGGATGCGACCCTCGCGGTGGTCGTCCCCGCCCCGCAGGGACGCGACGGCCGGGTGTCGGACCCCTTCTTCCTCGAGCTGCTGGCCGGGATCGCCGAGGCCGCGCGCGAGCGCAATGCCGACCTCATCATCAGCCACCTTGCCCCCCGCGCGACCGGCGATCTCGACTACGCGATGAGCACCAGCCGCGCGACCGGGGTGATCTTCATCGGCCAGTCCTCGCTCCATCACGAATTCAACGCGCTTGCCGCGCGCGACAACCGCTTTGTGGTGTGGGGGGCCGAGTTCCCGGACGCGCAGTATTGCGTGATCGGCTCGGACAACCTTGCCGGCGGCCGCCGCGCCACGTCGCACCTCGCGCGGCTCGGTCGGCGGCGCATCGCTTTCCTCGGCGACAGCGAAGCGCCCGAGGCAGAGCAGCGGTTGCGCGGATACAAGCAGGCGCTGGAGCAGGCCGGGATCGCCTTCGATGACGATCTGGTCGTCCCCGCCCATTTCGAGGTCCACTCGGCTGAGGCCGCCGTTCGCAGCGCGCTCGCCCGCGGTCTCAGGTTCGACGCGATCTTCGCCGCTTCCGATCTCATCGCCATCGGCGCGATCCGGGCGCTGACCCGCTCAGGCATGCGGGTGTCCGAGGATGTCTCGGTGGTGGGATACGACAACATCCCCGCCGCGCGGCTCGTCACTCCGCAGCTCACCACCATCGACCAGGACGCCAACCTTGCGGGCCGGATGCTGGTCTCCAAGCTGATCGACAAGGGCGATGGCCCGGCGATCTCGCAGCGGCTGGAGACCAGCCTGCTGATCCGCGAAAGCTGCGGGGGATGAGCGACGCGCCCGCCCCCTTGAAGTCCATCACCATCGTCGGCGGCGGCAGCGCGGGGTGGATGACCGCCGCCGCGCTCGCGCAGGCGGTGGGCGGGTCCTGCGCGATCACGCTCGTCGAGAGCGAGGCGATCGGCACGGTCGGCGTCGGCGAGGCCACCATCCCCCCGATCCGCCACTTCAACCAGCGCCTCGGCATCGACGAGGCGACCTTCGTGCGCGAGACGCAGGGCAGCTTCAAGCTCGGCATCGAGTTCGTCGATTGGGGCCGCAAGGACCACCGCTACTTCCACCCCTTCGGCCAGTACGGCGCCGAGTTCGACACCGTGCCCTTCTACCACCACTGGATGCGCGAGCATCTGGCGGGGCGCACCGATGGCCCGATCGGCGACTTCTCGATGTGCTGGGCGATGGCCAAGGCAGGCAAGTTCGCCCATCCCTCGCCCGACCGGCGGCTGATCCAGTCGACCTTCGACTACGCCTACCACTTCGACGCCGGGCTCTACGCCGCCTACCTCAGGCGCTACGCCGAGGCGCGGGGGGTGACCCGCGTCGAGGGCAAGGTCGTCGACGTCAGCCTCCGCGGCGAGGACGGGTTCATCGAAGCCGTCACCCTCGACAATGGCACCCGCATCGAAGCCGAGTTCTTCATCGACTGCTCGGGCTTCCGCGGCCTGCTGATCGAGGAAGCGCTCGAGGCCGGCTACGACAACTGGCAGCACTGGCTCCCCTGCGACCGCGCCGTCGCCGTCCCTTGCGAGCGCGGCGAGTTCACCCCCTACACCCGCTCCACCGCGCGCGAGGCCGGGTGGCAGTGGCGCATCCCGCTCCAGCACCGCACCGGCAATGGCTACGTCCACTGCTCGCAGTTCATCTCCGAGGACGAGGCGGCCGACACCCTCCTCGCCAACCTCGACGGCAAGGCCCTCGCCGACCCGCGCCCCTTGCGCTTCGTCACCGGCAAGCGCCGCGAGTTCTGGAAGCGGAACTGCGTCGCCATCGGGCTGTCGGCAGGCTTCATGGAGCCGCTCGAGTCCACCAGCCTCCATCTCATCCAGTACGGCATCCTGCGCCTCATCGCGCTGCTGCCCGACGCCGCCATGTCGCCGCTGCTCGCCCGCGAGTACAACGCCCAGACCGCGCGCGAGTACGAGCTGATCCGCGACTTCCTGATCCTCCACTACAAGGCCACCGAGCGGGACGATTCCGAGCTGTGGCGCTACTGCGCGGCCATGCCGATCCCCGACAGCCTGCAGTACAAGATCGACCATTTCCGCACCAACGGAATGCTGGTCGCCGACGGACAGGAGCTGTTCGCCAACCCCAGCTGGATCGCCGTGTATCTCGGCCAGGGCATCACGCCTGCCCGCGCCCCGGCGCTCGCCCATATGCGCGAAGGCGTGCCGGTCGCCGAGCGGCTCGCCCAGATCCGCACCGCGATGGACGAGGCGGTCGCCGCCATGCCGAGCCACGGCGAGTTCATCGCCCGCCACTGCGCCGCCCCGCCGCTCGCGGCCTGAGCTAGGCCCGTCTCCGCCGCGTGTTGGAGACACATGAGACACTGTCCAGAACCGGAAAACCTGCCCTCGCGCAGTGCCTTCCAGAAAGACGCAATCACACGGGGCAAAGCAAAGCACATGCCCCTTCGTGACACACAGCACACCCTGTAGGAAAGCGCGCGTTTCGCCGCGTCCAAGCCCCCGCTTCCCCAACGCGAGAAGGGCCCGCCATTTCTGGCGAGCCCCCCTGCAACCCTCAATGCGACCAGAGGGCGTCGGTCTTAGAAGCTCTTGCGCAGCGTGAACTGGAAGGTCCGGCCGTAGATTTCGTGACGGCTCGGGAAGGACTGGCCGAGCGCCACGCCGTTCGACCCGAACAGCTCGTTCTGCGTCACGAAGGGCTCGTCGGTCAGGTTGAACACTTCCGCCAGGACCTGGACCCCGTTGAGGAAGCCGCCGTCTCTGGTGAAGGTGTAGCCGATCTGCGCATCGAGAATGGTCTCGCTCTGCGCATCGGCGCCTTCGAGGCCGCCTGCGAAGTTCGGCACTTCCGAGAGGAACCCGCCGCGGTAACGTGCGGCGAGCTTGGCGCGGAAGCCGTTCTTTTCGTAGAAGATGTCACTCGACCAGGTCAGGTCCGAATAGCCCGGGATCGGGATCGCGGCATTGCCCGGAGGGGTGATCTCGGCGTCCGAATAGGTCAGCGAGTAGAACCCGCCGAACCCGTCAAGCGCTTCGGTGAGGTCGCCGAAGTTGACGCGCACCGTGCCTTCGATCCCGGCGATCTTGCCGTCCGAGAAGTTGATCGGCCCGTTGAAGTTGCCGATCGCGAGCTGCGGGGCGTTGGTCAGGATCGAGCCGAACCCGGCGTTCTGGATCTGCTGGGTGAAGTCGGCCGTTTCGTTGAGGTTGACCACCCAGTCCGACAGATCCTTGTAGAACGCCGCGACGATGATCGCGCTGCCCGGCGAGAAGTACTTCTCGAAGGAGATGTCATAAGACGTCGACCGGTAGGGCTGCAGCGTCGGGTTGCCGCCGCCGACGGTGAAGCACACCAGCGAGGGCGGGTTGAACCCGATCACCGTGTCGGGAACCTGGTCGCCATTGGTGTCGGAGCAGCTCAGCGGGTTGACGGTGATGTTCTGGTTCGCCGCCAGCTGATCAAGCCGCGCGCGGGTGATGGTCTGGGCAAAGGCGACGCGGATGAAGGTATCCGGCATCACCTCGAAGCTGAGGTTCGCGCTCGGCAGCCAGTTGTCATAGCTGAAGCTCACATCGTTGATGCGGCCGCCGCTGATCGTGCCGGTCGAGCTTTGCGAGGTATCGACATAGCGCAGGCCGAGGTTCCCGCGCACCGGCACCGAGCCGAGCTCGCCATCGATATCGGCCTGGATGTAGAAGTTGTGGATCTGCTCTTCGACAACCCATTCGGTATCGTCGGTGGCGCGCTGCAGCGTGTAGGCACCGCTGGTCAGCAGGCTCGACGGGTCATAGGCGATGATGTCCTGCCCGATGCCGCCCGAATTGGTCGAACCGAGGATGATCGACGTGGGGATCGCCAGCGAGCTGTTCACGAAGCCCGTGCCGGGCCGCAGGAAGGTGCCGTTGTTGTCGAAATCCTTGCTGCGGTCGGTGTAGAGCCAGCCGGCAGTGATCTTGTCGATCAGCCCGCCATCGAACTCCCAATAGGCCTCGGCGCGAAGCTGGTGCAGCTCGTCATTGGTTTCCGGTTCGCGCAGGAAGCCGACCTGGCCCCACCCGCCCGGATCGGTGAGCAGCACGTTGGCCGGGTTGGTGTAATCGATCAGGCCGTCGATGGTGTATTCGCCATTGCGCGGGAAGGTGAAGGTCAGCGTGTCGGCCGGGCCCGAACCGGCGCGGCCGGTGCCGGCGTAGGATTCGTAATCGACATCATCGCGGTCGAGGGTCGAATAGCCGTAGTCGACCACGAAGCCGAGGTTGTCCGTCGCCTTCCATTCGAGGTTACCGCCCAGAGCGATGATCTCCGATTCCGCGCCCTCGGTGTCGGTGCGCAGGATCGGGTAAACGTTCGAATAGGTGGCGCTGTCGGCGAAGGGACCCGAACCGGTCACGGTCCCGACCTGCGCCCCGCCGTTGGTGCTCCACGAAGCGATCGGGGTTTCGGTGCCGCGGAAGATCCCGCTATCTTCGGTGCTGGTGTAGAAGCCGTCGATGGTCAGCGAGATGCGGTCGGTCGGCTCGAACTGCAGCGAGCCAGCGACCGAGGTGCGCTTGAACTCGCGGCTCTGCACGCCCTGACGCGGGTTGTCGCGCGGGAAGATCACGCCGGCAGGCGTGCGGGCGATCTGGCCGTTGTTGGTCTTGAGCTCGCGCTGGATGATCTGGGTCGGGATCGACTGGATCGTCGCGCCGAGCGACCAGCCCACGGTGCCCGCCTCGTTCTGGTCGATATAGCTGCCGAAGAAGCGGTAGCCGCTCGAGCTGAAATCGGGGTTGAGCGAGCCGTTGTCGTTGTAGGTGTAGGTGCCCGAGAGAGTGATCTGGCGCCTCTTGGCATCGAGCGGCTTGACCGTGCGCAGGTCGACCGCGCCGGCAATGCCGATCGCGGCGAGCTGGGCGTCACCGGTCTTGTAGACGATGCCCTGCGCGACCAGTTCGGACGGGAACTGGTCGAATTCGATCCCGCGGTTGTTGCCCGCCGAGACGACTTCACGGCCGTTGAGGAGCGCGAGGCTGAAGTCCGGGCCGAGGCCGCGGATCGAGACCTGCTGCGAACGGCCGCGCACGCGCTGGGCGGTAACGCCGGGCAGACGCGCGAGCGAGTCCGCAATCGAGAGGTCGGGGAGAAGGCCGAGGTCTTCCGACGAGATCACTTCGACGATCGAAGTTGCTTCGCGCTTGGCATCGAGCGACGACTGGATCGAGCCGCGGATCCCGGTGACGATGATCGCGTCACCTTCTTCTTCCGCGGCGACAGTTGCCTCTTCGGTGTCCTGAGCCATCACCGGCGTGCCGGTGACAGCCAGCGCCAGAAAGGTCGCGGCCCCGCACAGCAGGCGCGCGCTTGCATTGATCCCGTTCATTTTCATCAGAAGTCCCCTCCCGCAAGCACCGTTCGGCGGTGCTTTTGCAGTTTTTTTCATAGCCGAACCTGAACCGCAGGTAAATCGCCAAATGCCGGGCTTTCGCGGAGACCCCGAAAATGTTGTGTTTTATCGCTTTTCCAGAGGCTTGAAAGGCGATTGGGGCGTGGAACGACCTCTTGATAACGTTCTCATATTGGCAAATGTTGCGCGATTGTCACAGTTTTGGCCTGTACCGCAGTGCAGCATGGAGGCCCGCACCCCAGCGCCCGACCGTCGGCACCCCGCGAGCGCGCCTGCGACCGCCTTTTGGCTTTATTTATAGCGCTTTATTCTTGCAGCTTGGAGCCCTGCCGCGAGTTTGTTAGGCTCCCCTCCATGGTCAGCCAGCCCGCCTCGCCCGGACACGACGCCCCTGCAAGCTGGGGAATTGCCCTCGCAAATTGGCGCGAGGAGCGATTTTCTGCGACAGATCAGCACCTTGTCAGCCTGGACAATTTTCTCGTCGACCCCGACCACGCCATTTCGCAGGCCAGTTTGCAAAATTTTGCAAAAATCACGCCACAATATCCCGGCGTGCGCGCACCGCTCGATCCTGCCGTGTGCCGCGCGTGGCTCGCGCAGCTCTCGCCGCTGCTTGACCAGTGGTTCGGCGCCGCCAAGGGAAATGGGGCCAAGGGAAATGGGGGCGCCCGCCCGTGGACGATGCAGGCGTGGTATTCGCTGGTGACCACGCCCCCGCAGGCGCTCGCCCCGATCCAGCGCTTGCCGCATGTCGACGGCACCGACCCTGAACAGATCGCGATGATGCTCTACCTTCACACGACAGGTCACGGCGGCACGGCGTTCTTCCGCCACCGCGCGACCGGGCTCGCCTCGCTCTCCGCGCAAGACTTCCCGCGCTATGCCGCCGCGGTCGAGGGCGATTACCGGCGCACCGGCATGCCCCCTGCTGCCTACCCCACCGACGGCGCGCCGCATTTCGAGCGCGTCCATGTTGCGCAAGGGACCTTCAACCGCGCGGTGTTCTATCGCGGCAACATGCTCCACAGCGGGGTGATCGACAACGCCGCCCCCTTGAGCGCCGACCCGCGGGTGGGCCGGCTGACGATCAACGCCTTTTTCGGCCCGGCTCCGGGCTGAGCGCGCATAACAACGGGACACGGGACATGGAGAGGCCTCAGGTCAACAAGCTGGTGATCGTCGGCGGGGGAACCGCCGGGTGGATCACGGCGGCCGCCTTTGCGCGGCTGCTGGGCCAGCGTCTCAAGATTGAACTGGTCGAGAGCGAGGCAATCGGCACGGTCGGTGTGGGCGAGGCGACGATCCCGCAGATCATTCGCCTCAACACGATCCTCGGGCTCGACGAAAACGAATTTCTGCGCGCCACCTCGGGCACCTTCAAGCTGGGGATCGAGTTCGTCGACTGGGGAGCGAAGGGCAGCCGCTATCTCCATACGTTCGGCGATACGGGGATGAGCCTGGGCCATGTGCCCTTCCACCACTACTGGCGGCGCAGCGCGGGGGCGGTTCCCGATCCGAAGGGCCTGTGGAACTACTCGCTCCACCAGATGGCGGCGGACGGCGCGCGGTTCGGCAAGCTCGACCGGGTCGGCAACACCGCGATGACGGGGCTCGCCTATGCCTACCACTTCGATGCGAGCCGCTATGCCCTGTTCCTGCGCGCCTATGCCGAGGGGCGCGGGGTGACGCGCACCGAGGGGATTGTCGAGTCTGTCCAGCGCGATGGCGAGAGCGGCGACATCACGGCGATCACGCTGAAGGGCGGGAGCCAAGTCGAAGGCGATTTCTTCATCGACTGCACCGGCTTTCGCAGCGTTCTGCTCGGAGAGGCGCTGGGCGTGGGCTATGACGACTGGTCGAAGTGGCTCCCCTGCGACCGCGCGCTCGCGGTGCCCTCCGAGCGGCTACCGACTCTCGTCCCCTACACCCGCGCGACGGCGAAGGACGCCGGGTGGCAATGGCGCATCCCGCTCCAGCACCGCACCGGCAACGGCCATGTCTATTCCTCGGGCTTCACCACCGACGACGCGGCGGCCGAGACGCTGCTGGCGGGGCTCGACACCAAGCCGCTGGGCGATCCGCGCCCGATCCGTTTCACCACCGGGCGGCGGCAGGCCTTCTGGGCGCACAATTGCGTCGCCATCGGGCTGTCGAGCGGTTTCCTCGAGCCGCTCGAATCGACTTCGATCCACCTGATCCAGTCGCATGTCAGCCGGCTGATCCAGCACTTCCCGCGGCAAGGCGACCCTTCCGCGATGCGCGAGGAATATAACCGGCGGTGCGAGGCCGAGGTCGCGCAGATCCGCGACTTCCTAATCCTCCACTACCACCAGACCGCGCGCGAGGACTCCGAGTTCTGGCGCTATTGCAAGCACATGGATGTGCCCGAAAGCCTCACCCACAAGATCGCGCTGTTCGCCGGATCGGGCCGCGTGGGGCGCGACGTCGACGATCTGTTCCGCGATGCGAGCTGGGTGCAGGTGATGCTCGGCCAGGGGGTGATGCCGGCGGATTATGATCCGATGGCCGACCAGATCAGCGACGCGCAGCTCGCCGAGTTCCTCGCCAACATCAAGACCCTCACCGCCCGCGCCGTCGGCACCCTGCCCACCCACGAGGACTACCTCGCGCGTCACTGCCCGGTCGACGAGCGCCTGCTGGCGGCGGCCTGAGCAAGCGCCAGCAGGCAACGAAAAAGGGCGGCGCAGCCATGCTGCACCGCCCGTTTTTCTTGGCCCTGAGGCGCCAGTCTTACTTGGACTGGGCTTCCAGATAGGCGACGAGATCGGCGCGCTTCTGGTCATCCTTGACGCCCGGGAAGGCCATCTTGGTGCCGGGGACGTAGGCCTTCGGGTCCTTGAGGTATTCGAACAGGACCTGCGGCGTCCAGGTGATGCCGCTGTTCTTGTTGGCGTCCGAATAGGCGAAGCCAGCGACCGAGCCCGACTTGCGGCCGACGATCTTGTGCAGCGACGGGCCGACGCGGTTCACGCCGTCATCGAACACGTGGCAGGTGCGGCAAGCGGCGAAAACCTTTTCGCCCGCAGCGGCATCGCCGGTGAAGCTGGCATATTCAAGCTTCGCGCCGGCATCGGCAGCAGCGGCCGGAGTGGCAGCAGCGGTTTCAGCCGGAGCGGCCGCTTCTTCAGTCGCCGCAGCCGGGGCCGCAGCTTCTTCTTCCTTCTTGCCACCGCAAGCCGAAAGAGTGGCGAGTGCTGCCAGCGCAGCTGCGCCCATCAGGAAATTACGCTTCATGGTCGTTTGTCCTCTGAACAATTCAGTTCCTCCCGCATCCCAGCGGGCCTTACTCCAGTTTCTCGGGCAAGAAAAGCGGGACTTCGCGCATGGCAGGCGCCCCTTTCCCCAACTCCGCGCACCCCTAACGCACGAGGATGGAAGGCGGTTCCGGTCGGTCTGCTGCAAGGCGTTCCAGAAATATTGCCATGGGTGGATCGCACGCTATGGTCGCGGCCCATGGACACCATGACAAAGCCCGCCCTGCCTTGGCACACCAAGCTCGTCCTTGGCCTGCTCGCCCTGCTGCCGATCTATTTCATGATCGCGGCCTTCGGCACGAAGTTCGGGGTCTGGGGCTACCAGTTCGGGCTTTTGGCGCTGACCTTTCTGGGCGGACTGATCCTGCTCGCGGTGACGGCACTGGCCGCGGTGGTGTCGCTCATCATCGCCGCGCGCGCCAAGCCGCGGCGCAACGGGTTGCTGGCCGCCGCGATCATCGGCCTGCTGCTGCCGGGCGCGGCGGTGATGCTGTTCGCGTCGGCGGTGGGCAAAGCCGGGGCGAACCCGATTTCTGACATTGCCACCGACACCGGCAATCCGCCGGTTTTCTCCGCCGAGACCATGAAAGCGCGCGCCGAGGCCAAGGCCAATCCGGTGAGCGATTACCAGTCCCCGCTCGGCCAGCTCGAGCCTTACAAAGCGGCCGTATCGGACGAGCTGGCGGTCAAGAGCCTCGCGCAGATCATCACCGCCAAGTCCGACCGCCCGGCCCCGCTGCCGCTCGGCGGGGCGGACAAGGCGGCGGGTATCGCGGCGGTCAAAGCGGCGATGACGGCGATGGGCCTCACCGATATCCGCGCGGACGAAGCCGCCGGCACGGTCGAGGGCGTGGCGACGAGCTTCTGGTTCGGCTTCAAGGACGATGTCGTCGCGCGCATCGGCGAGGCGCAGATCGACTTCCGCTCGGTGAGCCGGGTCGGCGTCAGCGATCTCGGCGCCAACACCGCGCGCATCAACGACCTGCGCGGCCGGACCGAGGCGCTGCTGGGGACCGCAGCGCGCTAGTCGCGGAAGGCCTGCGCGGCCATAGCGCTGCGCTGGAACACGGTGAGCGCGCACAGCGCGGCGTAGCCATAGGCGATCGGCCCGAACCACGCCGGCAGCAGGCACATGGCGATGAACACGAGAATCGTCTCGGTGCCCTCGGCCAATCCCGTCGAGTAGAAGAAGCTCTTCTTGCCGTGCGCCTCAGTGGTCGCGCCGCGCTTGCCCGCGATGACGGCGAAAGCGAGGAAGCTGACGCCGGTCAGCACGAAGCTCGCGACCAGCAACAGCGCAGGCAGCGTGTTGGCGGGGCTGAGGATGCCGAAGCCCAGCGGAATGCTGACATAGAAGGCGAAGTCGGCGACAATATCGAAATAGCCGCCGAGGTCGGAAGGCCCGCGCGCGCGCGCCACCGCGCCGTCGAGCCCGTCGAGGAGCCGGTTGGCGAGAATTAGCGCGAGGCCCCAGCCAATGTGGCCGAAGGCAATCGCCGCCGCTCCGGCAAGGCCCAATGCGAGGCCGGTGAAGGTCAGCGCGTTGGCGGTCACCCCCGCGCCCGCCAGCGCGCGGCCGAGAGCGTTCAGGGGCGGGTCGATCAGCGGACGGAGTTTCGCGTCTAGCACTATCCCACCCTCACCACGTCACCAGTCCGATCCATGCCCCCGTCATCAGGCTGGCGAGGTTGCCCGCGATCCAGCTCTTCATGCCCAGCCCCGCCGCCTCGGCCCGGCGTTCGGGGGCGAGGGTGCCGATGGTCGAAACCAGCAGGCCGACGCTCGCAAGGTTCGCGACCCCGCACAGCGCATAGGTAACGATCAGCGTGCCCCTCGGGCCCAAAGTGCCTGGGGACAGCGCGGCAAGTTCGAGATAGGCGACATATTCGTTGAGCACCGCCTTGGTGCCCATCAGACTGCCCGCCGCCTGCGCCTCGCCCCACGGCACACCGATCAGCCACATCACCGGGGCAAGCGCCCAGCCGAGCATCCGCTTGAGCGTGAGCGGCGCGCCCTCGATCAGCGGCAGGGCGGCGAGCATCCCGTCGACCAGCGCGACCAGAGCGAAGACCACGATGATCACCGCGATGACGCTGAGGAACAGCTGCAACCCGTCCGCCGTGCCGCGCATGATCGCATCAATGCTCGATTCGTAGCGGAGGCCCGGATCCTCGCTGTCGGCCTCGGTCGCAGTGTCGTCGGGGGTGCCGGGCACCATCATCCGCGCGACCAGCAGCGCGGCGGGGATCGAGACCAGCGAGGCGGCGATCATGTGGCCGACCGCGTCCGGCACCACGGCGCGCAAGGTGGTGGCATAGAGCACTAGCAGCGCGCCGCTGATCGTCGCCATTGCCAGCACCATCAGCTGGAACAGTTCGGCGCGGGTGGCGCGGGCGAAATAGGCGCGGGTGACGAGCGGCGTCTCGACCACGCCAAGGAACAGCGCCGCCCCGCCCGCAAGGCCGACCGGCCCGGATACGCCGAGCGAGCGGCGCAGCAGGAAGGCGAGGCCATTGACCAGCCAGCGCAGCACCCCCCAATGCCACAGCAGCGCTGAAAGCGCCGAAAAGACGATCACCAACGGCAGGATCTGGAAGGCGATCACCAGCGGCGGCTGCGCGCCCTCCTTGAGCGCAAAGGGCAGCTCCGCCCCGCCGAGATAGCCGAACATGTAGGACGATCCCTTGAGCGTCGCCGCCTCGACCGCGCTGACCGCATTGTTGACGAGGCCGACCGCCGCCCACACCGCCGGAACGCGCACGATCAGCACCGCGAGCAGCCCCTGCAACACGATCGCACCCGCGATCCAGCGCCAGCCGGGCAGGCCCTTGCGGTTCTCGCTGAAGGCCCATGCGAGGCCCATCAGCACCGCGATGCCGATGATCCCGCGCAATTGATCGAACAGTTCCAAACAGCCCCCTATGCGCTACCCGCGCCCTTCTTGCCCAAGCGGCGCGCCAGCGCCAGCCCCCGCCTCAGCCGCGCATCCAGGCGTGGTAGCGCTCGACCCAAGTGAGCAGGCCTTCGGGCTTGTTGGCGCGCTTCCAGTTTCCGGCGGCGAATTTGTTGGCCTCGGCCATGGTGGGGTAGGAATGGATGGTGCCGAGGATCTTGTTGAGCCCGATCCCGTGCTTCATCGCCAGCACATATTCCGCGAGCAACTCGCCCGCATGCGCACCGACGATGGTCGCGCCCAGCACCTTGTCCTTGCCGCCTGCGGGGGTGAGCACCTTGACGAAGCCGCGCGTCTCGCTCTCGGCAATCGCGCGGTCGAGATCGTCGAGTTCGTAGCGGGTCACCTGCACCGCAATCCCTTGTTCCGCCGCCTCGCGCTCGTTGAGGCCGACGCGCGCGACTTCGGGGTCGAGGAAGGTGACGGCGGGGATCACGCGGTAATCCGCCTTGAACTTGCGGAAGGTGCCGAACAGCGCGTTTACGCTCGCATACCACGCCTGATGGCTGGCGGTGTGGGTGAATTGGTAGGGGCCCGCGACGTCTCCGGCGGCGAAGATGTTGGGGAATTTGGTCGCGAGGAATTCGTCGGTGGTGACGGTGCGGCCCGTGTCCACGCCGATGTCCTCAAGCCCGAAGCCCGTCAGCCGCGCCTTGCGCCCAATGGCGACGATCAGCGCGTCATAGGGAACGGCGACCTCCGCGCCGCTTGCCTCCGCGATCAGGGTGCGGTTCTCGATCCGCACCGCCTTGTGGCCGGTGAGCACCTTGACCCCGTCCGCCTCCAGCACCTCGCGGGCGAGCGCCGAGACGTCGGCATCCTCGCGCCCTAGCACCGCGTCCGCCATCTCGATCTGGGTCACGGCGCTGCCGAGCCGCGCCAGCGACTGCGCGATCTCGCAGCCGATCGGCCCACCGCCGAGCACCACCACGCGTGCAGGCGCCGCGTCCATCGCGGCGAAGGCCTGCCACATGGTCTCGCTGGTGAGGTAGCCTGAGTCCTCCATGCCCGGGATCGGTGGCACCACCGGTTCGGCGCCGCTGGCGATGATGATCGAGCGGGTGGTGAGCCGCTGCGTGCCGCCTTCGTTGAGGGCGATCTCGACCGTCCAGGGGTCGATGATCTTGGCGTAACCCTTGACCACATCGACCCCGAGGCCGGTGTAGCGCTCGACGCTGTCATGCGGCTCGATGGTCTTGATGGTGTCGAGCACGCGCGCGATCACCGATTTGAACGGCACCTCGGGTTCATGCGCCGTCAGGCCGTAACGGTCGGCATGGCGCATGGTCGCGGCGACCTTGGCGCTCTTTATCAGCGCCTTGGAGGGAACGCAGCCGGTGTTGAGGCAATCGCCGCCCATCTCGTGCGCTTCGACCAGCGTGACCTTGGCCTTCACCTGCGCGGCGATATAGGCCGAGACCAGCCCCGCCGAGCCAGCGCCGATCACCACCAGATTGCGATCGAATTTTTTGGGGCGAGTGAACCCGGCATAGACCTTGCGGGCCTTGAGCGCACCGATGATGCCCTTGGCAATCCAAGGCACGATGCCGAGCAGCACGAAGCTCCCCAGCACCGCGGGCGAGGCTATCCCTGAAAGACTGTCGATCTGCGCCAGCTGGGTCCCCGCGTTCACATAGACGATCGTGCCGAGCAGCATCCCCAGCTGGCTCACCCACATGAAGGTGAGGGTGCGGATGCGGGTGAGGCCCATCACCAGATTGACCATGAAGAACGGGAAGACCGGAATCATGCGCAGGCTGAAGAGATAGAACGGACCGTCTTTTTCCAGCCCCGCATTGATCGCCTTCAACCGCTCGCCAAAGCGCGCCTCGATGGTGTCGCGCAGCACATAGCGCGAGGACAGGAAAGCGATGGTCGCGCCGAGCGTCGAGGCGAAGGAGACGATGATCGTCCCCTCCACCACCCCGAACAGCGCGCCGGCCGCCAGCGTCATGATCGCCGCACCCGGCAGCGAGGCCCCGGTCACCACCACATAGGCGAGGAAGAAGCCCGCAATCACGGCCAGCGCGTTGTCCTGCTGGAAGGCGGCGAGATCGGCGGAGAGCGCCTTGATCCCTTCAAGCGAGAGATATTGCCCCAGATCGAACAGGAAATAGGCAGCGACGAGCGTAGCCAGTACGGCAATGATGGCGAGCTTCTTCACGAGACGGTGATCCCCTTTGCGGCCCGGTTCGATTGCAGGCCCCGCGCCGTTACGCCCCGCGAGCGAGCGCGGCGTATTTCGCGATCCATGCTTTGTCGATTGCATGCTTGAGCGCAAGCACCCATGACCCTTGCGCGCTCAGCGGCCCGTAGCTGAGGATCGCCGAGCCATCGCCGGTGTTGATCAGATAGAGGTTGTTCCAGCGCGGGTAGTAGGCGGCTTGCGGGGCCTCGCCCGCCAGCGCCTGGCGCAGATTGGCGGCGAGCACTGGCCCGGCGAACACCGCGTGCACCCCGGCATGGGCGAGCGGCCGGTCGGTGCGCGCGGCGACGTCTCCGGCAGCGAAGATATGCGGGTGCGAGGGCGAGCGGTGGTGCGCGTCGACGCTCAGGAAGCCGCCCGCGTCGGTGGCGATCCCCGAGGCGCGCACCCAGCCGGGCGCGGCGCTGCCGGTGGCGGCGATGACCAGATCGACCGGCTCGAGCGACTGCCCGCCAGCGACCAGCGTGCCGCGCTCGAACGCCGCATCGGCCTCGACCAACGCGATCCCCTGCCGCGCGAGCGCCTTGGCGACGCGGCGCCGCACGCTGTCAGCAAAGCCGGGGAGCAGCCCGACTGTCCCCGTTGCCAGCGTCACCACGGGGCGAGGCTCCGCGCCCGCGAGGTTGCGCAAGCCAAAGGCAAGCTCCACGCCCCCCGCCCCGCCGCCCGCGATCACCACGCGCGCCAGCCCTTGCCGAGACGCGCGCAAACCGGCGAGGCGCTCGACGAAGGCCCCGATCGGGCGCACCTCTACGATCCGCGGATCCTTGCCCAGCAAGGCAGCGCCCCGCCCCACCCCGCCGGTGTCGAACGAGGCGATGCCGAAAGCGACCTCGCGCCCCTCTGCGGTGGTAACAACGCGGGCCTCCGGGTCGAGCGCCCTGCAGCGATCGAGCACAAGCTCCACCCCCGCCCGCACCGCCAAGGCGGCGAGATCGACCAGCCCGTCGCCGATGCCATGCTGCCCCGCAAGCCACCCCGGCACCATCCCCGAATAGCGCAAGGTAGGCTCAGGCGTCAGCAGCACCGCCCGCGCGCCTTTCGGAATCCCGCGCCGGGTCCAGTCGGCCAGCACCGCGACATGCGCATGCCCGCCGCCGACAAGCAGCACATTGGCGCTGGTCCGCGCAAAATCATTCTGCGGGCCTGTCATTACCCTTGCTCCATTGCGCGCGGTTCATCTGCCCGCAAGCTTTGCGCGCTATCGGGGCGGCGATACTTTATTACCTCTCATTATCTGCCAAACCCTGTATCCTCAAGAATTTGCACATATTGTCGCGCACGGAACCCGCAAGGTTTTGAACCATTGTTCGCTTGCGGCGCGGGAGGGTTGCAATAGAGGCAAGATACCCTTGGGGCACTCCGGCCCCGGGGCATCGCATCGCAGGGACACGGGTTTCGCAACGGAAAGGCTGACATGGCAGCGGAAGGCCAAAGTTACGGCTCCAGAATCAGTCTCGTGAAGTTCTTCAGGATCTTCTTCGACATCCTGAAGCCCGAGGCGAATTTCTATTGGCTCGCGGCCGTTTACGGCATCGGCATCAGCCTGCTGAGCCTCGCGACGCCGATCTCGGTGCAGATGCTGATCAACACCATCGCCAACACCGCGCTCACCGCGCCGCTGGTGGTGCTGTCGCTGACGCTGTTCGGCCTGCTCACCATCTCGGTGCTGCTCTACGCCTTGCGCGTTCACCTGATGGAGCTCTTCGCCCGCCGCTTCTACGCGCGCATGGTCGCGGAAATCTCGCTGATCTCGGTCTACGCGCAGAACCCGTTCTTCTCGGACGCCAAGAAGGGCTCGCTGTTCAACCGCTATTTCGACGTCGTCTATGTCCAGACCGCGATCCCGATCCTGTTGATCGGCGGCTTCACCACGCTGCTGCAGATCGCGGTCGGCTTCGTGCTGGTGAGCCTCTACCACCCCTATTTCCTCGGCTTCACGCTGGTGATGATCGCGATGATCTGGGTGGTGTGGCTGATCTGGGGCGCGCGCGCACTGCGCACCGGGGTCGATCTCAGCCACGCCAAGCACACCACCGCCGCCTGGCTCGACACGATCGGCCACTCCAACGGCTTCTTCAAGTCGCAGCGCCGGATCGACTACGCGCTCGACAAGACTGACGATCACACCCGCGCCTATATCAACGAGCGCCGCCGCCATTTCCGCCACCTCTTCGCGCAGACCCTCGCCTTCCTGCTGATGTATGCCGCCGCCAGTGCTGCGCTGCTCGGCCTTGGCGGCTGGCTGGTGATCCAGAACGAGCTGACGCTGGGCCAACTGGTCGCGGCCGAGCTGGTGCTGTCGGCCGCCTTCGTCGGGGTCTCGCAGCTCGGCAGCTACCTCAACTATTTCTACGACCTGTTTGCCGCTGTTGAGGAAATCTCGCAGTTCTACGATGTCGAGCAGGAGCAGCCCAAGGGCGCCGATCCCTTCGACGGGCCCGACCACACCATCGTGATGAAGGGCGTCAAGGGCCGCGCGCGGCATGAGGACGTGCAGTTCGATCTCGAGATCCCGGCCGGCGCGATCATCATGGCCGCCGTCAGCCAGCACGGGGTGCAGCGGCTGTTCACCAACCTGCTCAAGATGCACGTCCTGCCCGAGGGCGGCTATGCGACATTGGGCGGCATCGACGTGAAGGCGATCGAGGCGCACCACCTGCGCAAGAACGTCCACGTGCTCGACCGGCCGAGCATCGTCGAAATGACGATCCGCGAATATCTCGCCCTGTCCTGCCCCGACACCGCGCCGCAGCGGATGCTGAGCGCGCTCGAGACCGTGGGCCTCGCCGGGACCATCGCCACGCTGGAGAAGGGCCTCGACACCCCGCTCGCCTCGACCGGCTATCCGCTTTCGGCGGTCGAGCTGCAGCAATTGAAGCTCGCCAACGCGCTGCTCGAACGCCCGCGCATTCTGGTGCTCTCGCGCCTGTTCGACCTGCTCGAGCCCGAACCGATCGAACGCGCGGTCGCCGAGCTGCGCGCACAGGCCTATACCACCGTGATCTATTTCTCGGGCCGCCGCATCGACCTGGGCTTTGACCGCTTCATGTATCTCGAAGCGCACCAGCAGCGCACCTTCGCCAGCTTCGAGGCCTTCGCCGCGGCGCAAGCACAGAAGCAGGGAGCCTGACCATGGCCACGCTCAAAGAAGACATGGCGCACTTCACCACGCTGGCCTCGATCAAGGTGCCGCGGGTTATGCGGGTGGTGTTCTTCATGATCCTCGCCGCGATCGTCATCGCGATCGCCTTCCTGATCTATGTGCCCTGGGTGCAGACCACCTCGGGCATGGGCGTCGTCACCACGCTGAGCCCCAACGAGCGCAAGCAGGACATTAACGCGCTGGTCCCGGGCCGGATCGAGGAATGGTATGTGCGCGACGGCTCCTCGGTGAAGAAGGGCGATCCGATTGTCCGCATCGCCGATATCGACCCCAACCTGATCGAACGCCTGCAAGCCGAGCGCGCGCAGATCGAACTCCAGCTCGAAGCCGCCAAGTCCGCGCTCGCCACCGCCCGGCTCGACGAGCGCCGCAGCCGCGAGCTGTTCGAGGCAGGCCTCGCGGCGCGGCGCGATTACGAGGCCGCGCAAATCCGCATTGCCGAGCGCGAGGGCCAGGTTGCCGCCGCGACGGCCGCGCTGAACCGCGCCGACGTCAACCTCACGCGCCAATCGGTGCAGATCGTGCGCGCCCCGCGCGACGGCTTCATCCAGAGCCTCAATGCAGGCGACGCCGCCACCTTCATCAAGGCCGGCGACGTGCTCGCCACCTTCGTCCCCGATGGCGCGGCGCGGGTGATCGAGATCTTCATCGACGGGCGCGATGTCGCGCTGGTGCGGCCGGGCGATGCCACCCGCATCCAGTTCGAAGGCTGGCCTGCGGTGCAGTTCTCCGGCTGGCCCTCGGTCGCGGTCGGCACCTTCGGGGGCCGGGTGATCGCGGTCGACCGCTCGGCACAGATCGACGGACGCTTCCGCGTGCTGATCGCCGAGGAAAAGCTCGAAGGCATCGGCTGGCCCGAAGAACGCTACGTCCGCTTCGGCGCGGCGGTGCAGGCGTGGGTGCTGCTCGAAACCGTGCCGGTCGGCTACGAGATCTGGCGCCAACTCAACAGCTTCCCGCCGCAGCTGCCGGCACCCGCGAGCACCGGGACGAGCACCAGGACGCCCAAGTGACGCACAGGCGAAGACCCGGACTGCTGTTGCCCGTGTTGGCGCTGCTGTGCGGCGCCGGCACGCCTGCCCTCGCGCAGAACATCGAACCCACGGCCGAGCCGCTCGAAACCGCGCTCAAAACCGGGCCGCTCACCCCCGACGAAGTCCTGCGCTCCTCGACGCTGACCTTCCCGCAGGTGCTCGAGGCCTTCGAGCGCGAGGCCGCCGCGCGCGCCGACCAGCTCGGGGCCGACGGTGCCTTCGACCTGATGCTCAAGGGCGAATATTACGACCGCCTCTCCGGCTTCTATTCGGGCGGCTTCGGCAAGGTCGAGGCGCGCCAGCCGCTGCGGCCCTATGGCGCCGAGGTGTTCAGCTCCTACCGCGTCTCAAACGGCGACTTCCCGACCTACGAGAACTACAACTACACCAACAACCTCGGCGAAGTGAAAGTGGGCGCGCTGTTCTCGTTGCTGCGCAATCGCGACATCGACACCCGCCGCTTCGCGATCGAGGACACGCGCCTTGCCGCCTCGCAGGCGCGGCTCGACGTCATGCTGGTGCAGCTCAATGTCCAGCACGAGGCGCTGCGCGCCTATTGGCGCTGGGTTGCCGCGGGCGAGGAAATCCGGGTCTTCGAAGAACTGCTCGAAATCGCCGAGGCGCGGCAGGTGGGCCTCACCCGCGAGGTCAACGAGGGCGCGCGCGCGCGCATCGCGCTGGTCGAGAACGAGCAGAACCTGCTGCGCCGCCGCACGCTGCTCGAGCAAGCGCGGCGCGATTTCCTCACCGCTTCGAACTCCTTGGGCTTCTATCTGCGCGGCGAGAACGGGCAGATGGTGGTGCCGACCCGCGAGCTGCTGCCCGATCTGGCGCGGATGCGCGCGGTGGCGCGGCCCGAGGCGCTCGCCGCAACCCCGGTGAGCGAGGTCATCGCGAGCCGCCCCGAGCTCCAGACCTTCAAGCTCGCGCTCGAACGCGCCAACAACCGGGTCGCGCTGCGGCAGAACGACTTGCAACCCTCGCTCAACGCTTCGGTCGAGCTGTCGCGCGATTTCGGCCAGATCGGCCCCGGCGGGCCCGGCTTCGATTCGACCGACACCGTGGTCGGCCTCACCTTCTCGGTGCCGCTGCAACGCCGCACCGCGCAAGGCGCAGTCCAGCGCGCCGAGGCCGAGCTGCGCGAGACCGAGCTGCGCCAGCGCCGCATCACCGACCAGATCACCACCGATGTCGCCAACATCCTCGCCAACCTCGGCGCGGCCATCAAACTCGCCGATCTCGCCGATGCCGAGGTCAAGCAGGCCAACGCGATGGTGCAGGCCGAACGCACCCGCTTCCGGCTCGGCGCAGGCGAGTTCTTCCTCGTCAACGCGCGCGAGGAAACCGCCGCCAACGCCCGCATCAGCGCTATCCGCGCCCAGCTTTCCGGGCGGCTCGCCGAAGCAAGCTACAACGCGGCGACGATGAACCTCAAGGCGCTGGGGCTGGAGTAGCCCCGGCGCGCAACCGGGTGTCAGAAGGTGACGCTCGCCATGATCTTCTCGACCTCGGCCTGATCGAGCTCGAAGAAGTGGGTGGCGGGCGCGAGCAATCTGATGAGATAGAGCTGGCCCTTGACCATCGTCTCCATTGCCACGCCGCGACGCTTGAGCGGGCTGCCCTCGACCGAATACTCGAAAGCGAACTTGACCGCGTCCTGCCCGCCCATCTTGGCCGGTTCCACCGAGGTCATCTGGAACACCGAGGTGTTCAGCACCAGCCGGGTCGAGCTTTCGTAGAACTCGGGGATCTCGGTCAGATCGAGCTTGGCCGACAGCTTGGGGAGCGGGCGCTCCTTCTTCTGGGTGTCCTTGTAGAGCGTCGTCCCGGCGGGCAGGCCGGTGACGAAATAGAGCTCGTTGAGGTTGGTGCCGTCGCGCGTCCAGACCTCGCCCTACTTCACCGTAAAGTCGAACACGCGAGCACCTGCTACACCGCCAGACGCCCCGGGACCCGCCCCGCCGCCGAGCGCAAAGATAAATCCATATTCACCCGCAGCGAGGTCCCTATCAGGCGTAACCTTAAACACTGAAGCTGCAACCTGCTCGTATGAAAAGGAAATTTGGTCCTTGTCCATGACCCCAGTCTTCGACCCCCCGATGTTTATGCTGCCAACCCGAGCCTCACGTCGGCCCTTCTTTTCTACCAAGTCGACAAGCGATAGCTCGTTGGGGGACACGATCGCGCTACCAAATCCGGTTGAAAATACAGGCGACTGGTTGCCGCTTACATCGAAAAAGACGTAGAAAGTGGGCCGCCGGTTCGAAGTTTGGCGCGCCGCCGTCCCACCCGGAAGGACAGCCTTGAGGCTTGCCGAAGCAATACCTCCGGTTAATGCGTAGCCGAATACCCCGCCCGTCTTGACTTGGGTCGAAGCGATCGGATCGATCTTGAGCATTTTCGCCGATCCCTCGGTTTCGACGAGAATGTAAAATCCGGTCGTATGCGGCACTGTCGGATCAGGTGAAGCGTCGTCAAACCTGACTGTACCGTTCGCGCGCTTCACCATCGCGGCAATTACGGGACTAGCCACGCCCTTTGCGCGCATCGCAAGGAGCGTCTGCGTGTCGGTGACGAAGTTGCTATCGCTTGTTTCAATCTTCGCGATCACCGCCTCTTCGCCGAGTCCTGCTTCGAGAAGCGCAAGAACGTCGTCGTTGGTTAACGTTTCGGCTGCCGCTGGTGCCGAGAAGGCCAGCATGCTCGCCCCGGCGAGAGCGATCACGCCCGCACGCACGTTCTTCAAATTCATGGATTGCGCCCCTCGATCTGGTATCTCGGGATGAGATATCAGACAATTTCCTGCCCGCAACGGGTTTCTGAAAGTAGAAGCATTTTTCAGTGCAGCGGGTCGTGCGCGCCACAGTCCGCTCAGATTTTCCCCCGCAGCGCCTGATAGGCCGCCGCCGCCACGGTGTTGGCAAGGTTCAGCGAGCGGATCACGCCGGAGCGCATCGGCAGCTTGAACAGGCGGCCTTGGTGGCGCTCGATGATCGCCTGCGGGATGCCCTTGGTCTCCTGCCCGAAGACGAGGAAAGCATCATCGGGATAGTCCGGCTCGTAGAAGCTCCGCGCGCCGAATTCCTCGAACAGGAACAGCTGATTGTCGCGCGGGGTGCGCGCGTCGAGGAAGGCGTCCCAGCTGGCATATTCGGTGAGCCTGACATGCGGCCAGTAATCGAGGCCGGAGCGTTTCACGCGGGCATCGGTGATCTCGAAGCCCAAGGGGTGGATCAGGATCAGCTCCATATCGAGCGCCACACAGGTGCGCCCCACCGCGCCGGTGTTGCCGGGGATCTCGGGCTGGACGAGGATGATGGCGGTCATGCTGCGGGCTGCGCTTCGAGATAGGCCCGCAGCGTGGAAAAGTGCGAGAGGCCCGGCAGCATCGTCACCTGCGGGCGGGTCGGCAAGGCGGCCGCGAGCGCGTCGGCCATGGCGGGCGGCGTCCAGTCGTCCGCGCTCCCCTGCCAGATGCGCACCGGCTGCTGCACCCGCGCCAGATCGGCGCGCCAGTCGTTGACATAGGCGCGGATTTCGGCAGTGTATGCGTCGCGGTTGCCTAACAGGCTGTGGCGCAGCGACTGCGCCAGGGCCTCGATGAAGCGCGGATCGGCGGCAAGGTCGCGGTCCTCGCCCTTGGCCTTGGCCATCATCGCGGCGGCCATCTTTTGCGGTGCGAGCCGCGCCACCTGCGCCTGCACCAACGTCAGCGCGGCGAACGGCCAGCGCCCCGCCAGCGCCGCCCGGAATACCGGCGCGCCTGCCATCCCTCCCAGAAAATCACCCAGCTGGAGCGGCGCGGCAGGCGAAACGAGGTCGATCCGCTCCACCCGATCGCCCAGATAGGGCGCGACCCGCAGGGCCGCCGCGGCGCCGAGCGAGAAGCCGACCAGCCGCAGCGGGCACTCGGGAAAGCGGACCGCGATCCCCTCGGCGACGCGCGAAAAATCCCCGCCGCGCGCCGCGACATGGAACCCCGCCGCGCGGCCTGCGATCTCAGGCCCGAAGCCCGCAAGCTCCGCCGCCGATCCGGGCAGGCCGTGGAAATAGACTGTCTGAAGTGGGCTCTCTGTCATCGCGTCAGACCAGCTCGATCCGCGTCATCCGCGCGATCCGGTGCGCGTCGACCAGCCGCGCGCCGTTGGGGAGCGTCTCGGCCGACAGCGCAAGGATCTCGGCATAGCGCTGCCACAGGTCCTCGGTCCGGCTGCGCGCGGCTATCGCATCGGTGCGCGGGACATTCTTGCGGGCGATGGCATCGACCAGCGACCACACCGTCTCCCACTTGCCCGAATAGCCGCCGCGGTCGAACAGGCTCGCCATGCCGGCGCCGAACAGGGTCAGGCATCCGGCGGCAAAATCGACCAGCCACCACATCAACGGCGCGCCGATCACACCGACAAGCACCATGGCACATCCCAGCTTGCCGATCTCATCATCGGGCATCGCCAGCCCGGTATCACGCGCGAGCCGCTTGCTGAGCCGTTTGGGCGACATACGGGTGAGGCCTTTGAGCCGCGTCGAAGGGGTGATGCGTGTGCCCGGCTGCAACCGCTGGAAATTGCCGCGCAGGCGGAAGAACAGCATCGCGGTGTCGCACTTGTCCCCCGCCTCGCCCCCCGCCCGGCGATACATCACCTCCTCGAACAGGTCCTCGGCGGTGTAAATGGTGTTGAGGTCATCCGGCGGAGAGACACCGAAGCTGCGCCCGACCAGATCGAGCGTGACCGCGGTGAACTCTTCCTTCTCGATCCGGATCGCTTCGAGCGACAAGGCCTAGCCCAGCTTGGCCTTCAAGAGCTGGTTGACCACCGCCGGATTGGCCTTGCCCTGCATCGCCTTCATCGTCTGGCCGACGAAGAAGCCGAACAGCGCCTCCTTGCCGCCGCGGTACTGTTCGACCTTGTCGGCATTGGCAGAGATGATCGCGTCGACCGCGGCTTCGATCGCGCCGGTGTCGGAGACCTGCTTGAGCCCTTCGGCCTCGGCGATTTCCTCGGGCGCGCGGCCGGTCTTGAGGACGATTTCGAAGATTTCCTTGGCCTGCCCGCCGCTGATCTCGCCCTTGTCGGCCATCGCGAGGATGCTCGCCTGTGCGGCGGCCGTGG
Source organism: Erythrobacter sanguineus (assembly GCA_945878845.1). Taxonomy (GTDB): domain Bacteria; phylum Pseudomonadota; class Alphaproteobacteria; order Sphingomonadales; family Sphingomonadaceae; genus Erythrobacter; species Erythrobacter sanguineus_A. The sequence continues at coordinate 14,159 of CAMCUB010000022.1, read as the reverse complement.
CGTGGGCAAGATCGGCATCATCGCCGAGCGCCTTGATCACGCCGGGCGCGACCGAGAGCGACCAGTTGGCGACCTGCGTCGCGACTGCGGCGTCGTCCTTGCCGGTCACCTTCGCGGTCTCGGCCAGCAGCGTCTCGAAGCGCGCAAAGGTCTCGACCTCGGCGGTCAGCTCGCGCGCGTTGTAGGGGGTGAGGCCGAGCACCTCGACATAGCGCTTGCGCTTGGCGTCCGGCAGCTCGGGCAGCGAGGCGCGGCATTCGGCGAGGAAGTCGTCCTCCAGCACCAGCGGCAGCAGATCGGGATCGGGGAAGTAGCGATAGTCGTGCGCATCTTCCTTGCTCCGCATCGTGCGGGTCGTACCGGTGCCCGGGTCGAACAGCCGGGTTTCCTGCACGATTGCGCCCCCGCTTTCGAGCACATCGACCTGCCGCATCGCCTCATGCTCAATCGCCTGCATGACGAAGCGCACCGAGTTCACATTCTTGGTCTCGGTCCGGGTCCCCAGCCCCTCGCCGACCTTGCGGACCGAGACGTTCACGTCGGCGCGCATCGAGCCTTCTTCCATGTTGCCGTCGCACGAGCCGACATAGCGCAGGATCGCCCTGAGCTTGCGTAGGTACGCCCCTGCCTCGGCGGGCGAACGCATGTCGGGGCGGCTGACGATCTCCATCAGCGCCACGCCCGAGCGGTTCAAGTCGACATAGGACATGGTCGGATGCTGATCGTGCATCAGCTTGCCCGCATCCTGCTCGACATGGATGCGCTCGATCCCGATCACCTTGTCCGCCTCGATCCCGGCCTTCTCGTCCGCCTCGATCAGCAGCGAGCCTTCGCCGACGATCGGGTGGTAGAGCTGGCTGATCTGGTAGCCCTGCGGCAGATCGGCGTAGAAGTAGTTCTTACGGTCGAACCGGCTCCACGCGTTGATCTGCGCGTCAATCGCCATGCCGGTGCGCACCGCCTGACGGATGCACTCGGCGTTGGGCACGGGCAGCATCCCGGGCATCGCGGCATCGACGAGGGAGACCTGCGCATTGGGCTCCGCGCCGAACGCGGTCGCGGCGCCCGAAAACAGCTTGGCTTTGGAGGTGACCTGCGCGTGGACTTCAAGGCCGATCACGACCTCCCATTCGCCCGTTGCGCCTTGAATGCGATAGTTGCTCATCGCGCCGCGCCTGCCCCGAATCTTGCGAAATTGCAATGATGCGCGATCACTGGGCCTAAGCTTTCGCTTGCTGCGGCTCGAACGGCGAGATGCGCCGCAACAGGCGGGCGACCGGCTTCTCGAAGACAAGGTGCAGAACAATCCCTGCGCCAATGCCGCTGATGATGATGAGCAGGTGGCCGAAACCATCGCCAAGATGCACGGCGATGCGCTGGACGATGGAATTCACCGGCGTATGAACGAGATAGATCGCATAGCTCGCGCCGCCGAGCAGCATCGCCCACTGCGGGATTTTCACCCGCTGCTCGATGCAGATCATGCCGTAGAGACACAGCGCGAAGGCCGCTCCGATCAAGGGCACGAACAAGTTTCCGGGCGAGGTGTAGTCCAATGTGCCATTACGGCCGAGGGATAGCGCGACCGTCGCCCATCCAAGCACAAGGACAAGGGCAATCCCAGCCACCAACGGCCACCACGAAGCGACCGTCCAGCGGCGGGAAATGAACGCCACCAGCGCGCCGAACACAAAATCGAGCACGAAACTCGAAAGCAATAGGCTCGGCAAACCTTCGATCGGCTGACCATTTGCGATCAGGCCCATCTGGACCAGTACGGCGATGGTCCATACCCCGAACAGCGCAAAACCGACCCAGCGATTGAAGATCGCAGCGCAAAAGGCGATGTAAAACAACAGCTCGTGCCGCAGGGTCCATACGACCAGCGGAACGGGTTCGGAAAGGCTCGGGTATAGCAGTAGGGATGTCCCGATCTGGTCGATGCTCGGCCCGTCGGTCATCACGGACCGCAATACTATCCACCCTCCCACGACGAGCCAAAGCAGCGGAAACAGCCGCACAAACCGCTTCCAGAGATAGGGCAATGCGCGCTCGGTCCGACCGAGGTCTTCGCTATGAACGTAGAAGATGATGAAGCCCGACAAGACGAAGAAGAAATCTACACCCAGCTGAAGCGGAGAAGTCCACCGGCTGGTGCCTAGGCCGACATGCGCGGCGGCGGCGTTGGCGTGGAATATGACCACCGCGCTTGCCGCGATACCGCGACCGAATTCAACCGTTCTAAGTTTCATCAGCTTCGCCCCTGAGCCGTTGCGACATGGTTTAGCGCGGGAAGATTATTCACCCTCCGGTTCGCGATCCTCGATCACCTTGCCATCCGGCCCGAAGCGCATCTCGCCGTGATCGACGTTTTTCCTGACCCAATTCGCGACCATGAAGGTCAGCGGCACCGCCAGCATTACGCCGATCCCGGCGATCCACAGCGGCGTGTCGGCGGTCATGATTTCTTGTCCCACTTGGAGCCGTGCTTCTTACGCCACTCCTCGTACGTCTGCCGCCGCTTGCGCTCCGCGTCCCTGTCAGACGGTCCCGAGGAGGGGTAAATCACCGCGCCCGCCAAAGCGCCGATCAGCTCGAACAGCGTGCCAAGCCACCAAAACCCTTTAAGGAGCGCGCGGCCCATCTTACCACCACTTCTCCGGCTTGGCGGTGAACCCGGCGCGCTGCTGGATGGCGAGGCCCGCATTCAGCACGCCCTGCTCGTCGAAGGGTCGGCCGACCAATTGCAGACCGAGCGGCAGGCCGTCGGCGTTGATCGTCGCGGGGACGCTCATTGCGGGGAGGCCTGCGAGGCTGGCGGGGACCGCGAAGACGTCGTTCAGATACATCGTCAGCGGGTCTTCGTTCATCGAGCCCAAGGGGAACGAAGCCGTCGGCGTCGTCGGTGCGAGGATCACGTCGCACTCTTCAAATGCGCGGGCGAAGTCGCGGGCGACCAGTGCGCGGACCTTCTGCGCCTGGGTGTAATAGGCGTCGTAGAAGCCGGCCGAGAGCACATAGGTGCCGATCAGGATGCGGCGCTTGACCTCGTCGCCGAAACCGGCGGCGCGGGTGGCTGCGTACATGTCCTGAAGGCCGACGCCCTCGGGCAGATCGCGCAGGCCGTAGCGCACGCCGTCATAGCGAGCGAGGTTCGACGAGGCTTCCGCGGGGGCGACGATGTAATAGGCGGGCAGCGCATATTTGGTGTGCGGCAGCGAGACGTCGACGATCTCCGCGCCTGCGTCCTTGAGCCACGCCTTGCCCTGCTCCCACGAATCGAGGATCGCCTGATCGGTGCCCTCCATCCGATATTCGCGCGGGATGCCGACCTTCTTGCCGCGCAGGTCGGCGTTGAGGGCCGCTTCCCAGTCGGGCACGTCCATCTGGAGGCTGGTCGAATCCTTGGGATCGAACCCCGCCATCGCGCCGAGCATGATCGCGCAATCCTCGACCGAGCGCGCCATCGGCCCGGCCTGATCGAGGCTCGAGGCAAAGGCGACGATGCCCCAGCGTGAACACCGCCCATAGGTCGGCTTGATCCCGCAGATGCCGGTGAAGGCGGCGGGCTGGCGGATGGAGCCGCCAGTGTCGGTGCCGGTCGCAGCAGGCGCGATGCGCGCAGCGACGGCCGAGGACGAGCCGCCCGAAGAACCGCCCGGGCTCATCGGCTGGTTGCTCCCGGCCTTGCGCCACGGCGAGGAGACATTGCCGAAATAGGAGGTCTCGTTGGAGCTCCCCATCGCGAACTGATCGAGATTGAGCTTGCCCAGCATCCCCGCGCCCGCATCCCACAGCTTTTGGCTGACGGTGGATTCGTAGCGGGGGGTGAAGCCTTCGAGGATGTGGCTCGCCGCCGTGGTCTGCACGCCGTTCGTCGCAAACAGATCCTTCATGCCGATCGGCACGCCCGCCATTTTGCCCAGCGCATCGCCCGCAGCGCGCGCCGCATCGACCTTGTCGGCGGCAGCGAGCGCGTGGTCGGGGGTGCTGACGATGAAGGCGTTGAGCGCCGCAGCCCCGGCGACGGCGGCGTTGAAGCCTTCCGCCACTTCGCGCGCGGTGAAGTCGCCCTTCGCCACGCCGTCGCGAATGTCCTTTACGCCGAAAGAGGTCAGGTCGGTCATTCTATCTCCCCTCCCGCTCGCGGGAGGGGCCGGGGGTGGGCCTGTCCGCTCGCGGGGGTTGCAAATTCGTGCCCACCCCTGCCCCGTCCCGCGAGCGAGAGGGGGATAAGGACGGACGCCGGAAAATCACTCGATCACTTTGGGCACGCCGAAGAAGCCGTGCTCGGCCGCAGGCGCATTGGCGAGCACATCGCCCTGCTTGCCCCCGCCGGTGAGCGGGTCGGCATCGACCACGTCGTCGCGCAGGCGCAGGGTGTTGGGTATCACCGCCGCCATCGGCTCGATACCCGTAACGTCCACCTCGCCCAATTGCTCGACCCATTGGAGGATGCCGTTCAATTCCGGCACCATCTGTTCGAGTTCGGCATCATCCATGCGGATGCGCGCGAGGCTGGCGATCTTGGCGACGGTTGCCTTGTCGACCGACATGAGCTGCGTGCCCCCTTACTGGCCCGGTACGCCCTGCGGCGGACCCTGCGGAGCACCCTGCGGCGCGCCGCCCGGTGCTTCGGCCCCCGGTGCACCCAACTGCGCCTGCATCTGGTCACGCAGCAGCTGGAGATTGCGCTCTACCGCGGCGCGGCTCATGATCCCGGTCACCTCGATCTCGAACTCGAGATCGGCGTTGGGCGGGATCGGCGACTGCGGCGGGGGCGTGGCGCCATAGGCCATTTCGGCGGGGATGAAGATTTCGTACTTGCCGCCCTTCTGGACGTTCTTGAGGCCTTCATAGAAGCCCGGGATCATCTGGCCCTTCTCGTAGAGGAAGGGGTTGCCTTCCGGGAACAGATCCTTGACCGGGAAGGGGCTGGTCTGCGCGTCCTCGAACACCGTGCCGTCAGCGGCGAGCTTGCCCTTGTACTTCACGAAGATCACTTCGCCTTCCTTCGGCATCGGGCCGGTGCCGGCAGTGATGACATCGACATCGAGCCCCTTGGGCACGGCGGCCCAGGCAAGGCCTGCGCCCACCAGGATGGCGAGGATCACACCGATCCACAGCTTGGTCAGCGAGCCCTTGGCGAGCGGAGCGATGGGAACGCGGGTAATCTCGGTCATGATGTTGTCCTGCTAGTCACGGCGCCGAAACGGTCAAGCGTGCGACGACAAAAGGGCGCGGGTTTGATGCCGCGCCCTGATGGCTGATCGGAAAGGGTGTTTCAAGCGGTTCCGATGCCGGAAGCACGCTTGGCAACGGGATTACTTGCTCCCGTCGCGCTCCATCCGCTTGCGCTCCATCTTGCGGGCGCGGCGAACGGCGGCAGCCTTTTCGCGGGCGCGCTTTTCGGAGGGCTTCTCGTAGTGGCGACGCAGCTTCATTTCGCGATAAACGCCTTCGCGCTGCAGCTTCTTCTTGAGCGCGCGCAGGGCCTGATCGACATTGTTATCGCGAACCATGATTTGCATAAACGACGACTACCTCATGTTCAAACGCCAGAGCCCTGCTTGATTCTGCGCAGGGTTACGCGGTGAATTTCCAATGAAATGCGGGCGATTCCCACGGGGAGTCGCCCTTCAATCGGCGCCCCCCTAGTCCAACACGGGCAAATTGGCAAGCCGCCAGAGTGCATTTGCGCGGCGAAGCCTGCCTAGCCACAGGCGGAGAGCCTCGCTATGGCCGCGCGATGGACGCTGTAATCTCTCCCCTCAAGGCAAGCCTTTACGTCGCCGCCGGCGGCGCTGTGGGCTCGGTGCTGCGCTATCATGCGGGGCGCTGGGTGAGCGCGCTGGCGGGCGACGGCAACAGCTTCCCGTGGGGCACGCTCGCCGTCAACATCGCCGGCAGCCTGGTGATGGGCGCATTGGTCGGGTGGATGGCGCGCGTCGCCCCCGGCGAGGCTACGGCCGAGACCGCGCGGCTGCTGATCGGCGTCGGGCTGCTCGGCGGCTTCACCACCTTCAGCGCCTTTTCCAATGAGCTGGTCACCATGCTCCACCGCGGGCAGGCGGGGCTGGCCTTCGGATATGCCTCCGCCTCGCTGATCGCTGGCATGGCAGCGGTGGTCATCGGCCTTGTCGCCGTGCAAGGAGCGCCGCGATGAGCGAGCAACCGACAGACAACGTCCGCCAATTCACGGTCAGCGCCGATGACGACGGCATCCGGCTCGACCGCTGGTTCAAGCGCAACCTGCCGCAGGTCGGCTTTGCTACGGTCTCGCGCTGGGCGAGGACCGGGCAGATCCGGGTCGACGGCAAGCGCGCCAAGCCCGAGGATCGCGTCGCCACGGGTCAGGTGCTGCGCGTGCCGCCCGGCGGCGAGGAGCCCCCGCGCGAGCCGGCCAAGCCCAAGGCGCGCGCGCTCACACCCGAACAGATCGCCGAAGCCAAGGACATGGTGATCCGCGAGACGCCGAGCGCGATCGTGCTCAACAAGCCCCCCGGCCTCGCCACGCAAGGCGGGAGCAAAACGACCAAGCACGTGGATGGCCTGCTCGATGCCTTCGTCGAGCACGAGCGCCAGCCCCGCCCGCGCCTTGTCCACCGGCTCGACAAGGACACCTCCGGCGTCCTGCTGATCGCCCGCACCCCCGGGAGCGCGGCGAGTTTCTCCAAGCGCTTTGCGAGCCGCAGCGCGCGGAAAGTCTATTGGGCGCTTGTGGTCGGCAATCCCGACCTCGCCGAGGGCGTGATCGACGCGCCCCTCGCCAAGCAGCCGGGCACCGGCGGCGAGAAGATGCATATCGACGAGGAGAACGGCGCGGCCGCCAAGACCCGCTACCGCGTGGTCGACAATGCCGGCCAGCGCGCGGCGTGGGTCGAATTGGAGCCGCTGACGGGGCGGACCCATCAGCTGCGCGTCCACATGGCCGCGATCGGCCACCCGATCGTGGGCGATGGCAAGTATGGCGGGCCCGACGCCTTCCTGACCGGCGCGGTGAGCCGCAAGATGCACTTGCACGCCCGCCGCTTGATCATCACCGAGCCCAAGGCGGGCGAGGGTTCGGGCGGCAAGCTCGACGTCACCGCGGAACTCCCGCCGCACTTCGCCGCGAGCATGGAAGTGCTGGGCTTCGATCCGGGCATGTCAGACGCCTCGCCCTTGCGCGAGGAAACGCCCGAGAAGACCGGCGAAGAGAAGAAGCAGGCCGCGCGCCGCCACTTCAAGCAGGCGAGGAAGGAAGAGCGCGCGCCGCGGCGGGCGCGGGGGGCGGCGAGTGACAAGGCCAAGCCCAAAGGCAAGCCAGCAGCCAAGCCCAAGCCCAAACCGGCCGACAAGCCGGCAACAGGGCTCAAGCCCAAGGCAGGGGGCAAGCCCCGGAAACCGGCGCGCTGATGCATCCCAATCCGCTTTTCCGCAGCGACGATCTTGCCGCCGACGCGGCGCTGGTCGGCCAGATCGGCTTCGGCATGATCTTCGCCGCCACGCCCGATGGGCCGCGCGTCGCGCATACCCCGCTGCTGATGGCAGAGGACGGGGCGGTGCAATTCCACCTCGCCAAAGGCAACGCCCTCGCCCGCCATCTTGACGGAGCCACGGCGCTGGTCGTGGTCAATGGCCCGGATGCCTATGTCTCCCCGCGCTGGTATGATGATCGCAACACGGTGCCGACCTGGAACTATGTCGCGCTGGAGCTTGAAGGACCGGTCCGGCAGTTGGACGACGCCGGGCTGGAGGCCTTCCTCCATGCCGCCATCGCCAAGCACGAAAGCGGTCTCGGCGGCGATCCGTGGCGGGCGGAGGAATCCTCGGCAGAAAAGTGGGCCGGGCTGTTTCGCGGGATCGTCGGCTTCGAACTGACCATCGCGGCGCGGCGGCCGACCTACAAGCTCTCGCAGAACAAGCCCGCTGCCGAGCGTGCGCGGGTCGCCGATGGGCTGGAAGCCGCGGGCCACGCCGCGCTCGCCGATCTCGTCCGGAACGCCGCCGCGTGACCCGGCTTGCGGTCTTCGACTGCGACGGCACGCTGGTCGACGGGCAGGCCGACGTGTGCTGGGCGATGGAGCGCGCCTTCACCCGCGCCGGGCTGACGCCGCCCGACAATCACGACGTGCGCCGCATCGTCGGCCTCAGCCTACCTGCCGCCGTCCGGTCGCTCGCCCCCGCCCTCACCGACGAGCAGAACCGCGCGGTCACCGAGTTCTACCGCACCAGCTTCCGCGCGCGCCGCGAGGAGGGCCTGCTCGACGAGCCGCTCTACCCCGGCATCGCCGAACTGCTCCAAGCGCTCCACGGCGCGGGCTGGCAGCTTGCCGTCGCCACCGGCAAGTCTGACCGAGGGCTTGCCGCATGCCTTGCCAGCCACGGGATCGCGCATCTCTTCACCTCGCTCCAGACCGCCGACCGCCACCCCAGCAAGCCCCACCCCGCGATGCTCGAAGCCGCATTGCTTGAGGTGGGCGCCGAGGCCCACGAGGCAGTGATGATCGGCGACACCAGCTTCGACATGCTGATGGCCCGCTCGATCGGGGTCGCCAGCATCGGCGTCGGCTGGGGCTACCACGCTGCCCCCGAACTGCTGGCGAGCGGCGCTGCCCGGGTGGCCCAGACCGCCGCAGACCTTGCCGCCGCGCTTGAGGAGGCCCTGCCATGACCGACACCCGCGCCCGCACCGGCTTCATCATCATCACCCTCGTCCGCTTCAGCGGGGTGGCGCTGGTGATGCTCGGCTTTGCCATCGTGCGCGGGGTCATCGACCTGCCCTACACGGTGGGAGCGGTGCTCGCCGTGGCGGGCTTCTTCGAGGTCTTCTTCCTCCCCCGCTTCATCGCCCGCCGCTTCCGGGACGAGGGCCCGCCCCGCCCATGATCCGCCGTTTCTACACCGACGTCACGCTCGCGCAGCAAGCGGGCGGCTTTCAGGTCATGCTCGACACCCGCGGCGTGAAGACCGTCGGCGGCGCGCCGCAGCTCCTCCCAACCCGGGCCCTTGCCGAGGCGCTCGCGGCCGAGTGGCGGCAGCAGGGCGACACAATCGACCCCGCCAGCCTGCCGCTGCGCGACATGGCCGACTACGCGATCGACATCGTCACCCGGCACCCCGAAGGCGCAGCCGAGGGCCTCCTCGGTTATGCCGAGACCGACACGCTGTGCTACCGCGCCGATCCCGACGAGCCGCTCCATACCCGCCAGCAGCAGGTGTGGGAGCCGCTGCTCTCCGCCTTCGAGGCCGCGCACGGCGTCACTTTCACCCGGGTGAGCGGCGTGCTCCACCGCCCGCAGCCGCCCGCGACCCTCGCCACGCTTCGCGACCGCATGCTCACCCTCGACCCCTTCCAGCTTACCGGGCTCGAGGCGATGACCAAGCTCGCCGCCTCGCTGGTGACCGGCCTGTCGGCGCTCGATGCCGCACACGAGGAGGAGCCCCTCGCCCTATGGCAGGCGGCGTGTCTCGAGGAGGAGTGGCAGGCCGAGCTGTGGGGCCGCGACTGGGAGGCCGAAGAGCGCCGCCAGCGCCGCGAAGCCGACTTCCTGCGCGCCGCTGCCTTCGCACGGCTGGCGCGGGCTGTGTAGTCGCGCGCGTCTCCCGTGTTGGAGACAATGAGACACAGTATAAATGCAAAATTGTCTCCTGCGCCGCGCCGCTCTGATTCCGGGACAAAAAAGGGCGCGATGCGAGTCATGCGCGCATCCTGTCATGGCACAATCGTGTAGGAAAGCAGTTACTTGCGCGCGCCCGGCCTCAAGTAGCGGAAGCGGTAGGCCGACAGGGATGTCAGCCCGCCGCGACCCACTCCGCGACTTCCGCCGCCACGCGGTTCGCGGCCGCATTGAGCCCCGCCCCCACCGAGCGCGCGTCGGCGGTCACGCCGCTTTCGCGCGCTTCGAAGCGGCGGGTGGTGATCGCGCCGTCCTTGGCGATCCGCACCGCATCGAAGCGCACCACGGCTGACGAACTCGCCGCGTCGAACCCCATGTCGATCAGTGTGCCCTGCAAGGTCACCGTCGGCATCGATGCGACATCGTCACCGTCGACCACCATCGCTGTCCCCTTCGCGCGGATCGTCTCGCCCACCATCCGGCGGAACAGGCGCGCAGGCTTTTCGACCCAGTAGGCATCCTGCAGATAGGCCAGCTCGGTATCGCTCACCGCCACCGGCACGCGCAGCACGTCGAGCTTGGCGGGGGTGTCGAAGGGCATCACCGCGATCACCGGGCGGTTTGCATCGGCTGCGATGCCCGCTCCGGCTGGCGCGCGCGCGGCGGGGCTCAAGGTCAGCAGGCTCTCGGGCGGCTCGCCGCCAAGGCTGATGCAGCCGGGCAGCGCCAGCGCGAGCGGCAGGGCAAGCAGGACAGGCCGGAGACGGAGGTTCATGGCGGTCGGTCCTTCTATTTAGGCTTGTAGTCGGGCAGCGACTGGCCACCCACCAGCGCACCGGCGCCTTCGCTTTCGAGCTTCTCGGTGATCGCGCGCAGGCTTCGGCTCGTGGCGCGCAGATCCTGCAAGGTCGCCTCGGCATTGGGCAGCGTTCCGTTGCGCAACTGGCGGATCGCCGGGCGCGTGTCCTCCAGCGTTGCCGACAGCGAGGCCATCGTCGCATTGGCGCTCTTGAGCGTCGCGCGCAGTTCGGCCGCGAGCGGCTCGCCTTCCTTGCCGACAAGGCCGTTGGTGTTGTCGGCCAGCCGCTCGACCGCGTTCAGCGTCTCGTTGAATTCCTTCATGGTGACCTGGAAGTCGCGCAGGTTCTGGGTCAGCTCCGGCGTCGCTTCGGCGAGGCCCTCGGTCAGCCGGTTGGAATTCTTGAGGATGCCCGCCAATTCCTTCTGGTTTTCAGGGCCGAGGATCAGGTTCAGCTGTTCGGTCAGCGTCGCCAGCCGCTCGAGCAGCAGCGGCGCATTGGCCACTATCTCGCCGAAGCCGCCGCGCCCCGGGGGGATCACCGGGCGGCCTTCGGGGCAGGCGGTGGTCTCGCAGGTGATCGGCGGATTGTCCTTGCGCGCGCCGTCCAGAAGGATGGTCGAGACGCCGGTGAAGCTCGCCTGGATGGTCGCCTGGGTGCCCACAAGAATCGGCACGTCGTCCTTCACCTTCACTCGCACGCGCACGAACTCTGGATTGTCCTTGGCCAGCGCAATCTCGGTCACCTGGCCGACGGGCACGCCCGCGAAGGTCACCTGGCTGCCATTGGCGAGCCCCGAGACCGACTGGTTGTAGAAGATGTCGTATTCGTCCTTGGCGCCTTCATTGAGGCGCGCGATCCAGGCGATGAACGCCGCCAGCGCCGCCAGCAGCACCAGCGTCACCGCACCGACCCACAGATTATTGGCTCTGGTTTCCATGTGCTCGTCCTATGCGGCCCCTCGGGCGGGCTTGTCCAATATTCTGTTGTTCCTCGGGCGGCTCATGCCTGTTCCTCGCGCAGGTGCGTAGCTTGGGCGCTGCGCCCGCGCGGGCCGTTGAAATATTCCTCGATCCACGGGTGTTTGGTGGCGATCAGTTCCGGGATGGTGCCGACCGCGATGATCTTCTTTTCCGCGATCACCGCCACGCGGTCGCAGATTTCGTAAAGCGTATCGAGATCATGGGTTATGAGAAACACGGTAAGCCCCATGGTCTCTTTCAATTCGCGGGTCAGCCGGTCGAACTTGGCCGCGCCGATCGGGTCGAGCCCGGCGGTGGGTTCGTCGAGGAACAGAAGCTCGGGATCAAGCGCCAGCGCCCGCGCGAGGCCTGCCCGCTTCTTCATGCCGCCTGACAGCTCGGACGGGTATTTCTGCACCGCGCTTTCGGGAAGGCCGGTCAGCATCACCTTGTAACGCGCGATCTCGGCGCGGAATTCGGGATCGAGATCGGGGTAATATTTCTTGAGCGGCACCTCGACATTCTCGCCCACCGTGAGCGTCGAGAACAGCGCGCCGCCCTGAAACAGGATGCCCCAGCGCCGCCGCACGCCGAGACCCTGTTCGAGATCGCTTTCGGTGATGCAGCGCCCGAGCACGTCGATCCGCCCGGCGCTGGGCCGCTGCAAGCCGATGATCGAGCGCATCAGCACCGATTTGCCGGTGCCCGATCCGCCGACCACGCCGAGAATCTCGCCGCGCCGGACGGTGAGGTCGAGGTCCTGGTGGACGTTGAAATCGCCGAAGCTGTTCACGAGGCCCTGAACCTCGATCACCGGCTTTTCGTCGTCGGGGTGAGCGTTCATTCTCATCAGCTCAGCCCCACCCGATCTCGGTGAAGAACACCGCGAAGAAGGCGTCGATCACGATCACCGCGAAGATCGCCGAGACCACTGCCATGGTGGTGCGGCGGCCGACTTCCTCGGAATCGCCGTGGACCTGCATCCCGTGATAGCACCCGGCCAGCGCGACGATCAGGCCGAACACCGGCGCCTTGATGAGGCCGACCCACAGGTCGTGGACCGGCACCACCTCCTGAATGCGCAGCAGGAAGGTGAAGAACGGAATGCCGAGCGCGAACTGGCCGACCACCGCCCCGCCGATGATCGCCGCCAGCGCGGCGAAGAAGCCGAGCAGGATCATCATGAAGGTCGCAGCCAGGATGCGCGGGATCACCAGTACCTCGACCGGCGAGATGCCGATGGTGCGCATCGCGTCGATCTCCTCGGTGAGCTTCATCGTGCCGATCTGCGCGGCAAAGGCGCTGCCTGACCGGCCCGCGACCATGATCGCGGTCATCAGCACGCCGAGCTCGCGCAGGGTGATGCGCCCGACGAGGTTGACCGTCAGCGACTCTGCCCCGAATTGCTGGAGCTGCACCGAGCCCTGCTGGGCGATGACGATGCCGATCAGGAAGCTCATCAGGCCGATGATCGGCAGCGCGGTGACGCCGACCAGCTCCATCTGGTGGACCAGCGCCTTGAACGGGAAGCGCTTGGGGTGGCGCATGAGGCTTGCCGCGCCGATCAGGATCGCGCCGAAGAAGCCGACCACGCCGTAAATCCCGCCGCGCGCGCCGAACACCTTCTCGCCGACCGCCAGCGGCACGCGCTCCCACACCCGCAGACGGTGCGGATGGGTATCGCCGCTCGCGTCGATATCCTGCATCGCGGCGAGCAGGCGCGCGGCCTCGGTGCTGGCGCCGGTGATCTCGCTCTCGTGCTCGCGCGCGAAGCGGCACACGACGAAGGCGCCGACGGTGTCGATCTCGTCGACACCCGCCAGATCGACCGCGGCGACGGGGCCTTCGAGGGTGCGCAGCTCGCGTTCGAGCGGTCCGATCGCGGCAAGCGTCAGCTGCCCCGACAGCACCAGCCGGGAACCGCCCTCGCCCCCATCTTCCAGCAAATGTTGCGCGGCACTCTGCATTGTGCGGGGGTATGGGGGGATTTTCGTAGGCCCGCAAGGCTCTCGCAAGGCCCGCATCGCGGTTCCAACATTGCATCGCAACATGGGTGCTGGCATGGCGCGGGGCATCATGCCGAACACTGCGAACCCCACTCTACCGACCACCTTCGACCCCGCCGACATCGAGGCGCGCTGGTATTCCCATTGGGAGACGAACGGCCTGTTCCGGCCCGAGCGTCCCGAGGCGGAAGGCTATACCATCGTCAACCCGCCGCCGAACGTGACGGGGAGCCTGCATATCGGCCACGCGCTCGACAACACGCTGCAGGACGTGGTGGTCCGCTATGAACGCCTACGGGGCAAGGACGCCTTGTGGGTGGTCGGCACCGACCATGCGGGCATCGCGACGCAGATGGTGGTCGAGCGCCAGATGGAGGCGCGGCAGGACAAGCGCACCAACTACAGCCGCGAGGATTTCATCGCGAAGGTGTGGGAGTGGAAGCACGAAAGCGGCGGCACCATCACCCACCAGCTGCGGCGCCTCGGCTGCTCGATGGACTGGAGCCGCGAGCAGTTCACGATGGACCCGCACTTCACAGCTGCGGTGATCAAAACCTTCGTCGACCTGTATAACGATGGCCTCATCTACCGCGACAAGCGGCTGGTGAACTGGGACCCGAAGCTCAAGACCGCGATCAGCGACCTCGAGGTCGAGACGCAGACCATCGCGGGCAGCTTCTGGCACCTGCGCTATCCGCTGGCAGACGGCGTGACCCTGCCCGATGGCCGCGACTATCTCGAGGTCGCCACCACCCGCCCCGAGACGATGCTCGCCGACATGGCGGTGGC
>CAMCUB010000021.1 GCA_945878845.1 Erythrobacter sanguineus | reverse complement strand
CGGGCCCGCATGGGGGTAGCGCAGGGGCGTTGTGCCTCGAACCCTGCGCCGCCCCTTAGTGGCACAGCCTTATTGCGACGGTGTGTCGGGGTCGGCCTGTTCTTCGACCTGCTCGGCCTTGGCATCGGCGCTTTCACGCACGGCATCGGCCTTGTTCTCGAGGTTCTGTTCCGCGGTCGAATCCACCCCGTCCACTTTCGGGTCGAGATCGTCGGCGCGGTCTTCCATCGCATCGGCGGTGGCTTCGCCCTGCGCTTCGATTGCGTCGGCGGCTTCTTCGGCGTTCTGCTCGGCAGGGCTGTCACAGCCGGCAAGGCTGGCTCCGGCCAGAGCGATCACGGCGGCGAATGTAGTGATTTTCTTCATGTTATACTCTCCCAGCATTAACGGACCGAACCGCGACGCAGCAGGTTGACGATCGCCAGCAGCACCAGCGCGCCGAGGAACGAGACGACCAGCGCACTGATCGAGAAGTCGCCCTGGGTGATCGTGCCGCCGCCGATCAGCGGATTGATGAGGAAGCCGGCGACCAGTGCGCCGACCACGCCGACGACGATGTTTAGGAAGATGCCCTGCTGGCCATCGGTGCGCATCACCATGCTGGCGAGCCAGCCGAGGACACCACCGACGACGATGATAAGGATAAGGTTCATTATTGTCTCCTTGCCGAGAGAGGCGTTGCGCGCACCCGGCCGTTGGCTGGCCGTGTGCCGCTTGGCTTCGACAGGTGCCTGCCTGACAGGCTTGGGGGAATGCGCCCTCACCTATGTTGTGGAGGATGCAACACGCCTCTCGCCGGACGCCATGGCCCAGCGCCCGCGTCAGGCGAGCGGCGGAGGCAGGCTGAACAGGCGCGCGAAGGCGAGCGCGCGGGCGCGGTCGCCGGTGATGGCAAGGCCCGCACCTGCCTCGAGCTCCTCCCACGGGACGCCGGCGTAGATTCCCGCGGCAATCACGTCGGCGGAAGGGGCATGGAACACCGCATCGACGCCTTCGGGATCGCCGCGCCGGATCGGCAGTTCGCGGCCCGCGGGCTCGGCCACGAAGCGCTCCTCGCCGATCACGAAGCCGATGCGGCCCGAGAACGCGGCGCAGGCCTCAGGATCGAGCATGGTGCGCAAGGACAGCATCAGCGAGACCGCGGAAAGTGGCAGGCGCGGGTCGTGGGCGCTCGATTGCGCGGCCCAGCGCCCCAGCTCCTGGATCAGCGGCTCGGCGGCAAGGCCCCAGGCGGTCAGCTCGTAGACCTGCGCCTTGCCCGGCGGCGGCAACATCCGGCGCGCGGCCACGCCCGTCGCCTCGAGCGCGGTCAGCCGCTCGGTCAGCACCTTGGCCGAAATGCCGGGCAGCGCCGCGCGCAGGTCGGAGAACCGCCGCGCTCCCAGCATCAGCTCGCGCACCACCAGCAGCGCCCAGCGCTCGCCGATCACCTCGAGCCCGAAGGCCGTGCCGCAGGCGTCGTTGTACCAGCGCCCGTGCCCGGTCGGGGACGACACAAATCGGCTCGTCGCGTTTTTAGTTACCTTTGGTGACTTCATTGTTGACGAAAGTAACCCTCCACTCGACAACACGCAAGGGAGCGAGTCGCCATGGCGGCGCGCGAGAGGAGGAAAACAGCATGTATATCGACGGTTTCGTCATTCCCGTGCCCGCGGAGAACCGCCAGGCCTTCATCGACCATGCCACCAATGCCGACAGCCTGTTCATGGAGATGGGCGCGCTCCGGGTGGTCGAATGCTGGGGTGATGACGTCCCCGAGGGCAAGGTCACCGATTTCCGCCGCGCGGTCGATGCGACGGCGAGCGAGAGCATCGTCTTCAGCTGGATCGAATGGCCCGACAAGGCGACCCGCGACGCCGCCTTCGCCAAGATGATGAGCGAGGATTTCAGCGATCCGCGCATGGATCAGGCCAAGAACCCGATGCCCTTCGATGGCAAGCGGATGATCTTCGGCGGTTTTGTCCCCGTGGTCGATATGGGGGACGAGACGTGACGGCCAAGAACACCATCTGCCTGTGGTATGACGACGGGGCCGAGGAGGCCGCGCACTTCTATGCCGCGACCTTCCCCGACAGCAGCGTGGACGGCGTTTACCGCGCGCCGACGGATTTTCCGTCCGGCAAGGCGGGCGATGTGCTGACGGTGCAGTTCACTATCCTCGGCATCCCGTGTCTCGGCCTGAACGGCGGCCCCGCCTTCCCGCAGAGCGAAGCTTTCAGCTTTCAGGTAATGACCGAGGATCAGGCCGAGACCGACCGCTACTGGGACGCCATCGTCGGCAATGGTGGGGCGGAAAGCGCTTGCGGGTGGTGCAAGGACCGCTGGGGTCTGAACTGGCAGATCACCCCGCGCACCTTGACCGAGGCGCTCGCCGCAGGAGGCGAGGAAGCGGCGCGAGCCTTTGCCGCCATGATGGACATGGGCAGGATCGATGTCGCCACGATCGACGCCGCGCGGCGGGGTGACAGCTGATGCGCAAGATCCACGCGGCCGCCTTCGTCTCGCTCGACGGGGTGATCCAGGGCCCGGGCGGTGTCGAGGAGGACACCATGGGCGGCTTTGCCTCTGGAGGTTGGGTGTTCGGACTGTGGGACGATGCCGTGGGCGAGGAAATCGACCGATTGTTCGGGCGCGACTACGATCTGCTGCTCGGGCGCCGCACCTACGATATCTTCGCGGGCTACTGGCCCTATGTCGAACCCGAAGACGAGGCCCGCGGTCCGATGGCCAAGGCCTTCACCGCCTGCCGCAAATACGTGCTCTCGCGCGGCACCCCGCGGCTTGACTGGGCGAACAGCCAACAGCTCCATTCCGTCGACGAGATCGCTGCATTGAAGCAGACCGATGGCCCGGATCTGGTGATCCAGGGATCGAGCACGCTCTACCCGCCGCTGCTGGCGGCCGGGCTGATCGATCGGCTGACGCTGATGATTTTTCCCGCCGTGCTCGGGGCGGGCAAGCGGCTGTTCGGCGAAGGCACCGAACCGGGACTGCTCGAACTGGTGGAGAGCCGCGCGGGCACACGCGGCACGATCATCGCCACCTATGAGCAGCGCGGGCCCCTGCCCTCGATGGCCGAGGTCTCGCCGCCCCCGATGGACAGCGAGCGCGAGGCGGCGCGGCAGGAGGCAATGGCGCGCGGCAAATGGTAACCGCCGCGCCCGTTCTACCCTAGCACAGCGACCGCTCGCGCGCGATCATCGCCGCGTGGGTGCGGTTGCGCGCGCCGAGCTTGCGGCAGATCAGCTTGACGTGGAGCTTGATGGTCGGCTCGCGCAGGTCGAGATCGCGGGCGATTTCCTTGTTGGCCTGCCCGGCGCACAGCCCGGAACGCACCTGCCGCTCGCGCGGGGAAAGCCCGCCGGTCTCGGCCTGCGGCGCCTGCGAGGGGCGGTGGAGATCAAGCGGCATGTAGGTCTCGCCCGCAGCCATGAAGCGGATCGCGTTGATCAGCGAGCGCGCGGGCAGCGTCTTGGGCAGATAGCCGGCCGCGCCCGAGGCCAGCACCTGCTCGGCCACGCCCGGCGGGGCAAGGCCGCTCATCAGCGCGACCGGCCGCCCGAAGCTTGCCGCCAGCGCCTTGTCGAGCCCGGCATAGCCGTCCATCCTCGGCATCCCGTAATCGAGCACCACGAGGTCATAGGGCGGCGCGGCCTCGGCGATGGCCGTCAGTGCCAGCGGCAGATCGGCGACCGTCTCGACCGCAAAGCCGCCTTCGGCCTAGAGGTAGGAGCGCAGCACATCGCGGCAGCAATTCGTGATCGTCGGCAATCAGGATACGCATGAGGAAGTCCTTTCGCGCGCGGCGGCGATGGCTGCGGCCGCAGCGCCGACAAGCTGCGCGGCGGTAGTCGGCTTGCCCAGCACCCCGTCAAAGAGGTCGCCCGGGCTCTTGTGGAGCTGGTGGACGCGCGGCAGCGCGGTCAGCAGCAGGATCGGCATGTCGGCGCGGTGCTTGCGCAGCGCACTGGCGAGTGCTGCGCCGTCCATGCGCGGCATGTCGAAATCGGTGATCACCAGATCCCACGCTGCCGGGTCCTCGCGGACAATCTCCACGGCGTCGCGCGGATCGACGCAGGGGCCGACTTCGACCCCGAACTGTTCGAGCATCGCGGTGATGGTGTCGACCACCGCCGGGTTGTCGTCGACCACCAGCACAGCCCTGCCCAGGATACCCGGGCCGACGCTGCCCGAGCCGGACTGCCCGGCGGAATTGGAGCCGCCCTCGCCCTCCGAGCCACCGATCGGTTCGAGCGGCCACCAGATCTCGAACACCGTCCCGCAATCGGGCCAGGACTGGATCGCGAGCGCGCCCTGGTTGCTGGCGATGATCCCGGCCACCACCGCAAGGCCAAGCCCGGTCCCCGCCTCGCCCTTGTGGGTGAAGAACGGCTCGAACACCTGTTCGATGTCTTCCGGGCTGATACCCATGCCGGTGTCGCTGACGCGGATCAGCGCGGCGGGCACCTCGGGCATCATGCCGAGCACGATCTGGCCGGATGGCTGGTAGCCTTCCGCATTCAGCACCTCGAGCTTGATCCGGTGGGTTTCTCCGGGGCGCAGCGCGTCGCGGGCATTGAGCGCGAGGTTGAGCACGACCTGATTGAGTTCGGTGTCGTCGGTCCAGGCCATCAGCGGCTGCGGCGGCAGTTCGAGCTCGATGCGGTGGAGCGGGTCGGACAGGCTCGGCGCGACCAGATCGCGCACGTCCCACATGGTGCAGCGCAGGTCGACAAGCCGCGGGTGCGGCACCCGGCGGCCGAGCGTCAGCAGCTTCTCGACCAGCCCCGCCGCAGTGGTCGCGGCCGACTGGATGCGCAGCGCATGTTGGCGCACGCGGTTGTCCTCGATATGCCGCAGTAGCTCCGCGGTGCCCGAGATCGCGGCGATCAGGTTGTTGAAATCATGCGCGATCCCGCTCGCCAGCTGGCCGACCACCTCCTGCCGCTGGGCGAGCATAAGCTGTTCGCGCAGGCGACCTTTCTCGCGCTCCATCGCGCGCCGTTCGCCGATATCGCGGGTGACGCACATGATCCCGCCCTCCGGCGTCAGCGAGAGTGCGACTTCCTGCTCGATCGGGGTGCCATCGGCTTTCTTGCCCTGCGTCTCGCCGCGCCACAGGCCCTGCGCGAAAAGCACCGGCATAGCCTCCTCGCTGATGCGCTTGGCCTCTTCGGGGCTGTAAAGCGCGTCCCACGGCCGGCCGATCAGAGCGGCGACGTCAATATGGCCGAACATCACCGCATGGGCGTGGTTCATGGCGATGAAATAGCCTTCCGGATCGGTCAGGGCGATCCCGTCGTCCGAGGCCTCGAGCGCGGCGACCTGCCGCGCGAGATCGGCCTTGGTCGCCTCCTGCTCGGCCTCGGCGAGCTTGCGCGCGGAGATATCGCGGATGATCGCGGCAAAGCCGGCGGGCGCATCACGATCACTGTCCTCGGGCCACATCGCGAGGCTGAGTTCGACCGGGATTCCGCGTCCGGCCTTGCACATTGCGGGCACCTCGACGGTCTTGCCGACAAGCTTGATCGGGCCCTTCGCCCGCAGCCGCGCGACCCCGGCGTGGTGCCCCTTGCGGTGGACGTGCGGGATGATGAGATCGAGGCTCTGGCCCAGCGCCTCATCGGCGCTCCACCCGAACATCGTCTCGGCGGCGCGGTTCCACAGGATGATGCGGCTCATCGCATCGGCGCAGACGAAGGCATCGGTGGTGGTCTCGGAGATCAGCTGGGCGATGCGCCGCTCCTGCCGCGCGGCGCGCCCTTCGAGCAGGGTCACGACCTGGCGCGCCATCAGCTGCAGCACCTCGGCCTCGCGCGCCGAAAAGCCTTCGCGCGGGGAGGGATCGATGACACACAGGGTGCCAATCTGGTGGCCATCGGCCAGCACCAGCGGCGCGCCGGCATAGAATCGGATATTGGGTGCGCCGGTCACCAGCGAATTGCGGACGAAGCGCGGATCGGCGGCGGCATCGGGCACCACCATCACACCCTCACCACAGATCGTGTGGGCGCAGAAGCTGTCGCGGCGGCAGGTCTCGGTCGCCTCCAGCCCGTGGCGCGCCTTGAACCACTGCCGCTCGGCGTCGACCAGACTGATCAGCGCCGTTTGCGTGTCGAAGCGGTCGGCGGCGAGCCGGGTAATGACGTCCAGCTCGTCCTCGGGCGACGTGTCGAGCACGCCGAGCCGGTGCAGCGCGGCGAGTCGTTCGGGCTCGCCTTGTGGGAACTGGTGGAGCGTGAGGTCGGGCTCGATCATGGTGTCATTGGTCCGGTGCGGGGAATATGGCTGGCATGAGCCCCGAATGGCTTACGTGCGCGCGGCACAATCCGGTCATATGGAGCAATGCTTATACTTTCGTATAGGTAATCCGTCCAATCGGGATTTCTACCTAGCCCGGCGGGCAGCGGAGTTAACCCTTCCGCGCAGCCGTTTAGCCTTGCGCGATCAAGACAGCAGCGCGCCGGTCCGTCATCTGGGGGTCAGCCACGGCAACTCTGCCGCTGGATTTGACCAGACCAAAAGGACCACTGAAATGAACAAGATGATTGCCCTCGCGACTGTTTTCGCTTCCCTCGCCGCCGCCACTTCGGCGCAGGCCCAGTCGGCTGACGCCGGCGCCGGTGCGAAGATCATCGCCCCGCTCGAAATCAGCTACACCGCCGATCTCTACTTCGGCACCATCGCTCCCTCGACCACCGTCGCCGACAGCGTCGTCGTCGCGGCCGACGGCAGCCGCAAGTGCGGCCCGGCGCTGACCTGCCTGACCGCCGAACACACCGCCGCCGCTTTCGCGGTGACCGGCGAGGCCGACGCCTTCTACACCATCTCGCTCCCGCGCGTGATCAAGATCGTCAACGAGAACGGCACCGCGATGCAGGTGTCGGATTTCACCGGCTCGAAGTCGAACGGCCAGCTGCTCAAGGGTGAAGACAGCTTCACCGTCGGCGGCACGCTCGACGTCGGCGTGCGTCAGGAAGCCGGCAAGTACACCGGTAGCTTCACCGTCGCGGTGGAATACCAGTAAGCCCTCCGTGGCAGGGGGTGAAGGGAGCCGCGCAACCCCCCGCGCGGCTCCCCGATCCTGAGTCCTTGTCGCCCTACCGCTTACGCTACTTGAGGGCGGGTTTGCCGCCACACCCCCCAAGACCACCCCTGCCAATGTAAGGTCTTCCCCGTGCTCCGCTTTCCTTTCGCCGCCGCGCTCGTCGCGGCGCTTGCCGCACCTGTGCCCGCCGCCGCCGAGCTGCTCGTCGCCCCCACCCGCGTGGTGCTGACCCCCGAGACGCGCTCTTCCGAACTCGTGCTCGTCAACAAGGGTGCCGAGACCGCCGCCTTCCGCATCGCCATCGAGAACCGCCGCATGAATGAAGACGGCAGCCTCGAGGATGCCCCCACCCCGCAGGACGGCGAGCTGTTCGCCGACGACAAGCTCCGCTACTCGCCGCGCCAGCTGGTGCTGGAGCCCGGCGCGCGCCAGGTGGTGCGGATCATGGCCACTGCGCCCCAAGGCCTTGCACCGGGCGAATACCGCTCGCACCTGCGCCTGATGTCCGCCCCCGTCAGCGCGGGCACCGCGGCAATCGCGGGAGCAGGGCCGACCGACAACAGCCTTGCCATCGAACTCGTCGCGATCCGCTCGATCACCATCCCCGTGATCCTGCGCGGCGGCGCGCTTGATGCCAGCGTCACCATGGACAGCGCCGCCGTCGCTGACACCGCTCCCGATCAGCTGGTGGTTCGTCTGACCCGCTCGGGCACGCGCTCAACCTACGGCGACGTCAGCTTCACCCCCGAGGGCGCGAAGGAGCCCGTCTGGGTGGTGCGCGGGGTGGCGATCTATGTCCCCAATACGGCGCGCGACGTGGTCATCCCGCTTCCGCCCGAAGTGCGCAGCGCACTGGCCGGCAAGCGCGTGCGGATCGACTACACCTCTACCGATGCCGCCGATCCGGCGAGTGTGGGCAAGCGCCTCGCCAGCCTTACCGCGGCCCTGTGAGCGCATGTCCTGTCTCGGTAATCACCCATGTCCCGCCCAAAGCTCTGGCCGCTGCGCTGGCTGGCCCCGCTGCTATGCGCAGCAGGACTGGCCGTCGCAGGCGCTGCCCCGGTTCGGGCGCAAGACCCCGGCAAGGACGAGGGCCTGTTCGACCGGCTGTTTGGCAACGATCCTGCCGCGGAACGCGCCGGTCAGGCCGCTGACGGGCTCGCCCTTCCGGCCCTTTTCGCTGACGGCAGGCTGATCGCCGACACCATCCCGCTGCACGATCTCGGCCCCGGCGCAGGCGCCTGCGTGGCGATCGTGCCGCTGCTCGAAGCGCTGGAGCTTGCCTATGTGCAGCCGGAGCCGGGCGCGGATATTGCCCTGACCCTCCCCGAACCGCGCCGCACGGTGCGCCTTCCCGCCGCCGCGCTGCTGCCGAGCCCCTCGGGCGACTGCCTGCCGCTGGCCGATGTGCCGGCCTATCTCCCGGCCAGCCTGACCCATGACAAGGTGAGCCAGCGCCTCGTCCTCACCGCGACCGCCGCGCTGCCCGTGCTGATGCGCCTTGCGCGCGAAGAGCGCCAAGCGCGGCTGCGCCCCGAAGACGCGCGCGCCGTGTACCCGCTTCTGCCCCGGCCCGAGCGAATGGCCGAACTGTGGAGCGCCGACCTTGGCGCTGGCATCGGCATCACGCCGCAGGGCCGCCAGGTCTCGGCTAACCTGCTGGCGAGCGGCGGATTGCTGGGAATGGCGGGGCGGCTGGGCCTTGCGCTGACGAGCGAGGGGCGCCTCACCCCCGGCTTCACGGTCTCCGAGGCGCGCGATACGCCCGACCTCCTCGGCCCCCTCCACGCCCGCAGCCTCGCGCTGGGCGACATCGCCGCGCCCGCCCAGCCGCTGATCGCCGACAGCCTGTCGGGGCGCGGGCTGCTGATCTCCAGCCGGGCGCCATGGCGCGCCGACCTCGTCGACACCATCACCCTCACCGGCCCGCTGCCCACCGGCTGGGAGGCCGAGCTGTGGCACGAGGAACGCCTCGTCGCCGTCACCCGCGAGGCCGATGCGGCCGGGCAATGGGTGTTCGGCGACGTGCCCCTGCGCATCGGCGAGAACCGCTGGGTGGTGCGGCTCTACGGCCCGAATGGCGAGTCCGGCGAACAGGTCTTCTCGCGCCTCGTCGGCACCGAAATGAACGCCGAGAACGAGGTGGGCTTCAGCTTCGGCATCGTCGACGGCGGGCGTCCGCTGATCGGCACGGTGCTGGCAAGCGAGCCGGCCGGGCCTGCCGCCTTCGCCAGCATCGACTGGGGCTTAGCGCCCGCGGCGACCGCGCGGCTGGATGTGCGGGCCGGGACTGAGGGCCAGCCGGCGCTCGCACTCGGGCTTAACAGGTCGCTCGGCGGGGGCCTCTGGGCGGTGACTGGCGCGCGCGACCGGACGGGCGGGATCGGCGGCGCGATCCGGCTGGCGCGGCGGATCGGGGCGCAGGATGTGACCTTCGACCTCGCCCGCCACGGCCGCGACGATGGCCCCGGCCTGCCTGCGCTGGTGCGCGAATTCGCGTAAGTTGCGAGCGTGGCCGGGCAGGGACGCATCGGCCTCGGCCGCCTCAGCCTGCCGTGGCAGGCGCGCTATCAGAGCGGGACCCTGCGGCGCGGCGGCGCGCGCGAGGTCGCCGCCGCGCGCTTGACGCTGCCGATGGCTGACTGGCAGGCAAACCTGGCGCTTGGCGCGGTGCGCGAGGGGGAGGCCGCATGGGCCGGCACCGCCGCGCTCGGCCTGACCGCGCGCCGCGGCGACTGGCGGCTGCGCAGCGGCGTTGCCGCCTCGGACAGCAGCGGCACGTGGCGGGTCGACAGCGCTTCGCTGAGCGCCGCGCGGCGGCTGGGCGCGGGCGGCAATCTTGCCGTCGATCTCGACTGGCAGGCGGACAGCGGCCGGTTCGGCGGCGGGGTGACACTCGCCCAGCAATTCGGCCCGCTGGGTCTCAGCGCCTCGGCCGGGCGCGAGGGTGAGGGGTGGCGCGCAGGGATTGGCCTCACGCTCGGCCTGTTCCGCGGCCCCGACCGCTGGCGCACCGCGCCCGCCGGGATCGCCCGCTCGGGCGCGATCCTCGCGGAGATGTTCGTCGATGCCGACGGCGACGGTGCGCGCGGCTCTGACGAGGACGCGGTCACGGGCGGGCGCTTCATCGTTGGCGCGGCGCTGCGGCGCGAGGAAACGGGCGCGGACGGGCGCGTACTGATCGGCGGGATCGCGCCCGGGCCTTCGACTACGGTCGAAACGCAGATGTCCTCGCTCACCGATTTCACCCTGCGCCCCGCCCGCCCCGGCGACAGCCTGGCGCTGCGCCCGGGCGAGGTGCGGCACCTATCGATGCCCTTGCGCCCAACGGGGAGCATCGAGGTGCAGGTGCTGCTGGTGGCAGGCGACGAACGCACGCCGCGCGCCGGTGTGCCGGTGATCCTGCGCGAAGCCGGGGGCCGCGAGGCGGCGCGCGCGCTCACCGATTTCGACGGTTTCGTGCTGTTCGAGGGCCTCCCCTTCGGCGCCTATCACGCCGAGGCCGCCGGGCAGCGCTCGGGCGAGCTCGCCGTCTCGCGCGAGGCCCCCGATGCCCGCGCAAGGGTGCTGCTTGCCCCGGCATCGGGCGCCTGAAAACCAGAAGCGGTTCAGGCCCGCCAGCTCTCCAGCACTTCGCCGATCACGGCGGCGGCGTGCGCCTCGGCGACACCGAGGCCCGCAAGCCCCATCGCCAGCATCTCACCGAGCTGCTCTGCCGCAGCGGCTTCGGGGAGGCGCGTCTCGACGAGCAGGATCATCACCATCTGGCACAGGCCCAGCCAATAGGCGACGCCGCTCGCCTCGGCTTCCGGGCGCAGCAGTCCGGCAGCGCGGGCGGCTTCGATATCCGCGCGCAGGCCTCGGTTGAGCGGGTGATCGGCCATGGCGGCCACGCGCTGGCCGCGCAGCAGCACACGCGCGCGGCGCGGGCTTCGCAGCGCGTAGGCGGCGGCGACCGCCATTCCCCCGGCGATCCGCGCGACGGGATCGGTACGCCCGGCATTGGCCCGCGTCACCTCCTCCTCGACCTCGGCGCGAACCTCGGCCGCGACTGCTTCGGCGAAGGCGTGCTTGTCGGCGAAATGGTTGAAGAAGCTCCCCTTCGCGACGCCGGCCGCGGCGACGACTTCGTCGATCGCAATGGCGTCGATCGGGCGCGAGGCGATGAGGTCGAGCCCGGCGGCGATCAGCGCGGCGCGGGTGCGCTGGATGCGCGGGGGCTTGGCGGTCGAGAGGGCGTTGGTGGCCATGGTGGAACGCATACTTGACCAAACGGTCAAATTCAAGCTATCTGACCAAATAGTCAAAATTGATTCGGCGCAATTTGCCGGACATACGAGGGAGGGGATCATGGCCATCATCAAGGTCGAGGACATTGCCCATGTCCGCTTCGCCGCGCCCGATCTGTCGGTAATGCGAGGCTTTCTCGAGGACTTCGGCCTCGCCTGCTTCGAGGAAGGCGGCAGGCTTTATGGCAAGGCGAGCGACGGGCGGCCCTTCGTGCATGTGACCGAGCCGGGCGAAGCGCGGTTCCTCGCGGTGGGCTTGCGCGCCGCGAGCTTCGCCGATCTCGAAGCGCTTGCCGCGCATGAGGGCACTGCCGCCGAGCCGCTGGACGCGCCAGGTGGCGGCATGGTCGTGCGCCTCACCGACCCCGACGGCTACCTCGTTGAAGTCGTCGCGGGCCAGACTTGCGAGCCCCCTGCCCCCTGCGCCGCGCCGCTGTTCAACTCCGCCGCCGCCAAGCCGCGCCAGCGCGCGATGATCCGCCTCGATCCCGCCCCCGCGCATGTCCGCCGCATCGGCCACGCGGTGCTCAAGGTGAGCGACTTCCGCGCCTCCGAACGCTGGTGGAAGGAGCGCTTCGGCTTCCTCACTTCGGACGAGATCGAGGCCGCGCCGAATGTGCCGCTGGGGGCCTTCATGCGCTGCGACCGGGGGGATCTGCCCTCCGATCACCACACCATCTTCCTCGCCCAGCTGCCCGGCAAGCTCGGCCTGCTCCACGCCGCTTTCGAGGTGGAGAGCCTCGATGATCTGATGTGCGGCCACGAATGGCTCAAGGCGCGGAGCCGCGAGGCCGCATGGGGCGTCGGCCGCCACATCATGGGCAGCCAGATCTTCGACTACTGGAAAGACCCGTTCGGCAACGAGCTGGAACACTGGACCGACGGCGACCTGTTCACCGCTGCCGACCCGCCCGCCAAGCAGACGATGCAGGCGCTGCTGGCGGTGCAGTGGGGGGCAGCCCATCCGATGTTTGCGGGCAAGATGGCCCCGCCGCCCGGCCTCGTGGCCTTCGTCACCGCCATGCAACTGCGCATCAAGCGCCTGTTCTCCCGCTCGCCCAAGGAAGCCTGATCGATGAAACTCTGCACCTTCACCCACGCCGGCAAGACCCGCACCGGCATCGTCGTCGGCGAGACCGTCATCGAGACCGGCGTCCCCGGCAGCATGATCGACCTGATCCGCGAATGGGATGCGCTGAAGCCCGGCCTCGAAGCCAAGGCAGCAACCGGCGAGGGCATCCCGCTCGCCGAGGTCAAGCTCGAGGCCCCGGTCCCGCGCCCCGGCAAGATCTTCGCGATCGGCCTCAACTATGCCGACCACATCGCCGAAAGCGGTCTCGGCACGCCCGAACGGCAGGTATGGTTCACCAAGGCGCAAACCAGCGTGAACGGCCCCTACGATCCGATCCTGATCGCCCGCACCACCATGACGCCCGACTACGAGGCTGAGCTGGTCGCGGTGATCGGCGCAGGCGGCAAGCACATCGCCGCCGCCGACGCCCCCGCCGCGATCTTCGGCTACACCGTCGGCAATGACGTGACCGAGCGCATGTGGCAGCACGCCGTGCCGCAATGGTCGCTCGGCAAGAGCTTCGATACCCACGCGCCGATGGGCCCGTGGATCGTCACCGCCGACGAGTTGGGCGATCCGCATGATCTGGGCATCCGCTGCTATGTGAACGGCGAGGAGCGGCAGAATTCGAACACGCAGCACCTCGTCTACAATGTGTGGCAGCAGGTCGAGCACCTCTCGGTCGGCATGACGCTCGAGCCGGGCGACTGCCTGTTCACCGGCACCCCCGGCGGGATCGGCGCGGCGATGGACCCGCGGCAATTTCTGAAGGCCGGCGATGTGGTGCGGACCGAGATTGACGGGATCGGCCACATCGAAGGCACCATGGTCGCCGAGGGCTGATCGGTCGTGTCGGGGGGCACCTTCGACTGCGACGTGCTGATAATCGGCGGTGGGCCGACGGGGGTGACGCTCGCCTCGCTGCTCGCGCGGCGGGGGGTGAGCGTGATCGTGGCAGAGAAGGAAGCGGAAATCTTCCCCCTCCCCCGCGCGGCGCATATCGACCACGAGGGGATGCGCATCCTGCAGGAGGCGGGCGCGGCTGAGGCGGTGATGGCGACCAGCCGCAGCGCCGACCGCTACGAGTTCCGCAATGCGCGCGGCAAGGTGCTGCTGTGCTTCGAGGGCGCAGGCGGGAACGGCCCGGGCGGCTGGCCGGTCGCCAACATGATCCACCAGCCCTCGGTCGAGGCGGCACTGTGCCGCGCCCTCGCCGAGCGCGATCCGGAGGCGCTGCGCAGCGGGTGGGAAATGCTGGGCTTTGCCGAGGACGCGGATGGCGTCACCGCCCGCTTCGCGACGCCGCAAGGCGAGCGCACGCTCCGCTCGCGCTACCTCGTAGGCGCTGACGGTGCGCGCAGCCCGGTGCGCAAGGCCTGCGGGATCACCTTCGAGGACCTGGGCTTCGAGGAGCCATGGCTGGTAGTCGATGTGCTGGTCGACGATCCGTCGCGCCTGCCCACCGCGAACTTGCAGATCTGCGACCCCGCGCGCCCCACCACCTGCGTGCTGATGGGCGAAGGCCGCCACCGCTGGGAGTTCATGATCCTCCCCGGCGAGACCCCCGAGGCGGTCAGCACCCCCGAAAGCGTCGCGCGTCTGCTCAGCCCGTGGAACGTCGCGGGCGCGGTGCGGATCGAGCGCACCGCCGTCTACACTTTTCGCGCCCGGATTGCCGAGCAGTGGCGCCAAGGACGGGTTCTGCTCGCCGGAGACGCAGCGCACCAGACCCCGCCCTTTGCGGGGCAGGGCATGTGCTCGGGGCTGAGGGACGCGGCGAACCTCGCTTGGAAGCTGGCGGCAGTGACGAAGGGCGAGGCTGAGGCGGCGCTGCTCGACACCTACCGGCCCGAACGCGCGCCCAACCTGCGCGCGACCATCGACATGGCCATCATGATGGGCCGGATGGTGTGCACCACCAGCCGCTTCGGCGCTGCCTTGCGCGATGCGAAGCTCGGACTGGCGCGAATGCTGGGCAAGCTGCCCGACGGGCCGCCCGCCTACCCCCCGCTCAACAAGGGCGCGATCCTCGCCGGGACGCCGGGCGCAGGCGACTACTTCCCGCAATTCACCGGCACCGGCGGCGAGCGGCTCGACGATGTACTTGGCGACGGCTTCTGGCTCATCGAACAGCGGGACAGCGCCGCCGCACGGCTCGCCCCCTTTGGCGCGGACATCGGCCACTGGTTTGCAGCCCACGAGGCAGTGGCGGTGCTGGTGCGCCCGGATCGCTACGTCTTCGGCACGGGCACGCCCGCAAAGCTCACTGCGGCTTGGGCGGCGCAGCTCAGCGGCGCTTGAGGATCAGGTAGAGCGCGCCCTCGCCGCCGTGGCGGATGTGGGCGCGGCGCACCCCAGTGATCGCATCGGCGTGGCGGCTGGCGGCGAGCCAGTCGAGCAGCTTGGCGCGGATCGCCCCGCGCTTGGCCATGCGGTCGGCGGGATCGACCGGGCGTTCGCGCCCCGCCACCACCA
Source organism: Erythrobacter sanguineus (assembly GCA_945878845.1). GTDB lineage: Bacteria > Pseudomonadota > Alphaproteobacteria > Sphingomonadales > Sphingomonadaceae > Erythrobacter > Erythrobacter sanguineus_A. The sequence goes on along the minus strand of CAMCUB010000021.1, from coordinate 42,349 downwards.
GCACCACCCGCGCCTGCATTGCTCGCGCCTGATCGAGCGCGGTCATGATCCGATCATAGGCGGTATCGAGCGTGTGACCGTGGAGGTCGAGCGTCAGGTCGGGCTCCAGCCGCCCGCCCTTGACCCGCCGGTCCCAATGCGAATCGAGGCCCGGATCGGGCGCGGGCGGGGTTGGGGGCACGCGCGGTTTGACCGGGGGCCTGGGCAAGACCTTGGTCGGTTTGACAAACTTGCCAGGCGGCGCGGGACTGGCCTTGCTCGCCCCGCCAACAACCTTCGGTTGGTCCCCCTCCCCCTTAGTGGGAGGACTGGGGCGCTTCTTCCCAGGCAGCGGTTTGACGCTTGCGGCCAGATGCGCCCAAGCCGCCTGCTCGCCGATCGACAGCCCCCGCGGCGTTCTCATCGCCGCGCGGCGAGCCTTGCGGCGGCCTCCTTCGGGAGCAGCACGAAGGCGCGCCCGCGCCCGCTCATCCCGCCTGCGATGACCCGCGCATCTTCGCCCGCGCCCCAGAAGGTGTCGAAGCGGTTCGCGCCCTTGATCGCCCCGCCGGTGTCCTGCGCCACCCACAAGCCGTTGGCCTCGCGCCGGTCGAGGTCGAGCCACACCGGCGCGCCCAGCGGCACGAAGGCGGGGTCGGCCGCCACCGAGTTCTCGCGCCGCACCGGCACGCCCAGCGCGCCAAGGGGCCCGTCACCCCTCAGCTCGCTGAAGAAGATCCAGCTCTTGTTCTCGCGCATCAGCGCGCGGCCTTCCGCGGGGTTCTCGCGGATATAGGCCATGATGCCCTGCATCGAGCCCGAATACTTGCCCGGCCCGCTGCCCAGCAGGCCGCGTTCGCGCATCAGCCCGCCGATGCCGACATATTCGCGCCCGTTCTGCCCGGCATAGCCGATGCGGATCACATCGCCTTCAGGGGTACGCAAGCGGCCCGAACCCTGGATCTGGAGGAAGAAGAATTCGACCGGATCTGCGGCCCAGGCGATCACCGGCACCTTGCCCTGCAAGGCCCCGTCCTCGATCGCCGCACGATCGTGGTAGAGCACGAAGCGCCCGCGCTCGTCATAGCGGCCGAGCGGCGGGCGGCCGGTGCGCTCGGAGGGCTTCACGTCATCGGGCCAGCCGCGCACCAGATCGCTCGGCATGGCATAGACCGGCACTTCGTATCCGGGGCGGCGCGTGCGGCTACCGGCGATTTCGGGCTCGAAATAGCCGGTGGCGAAGGCCTTGCCGTCGCCGACCTGCACGGGGGTGAACTCTTCGGCAAAGAACGCGCGCGCCCGCGAAGGCGCAGCCGAGCGCGCGCGCTCACAAGCCCCGGCCCAATCCTCGCGGCGGGTGAGCCCGCTCGCATCCTCGCGGGCGAGCAGCTTGGGGCAGGATTCGATGAAACTCGCCAGCGCACCGCGGGCATCGGCATCGGCGACGTTGAGCCCGGCCAGCGAGGGCCCGAGCGCCACGCCTGCCATCACCGCATTGGCAGCGGCTGCGGCCACGGGAGTGCTCGCCGCAGGCTGCGGCACCACGCGCCCGCAGGCCGCCAGCGCCAGCAGCAAAGCCAGAGCAAGCAGCGCGCGCATGGGTCAGCTCCTTGTAGAGGCAAGCCCCGCAGGGCCGCGCGATCAACCCTCGTCGGTCTCGTCGAGCAGCCAGGCGGGATCGCGCGATGTCACGTTGCGCGAGAAGGTCCACACGTCGCGGCTCTCGATCGCATCGTCGAGCGATCCGGCGATAACCGTGCCGTCGCGATCGCGGGTCACCGAGGCAATGTCGGCGACGAACAGCAGCGCGATGCGCGCGGTCTTGCCGTCGAGCGAGGCCGAGTGAATCCGCACTTCCTCGACCCGGATCAGGGTGTTGTCCATCGTCTCGCCCGCCGCCACGCGGGCGTCGATCGCGCCAAGGAAGCCGGCATAGACGTCGTCGTCGCACAGCTCGCGCAGGGTCTCGCGGTCACCCTTCCAGAAGGCTTCGAGGATCATGCGATACGCGCCGCGCGCTCCTTCGAGGAACTGGGCGAGGTTGAACTTGCTGTCGGCCGCAGCGATTTCGCGCAGCGCACGCTCGACCGCGGGCATCACGCCTTCAAGCTCGGCCGCGCGCGGGGCGGGCACGGCGGCGGGGATCGCGGCAGGGCGGACTGCGGGAGGCTCGTCCGCCTCGAAGCGCTGCGGCACCGGCTCCTCTTCCTGCTCGGCGCGCCGGCCGAGCACCGAATAGAGGCGCAGGCCGAGAAACGCGGCCACCATGGCAAGGAGAACGATTTCGAGCACTATCACAATCCGATCATCGCATGTGGCACGGGAGGGGGACCGCCGCGCCGCTCTGAGAACCAACACCCTGCCTTAAATAGGGAGTCATTACAATTCGCCAACGCTCGATAGGTTGCGGCGCGAGGCGAAGCAATTTGCGCGCGGCCTGCGGTTGCGGCAGCCCCGCGCCCCTGCTAGGCGCGCCCGCAGGCGACCAGCGCGCGGGTTTCGTGCAGCGGACGCACCACCGATTACTCATTTTGAAAGACTGGCAAGACCATGGCCGAAGAAGAAGGCGTCCTTACCAACCTCGACAACATTGACGGCGCGGGCCCGCAGCCGAACGGCGAAGACACCTCGCCCGCCGTTGGGATCATCACCCAGTATGTGAAGGACCTCTCGGTCGAGAACCCGGCCGCGCCCGACGTCTTCCAGTGGCCCGAACCGCCGCAGATTGACGTGCAGTTCAACATCGGCGCCGAAAAGATCAGCCCCGATGTGCACGAGGTCATGCTCAAGCTGACGCTGACCGCCTCCTCGCAGCGCGGCACGATGTACATCGTCGACCTCGCCTATTGCGGTCTGGTGGGCATGCGCAACGTGCCCGAGGAGCAGGGCCACGCCTTCCTCTATGCCGAAGCGCCGCGTCTGCTGTTCCCCTTCGCCCGCCGTGTCGTCGCCGACGCCGTGCGCGATGCGGGCTTCCCGCCGCTGATGGTCGATCCGGTCGATTTTGGCGGGATCTACGCCCAGCAGCTCGCCGAGCGCCGCGCCGAGGAAGCCGCGGGCGGCGATCCGATCGCGCCAGTCACGGGCAACGCCTGATCCGCGCTTCCATATCGGGGCCTGACGCATGAGCCTCCTCAGAAACGTCGGCACAATCGGCGGGCTGACTGCGGTCAGCCGGGTGTTCGGCTTTGCCCGCGACATCCTGCTGGCGCGTGTGCTGGGAGCGGGGCTGGCGGCGGACGCATTCCAGCTCGCCTTCACCTTGCCCAACACCTTCCGCCGCCTGTTCGCCGAGGGCGCCTTCAGCGTCGCCTTCGTGCCGCTCTACAGCCGCGCGCTGCACGGCAAGGACGGCGAGCCCGGGAGCGAGGAAGCCGCCGCGCGGTTTGCCGAAGATGTGCTGAGCGTGTTCATGTGGGTGCTGCTCGCCTTCAGCGGGCTGTGCATGCTGTTCATGCCGGGGCTCGTGTGGTTGCTGGCGCGCGAATATGCCGCGGTGCCGGGCAAGTTCGAGCTTTCGGTGCTGCTCAGCCGGGTGACCTTCCCCTACCTGTTCTTCATCAGCCTTGTCGCGATGCTGTCCGGGCTGCTCAATGCGCGCTCGCGTTTCGGCCCCGGAGCGGTGGCGCCGGTGTTGCTCAACATCTTCCTGATTTCCGGCATTCTGCTGGGGGATTATCTGCGCGGGACCAGCGGCGATGACGTCATCGTGGTGCAGATCCTTGCCGCCGCCGTGTCGCTGTCAGGGCTCGCGCAGCTGATCTATCTGGCGTGGGAGACCCGCCGGGCCGGGGTGAAGCTGAAGGTGCAGATGCCGCGCTTCACGCCCGAGGTGAAGAAGCTCGGGCTCCTCATCCTGCCCGCGACCTTCGGGGCGGGAATCTACCAGATCAGCCAGCTGGTCGACACCTTCTTCGCGACCTCCTTGCCGCAAGGCTCGCTGACGCTGCTCAAGCTTGCAGACCGGCTCAACCAGATGCCGCTGGGGATCGTCGGGATCGCGCTCGGCACGGCGATCCTGCCGATGCTGAGCCGCCACATCCACACGGGCGACAAGGCCGAAGCGCAGCGTTTGCAGGGCAATGCCTTCGAGATCGCGACGCTGCTCACCCTGCCCGCCGCCGCCGCGCTGGCGGTGTGCGCACCCGCGTTCTGCACGGCCTTCTTCGTGGGCGGCAAGTTTACCGCCGCAGACGGCGCGCTGATGGCGAACATTGTCGTTGCGCTGGTCGCAGGTCTTCCAGCCTATGTCATCGTCAAGGTGCTCAACCCCGGCTTCTTCGCGCGTGAGGACACCCGCACGCCCGTCTGGACCGCGCTCGCTTCGCTGATCTTCAATGTCGCCGTGAACATCTACGTGGTCGAGCGCTACGGCATCGTTGGCCTCGCGGGCGCGACAGCAGCTTCTGCGAGCCTCAATTGCCTGCTGCTCTACGCGATCCTCCATAAGCGCGGCTGGTTCCACTTCACGCCCAAGCTGGTGAGCCGCGTTGCCCGCCAGCTGATCGCGACTGCGGCGATGACCGGGGTGCTTTGGTATCTGATGCCGCTGATGACCGATCGTTACGCAGGCAACCTGTTCGAGAAACTGTGGTCGCTCACCGTGCTGGTCGGGGCCGGCGGCGCGGTGTTCTTCGGCGTGGCCTTCGCGGTCGGCGCGCTCGACAAGGACCTGCTCGGCCAGCTACGGCGGCGGCGCCCGGCCCGCACCAAGGCCGACGACGAGATACTGGAGGTTGAATAACATGCGCGTCGTCTCCGGCATCCAGCCCACCGGCAAGCCCCATCTCGGCAATTACCTGGGCGCAATCCGCAACTATGTGAAGTTGCAGGATGACGCCCATGCGGTGGGCGGCGAGTGCCTGATCTTCATCGCCGATCTCCACGCGCTGTCGATGCCGCATGATCCGGCCGAGCTGCGCGCCTCGACGCTCGAACTGGTGGCGACGCTTGTCGCCTGCGGGCTCGATCCCGACAAGGCGATCCTGTTCAATCAGGCGCAGGTGCCCCAGCACCCCGAGCTGCAATGGCTGCTCAACGGCACCGCCCGCATGGGTTGGCTCAATCGCATGACCCAGTGGAAGGACAAGGCCGGCAAGAACCGCGAGGGCCAGTCGGTCGCGCTGTTCACCTACCCCGTGCTGCAGGCTGCCGACGTGCTGCTCTATCAGGCGACTCACGTGCCGGTGGGCGAGGACCAGAAGCAGCATCTCGAGCTCGCGCGCGACATCGCGCAGAAGTTCAACAATGACTTCGGCACCGAGAACGCGCCGATCTTCACCCTGCCCGATCCGATCATCCCGGCGGAAGCCGCGCGGATCATGTCGCTGCGCGATGGCACCGCGAAGATGTCGAAGTCCGACCCCTCCGACATGAGCCGCATCAACCTCTCGGACGATGCCGACACCATGGCGCAGAAGGTCAAGAAGGCGAAGACCGATCCCGAGCCCCTCCCTTCCGAAGAAGCAGGCCTTGCCGAGCGGCCCGAGGCGAAGAACCTTGTCGGCATCTACGCCGCGCTCGCCGGGCAGAGCCAAGCCGAGGTGCTGGCGCAATATGGCGGCCAGGGTTTCGGCGCCTTCAAGCCCGCGCTCGCCGAGCTGCTGGTGGCAAAACTCGGCCCGATCCGCGACCGTTTCGTGGAGCTGAAGGACGATCTCGAGACGCTCGACGCGATCCTCGCGCGCGGTGCCGCCAAGGCGCGCGAGCGCGGCACGCCGACGCTGGATGCGGCCTACAAGGCGCTCGGGCTGGTACGCCACTGATATTGCTTGCGACGAACCGAGTGCCTTGCACGGCGAGTATTCAATTCCGGTTCATTCGCGTGTAATATGGTATCGCGCGTAAAGGCCGTTGCTGCCAAGGCAATGGCTACCAGACAGAGGTTGTGCCATCATGCTTGCGATGCCTTCGATCAAGACCCTCACCCGTGCCGCCCTCCCTGTGGCCCTCGCCCTCGGACTTTCGGCCTGCGCCACCAACAGCTTCAAGGCGGATGTCTCGCGCTTCGCCGTGCCGCTGCCCGCGCCTGCGGGCCAAACCTTCGCGGTGGTCGCGGAGGATCCCAAGCTCGCCGGCGGGCTCGAATTTGCGACCTATGCCAATGCGGTCGCCACCGAGTTGACCGGGCTCGGCTACACCAAGGCCGCCTCGCCCGAGACGGCCGACATGCTGGTGCGCTTCGACTACCGCGTCGATGGTGGCCGTGAAAAGGTGCGCACAGATCCGGGTCTGGGCGGCTTCGGCGCCTTCGGTCCGTGGGGCCGGTGGGGCGGCTGGGGCGGCGGCTACGGCGCTTGGGGCTTCGGCTTCAACGATCCGTTCCTCGGCGGACCTGACGTGCGCAGCTACACCGTCTACACCAGCGGCGTGGACGTGAAGATCGATCGCCGCGCCGATGGCCAGCGCCTGTTCGAAGGCAAGGCCGAAGCCGTGTCGCGCTCGAACCGCCTGCCGCGCCTCGTGCCCAATCTCGTGGACGCGCTGTTCACCGACTTCCCCGGCAATTCGGGCGAAACCGTGCGCATCACCATCCGTGACGACGAAAAGACCGTGCGCCCCGCCAATTGATGGTGTAGACGCTACGGCAAGAGACCCTTGGACGGGAAAAGAGAAGGCGGCGCAGGGGATCGCGCCGCCTTTTTTTGTTGTCCGCCGTCCGCGCTCCCCTAGCGGTTGTCGAGCTGCGACCTGACCGCCGCCAGCCCTTCACGCGTGATGCGATAGGGCTGCGCCTCGCGGCTTCGGATCAGCCGGCGTTTTCGGAGTCGTTCGAACACCGAGAGGCTGCAATCGGCGAGGCGAAAGCCATCGCGGTTGAAGCAATCGACTTCGACGATCTTGCCATGGGCATCGCGCCGGTAACGGATCGATCCGCCCTGCGCGAGCACGTGCAGCACGCGCTGCTCGTATCTGGAAATGTTCAATGGAGTTGTCCTGAGAATCAGCGTGACAGGCCGCGCGCTCACGCTTGAAGCGGAGCGGCGGAGCAATCTGCCAGTCACACGCGCGGCGGCGTGTGCGGGCGATTCTGCAGGTCACAGTCTCGGACATGAATTCCCGTCGGTTGAGGCGGAAAGAATAAGCCGGGGCGGGCCGCTGCGCAAGTGCGGCCCGCCCCGGTGGTTAGCCGCAGGTCACCACCCGCGGGATCGCTCTCCATCAAGGTTCTCGAACGCCCAGGGCAGCGGGATCTGGCCGCGCTGCGACAGGTGCCGCCGCAGCGAGCCGCCATCCTCGCCCGGGCGCGAGCGGCTGCGGTGTTCGCGCACCAGCTGGCCGAGCAGCAGCAGGCCGAAGTCCCAGTCACCGATCCGGCTCTCGGCATTGATGTGCCCGACCGAGCCGGCATAGGCGAAGGTCGATCCCCAATCGCTCGCCAGCCCGCGCGCGGCGCGCAGGGAGGCGTAAGGATCATTCTCGCTCGCGGCGAGGAAGGAGGGGAAAGGCAGAGCCCGGCGCGGGACGGGGGCGAAGCGGGCGATCCGCTCGTCCACCCCGGCGCGCTCGGCATCGGGCGGGGCGACCAGCAGCGCGCCGACCACCGGATTGGCCAGCCCGGGCTGCTCGTATTCCGCCCACCACGCGACCGCGAGGCAGCCCAGCGAATGCGCCACGACGATCACCGGCCGCCCGGCACGATGCACCGCGAGGTTGATCTGGTTCACCCAGGTGTTGCGATGCGGATCGTCCCACATGCCGAGCTCGACCCGCTTGGCGTCGGGCACCTTGGCCTCCCAATGCGACTGCCAGTGCCTGGGCCCGCTATTGCCGAGGCCGGGGACGAGGAGGATCAGCGGATCGAGCGCCAGCTGCTCGGGGGTGAGTTCGAGGGTATGGGTATTGGTCATGTCTGCGCTCCTTGAAGCGGGTGAATGACCGTCCATTGGTATGGTCCGACTCTGGAGAGAATAACTCAACTGAATTGATTGACAAGGGGCTGGCGACAGATGTGCGAAAATTTGCGGCGAGTTGTGCGGCGTGACGACGCTACTTCCGGGAACGCTTCCGGGTCAGTTCGATCTTCGTGACCTCGACCGACATCCTGGCCTCGTCATACCAGGCGAGCGCGTCGAAGGCGGCGGCGCGCAAGCGGGTGTAATCGTCGAACACGCACCAATCGCCCTCTCGCCGCGCCGCAAATGCTTCGGTCGCGCCGGGACATCTTACCGGAAACAGTGAGAGGGTGGCCTCGGCGCCATCGGGACTACGCTCAATGCGGACAAGGTCGTATTGGTAGCCGGTGATTCCCTCATCGCTGGCGATCGGCGACTCCACCAGATAGGTGCGGTCGGGAGCGGGCGGGATCTCGCCCTCTTCGACCCCGGGGATCGGGTCCGAGTGCAACAGCTTCGCCTCCTCACGTAGAAAGTCGAAGGCAAGTCCTTGCTCGGGCGGATCGCTCTTCTTGGTAACGGCGGCCACGAGGCCGTCCTGCCCCTGAGTGATACTCACCTTGCCCTCATCGGAGACATAGGTGCCCTCAAGGCCGATGGGATCGCGCTCGGCAACCGGGATTAGTCGGGTCTCAGCCCTCCATCCCTGACACCCGCCAAGTACCAGCAGTGTGCAGGCAGCAAGTAACAGGCGCAGGAACATCGGCAAGGTCTCCCTTTGTCGGGAATGCTAAACCATTGGCCTGCCGACAGCAATCTGGCGGCACTCGCTTCGCATAGCGCTACTGCTGTGGGGAGCTCGCCCGCGACAGCAAGGCCAGCGTTTCGGGATGAGTCGAACGCTCGGCGTTGCTCCAGTCGATCACCGAAGCATCGGTCAGTGCGCCTTGCCGCGCGAACAGCACCAGCCTGCCCTCTCTTGGATATTCAGGACCCGGAGGCCCCATGCATGCATCGCCGCCGCCGTAGGTTTTCAGGCGCACGCGCTGCACGCCGCCGGGTCCGCGGGCCGCACCGATGAGGCGCAGCGTCATCACCTGATATGTTTCCCCCCGTCGGTGGCGCGGCGCGGAAATGCCCGTCACCCGAGCAACAACGATGCGGCTGGCCGAGCGCCAAAGGTCGTCTTCGCGCTGACGCTGCGCGGCTTCACGCTGCACTCGCTCTGCTTCGGCATAGCGCTGCGCCTGCGCTTCGATGCGCGCGTTGTAATCCTCGTCACTCTCACCGGGAAATGCAGGAGGACGAACATAGGCTGGCGGCGAACAGGCGGCGGCAGGCGCGGCCAGCATAGCCAGCCCGGCCCCGGCGGCCAGCCACAGCCTAGAGCTTCGCATGCCCCCCGGTCGAGCCGAAGCCGCCCTCGCCCCGCTCGGTCGCGTCGAGTTCGTCAACCTCGTCCCATGCGGCCTGCACCACCGGTGCCAGCACCAGCTGCGCCACGCGGTCGCCGCGGGCGATCACAAAGGGCTCGCTGCCGAGGTTGATCAGGATCACCTTCAGCTCGCCGCGATAGTCGCTGTCGATGGTGCCGGGGGTGTTGGGCACCGAAATGCCGTGCTTCAGCGCCAGCCCCGAGCGCGGGCGGACCTGAATTTCGTAGCCTGCGGGGATCGCCATCGACAGGCCGGTGGCGACCGCATGGCGCGCAGCCGGAGCCAGCGTCACGTCCTCGGCGCTCACCACGTCCATTCCCGCCGCGCCGCTGGTGGCATAGGCCGGCAGCGGCAGGCCCTCGCCATGGGGCAGGCGCTTCAGTTGAACCTGAATCGTCACTCCGCCGCCTCCGCGCGCAGGCTCGCCGCGATGCGTTCGACCAGCGCCATCGCCACCACGGACTTGGGCATTTCGTCGAGCACCTCGATCCCTTCGCCGCTGATGATCGTCACGCGGTTGAGATCGCCGCCCATCACGCTGCCGCTGACATCATTGGCCACGATCCAGTCCGCGCCCTTGCGCTTGCGCTTGGCCTTGGCGTGTTCGAGCACGTTGTCGGTCTCGGCCGCAAAGCCGATCACCAGCGCCGGGCGCCGCGCCGCGCCTGCGACATTGGTGAGGATGTCGGGGTTTTCCACCAGCACCAGCGCAGGGGGAGCATCGCCGCGCTTCTTCATCTTGTGCCCGCGATATTCCTTGGGCCGCCAGTCGGCGACCGCCGCGACCATCACCGCGACATCAGCGGGCAGCGCGCGCTTGACCGCCTCGGCCATCTGCACGGCGCTCTCGACATCGATGCGAGAGACGCCCGCAGGAGTCTTCAAGGCGACCGGCCCCGACACCAGCGTCACCCGCGCGCCCAGGGCGGCAGCGGCGGCGGCAATGGCGAAGCCCTGCTTGCCGCTCGAGCGGTTGGCGATGTAGCGCACCGGGTCGATCGCCTCCCAAGTCGGTCCGGCGGTGACCAGCACATGGCGGCCGTGAAGCGGGCGGTGCGTGGCCGAAAGGCCGAAGTCCTCGCCCTCAAGCACCTCGCCGAGATCGGCTTCGATCTCCACGGGCACCTCGGGCGCGCCGGGCAGGGGGGGCGCCTTGCGCGGGTCGATCAGGTGATTGAGCGCGCCGGTATCCATCGGCGGCGCGGCCCCGGCCCTGCCCTTGCGGGCGAGCAGCGGGCCGCCGAAATCGGGGTTGAATTCGGGCGCGGGCTCTTCTGGCGGGAAATCCTCGGGCAGGAAGTCCTCCGGCAATCCCTCCGGCAGGTCCTCGTATTCGGCCTCGATCTCGTCATGCGTGCGCTTGGCGGTCGAGCGCGGGATGATACGCGAGAGGAACCCGCCGATGCCGTCCGGCAGGGCGGCGCTGCCGTCCTCGTCTTCCCCGGGCTCGAGCGCCTCAACCTCGAACAGCGGCGCGGCGGGCTGCGCTTCGGGCACGACAACCCCGAAATGCGCGGCGATCGCGCGCCAGATCGCGTCGGGCTCGGGCAGGCGGCCATAGCCGAACTCGCCGCAAGCCATCGCGCCCTTGTCGGGGTGGAGCACGGTGACGCCCGCAGCCTTGAGCAGGCCGATATTGCGCTGCGTCGCCTCGTGCTCCCACATCCGCACATTCATGGCGGGCACGGCCATCACCGGCTTGTCGGTGGCGAGGATCAGCGTGGTGGCAAGATCATCGGCGATCCCCGCCGCCATCTTGGCGAGCAGATCGGCAGTCGCCGGGCACACGACCACAAGGTCGGCCTCGCGGCTGAGCTGAATATGCCCCATCTCGGCCTCGTTCTTCAGGTCGAAGAGGTTAGTGTAGACTTGGTTCTCGCTAAGCGCCGCGAGCGACATCGGAGTGACGAACTGCTGCCCGCCGCGGGTGAGCACGCAGGTGACGTCCCCGCCGCCCTTGCGGATCAGGCGCACCAGCTCGCAGGCCTTGTAGGCCGCGATGCCGCCGCCCACGACCAGCAGGATGCGTGGGGCAAAACCCGCTGCCGCTTCCTGTTCGCTCATCTCACCAAATCGCCTCTCGCACCATCGCCGGGATCTTGCGCACATAGTGCACCCGCCAGCAATCGCAAAGCTTGGTTAAATTTGCTTTGAAGCGCGAACGGTCAGTCGCCCGAAAAGCTCGGCCAACGCGCGCGGAGCGAAGGCGAGGCCAGCGGCGTAGGCAGGCAGGGCGAGTTCGATCCAGTAGTAATTGGCTGGCCGCGCGAACAGCGCCATTCCCGTGGCAAGGCCAATGAACCACAGCATCGCGAACAGCCCCGTGCGCCCGCCCAGCCCCGCCCAGCCGAGCAGCGGCAACACGGCAAGCGGCGCGGCGAGCAGCGGCGGCAAATGGCGCAGGCCCGTCAGCTGAGCAAGGCCTGCCAGCGGCACGCCGTATCCGGCCAGCGCGTTCCACCCCTGCGAGGCAAGGTCGCCGGGCAACCGCAGAGCATCCACCGCGAGGGCGTGCGCTCCAAGTCCGGCCGCGAACAGCGCCAATAATGCGACGAGAGCGAGCACCTCGCGCCTGCGATGCTCGGCAAGCGCGAAGGCCAGCCACAGCAGCACAAAGGGTGCGGCAAGCTCGCGCACCGCGAGCGCGGCAGCGGCGGCAAGCAGCGAAGGCCACCAGCGATCCGCGCGATAGGCGAGCAAGGCGAGACTCAGCAGCACCCCGGCGATGAAATCATGGTCATACCCCGCGAGCTGCGAGAGCGCAGCGCCGCCGCCCGCGGCGAGCAGTGCGGCGGCGATGATCCGCTCCTCGATGCTCGCCAGCGGCACTGCGCGCCAGCCGAGCGCGGCAATGGTGCCCGCCACCAGCGCCAGTGCCAGCCAGCGCACGCCGTCGGGGCCGATTGCCGCCTGCGCCCAAGCCAGCGTCGGCGGGCGGATGGTGACGAAGGGCCGGGTGGGGTAGCCGCTCGCACGGTGCTCGGCGAGCGCGGCGGCATAGTAGTCCTCGCCAGCGGCCACGCGCGCGGCAACGCGCGAATAGAGCGCCATGTCGCCCTTGGCGCGCACGGCTGCGGATCGAGCAGGCGCGGCGGCCTGCGCCGGAGCCTCGGCCCGGCTCGCAGGCACTTTCGCTGCGCTTGGGGCAAGCGCCGCAGCGGCTCCCAGAGCCATGGCGAGCGCCAATGCCAGCACCAGCGCCGCCCCCCAGCGGGGCAGATGCGTGAAGGGCCGACCGAGCGCTTCCCACCGCTCGATGAGCGATGGCTGCGCGGAGGCCCTCATCCGATCCAGCCGAGCGCCTGTGCCCCCCACAGCGCACCTGCGCCGACCAGACCGGCGACGATATAGCCGAGCAGCCCGCGCCCTTCGCGCTTGTCGGTGACCAGCGGGATCTCGGGCAGCGGCGGCGATTCGGGCGCGCCGCCCTTGGGGGGGAACATTTCTTCCACCCGGCGGATCAGGCCGGGCAGGCGCAGCAGGGTTCCCGCGTCCTGCTTGAACCGGTCGGCGAGCGCCGCTTCCGGCCCCAGCTCATCGCGGATCCATTCGCGCACATAGGGCGCGGCGGTGTCCCACATGTTGATGTCGGGATTGAGCTGGGTCGCGATGCCTTCGACCATCACCATCGTCTTCTGCAGCAGCAGCAGATGCGGCTGGGTCTGCATGTCGAAATCGCGGGTGATCGCGAACAGCCCGTCGAGCATCTGGCCGACGCTGAGCTCCTTGACCGGCTTGCCCCGCATCGGCTCGCCGACGGCCCGCAGCGCGGTCGCGAATTCGCCGACCGAGTGGTAGGAGGGCACATATTGCGCCTCGAAATGGATCTCGGCGACGCGCTGGTAATTGCCGGTGGTCAGCCCGTAGAGAATCTCCGCCAGCCATTGCCGCGCGCGGCGGTCGATGCGACCCATGATCCCGAAATCGATCGCGACGATGGTGCCGTCATCCTCCACGAACAGGTTGCCCTGGTGCATGTCGGCATGGAAAAACCCTGCGCTGATCGCCTGGGTCAGGAAGCTGATGACGAGGCGTTCGGAAATCTCCGCAAGGTCATGCCCGCGCGCCCGCAGCTCGTCGACGCGGCTGATCTTGACCCCGTCGATCCACTCGATGGTCATCACCCGGCCATTGGTGCGGTCCCAGTCGATGCCGGGGATGCGGTATCCGGGCACGCCCGCCATCTGCTCGGCCAGTTCGCTGGCCGAGGCCGCCTCGCGCCGCAGGTCGAGCTCGGAATTGGTCCAGCGCTTGAAATTGGCGATGGTGAGCCGCGGGCGCAGGCGGCTCGCCTCCCCACCCATCGCCTCGACATGGGCGGCGGCCCATTCGTAAGTCTGGATGTCGCGCGCGAATTTCTCGCGGATGCCCGGGCGCAGCACCTTGATCGCGACCTTGCGGCCATCGGTGGTGACGCCCTTGTGGACCTGCGCGATGCTGGCCGCGCCGACCGGCTCGGGGTCGATTTCGCTGAACAGGTTCTCGAGCGGCTGGCCGAAGCTCGATTCGATCGACGCCTTGATCTGCGCGAAGGGCACTGGCGGCAGGCTGTCCTGCAGGCTCAGCAGGTTGTTCGCCGCCTCCTCGCCGACCAGATCTGGGCGCGTGGCGAGCGATTGCCCGAGCTTGATCGCCGCCGGACCGATGGCGCGGAAGGCGCCCGCGTAATCGGGCTTGCCGCTCTTTCCCGTCAGCGTCGCCAGCCGCGCGAGGCGCACGAACTGGCGCACCGCGGCCGGGGCATTGGGATCATTCTCGATCCCGACCAGCGCGCGCCTGCGGGCGAGCGTGACGCCCCAGCGCGCAAGGCGGGAGAAGTGGACTACCGATGGCGTCACTGGATCAGATCTTCCACCCCGAGTGGATCGCGACCAGTCCGCCCATGATCGGTTCAACCTTGGTGTTCGCAAAACCGGCGGCGCGGATCATCTGCTCGAAGGCCGGCATCGGCGGAAACTTGCGGATCGATTCGGCGAGGTAGCGATAGGAATCGGCATCCCCCGCAATCGCCTGCCCCATGCGCGGCAGCAGGTGTTCTGAATAGATGTCGTAGGCCTCTTTCAGCCCCGACCACTCGACGGTCGAGAATTCGAGGCAGAAGAACCGCCCGCCCGGACGCAGGACCCGGAGGGCCTCGGCAAGGGCGCGGTCGATGTGGGTGACGTTCCGGATGCCGAAAGCGATGGTGTAGGCATCGAAGCTGTTCGATGCGAAGCTCACGCTTTCCGCGTTCTGGCAGGTGAAGACGAGCGCGCCGTCTTCCTCGTCAAACCCGCGCTCCAGCGCGCGTTCGGCGCCGACATCGAGCATGTCCTGATTGATGTCGGCCACCGTGATATGCGCGCCGCGGGCCGCCATGCGGAACGCGATGTCGCCGGTGCCGCCCGCCATGTCGAGGATCTGCTCGCCCGGTTGCGGCTTCACGCGCTTGACGAAGCGGTCCTTCCACAAACGGTGCATGCCGCCCGACATGGCATCGTTCATGATGTCATACTTGCGCGCGACGCTGGAGAAGACCTCGCCGACCTTGCGGGTCTTTTCCTGCGGGGTGACCTGGATGTAGCCGAAGGAGACGGTTTCGTCGGTGGTATCGCTCATGGCCCGTTCCCTAGAGGGAATTGCCCCTCAGGCAAAGGGTGATAGAGGGCAGCCTATGTGCGAAGTTTGCAATGCCTGAACTCCCCGAAGTCGAAACCACGGTGCGCGGGCTTGCCGCCTTTCTTGAAGGCGAGCGGATCACGCGCGTCCAGTTGAACCGCGCGGACCTGCGCCGGCCCTTCCCCGCCGATCTGGTGCAGGTGATGACCGGCGCCACCGTCAGCGCGCTCTCGCGGCGGGCCAAGTATGGGCTGCTCCATCTCGACCGCGGGGCGACGATGATCTTTCACTTGGGCATGAGCGGGCGCTGGCGGATCGATCCCGAGACGCCCGACACCCACGACCACCTGCTGCTGGAGACGGCCGCGCACCGCTTTGCCCTGTGCGATCCGCGGCGGTTCGGGTCGGTCGATCTGGTGGAGACGCCAAAGCTGGACGCCTGGCCGCAATTTGCCGCGCTCGGGCCAGAGCCGCTGGGGCCGGGCCTCAGCGCAGGCCATCTCAAGGCGGCGCTGGCGGGCAAGACGCAGTCGATCAAGCTATGCCTGCTCGACCAGCGGATCGTGGCTGGCTTGGGCAATATCTATGTCTGCGAGGCGCTGTGGCGGGCGGGGATCCGGCCCACCAAGCCTGCGGGTAAGGTGACGGGGCCGCAGCTTGCGCGGCTTGTCCCTGCGATCGTCGCGGTGCTCGAAGCCTCGATCCGTGACGGGGGCTCCACTTTGCGCGACTATGCCCGGCCCGACGGCGAGCTCGGCTATTTCGCCAGCTCCTTCGACGTCTACGGGCGCGAGGGCAAGGCGTGCCGGCACGACGATGGCGGGGTGATCCAGCGCATCGCCCAAGGGGGTCGCAGCACATGGTTCTGCCCGGTGTGCCAGCGTTGATTGCGTGCCCGCCTCCGCGGGCACGTCCTCAGCGCTATTCCTCCGCTTCGCTCCGGGCGCCTGCGGGCGGCCATTCGGCCTTGCGGCGGCGCACGCCGCCGACTGGCATTGATTTGCGGTCAAGAAGTGCGACCTCGGAGAATCGTTGACCTTCGGGGCAGTTCTGACTATGCGCGCTGCTTTCCGGCGGTTGGGCCATGGGTCCGCTCGCCTCTTTTCGAGCAACCGCCACCAATTTCCCGGTCGCCACAAGCGGCCCGAAGCAAACGCGAGACAGACACGAATATGGCCAATACGCCGCAAGCCAAGAAGCGCATCATCCGCAACGCGAACCGCGCCGCCATCAACGGCGCGCGCGTGAGCCGCATCCGCAGCTTCATCAAGAAGGTCGAAGCCGCCTGCGAAGCCGGCGACAAGGAAGCCGCCGCTGCCGCGCTCAAGGCAGCGCAGCCCGAAATGGCCCGCGGCGTCGCCCGCGGCGTGCTCCACAAGAACACCGTGGCGCGCAAGATGTCGCGGCTGACTAAGCGAGTCGCCACGCTCTGATCCGAATCGCCTGCGATCCCGTCTGCCGCATTTTACGCGCAAATACGGGGTCGGTCGGCCACAGCTATCCAACGGGCCGCGCTCCATGAGCGCGGCCCGTTTGTTTTGCGACAATTGCGACAAGCGCATCACCCCCAAACGTCAGGATTCACCGCGATTCGCGCGTTTCTGAAGGGTGTTTTCCAGATAATTCAGCTACTTCAACGCAAGTCTGCGGGGTAGAGCCGAGTCAACAGGAATATTTCACTTTTTTTAAAAGTCCGCGCTTGCGCATCGGCCCGATGCGTTCTTTACATGAACTCCACCCGGCGCGGGACAGCCTGGGTGGCCTTTACAAACTGGCCGACAGGGGGGTTCCCGGGAATTGCGATTCCGGGGAAAGGAAAGGCATGCCTGTCGCGACGGAATCAAATTTGTCTGCTGGCCTCGGGACGGGCTTTGCAGGCAGTACGTGGATTGGGGATGAGCTTGTGCACAGGACTGACAAGGCGCGCACCACTGGCCGCCAGGCCGATGAACATCTGATGGAAGATGCCGAAGCCGTAAATCTCGCTGCCGACTGGGCCGATATCAGTCAGGGACTGCGCAAGGATCTGGGGCATCAGCTCCACAGCCAGTGGATCAAGCCGATCCAGTTGGGCGTGCTCAACCGCGAGTGCGGGACGCTTGATCTCTATCTGCCGACCGAATTCTCCGCCAACTGGGTGCGTGACCGCTTCCACGACCGGCTGCAGCTGGCCTGGAGCATTGCGCGCTCCGAAGTGCGCAAGGTCAACATCATGGTTCACCCGGGCCGCCGCCAGCTGCCCGACCTGCGCCTCGACGACGGTCGCCGCCCCGCCAATGACGGCGCGAGCGCGATCGCGATGGCAGCAGGCGCGCTGGGCGATGCGACCTTCACCTCCTCGGTCGGGCTCGATGCCTCGCTGACCTTCGCCGCCTTCGTGACGGGCGAGGCGAACATCCTCGCCTGCAACGCAGCGCAGCGCATGGCGGCGCTGGAACAGCCGCAGTTCTCGCCGCTCTACCTCAAGGCCGCGACCGGTCAGGGCAAGACCCACCTGCTCCACGCGATCGGCCATGGCTATCTCCAGGCCCACCCGCGCGCGCGCATCTTCTACTGCTCGGCCGAGCGCTTCATGGTCGAATTCGTCCAGGCGCTGAAGTCGAGCCAGACGATCGAGTTCAAGGCACGCCTTCGCTCCTTCGACCTGCTGCTGGTGGACGACATCCAGTTCATCATCGGCAAAGCGAGCGCGCAAGAAGAGCTGCTCTACACGATCGACGCGCTGCTGGCCGAAGGCAAGCGGCTGGTCTTCGCCGCCGACCGCGCGCCGCAGGCGCTGGACGGGGTCGAGCCGCGCCTGCTCAGCCGCCTGTCGATGGGTCTGGTCGCCGACATCCAGCCCGCCGACATCGAGCTGAGGAAGAAAATCCTCGTCAGCAAGCTGGTGCGCTTCGCGCCGCTGGCCGTGCCGGAGGATGTGGTCGAGTTCCTCGCCCGCACCATCACCCGCAACGTGCGCGAGCTGGTCGGCGGCCTCAACAAGCTGATCGCCTATGCGCAGCTGACCGGGCAGGAGGTGTCGCTCCAGCTGGCCGAGGAACAGCTCACCGACATCCTCAGCGCCAACCGCCGCCGGATTACGATCGACGAGATCCAGCGCACCGTCTGCCAGTTCTACCGCATCGACCGGGCGGAAATGAGCAGCAAGCGCCGCGCCCGCGCGGTGGTGCGCCCGCGGCAGGTGGCGATGTATCTCTCGAAGGTCCTGACCCCGCGCTCCTACCCCGAGATCGGGCGCAAGTTCGGCGGGCGCGACCACTCGACCGTGATCCACGCGGTGCGCCTGATCGAAGATCTGCGCCAGCGCGACGCCGACATGGATGGCGATGTGCGGAGCCTGCTCAGGCAGCTCGAAAGCTGACCTGCCAAGGTTAATTCGCGCATAATCCGCACAATCTGTGCACCGCTCTGTCGACAGGCCCATCCACAGGCCTGTCGACAGGCGGTGCACAGGCTGTAAACAGCCTTTCCATGCCGCACCAACGCCTTTCCCCCGAGCTCATCCAGCTTCCCGCAGGCTGGCTTCCCGCGCTTTTCCGGGGCGCGAAGAGCACCTGTCCGCGCTGCGGCGAGGCGGCGTTGTTCCGCAAATGGCTCAAGCCCGTCGACCGCTGCGAACACTGCAAGCAGGACTGGTCTGTCCAGCAAGCCGATGACTTTCCGGCCTATATTGGCATCTTCGTAGTCGGCCATCTGCTCGCGCCGGTGGTGATCGCGATGATCTCGGGCGGGGTGTCCGCATGGCTGACCCTCGCGATCATCCTGCCGGTGGCGGTGGTGTTGCTGCTCACGACGCTCCAGCCGGTGAAGGGCGCGGTGATCGCCTTCCTGTGGTGGCAGGGCATCGGCGCCTTCAAGCAGGAGCGCCGCGAGGACAATCTCGAGCCATGAGCTTGTCGCCAGCACGGCTCGACCGGTTCGCCCGCCACATCGTACTGCCCGAGGTCGGCGGCGCTGGGCAGGTGCGGCTCGCCGACAGCAAGGTCGCGGTGATCGGCCTCGGCGGGATCGGAAGCCCTGCGCTGCAATATCTCGCCGCGAGCGGGATCGGGCGGCTGGCGCTGGTCGACGACGATGTGGTCGACGTCTCCAACCTGCAGCGCCAGACGATCTTCACCACCCGCGATGTCGGCTATGGCAAGGCGGTCTCGGCGCGGCGCTGGCTGGCGAATTTCGACGATTCGCTCCATGTCGACGTCTCGGACGCGCGGATCACGCCCGAGAATGCCGCGAGCCTGATCGCGGCCTGCGATCTGGTGCTCGACGGCACCGACAACTTCGCGACGCGCCTCGCGGTCTCCGACGCCTGCGTTGCTGCCGGGATCCCGCTGCTCTCGGCCGCCGTGGGCCGCTTTCAGGGGCAGGTCGGGGCCTTCGCCGGGCACCTCTCCGATCAGGCCTGCTACCGCTGCTTCGTGGGCGACGCCTTCGATGCCGAGGACTGCGACACCTGCGCCGACGACGGCATGCTCGGCGCGATGGCCGGCTGGGCGGGCACCTTTGCCGCGCTTCAGGCGGTCAAGGTGCTGCTGGCGGGAACCGCGATGCTGGGCGAGCCCGGCTGGGGCCGCCTCCACATCCTCGACGGGCTGGAGCCGGGAATGCGCACAATCCGGATTGCAAAGGACCTGGCCTGCCGCACTTGCGGTTCAGCCGCCTAGCACCTCCTCCACCCACTGCGGCACCAGCGCGCTGGCAGGTCCATGGCGGGTTTCGTGGAACAGCCGCGAGCCCTCGCTGGGTTCGAGGTTGAGTTCGAGCGTGCGCGCCCCGTTCGCCCGCGCCTCGGCGACGAAGCCTGCGGCGGGGTAGACGGCCCCTGAGGTGCCGATGCTGACGAACAGGTCGCAGTTTTCGAGCGCGGCGTAGATGCGGCCCATTTCGTAAGGCATCTCGCCGAACCACACCACGTCCGGGCGCAGGGTCGGTGCCTGACACACGGGGCATGGCGGGCGCTCTATCATGGTCACGTGCCAGGGGGAGCGCATCTCGCAGGCGGAGCACAGCGCGCTCTTCAATTCGCCATGCATGTGCAGCACGCTGCGACTGCCGCCGCGTTCGTGCAGGTCATCGACGTTCTGCGTGACCAGCAACAGCTCGCCCGCAAATTCCCGCTCCAACCGCGCTAGCGCCGCGTGGGCGGGATTGGGCGCGACACTGGCGAGCGCGGCGCGGCGCATGTCGTAGAAATTGAGCACAAGGTTCGGGTTGCGGGCGAAGCCCTCGGGCGTGGCGACGTCCTCGACCCGGTGCTGCTCCCACAGGCCTCCGGCGCTGCGGAAGGTGTCGATCCCGCTTTCGGCGGAAATGCCTGCGCCGGTGAGGATGACGATGCGTTCGACCTGTGCCATGAGGCCTTCAAGCATGAGGCATAGAGGCACGCAATGGCACAGCTGCAATTCGGGGTGATCGGGCACAAGGGCCGGATGGGACAGGCGCTCGAGGCTGCGATTGCGGACGCGGGGCATATGCTGTTCGCCGGCGTCGACGCGGGCGGGAGCATCGGGCCCTTTGCCGCGCAGTGCGACGTGCTGGTCGATTTTTCCGCGCCGGATGCCCTCGCCGCCAACCTCGGCGCGGCGCGCGTGGCGGGTAAGCCGATCGTGGTCGGCACCACCGGGCTCGAAGAGCCGCATTTCGTGATGCTCGCCGAGGCCGCGCGCGCGGTGCCGGTGCTGCAATCGGGCAACTTCTCGCTGGGCGTGACGCTGCTGGCGCACCTCGTGCAGGAGGCCGCCGCGCGGCTCGGGGATGATTGGGACATCGAGGTGCTCGAGATGCACCACCGCATGAAGGTCGATGCGCCCTCGGGCACCGCCAAGCTCCTGGGCGAAGCGGCGGCGAAGGGGCGCGGGATCGTGCTCGGCGACAACATGGAGAGCGGCCGCCACGGGATGACCGGCGCGCGGGGCGTGGGCGCGATCGGGTTCGCGACCCTGCGCGGCGGCACCGTGGCGGGCGAGCATTCGGTGATCTTCGCGGGCGCCGAGGAGCGCCTGACGCTGGCGCACTCGGCGGAAAACCGCATGATCTTCGCCCGCGGCGCGGTGAAGGCGGCGCAGTGGCTGACCGGCCAGAGCGCGGGGCGATATACCATGAACGACGTGCTGGGGCTGGCTTGACAGACCACGCGGTGTATTGTCTGAATAACACACAATCAAAACAGGGGATCCGCACCACATGACCGCAACTCTCACCCCCGCGCAGGAAGCCGCGCGGATGGTCGACAGCCTCGGGCCCGAGGCGCTCGCCAAGGCGCAGGCTTACACCACCGGCAACCACTGGGTGCTGCTGGGCGGCGTGCTGGTCTCGGTGCTGGTCGCTGTCATTATGGTGCGCCTCAAGCTGCTCGACCGCATCGCCGCGCGCTTCAAGCAGCCGCAGCGGTTCTTGCCCACCCTGCTTGTCAGCGCCGCCTTTCTGGTGCTCTCGACCCTGATCGCTCTGCCCTGGACGATCTACACCGATTGGCACCGCGAGCGCAGCTATGACCTCTCCAGCCAACCCTTGGGCGATTTTCTCGGCCAGCTGGCGATGGGCGAGGCGATCGGCACCGTGCTGGGCGGGCTGTTTCTCACCGGGGTCTATGCCCTGATCCGCAAGACCGGCAAGCGCTGGTGGCTGTGGAGCGGCGGACTGGCGGGTGTCATGACCCTGCTGGGGCTGCTCGCCGGGCCGCCGCTGATCGAGCCCTTGTTCAACGATTACAAGCCCGTGCCGCCGGGCGAGGTGCGCACCGCGCTCGAACAGATCGCCGAGGATGTCGACATCCCCAAGGACCGCATCTTCCTCTATGACGGATCGCGACAGTCGGACCGCTTCACCGCCAATGTCTCGGGGCTCGGCCCCTCGGCGCGGATCGCGATTGCCGATGTGGCGCTCAAGGAAGCCTCGCTCGCCGAGGTGCGCGCGGTGACGGGGCACGAGGCGGGGCACTACAAGCTCGGCCACATCTGGCGCTATGTGGTGATCTTCCCGCTGCTGGCGATGCTGTTCTTCTTCCTGCTCGACCGCCTGTTCGTGCCCACCGCGCGCGCGCTGGGGAGCGATGCGCGGCTGGACGAGCCGCGCGGCCTGCCGGTGTTCGCCGTCGTCGGATCGGTCTTGGGGCTGCTGGTGACCCCGCTCACCAACACCCTCACCCGCGTGGGCGAGGCCGAGGCGGACCACTATTCGCTGGTCACGGTGAACGAGCCCGACGCGCTGGCGACTGCCTTGGTGAAGACCGCCGAATACCGCTACCCGCGCCCCTCGGCGATCGAAGAAGCGCTGTTCTACACCCACCCCTCGGTCGAAAAGCGCGCCTTGCGGGCGATGGAGTGGAAGGCCGCGCATCCCAAGGCGGAGGCTCCCTCCGCAACAGCGCAGTGACCGCCATCGCAGCAGAGCGCCATGCGTGGCGGGCCGAGGGCGGCGGGGAGGATGCCGCCCGGCGCTGCCTTGCCTTTCTCGACCGGATCGGGATTGCCACCGGGCCGCTCGAGGGGGGCGACGCGCAATTGCTGGACGGGTTGGCGATCATTGACGGCCGCCTGCTGATCGATCCCGCGGTCCCGGTGTGGCCCGGAGACCTGCTGCACGAGGCCGGGCACATCGCGGTGGCCGACCCGGAGGCGCGCGCGGCGCTCGGCCCGATTGTCGCGGACGGCGGTGACGAGATGGCCGCGATCGCGTGGTCCTACGCCGCGGCGCGCGCATGCGGGCTGCCGGTCGAACAGCTGTTCCACGACGGCGGCTATCGCGGCGATGCCGCCATGCTGCGCTCCGCTTTCGCCTCGGGTGCCTGTATCGGCACGCCCTTGCTCGGCTATTGGGGCCTTTGCGATCCTCACGGACAGCCCGGCGATCACCCCTTTCCAGCGATGAAACGCTGGCTGCGATGAGGTTCCTGTCACCGATGCCCCCTTGCCCATGAACAAGGCCCAGATCTTCGAATTCTTCCGCCGTCTGGCCGAGGACAATCCCTCGCCCCAGACCGAGCTCGAATATGGCAATGCCTATCAGCTGCTGGTCGCGGTGGCATTGAGCGCGCAGGCGACCGACGTGGGGGTCAACAAGGCGACCCGCGCGCTGTTCCGCAAGGTCGAAACCCCGCAAGCGATGCTCGATCTGGGCGAGGCAGGGCTGAAGGAGCACATCAAGACCATCGGCCTGTTCAACTCGAAGGCCAAGAATGTCATCGCCCTCTCGCAGATCCTGGTCGATGAACATGGCGGCGAGGTGCCCGATACCCGCGAGGCGCTGGTGAAGCTCCCCGGCGTGGGCCGCAAGACCGCCAACGTGGTGCTCAATTGCTGGTTCGGGCAGGAGACCTTCGCGGTCGACACCCATATCTTCCGCCTCGGCAACCGCACCGGCATGGCCAAGGGCAAGACCCCTGATCAGGTCGAAGCCAAGCTCGAAAAGCGCGTGCCCCAGCCGTTCCGCCGGGATTCGCACCACTGGATGATCCTCCACGGCCGCTACGTGTGCAAGGCGCGCACCCCGGAATGCTGGCGCTGCACGGTCGCGGACCTGTGCTCGTTCCGCAAGAAGGTGATGGAGAATCCGCGCGACTGACAGCGCCGAAACCCGTTGCAAAACCATACCATTAGGAGCGACTCGCAAAGCGGGTTAATCTCGCCCGGCATACCAGGGGAGATGAGCCATGCGCTTCATTACGTCGTCCCGCCGCGCTCTGATGATGAGCGCATGTCTGTCGCTGCTGGCCGCTCCGGCGCTCGCGCAGGACCCCGCCGCCGATCCGCCCGAGGACGAGATCGAGATCGAGGAGGACGATGCTGCCTATCAGCAGATCATCGTAACCGCCGCCGTGCGCGTGACCCAAGGCGGCGCAAAAGATGTGCAGCACTTCCGCTCGATCGCGCTCGATGATCTGGCGGGCAAGCTGCCGCAGGCGACCAGCCTCACCTCCGAAGGCCTGCTGAGCGAACACGACCTCGTCCTGCCGAGCAGCGCGCCCTGCGGCCAGCTGTTCTGCGTTGTCACCCATGCCAAGCCCTCGCGCTGGGACGGGGCTACGCAGTTCGTGGGGATCGGCTTCGACAGCAATGTGGATGCGGCGACCTACAAGGCCGAGCCGCTCAGCCTCATCGCCGTGGTCGACCGCTCGGGCTCGATGTCGGGCGAGCCCATCGCGCGGGTCAAGGAAGGCCTGCGCGCGGTGCTGGGCCAAATGCGCGAGGGTGACCGGTTCGGGATCGTGATCTATGGCTCGGAAACCGTGGTCCACCAGCCCGTGATGGATGTCGAAGGCAACCGCGCCGCGCTCGAGCGCGCGATCGAGGCGATCGACATCAACGGTTCGACCTACATGGAAGCGGGGCTCCGGCTCGGGTTCGAAACCGCCTTCGCCGAACTGCCCAAGAGCCGCGGCAAGACCCGGCTGATGCTGTTCACCGACGAGAATCCCAATGTCGGCGACACCTCGGCCGAGGGCTTCATGGGGCAGGCGTTGGACGGCTCGAGGAAGGGCGTCGACATGACCACCATCGGGGTCGGCGCGCATTTCGACGCCGAGCTCGCGACCGAAATCTCCAGCGTGCGCGGCGGCAACCTGTTCTTCCTGCCGACCGAGGGGTCGGGCAAGGACCTGTTCGCGCGCGAGTTCCGCAACATGGTGAGCCCCGTCGCCTATGACCTGGTGCTGTCGATCGACCCGGCCGAGGGCATGAAGGTCGGCGCGATCTACGGCGTGCCGGGCGAGCTGATCGAGGACGCAGGGGCCGGGACGGTGACCGTCACCATCGCCAGCGCCTTCCTTTCGAGCAACGGCGGCGGCATCTTCGCCACGCTCGAGGGCGCAGCCCCGACTGGCGGCATCCCGCTCGCGCAGGTCTCGGTGAGCTACACCGACGCCATCACCGATCGGCGCGAAAGCGATGCCAAGCCGGTGCTGGCCGCAAGCGAGGGTGTGCCCGCCAACCTCGCCAAGGCCGAGGTGCTCGTGGACCAGTTCCGCAGCACGCGGCTGGCGCTGGCGGCGTATCACGATGAGAATGATCCCGCCGCCGCCGCCGCGATCCTCGCGCAGCTTTCGGAGCGGATGGAGGAATCGGGCACGAGCGGGCTCAAGGAGGAGCTGAAGCTCGTCGACACCCTGCAACAGCGCGCGGCCAAGCTGGCCGGGCTGGTGACGGACGGCCGGACCGAGCCTTACGAGGTGGTCGGCAACTGGCGCGTCGTGCGGCACGAAGGCGTGGACGATGTCGCGCGCGGCGATATCATCGCTATCACCGATGACGGCGAGTTCATCACCGAACGCAGCCGCGGAGACGATATCTACCAGAACTTCGCGATCAACGAGCGTCAGCTGCATATCGAGGAGACCGACCTCGTCTTCAACTACGCGATCCGCGGCGACCGTCTCACGCTCCACACCCCCTTCGACCGGGTCAAGATCGTGATGGAGCGCGAAGAAACCTGAGGCCCACATGGATTAAGGCGCGGTTCAAGCGCGGGGGCGATGATGGGCATACCCTTCCGGTGGAGAGAGATGCCATGAACCCCCGCTTGCTTGCACTCGCCCCCCTGCCGCTGCTGCTGACCGCCTGCGCACAGGACCCCGCCGCTCAAGCCGCGCGCGCGCAGGCCGAGCTTGACGCTGCGCCTGCCGCGACCGTGAAGGGGCCGGGGCAGAACTGCATTAGCCGCTCGCAGGTGCGCAACACGGTGGTCCGCTCCGACCGGGTGATCGATTTCGAAATGCAGGGCGGCAAGGTCTATCGCAGCACGCTCAAGAGCAGTTGCCCCGGCCTCGGTTTCGACCGGGCGATCACTTACGAGACGTCGATCGACCAGCTGTGCACGCAGCAGATCGTCTATGCGCTACGGACCACCGGCGGCAACCTGCAACGCGGCGCGGGGTGCTCGCTGGGCGAATTCGTGCCGATTGAGTACGCGAAGGAATAATGGAAACCAGGGGCGGACCGATGACCTGGGCAGAACGCGTGCGAATTGCTGCGGGATTGGTTCTGTTCCTCGTCGGTTTGCTGTCGCTTCTGTTCGCCTTTGCCGCCACCTTTTTGCAATACGGCCTGCCCCCCTGCGAAAGCGCAGAGCCGGTTTTTTGGGCGCTGTTTGCCTTTGCCGTCTCCTTCTTTGTCAGCACCGCTGTTTTGGCTGTTCCGCGCTTAAAGGCCGTCACCCGCATTGCGCTTGTGATGGGGATTCCTGCGGCGATGTTCGCGGTTCTCCACCTTGTGATAGCCGACAATGAAGCGCGGCAAGCGGCCTGTGCGGCGCGCTCGCTGCCTGAGGCTATCGCGAAGTGCGGTGCGGTTGCGAGCCACTTGAGCTCGGGCACCAGCGAGGGCGGCTATCCGACGCTCACGCTCGTCGCTCCCGGCACAACCGATCGCGCATGGGACTGCCTCCACAATTGGACCTTGCATGCCGACGGGGCACCGTCGCTGATCGTCGATGAAAGCGTCTACACTGCCTTTCGCGCCAAGACCGAAGCAGCCCGAAAGCGCCCGCGCCCCTAGCGCCCGCCCTCTTCGAAATTGCTCGGATCGAGCTCCAGCCCCGCGCGGCCGTCGGCGGCGGTGTGGGCGGGGGCGTGGGGGTGTTCGACGACCTCGGGCTCCTCGACTTCCAGCATGCCTTCCCACTTGGTGATGACGGCGGTCGCGACCGCGTTGCCCACCACGTTGGTCGCGGTGCGGCCCATGTCGAGGAACTGGTCGATGGCGAGGATGATCGCGACGCCCTCCACGGGAAGCCCGAACATCGCCAGCGTGCCGGTGATGACCACAAGGCTCGCGCGCGGCACCGCGGCGATGCCCTTGGAAGAGATCATCAGCGTCAGCAGGATCATGATCTGCGTGCCGATGGTGAGCTCAATGCCATAGGCCTGCGCGATGAAGATCGTCGCGAAGCTCATGTACATCATCGAGCCGTCGAGATTGAACGAGTAGCCCAGCGGCAACATGAAGCCCGAGATGCGGCGCGGCACGCCGAAGCGGTCGAGCTGCTCGAACAGCTTGGGCAGCGCGGCTTCCGAGGACGCGGTCGAGAAGGCGATCATCAGCGGCTGGCGGATGTAGCGGATCAGCGTCCAGATGCGCCGCCCGAGGAACAACGCGCCCGCGCCCAGCAGGATCGCCCACAAGAGCAGCAGCGAGAAGTAGAACTCGGTCAGCAGCGTGAGATAGGTGCCGAGGATCGCAAGGCCGCTCGCCGCGACCACGTTGGCGAGCGCGCCGAACACCGCGACCGGGGCATAGCGCATCACATAGCCGGTGACCTGCAGCATCATCTCGGCCAGCGCATCGGCGCCCTTGACCAGCGGCGCCCCGCGCTCGCCGATCGCCGACAGCGCGACGCCCGCGAAGATCGAGAACACCAGAATTTGAAGGATATTGTTGGTCGCCAGCGCCTCGACCGCGTTCTTGGGGAAGATCGAGAGGATGAAGTCGGTTGCCTTCAGCTCCTTGACCTCGCCCACTGCGGCCGTGGCGGCGGAGACATCGGGGATCGGCGCACCGATGCCGGGCTGGAAGAAGTTCACCAGCACCAGCCCGAGGCCGATCGAAACGAGGCTCGCGGTGATGAACCACGTCAGCGCGCGCACGCCGATGCGGCCGAGCGCGGCGCTGTCGCCCATGTGGGCGATGCCGACAACGATGGTCGAGAGCACCAGCGGGGCGACCAGCATCTTGATGAGGTTGAGGAAGATGTCGGAGAGCAGCTTGAACCACGGCGCGATTGAGGTCTTGATCACGTCGGCGGGCAGGCTCTGGTTGAGCACCTGGCCGACGATCACGCCCAGCAGCATGCCGGCAAGGATGTAGAGGGTAAGCTTGCGGTCCATCGCCTGTGTCTATCCTTCGAGGGTGTCCAGCGCCAGCGCAGCGCGGGCGATGCGGGCGTAGATGCGCGCCAGCACGGCAAGGTCGGGAATGGCGACCGCCTCGTCGCGCTTGTGCATGGTCGCATTGCACAGACCGAATTCGATCACCGGGCACACAGCGCGCAGGAAGCGCGCGTCCGATGTGCCGCCGGTGGTGGAGAGTTCGGGCGCGACGCCGGTTTCCGCCTCGACCGCCGCGCTGACCAGCTTCGAGAAGGCGCCCGGCTCGGTCAGGAAGGGCTCGCCCGAGATCACCGGGCGCGCGCGGCCGCCGTGCTTCTCGGCGATGGCGCAGACCCGTTCGGACAGGCTGTGGCCGGTGTGGAGGTCGTTGAAGCGGATCGAGATGCGCGCCTCGCCCCGCGCCGGGATGACGTTGTGCGCCTTGTTGAGGGCGGCGATTTCGGTGATCTCGAGGTTCGAGGGTTGGAACCACTTGGTGCCGGTGTCGAGCGTCAGCGCGTCAAGCTCGGCGAGGATCGCGACCAGTTTGGGCAGCGGATTGTCGGCGAGATGCGGGTAGGCGACGTGGCCCTGCGTGCCCTCGACCGTAATGAAGATGTTGACCGACCCGCGCCGCCCGATCTTCACCATGTCGCCAAGGCGGTGAACGCTGGTGGGCTCACCCACCAGACACAGATCAGGGCGGTGCCCGGCGCCCTCCATAAAGTCGATCAGCGCGCGGGTGCCGTGGAGCGCGGGGCCTTCCTCGTCGCCGGTGATGATGAAGCTGATCGTGCCCGCTTCGGCAGGCACCTCGGCGATGGCGGCGACCATCGCGGCGATCGCCCCCTTCATGTCGACCGCCCCGCGCCCGTGGAGCAGCTCGCCGCGCTCCTGCGGGTCGAAGGGATCGGAGGCCCAGCCGTCACCCGGCGGCACGACGTCGAGGTGCCCGGCGAAGGCGAAGTGCTTCGATCCATCGGGGCCGGGGCGCAGTGCGAAGAGGTTCTCGACCGGGGCTTCCTCCGAGCCTTCCGGCCCCTCGCCGCGAGTGAAGCGGTGGACGGCAAAGCCCAGCCCCGCCAGCATCGCCTCCAGCTCGGCGAACACGACGCCGGTCGCGGGCGTCACCGAAGGCGCGGCAATCAGGCGCTTGGCAAGGTCGAGCGTGTCGAGCATCAAGGGAGGCCTAGCAGGAGTTGCCGCCGATGCCCAAGCTCGATCTTGCCGCGATTCCCCAGACCAATGCGACCGGCTACCCCGCGCCCTTCGACGCGGTGGTCGAGGGGCGCTGGTATCGCCGCCTCGCGGCTGCCAGCGGCCTCACCCGCATGGGCGCGAGCCATTGCACTCTGCTGCCGGGCGCCTTCTCCTCGCAGCGTCACTGGCACCGCGAGGAGGACGAGCTGGTGGTGATGCTCGAAGGCCATGCGATCCTGATCGACGATACCGGCGAGACCCCCGTGGGCCCGGGCGACGTGCTCGCCTTCCCCGCGGGCGAGCCGAACGGGCATTGCCTCCACAACCGCTCGGAGGTGCCTTGCGTCTTCGTCGCCATCAGCGCCGGGGACAAGGCGGCGGACAGCGGCGAGTATCCCGACATCGACATGGTGTTCGATCCGCAAGGCTATGCCCGCAAGGACGGCACCCGCTACGAAGCGCGCCGCACGCCGTGATCGATCTTGCGGGCTTTGCGCTTGCGGTGCTGCTGATCGAGCTGACGCCCGGCCCCAACATGGCGTGGCTGGTGACACTGACCCTGTCCGAGGGGCGGCGCGCCGGGCTCGGGGCCATCGCTGGTGTGGCTGCGGGGCTGACCGCCAATGCCGTGCTCAGCGTGCTGGCTGCCAACCTGATCCTCGCACAAGGCGAGGGGCTGACGCAGGGCGTCTCGCTGCTGGCAGCGGCAATGATGGCGTGGCTGGCGTGGGAGGCGTGGCGCGACAGCGGCGAGAGCTCGCAGGCCGCGACGCCCAAGGCTGCCGCTGGCCGACATCTGCTCGCAGGCTTCGTCATCAACCTCCTCAACCCCAAGTCGGCGCTGTTCATCATCACCGTGATGCCGCAGTTCGTCGCCGACGGGCGGCCGACCCTCGCGCAGGGGTTCACGCTGGCCGCGGTCAGCGTCGGCATCGCCACCGTGATCCACCTCGCGCTAGTGCTGCTCGCCGAGCACGCGCGCACCGCGCTCATGGCCGAGGCCCGCGCCCGGATGGTGCGGCGGGGGCTGGCGCTGGCGATGCTTGGCGTTGCCGCCTGGTTCCTCGCCAAGGCCTTTGGCTGAGGCTCGCTAGCCCCGCCGCCGCCGCGGTTCGTCGGGCACCAGCGGGCCGGGCTTGAAGGCGTCCTCGAGCAGGTCGGCAATCCTCAGGCCCGCCTGCACCACTCGCTTGCGCGCAATCGGCACGCCGCGGACGATGTCGTCCTGACTGAGCGCGGTCCTGTCGGGCAGCGGCTGGCTGCACAGGTCCTCGGTATCGAAGGCGGTGGGGTAGACGAAGCTCCTCGCGATCTCCCAGCTCTCGCGGCCCCAGTCGTCGGGCGAGCCGCCGGCAAGCTCCGCGCGCTCGGCCGCCGAGTAGCGCCGCACCACCGGATCAGCCGGATCGCTGATCGCGCGCTCGGCCAGCGGGCCGTCCCAGATCGCATGCAGGTTGTAGCCCGGCTTGATCCCGTAATCGGCCTTGCGCGCGTTGCCGCCCTGATCCTCGTTGTCGCCCGAATGGAGCGGCATGTGCACGTCGCCTGCGAAGTGCACGAGGAAGGCGAGCGCGGCCAGCCGCTCATGCGCAGGCAGCCGCTCGTCGGCGAGCACCCGCTGCGCACGCACGATTTGCGCGGTGACGCAGTTGCCGCCCGAGCAGTTCGCCTTGGGATCGAAAGCCTTGCACACCGGCGCAGTGCGATAGTGCCAGGCGAAGGTGAAGCCCCAGCGCCAGCCCTCGCCGCGCAGGCAATCGGGCCACACCGAGGCGTCCTGCAGCGTCTTCAGGGGGCAATCGGGCGTGCCGAGCTCCTTCTCCCGCGCGAGCATCGCCCGCACCTTGGCGCGCACCTCGGGCGAGACATTCGCCTCGGCGATGGTCGCAGTCTGGCGGTGGGCATATTCGCCCCACGCCAGCGCGGGCACCGGCGCGAGCGCCAGCAAGACCGCGAGCAGGACCAGCAGCCGCCGCATCACGCTACCCGCTCGAACTGTTCGATTACCCATTCCTCGTCCTCGGCCGCACCGATCCATTCGCGCATCCAATCATGCTCGAGCAGCGCCTCCATATAGGCCTGCGCGAAGCCGGGGACGCCGATGCCGTAGGTGACGAAGCGCGTAACGATCGGCGCATAGAAGATGTCGGCCGCGCCAAAGCTTCCGAACAGGTAGGGCCCCGCGCTGCCGTGGCGTGCGCGGGCTTCGGCCCACAGGGTGAGGATGCGCACGATGTCGTGGCGGGCCGGCTCGGAGACACCGGGCAGCTCGACCCGGCGCCGCACGTTCATTGGCATTTCGCGCCGCAAGCTGAGGTAGCCCGAATGCATCTCGGCGACCATCGCGCGGGCCATCGCGCGGGCGGCGTCATCCTTGGGCCAGAACCGCTCGCGCCCGACCTTGTCGGCGCAGTATTCGAGGATCGCGAGGCTGTCCCACACCACCGCGTCGCCAACCCACAGGATCGGCACCTTGCCGCTCGAAGGCTGGACCTCGTCCATCCCCTGCTTCAGGCGGTCCCACTCCTCGCCCATGATCGGCACGGTGAGTTCCTCGAAGTGCAGCCCCGACTGCTTGAGCGCGAGCCAGCCGCGCAAGGACCAGCTCGAGTAGTTCTTGTTGCCGATGATGAGTTTCATGCCGCCGCGCGCTCCACCTTGCTGGGCTTGATCCAGCGCTCCCCCTAGGCGTTCATCCACGCGATGTCGACGCTGAACGGGGAGACACGAGAGACACTGTCCAGAAGCAGAAAACTGCCGTGCCCGCCAGACCTCCAGCAGGGCGGATGCCTCCTCGCGGGTCATGGCGATATCGGCAGGGCGGAGGGGAGGGCGGCGCATAACCCGACCTGCCTGATACGCCAGCACGGAGTAGGAAAATCCTTTCCTCCCTACTTGCCCGCGCGCTATCCCACGCCCGCCAACAGGAGCCCGCAAGCATGACCCTGCCCCCCTTCCACCTCGCCTTCCCGGTTGACGATCTGGCCGCCGCACGCCGTTTTTATGGCGAGGTGATGGGCTGCGCGGAGGGGCGTTCCTCGGACGAGTGGATCGATTTCGACTTCCACGGCCACCAGATCGTCGCCCACCTCGCGCCCGGGCAGGCGGGTGACCGCGCGAGCAACCATGTCGACGGGCACGGCGTCCCTGTCCCCCATTTCGGGCTGGTGTTGGGCATGGCCGAGTGGGAGGCGCTCGCCGAGCGGCTGTGCGCGGGTGCTTGCAAGTTCGTGATTGCGCCCACGATCCGCTTCAAGGGGCAGCCGGGCGAACAGGCGACGATGTTCCTGCGCGATCCTTCCGGCAATGCGCTGGAATTCAAGGCATTTGCTAACCCGGCTAATCTCTTCGCTACCTGAAAGGACTTGACGCCTATCCGAAAGGCGATGGGTTTCGATGCGAAATCGTCATTTCATGGCTAACGGAATGCTAACCATTTAACCGTAATTCCCCGGGTCATGACCAAACATGCTCGCCTCTATGGCCCCTTCGCCTCGATCATCGCCACCGCCCTGCTGGCCGGTGCAGCCACGCCTGCCGTCGCTGGCGGCGTCACCGCCGGTACGCTGATCGAGAACACCGCGACCGCGAACTTCGAGGAAGCGGGGAACCCGCGCAGCGTCGATTCGAACAAGGTCACCGTGCGCGTCGACGAACTGCTCGACGTCACCGTGACCTCGCTCGACACCGGCCCGATCACCGCGCGCCGCGGCGATGCGGTGCTGACCTTCGAAGTGACCAATCCGGGCAACGGCCCCGAAGCCTTCCGCCTCACCGCCGACGCTGCGGTTGCAGGCAATGATTTCGACGTGACCGTTCGCGGCGTTGCAATCGATAGCAACGGCAACGGCACCTATGATGCCGGAGTCGACCAGATCCTCACCGGCCCGCTGACCACTCCGGTGCTGGCGCCCGATGCCCGCGTCACCGTGTTCGTGCTCGTCACCGTGCCCGACAGCGCGGCGGACGGCGACACCAGCAATGTCGAGCTCACCGCCGCCGCGGTGACCGGCAGCGGCACGCCGGGCACCGTCTTTGTCGGCGAAGGCCAGGGCGGCGGCGATGCCGTGGTCGGCTCGACCGGCGCGATCGACGATGCCCGCGGCGTTCTCAATAGCGCGGTCGCGAGCGTCCAGCTCGTCAAGTCGGTCGCCCTGCGCGATCCCTTCGGCGGCACCAGCGCGGTGCCGGGCTCGGTCGCGACCTTCACCATCGAGGCGCGCGTGAGCGGTTCGGGCAGCGTCGCCAACCTCGTCGTCACCGACGCCATTCCGGCCGGCACCACCTACGTGCCCGGCACGCTCAAGCTCGATGCCGGCGCGCTCACCGACGCGGCTGACGCCGATGCCGGCAGCGCCTCGGAAAGCGCCGGGATCAACGTCGCGCTCGGCAGCGTGGCGGCTGGCACCAACCGTTCGATCACCTTCAACGTCACTGTCGACCAATAACCTTACGGCCGGGCCTGACCAGCCCGGTCCAATGCAACATCATCATTAGTTTACGAGTCACCAGGGGACCAAAGATGAAGTCGATCACCAAGCTGATGCTGGCCTGTGCCGCGGCTGCGAGCCTCGCCGTGCCTGTCCTTCCGCTGTCCGCTCAGGCCGCGGCTCCCGCCGTCTCGGTCGAGGGCGACATCAAGTCCGAAAAGACCGTCACCGCGGCCGACGGCAAGACCCGCGTCGAGCTGGTCGAGCCCGAAACCTTCCTGCCGGGCGACCGGCTGGTGTTCGGCCAGAACTACAGCAACACGAGCGCGGAAGTCGTGACGAACTTCACGATCACCAACCCGCTGCCCGCAGCCGTGCGCCTCGCGCCCGACGCCGATCCGGCGCTCGAGGTGTCGGCCGATGGCGGCAAGACCTGGGGCAAGCTGTCCGCGCTCAGCGTCACCAATTCCGACGGGACCACACGTCCCGCCATCCATGCCGACGTGACTCACGTCCGCTGGGTGCTGGCAACCATCGCCCCGGGCACGTCCGGGCGGGTCGCCTTTCCAGTAATCATCCGCTGACACGCGGGAGATAACCGCCACGCCCCGCGGGCGGCACTTTTGACGCTGGGCAGACACTCGGGACCATAAATATGAAGACCACCAAGCAGCTGCTGGGTGCGGTGAGCGCTGTCGCGCTTGTCGCCATGTCCAGCACCCCTGCTCTGGCCGCAGGGACCAGAGCCGGTACCACGATTACCAACTCCGTAACCGTCAACTACAACGTCAATGGAAATGCTCAGAACGCCGTGACGGACAGCGACAGCTTCACCGTTGACCAGCGCGTCAACGTGAACGTCACTGCCATCACCACGCCTGTTTCGGTCTCGCCGAACCAGACGAACCGCGTGCTGGCCTTCGACGTGACTAACCTCGGCAACGCCACGGCTGACCTCGTGCTGTCCACCGCGCTGCGCGGCGGCACGCCGGCCAACATCAGCAACATCCGCATCTACCGCGACACCAACGGCAACCGTGGGCTCGATGCGGCCGAACTGACCGCCGGCGCGATCACCTCGCTCGACGAAGTCGCTGAAGACGCGACCGTGGCCGTGCTGGTCGTTTCCGACATCAGCATCAACGCTGTTAACGGCGACACCTTCGACGTCGCTCTGACCGCTGCCGTGCACGCTGGCGGCACCGCCGGTTCGACCGGCGCGCGCATCCTGGCGACCACGGGCGCGAACACCACCGGCATCGACAACGTGCTGTTCGACGGTGCGGGCGTGTCGGATTCGGCCAATGACGGCGCGTTCTCGGCCCAGGGTCGTTACGCGGTGTCGGGCGCGGTCCTGACCGTCGTCAAGTCGAGCCGTGTCGTCAGCGATCCGGTGAACCTCACCACCAACCCGAAGGCCATTCCGGGCGCGACGGTTGAGTACTGCATCACGGTGGCGAACGCTGCCGGTGCTGCGACCGCGACCAACGTGGCTCTGCTCGACGATCTGCCGGCCGACGTGCTCTACAGCTCGGCGTTCGGGATCTTCATCAACGGTAGTGCGACCTGCACCACCGGCACCGCGGGCGGCAGCTATGCTCCGACCGGCGGCGTCGGCGGCCGCGAGCGCATCACCGGCACGCTCAGCGACGTTGCGGCGGGCCAGACCCGTTCGCTCTACTTCCGGGTCACGATCAAGTAATCCTGATCAGGACCAAGGTCTTGCGTGTGTCCCCCTTCCTGCGGCGTGCGGCAGCATTGCTGTGTGCAGTTCTGCTGCCGCTCACTGCCCCGCAGGAGGGGGTTCACGCCCAGACGACGGGCGGCGGTGTGCGCACCGTCACCAATATTGCCGAGGCAAGCTGGGAGACGCATGGCAACCGCCGCGAGACCACCAGCAACCGGGTGGCCTTCGACGTCAACACCCAGCCCCCCGTGCCGCCTTCGATCCGCGTCTTCCGCCGCGCGCCCGGCGGCAACGGCCCTGAACTCGTCTACCGCGCGCCCCAGTGCAGCGTCGGTGGCATTGCCGCGGCCGAACTGCGCGCCAACGCGACCTCCAGCCTGACCCCTGGCGGCAATGCGATTTCTTCCGCCCCGACCTCCGTCGTCAATGTCCAGCAGACCGACGAACTGCGCGGGGGTGAACCACTTTTCTTCGACGTTACAGCAACTTCCGCAAATCTTGACCCCACGGTAATCGACAGCCTCACAGTGGTGCTCACCACCCCCGAGGGCGACCGCGAAACCATGGTGGTCTACGAGACGACCGCCGATAGCGGGCTCTTTGCGGGCGTGATCAACACCCAGCGCATCCCCCCGCCGCTGGTGCGCGAGGATTGCCGCCTTAGCGTCGGCGCGGATTCGCGCATCACTATCGCCGCGATGCGCCCGGGCAACGAAACGATCCTCGTTTCGGCCGAGGTCACCGTGCTGGTCGATCCCTTCGGCGTCGTGTTCGACAGCGAAACCGGCGCGCCGGTCGACGGAGCGCGCGTCACGCTCGTCAGCGCCGACACCGGCGCGCCGGCGACCGTGTTCGCCGAAGATGGCATAACCCCTTGGCCTTCCAGCGTTATCAGCGGCCAGCCGATCACCGACGGCGGCGGACGCGCGGTCCCGATGGGGCCGGGCGAATTCTGGTTCCCGCTCACCGCGCAGGGCCGTTTCAGGCTCATCGTCGAGCCTCCCCCGACCTACACCGCGCCCTCGATCGCCCCGCGCGACGTGCTCGCGCGCCTCACGCGCCCCGACGGGCGCGCCTACGTGATCCGTGAGGGATCGTTCGGCGACGTCTTCGTGCTCGACAACCCCGTGCCTTTCGAGGTCGACGTGCCGGTTGACGGGCCCGCCGCCGATCTTGGCTTGGTCAAAACCGCCTCGCGCACCCGCGCCGAGCCGGGCGACGTGGTGTTCTACACGCTCACCGTCAGCAACACCGATGCCGGGCGCACCCGCCGCGCGGTGAGCATCACCGACACGCCTTCACGCTGGCTGCGGCTGCGGCCCGGATCTTTGCGGATCAATGGCTTGCGCGCGCCGAATGCGCTCTCGACCTCGCCCGATGGCCGCGTGCTGACGATCGCGCTGGGCGACATTGCCGCCGGCACATCGGTCAAGGTGACCTACGCCATGTCGGTGCGCCCCGATGCCCCGCCGGGCCGCGCGGTCAACCTTGCGCTCGCCCGCGACGCGCTGGGCCGCGAAGTGCGCGCCGATGCCGTGCTCGATATCGACCGCGATGGCATCGCCGACCGCATGACCATCATCGGCCGCGTCACCGAAGGCCCCTGCACCCTAGCCGAGGCCGAACGCCGCGGGATTCCGGGCGTGCGGGTGATGCTCGAAGACGGCAGCTTTGCGGTCACCGATGCCGATGGGCGCTACCATTTCGAGGGCGTGGTGCCCGGCACCCACGTGGTTCAGGTCGCGCCGATGACCCTGCCCGAGGGCGGCAAGTTCGTCGATTGCACGCGCAACACCCGCAGCGCGGGCAGCGCGATCTCGCGCTTTGCGATCGGTCAGGGCGGGAGCCTGGTGGTCGCCGACTTCCACGCCGTGCTGCCCGAAACCGAGCGCGCCAAGCTCGCGCGGGTGGTGGCCGATCCCGCGCCCGGCGCCCCTGAAGCAGGTGCCCCCGCCCCCGATGGCGCAGCTCCGGCAGACGCAGGCGCGCCCGCCGCCGCCCCGGCCGCAGATGCCGCCGAGGCGCCCGTGGAAGGCGGCCCGAGCATCACCGATTACCTCGCGCTCGGCGATGGCGAGGACGGCTTCATCGCCCCTGCCCCCGACGCCAACCCGCGCGCGCCCGCAATCAAGGTCGCAGTGCGCTACCGTCTCGGCCAGACCGTGCAATTGTTCGTCGACGGCAAGCCGGTCAACCCGCTCGCCTTCGAGGGCACGCAGAACCCCGAAATGGGCCTGTGGGCGGTCAGCCAGTGGCGCGGCGTGCCCCTGCTGACCGACAAGACCGTGCTCGAGGCGCGCATCATCAACTCCTTCGGCGAGGTCTCCAAGACCTTCACCCGCGAGGTGTTCTTCACCCGCGCGCCCGCCAAGGTCGAATTCCTGCGCGAGCAGTCGAACCTCGTCGCCGACGCCCGCACCCGCCCGGTGATCACGATCCGGGTGCTCGATCGCAACAACCGCCCGTTGCGCGAAGGTATCTCGGGCACCTTCACCCTCAACGCGCCCTACCAAAGCGCCGAGCAGATCGACCGCCAGCAGCTGAACCAGCTCACCGGCATGGCGCCGATGGCCGCGCGCTGGGTGGTGGTCGGCAACGAGGGGATCGCCAAGATCGAACTCGCCCCCACCATGGTCAGCGGCTCGCTGCGGCTCGGCTTCACCTTCGACGATGGCGAAATCACCCGCCGTCAGGATCTCGAAGCGTGGATCGAGCCGGGCGATGTCGAATGGACCGTGATCGGTCTGGCCGAAGGCACCGTCGGCGCGCGCTCGGTCGCCGACAACATGGAACGCGCCGGCCGCTTCGACAGCGATCTTGGGCAAGACGCGCGCGTCGCGCTCTATGCCAAGGGCCGGGTGCTGGGCAAATATCTGCTCACCCTCGCCTATGACAGCGCCAAGCAGCGCGAGGACGCGCGTGTCTTGGGCGCGATCGATCCGGGCGCCTATTACACCGTGTTCGGCGACGGTTCGGCGCGCCAGTTCGACGCCGCAAGCCGCGAAAAGCTCTATGTCCGCATCGAGACCAGCGCCTTCTATGCGCTCTACGGCGACTTCCAGACCGCCTTCAACCAGACGCGCCTTGCCGCCTATAACCGCACCGCCACCGGCGTGACGGGCGAGGCGCGCGTGGGCGGGGTCAAGGCGCAGGGCTTCGCCGCGCAGATCTCCAGCCGCTTCCAGCGTCAGGAAATCCAGGGCCAGGGCATCTCGGGCCCCTATGCGCTGAGCAATCGCCGCATCCTCGCCAATTCGGAGCGCGTGACGATCGAAGTGCGCGACCGCTTCCGGCCCGAACAGATCGTTTCGAGCCGCACGCTCGCGCGCTTCACCGATTACGACATCGACCTGCTGGCCGGCACGATCCGCTTCGCCTTCCCCGTGCTGAGCCGCGATGAGGACTTGAACCCGCAGTTCATCGTCATCGAATACGAAACCGACAATCGCGGCGAGGCCGAATGGAACGCGGGCGCGCGCGCCGACTGGACCAGCGAAAACGGCAAGATCCGCATCGGCGCGAGCGCGATCAGTGACGCAGGCCTCGAAGGCGCAGGCGGCACCGCGCAGCGCACCGATCTGGGCGCGGTCGATCTGCTCGCCAAGATCGGCGACAACACCGAAGTACGCGCCGAAATCGGCGTCAGCCGCCGCGAGGGCGAGACCGCCAAGGGCTGGCTGGCCGAAGTGCAGCACCAGACCGGCGACATCGACCTCATCGCCTATGCCCGCCAGATCGACGCAGATTACGGCATCGGCCAGCAGAACGCGGTCGAGCGCGGGCGGCGCAAGTTCGGGGTCGATGGCCGCGTGCTGATCACCAAGGAACTGACCTTCACCGGCAGCCTGTGGCAGGATGACAGCCTGACCGACGCCGCGCGCCGCCGCGCCGCACAGGGCCAGATCGCGCTGACCCGCCAGAACACCAACCTGCGGCTCGGCATCACCCACTTCACCGACCGGCTTGCCGATGGCAGCACCGCCGCCTCGACCGTGCTCGAAGCCGGCGTGACGCAGCGGCTGCTGGGCAACAAGCTGGAACTGAGCGCCGGGACCGCGGTCGCGCTCGGCAAGGCCGAGAGCGTCGATCTGCCCGCCCGCCACCGCTTCGGCGCGCGCTATGCGATCACGCAGGACGTGCGGCTGGTCGGCACCTATGAAATCGCCGATGGCGAGCGCCTGAAGGCGCGCCAGCTGCGCGGCGGGATCGAAGTCGCGCCGTGGCAGGGCGGCAAGGTCTCGACCACCATCGGCGAGGAAACCATCGGCGAGAACGGCACGCGCAGCTTCGCCGCCTTCGGCCTCGCGCAGACGCTGCAGTTGAGCCCGGCGCTGACCGTGGATGCCACGATCGACGGCAACCGCACCATCGGCGGCTCGCCCGCCGCTGCCAGCCTCGTCAACCCCGATCAGCCCGCAGCGAGCGGCGGCCAGCTCACCGGCGGGCTGCTGTTCGAGGATTTCACCGCCGTCACCCTCGGGGCGGCATGGCGCAAGGACCGCTGGAGCCTGACCGCGCGCGGCGAATGGCGCGACGGCGAGACCACCGACCGCAAGGGCGTGCTGCTCGGCGCGATCCGCCAGCTTGGCGAGGGCAGCCTTTTCGGTTCGGGCGCGACCTGGACGCGCTCGGAGACCACCGGCGGCGCGGTCGCCGAGATCATCGATGCCAGCATCGCCTTTGCCCACCGCCCGGACAATTCGCCGCTCGCCATGCTCGGCCGGCTCGAATATCGCAGCGACGAAGTGACCGGCGCGGTCGCCGGGGGCACCACGCTGGGCGGCACCGCGCTCACCGTCGATGGCAACGCCGTCGCCCGCCGCCTAGTCGGCAGCTTCTCGGCCAATTACAGCCCGCGGGGGCAGGACGATGCGGGCGCCGAGGTGCGCCGCCACGAAGTCGCACTGTTCCTCGGCGCGCGGCACACGCTCGACGCCTTCGAGGGCACCGAGTTCCAAGGCACCTCGCTGCTGGTCGGCGGCGACGCGCGGCTGGACATCGGCGAGCGGTTCGAGCTCGGCGCGAGCGTCACCGCGCGTGCCAATCTCGACGATAACACCGTCAATTACGCCTATGGCCCAACGATTGGCTTCGTGCCGGTCGAAGGCATGCTGCTGACCGTCGGCTACAACATCGAAGGCTTCCGCGACGGCGATTTCGGCCCGGCGCGCAACACCGACAAGGGCGTGTTTGCGGCGGTGCGCCTGAAGTTCGACGCGTCGAACCTCGGCTTCCTCGGGCTGGGGCGCTGAGCATGTTGGGCACAGGGGCGGGCGCGGATCAGCGGCGATTTGCTAACCGTCTGTTTACCATGATTTCCTATGCGGGCGGGATGTTCGCAAGTTTGATGCGTTTCCGCCGGGTGCTCGCGCTAATGGTGCTGCTGAGCGCCCTTGCGTGGAGCCCCGCAGCCCGCGCGCAGGACTGCGCGCAGGCCAACACCCAAGGCACCGCCCCCGCCAGCTGGCAGACCTATTGCTGGCTCAACATGGCCAATTACAACGACGCCACTGCGCGCAGCGCATCGGGTCAGAACATGAGTTTCACCCTGCCCGACGGGTCGACCCTCACCTTCAACGCCCGCGTCACCGGCACCAACCCCGCCTATGACGATGTGCCCGCGCCCTCGTGGAGCGGCTCGGCGGTGGGCAACAGCGCCTTCATCGGCATTCCGGGCCGCCCGGTGCTCTATTCCGCGCAGTCCGGCACCAGCTCGATCGCGATCACCGGCATCACCATCACGCCACCGGCAGGCGGAGGGGTGACGGTCTATTCCTTCGTCGTCGCCGACGGGGAATCGAGCAATGACGGCGAATCGATCCGCATGACCACCAATGGCGGGGCCTGGCAGCTATTCGATTCGGTCCCGCCGATCTCGGGGACGACCATGCCGCCGCTCAGCGGGGTCGGCACGGCCACTGCCCAGATCAGCGGCGCGCCAAATACGGTCGGCGCCTATATCCTCGGCAGCAGCAGCCCCACATCCGTCACGGTCCAGACCACGGCCGGGGGCCTTCAGGGGGTCATGTTCGCAATCCGCTTCGCCTCGATCCGGCTCCAGACCCAGATCCTCGGCACGCGCGCCAACAGCGCCGACCAGCTGACCTTCCAGGTCGCCTCGACCGCGACCGGCACCACGCTCACCTCGGGCACGACGACGGGAACGGGCACGGGGCCCTTCACCGGCTCGGTGCTCAACATGTCGGTGGGCGTGCCGGTCACCTTGCGCCTTGCGATGGCAGCGGGGAGCGTCAACGCGATCTCGGCCTATACGGCGAACCTCACCTGCGTGAACACCGCGGGCACCACGCGCGCCGCCCTGCCCAACAACCTCAACACCACGAACACGAGTATCGGCCAGCTCGAATTCGGCGAGTTTCTGGTCTGCACCTTCCAGGCCGGCGCCCAGCCGCGGCTGCGGGTGAGGAAACTGCTCGGCAGCGGTAACGGCGGCGGGCGGCGCTTTACGGGCGATCAGTTCACCGTGCGGATCATGGACGACGGCGTGGTGACCGCCTCCTCGACCACCGCCGGCACCGGCACCACGATCACCGGCGGCACCGGCGACACGGGGCTGGTGCAGGTCGTCAACCAGAACACCTATCAGGTGGACGAAGTCGCGGCGGGGACCACCATCCTCGGCAATTACACCGCGGTCCTCGCCTGCACCAATGGCACCAGCGGCTCGCCTACCGTGCTACCGACCACGATCGGCGGAGCGATCACGCTGCGGCCGGGGGATTCGATCACCTGCACCATCACCAACACCCGCCGCGCCGCCGCCCTGCTCGAGATCAGCAAGACCAGCACCGTGATCTCCGATCCGGTCAACGGCACCACCAACCCCAAGCTGATCCCGGGCGCGGTGGTCGAATATGCCATCACCGTGCGCAACGTGGGCGCAGGGGTGGTGGATGCGAGCTCGATCGTCCTGCTCGACGTGATGCCGGCCGAGATGGCTTTCGCGGTCGGCACCCCGGTGACCTTCACCAACGGCACGCCGACGAGCGGCCTCAACACCTTCAACGCGGGCACGATGGTGAGATACTCGCAAGGTGCCGGCGGCGTGGCCCCCTATACCTACACGCCGACGGGCAGCTTCGACGCCAACGTCCGCGGCATCCGCATCGCTCCCACCGGCACCATGGCCGCCGCTAGCAGCGCGACCAGCCAGCCGAGCTTCACGGTGAGGTTCCGCGCGCAGGTGAGGTAGGCGGGCAGTCGCGCCCGGTGACGGGCTATTAACTTGAGGCCCTCTAGGCTTGAGCAATGCGCAAGCCTCCGCTCCTCCTCGCCGCCGCCCTCGCCGTTCTGGCGAGCCCGCCCGCCGCAGCCAATGTCCTCGCCGGCCCTGCCCTCGTGATCTACGGCGACACCATCGACATGAC
>CAMCUB010000020.1 GCA_945878845.1 Erythrobacter sanguineus | reverse complement strand
TGGTAGCGGAGGAGGGACTCGAACCCCCGACACGCGGATTATGATTCCGCTGCTCTAACCGGCTGAGCTACTCCGCCCCACGGGCATCCGGGCGGGTATCCGGCCGGATTCGGCGGCGGGTCTCCCCGACGCGAGGCGCGCCATTAGGGCTGCGCGGGCGCGGGGTCAAGCCCCTTGGCGTAAGGGCGCGCGGGGGTCATTCGCAGGCGCCCTACAGCCGCGCGTGGCCACGGAAGGCGCAGGTCTTGATCTCTTCCCACGGCCCCCCGCAATAGCGATGGAGCGCCAGCGCGGGGAAGGCGAAGCGCCCCTTGGCGATCCATGGCGCAAGCAAGCCCGGTAGCGCCGCCTGCAGCGCGCGCGCTTCGTCCTTGG
This sequence comes from Erythrobacter sanguineus, assembly GCA_945878845.1. Classification (GTDB taxonomy): domain Bacteria; phylum Pseudomonadota; class Alphaproteobacteria; order Sphingomonadales; family Sphingomonadaceae; genus Erythrobacter; species Erythrobacter sanguineus_A. The sequence goes on along the minus strand of CAMCUB010000020.1, from coordinate 60,809 downwards.
TCACCTTGTTCTGGATCGTGACGTGCGGGCGCGGCTCGTAGAGGTCCTGCGTGGTGAGGCTGCCGCGGAAATGGTCGGCTACGCCTTGGCGAAGGGCGAGCAGTTGCGGCGCCTCGAGAGCGATCGCGGTGCCCTTGCCCAGATCCATCACCCCCTTCACCGCCCCCTCGGGCGCGGCGAATTCGGCGGCAATCTTCGGGAGATAATCGCGCAGCTCCTCCAGCAGCGAGGGCGCGAAGGCGTGGAACAGCGTCACATGCGCGTGGAGATGGTTCTTCTCGGGCGGATAATGCGCGCGGCGCAGCCCTTCGGCGAAGGCCTGGAGGTCGCGCGGCAGGACAGCAGTCAGGATAAAGGGCTGGGGCATCGTAGACGGTTCTGGGCGGCGCGCGGTCCCGGATCAAGTCCGGGACGAGGGGAAAGCAATTACATCTCGCCCCGCTCACGGCGGATCGCATACCACTTGGCGACGTTGTCGTTGTGCTCGGCCAAGGTGTCGGCGAACCAATGCCCGCCTGTCCCGTCGGCGACCATGAACAGCGCGCTGGTCTTCTCCGGGTTGAGCACTGCGGCGATGCTGGCGCGGCCCGGATTGGTGATCGGCCCCACCGGCAGCCCGGCGCGGGTATAGGTGTTGTAACCGTTGACCGCCGCGATCTGGGACTGCTTGATCCGCTCGCCCAGCGGCTTGCCCTTGGTGATCGGATAGATGATCGTCGGATCGGCCTGGAGCTTCATGCCGGTGCGCACGCGATTGGAATAGAGCCCGGCGACCATCCGGCGCTCCTCGGCCTTGCCGGTCTCCTTCTCGACGATCGAGGCGAGGATCAGCGCATCGCGCATCGTATCGACCGCGATGCCGGGCGCGCGTTTGGCCCATTCCTCGGCGAGCGCGCGGTCCATTGCCGCCTGCATCTGCTCGACCAGCGCCTTGCGCGATTGGCCGCGTTCGAAGCTGTAGGTGTCAGGCAGGATCGAGCCTTCGGGCGGCACCGGGATCTCGCCAGTGAGCAGTTCCTCGCCCATCAGCCGTTCCCACACGAGGATCGAAGGCATGCCTTCGGGGACGGTGACGAAGCGCCGGATCACGTCGCCCGACTGAAAGGCGGCGAGGATGTCGCCCTGGCTCATGCCGGCGGTGAGCAGGAACTCGCCCGCCTGGATCGGCGTGTCGGAGCCGAAGATGCGGGCCTGAAGCGTGAAGCCGGCGGCCGAAGTAATCAGCCCCTCGGCCTCGAGCTTGGCCGCCACAGTGCCCACCGACGCGCCTGCGGGAATGGTGAAAGGCGTGTCCTTCGCGACCGTCGCCGATCCGAGGAACGTCCACGCCAGCACCAGCCCCGCCGCAGCAAGGCCAAGCACCAGCAGCACGAGACCCCGCAGGCGTGTCACGGTGTCAGTCGACCTTCTGCATGATGATCGAGGCGTTGGTGCCGCCAAAGCCGAAGGAGTTGTTCAGCACCGCGCGCACTTCGCGCTTGCGCGCCACCAGCGGGACGAGGTCGATGCCTTCGGTGCCATCGTCGGGATCATGCAGGTTGAGCGTCGGCGGCACGATCCCGTCGCGCATCGCAAGGATGCAGAAGATCGCCTCCACTGCGCCCGCGCCGCCCAGCAGGTGGCCGATGGCAGACTTGGTCGAGGACATCGACGCGCCGCCGAGGTCATCGCCCAACACGCGCTTGATTGCGGCGAGCTCGATGGTGTCGGCCATGGTCGAGGTGCCGTGGGCGTTGATGTAGTCGATATCGCCCGGGCCGAGGCCGGCCTTTTTGAGCGCCATGCGCATCGCCAGTTCCGCGCCGCGGCCTTCGGGGTGCGGGGCGGTGACGTGATAGGCATCGCCCGACAACCCGTAGCCGGTGACTTCGGCATAGATCTTCGCGCCGCGCGCCTTGGCCCGCTCATATTCCTCGAGCACGATGACGCCCGCGCCCTCGCCCATGACGAAGCCGTCGCGGCCCTTGTCATAGGGGCGGCTGGCTTCGGTGGGCCGGTCGTTCATGCTCATGTTGAGCGCACGCGCCTGGGCGAAACCGGCGATGCCGAGCGGGTTGATGGTGCTTTCCGCCCCGCCCGCCAGCATGATGTCGGCATCGTCGGCCATGATCATGCGCGCCGCATCGCCGATCGAGTGTGCGCCGGTCGAGCAGGCGGTGACGACGGCGTGGTTCGGACCCATGAAGCCGTACTTGATCTGCACCTGCCCGGTGATGAGGTTGATGAGGCGCCCGTGCACGAAGTGCGGCGACACCCGCGAGGGGCCGCGTTCGTGGAGGTTGACGCTCTCGAGCTCGATCCCCGGCAAGCCGCCGATGCCCGATCCGATCGAGCAGCCGGTGCGCTCCTTCTCGGCCTGGGTCAGGTCGAGCAGGCCCGCGTCTTCCAGCGCCTGGCCCGCGGCATCGATGCCGTAGATGATGAAAGGATCGACCTGACGCTGGACCTTGTGGTCGACACGCTTGTCGGGATCGAAGCCCCAGGGGTGATCCTTGGGCTTGACCTCGCAGGCGATCGTGCACTTCTGGTTCGAGGCGTCGAAACGGGTAATCTGCCCCGCCCCGCTCTCGCCAGCGATGAGATTTGCCCATGTCGTCTCGACATCGGCTCCAAGCGGGGTGACGAGGCCAAGCCCGGTTACAACCACACGGCGCATATCATTCTCCAAAACGCACAACAGGCTCAACCCGTCCGGGCTGAGCCTGTCGAAACCCCGTCATGCCTTGCCGGCGCTTTCGAGCCGGGAAAACGGCCCATCGACACGCTCAGGGCAAACGGGATGGTCGGGCAATCAGCCCTTGTGTTCTTCGATGTACTTGGTCGCGTCGCCGACCGTGGTGATCTTCTCGGCCGCATCGTCGGGGATTTCGACGCCGAATTCCTCTTCGAAAGCCATCACCAGTTCAACGATGTCGAGGCTGTCAGCGCCGAGATCGTCGATGAAGCTCGCATCCTGAGTGACCTTGTCAGCTTCGACGCCGAGATGCTCGACGACAATCTTTGCCACCCGGTCGGCAGTATCGCTCATGGTATTCCCTCTTGAAACTGGGGTTAGATAAGTCGCCCCCGCCCTAAAGAAGGGCGTTGCGATACGCAAGTGGCATGACGCTCAGCGCTGTGCGTCGTCGTAACGAAGGGAAAGCTGGCGCTCGGCGCGCTGGCGCGAAGCGATCCGGCCGAGGCCCTCCTGCGGCTCGGGCTTCCTCGGGCTGATCGCGAGTGCCTCCTCGTAAAACTGCGCGGCAGTGCCGAGTTCGCCAAGGCTTTCAATGCACAGGCCTACATTGAACAAAAGGGTGACGTTTTGCGGATTACGTTGCTTGAGCTCACCGAAGACCGCGCAAGCTTCGGACACATCGGTCTTGGTGAGGCGCAGCGCAGTGCGGAAGGCGGTCTGATCGGACTTGGACAGGCCCTTGCGGCTTTCGAGCACGCGGATTGTCTCGTAGCGCTGGGTCGGAGCCAGATCGAAGCGCACCGCATTGGCGAACTGGCGGGCGAGCTCCTCGACCATCGAATCGACCGAGGGGCTGCCTTCTTCATCCTTGCAGAAACGCCGGTTGGTGGTGAGCTGGTCGCCCTTGCCGTAAAGCAGCTCACCCTCGCGCGCGACCAGCCGCACCTCGGGGCGCAGGGTCACCTCGCGTAACCGGCAGGGGATGTTGACCTTCTTCTTCTCGCTGCATTTGCCGCGGTCATCCCGGGTAACGCACTCCTCGACCTCCTTGGTGCCATCGTCGCGGTCGCGCCACTGGACCTCGGCGATGCCGCGCATCACGGCATCGGAGTCGCCGAGATAGGCTGCGGGGTCGGCGTCGCGGTCATAGGTGTAGGTGGTGCCGCGCGGGGGCTCGGAGAAAGTGAGCTCGAACCACGGTTGCCCCTCGATCACCGCACCCCGAAGCGCAGTATCGATGGCAAAGGCGAGCCGCTCCCCGCCGCGTCCGGCAAAGCCCGCAATGGCGATCGAGCGGGCACGCGAGGGCGCATCGGTGCCGGCAGCGTAGATGCCTTCGACCGGGAGCGTCTCGGCGCGAAGGGCCGTCCCTGCCAGCGCCGCCGCAGCGACGGCCAGTCCGATCATCCGCCCAATCCGCATCGTGCCAATCCCTCGCCGCAGCTCACCGCCCTCGCCCGGATTTCGCAGCCTTTGGCGCTGATCACAACGGTCAAAACGCACCGGACCCCGCTTGCGGCCCTGCGGCGCGGCTTACCAGGCGAGCGTATCGAGCGGGGTGACGATGATCACCACCCGGCGGTTCTGCCGCCGCCCCGCCTCATCATCATTGGACGCAACCGGATCGAGCGCGCCCACGCCGCGAACCCCCATGCGCGCCCGATCGAGCCCGCCGATGGCAAGCGCGTCGCGCACCGCACCGGCCCGGCGCTCGGACAGGCGCAGATTGTGCTGCGCATCGCCCTCGGAGGAGGAATGACCTTCGATCGAGGCGCTGCCGATCCCCACGCCGGCAAGCTCGCGCGCCAGATCGCGCAGCATGTCGCGCTGGACCGGATCGATCTCGCTGCTGTCGAAGGGAAACAGCAGGCGATTGTTGATGCCCAGCAAATAGCGTCCTCCGACCTTCTCGAAGCCATGCTTTGCCAGAACCGCGCGCTGGGCAGACGTGAATCGGGCGTCAGGCACCATCTGGCATGAGGCCACCATCATCGCAGCCGCGAGGGCCAGGACCGTCCGGCGGCGGGCATTCAGCGTGCTCATTCGACAAACTTCCCCCTCTTGTCGCGATACATCCTGAGATCGGCCACCCGCATCAGCTGGCGCATGGTCTCCCCGTCCACGGGGTAAGTGGCATGCCCGACCGAAAGGCCGATCTGCACCTCGACCTTGGACCCGAGCGGGATCGGGCTCGCCATCGCTGCCCGCAGGCCCTCCAGCGCCGCCATCACGGCGATCTCGGCGTTCTCGGTGTCGATCACCACCGCGAATTCATCGCCCCCGAGGCGGAACACGCGGTCCGGATCGGCGGCCGCGACACGCAGCCGTTCGGCAACGACGGCAATGATCTTGTCGCCTGCCTCATGGCCATGTGTGTCGTTGACCCGCTTGAATCCGTTGCAGTCGCAATAGAGCAGCACGACCTGCCCCTTCATGAGTCGCGCCTCGTGGATCGCCGCCTCCAGATCGCGCTCGAACCATGCACGGTTGCCGAGCTCGGTGAGGGGATCACGGTCGGCCCGCCGCGAAAGCTCGGCGTTTTCGGTGGCAATGGTTTCGTGCCACTTCTCAAGCTCGTCGAGCAGCATGTTGAAATCGGCGGTGATCTGGTCGATCTCCGCGATCCCGGCCGGGGCCAGCCGCATTGACGGGCGCCGCTCTATGACCACCTCGTGCGCAATTTCGGCGACCCGGTCGAGCGGCGCGGCGATCGCTTCCTCGAGCCGCCGGGCGAGGATCCGGGTCGCCAGAACCGTGATACCGAGGCTGCTGGCCGCGATGATCAGCGATGCCAGCGTGTAGCTGAAGATCGCGCTGATCGCGCCGGTGACGCGCACCTCGCCGACCGTCTTGTTTTGAAAGGCGATGGTCCGCCTGACCGGGCCCAGGCCGAGCCAGCGGGCGGCGAGCGGACCAAGGTCGATCCCGCTCGCCCCTTCCCGCCGCCAGACCACGAACGGCTTGCCCGCAGCATCATGGACTTCAATGACCGCAAGATTGTCGTTGGCGGCGAGCTTGAGCACCACGCGCTCGGCCGCCTCGCGGTCACCGAACACCAGGGTTGGTTCGACGGCGTAGGACAGGGTCTCGGCCGCCAGAGCGACGTTCTGCCCGGCATAGCCACGCAGCGCGAACAGCCCGCTCGCCATCAGCGAAAGCGAGGCGAGCAGGACCGCGAGCAGCACCAGCCGCAGGTGGCCGCGCGCCAGCACGCCGCGCAGGGTCGGCGGACGCTCCCCCTTGTCCGCCTGCCCGATCATGTGGTGCCCCCTTCAGCAAGCCGCAGGACGCGTGGATCGACCCGCACCTGCGATTGCGAAACGGCATCGATGTTGAGCCGGAAGGACAGCGACTGCGCCTCGAACAGCAGGCAGAACATCGCCCGGCTGCGGCAAGCAGGATCGTTTTCGGCGATGGTCAGCACCGCATGGCCCCGCATCCGTGCGGTAACGATCCGCGCGTCATCGATGCCGAGGCGGCCGAGATAGACGATCTGGCACTCGCTCGGCTGGACGCTCGCGACATCGCGGCGCACCACGTCGACACCCACGGCCGCGACCTGCCGGCCTTCGATGAGATCCTCGGCATGGTCGGCCGGTCCCACCACGCAGGCGCGCAGGCGGCGCGGATTATCGGGCCAGCGGCTGTATTGAACGATCCCCCGCACCATCCGGGCAACCACCGCGCGGTAGGGATCAGGCTCGTTTCCGAGCGGCAGGCCAGCAGGCACGGACTGGGATGCGGCTGCTAGAGCCAGAGGCGCCAATCCCGACCATAAACTCTGCAAAACGCTCAGACTGCCCCCGACTGGCACGGTCAGCCGCGGTTTCTCCGCGTTAGCTGCCTTTTTGATCGCCTATCGGGGATGAGTTAGCTGGTCTAATTAACTTTGCCAACCGGTTCGACCACCCGAAGATGCAAATCGCGCAAGGCTCGCGGTTCGGCGGGCGACGGCGCGCCCATCAGCAGATCCTCGGCGCGCTGGTTCATCGGGAAGAGCGAGATCTCGCGCAGGTTCTTCGCGCCGCACAGCAGCATGATGATGCGGTCGACGCCCGCGGCCATCCCCCCGTGCGGCGGGGCGCCGTATTGGAAGGCGCGGTACATCCCGCCGAAGCGTTCCTCGACATCCGCCTGAGTCAGGCCGGTGATTTCGAACGCCTTCACCATGGTTTCGGGCTTGTGGTTGCGGATCGAACCGGAGGCGATTTCAAAGCCGTTGCAGACGAGGTCGTACTGGTACGCCTTGATGGTCAGCGGGTCCTGCCCCTCCAGCGCCTCGATCCCGCCCTGCGGCATCGAGAACGGGTTGTGGCTGAAATCGACCTTCTTCTCGTCCTCGTTCCACTCGTAGAGCGGGAAATCGACGATCCAGCACAGCGCGAAGCGGCTTTCGTCGATGAGGCCGAGTTCCTCAGCGCAGCGGATGCGCGCGGCACCGGCAAGCTTGGCCGCGTCGGCTTCCTTGCCCGCCGCGAAGAACAGGCCATCGTTCTCGCCCAGCCCAAGCTCGGCATAGAGTTCGGCCATGCGCTCAGGCCCGTGGTTCTTGGCGATCGGCCCGCCGAATTCGCCGCCCTTGCGGGTGACATAGCCGAGGCCCGCATAGCCTTCCTTGCGCGCCCAATCGTTCATGTCGTCGAAGAACTTGCGGCTCTTCTCGTGGGTGGCGGGCGCGGGGATGACGCGCACCACTCCGCCGCCGCCGACGATCTTTTCGAACAGACCAAAGCCGCTCGAGGTGAAGTGCGACGACACGTCCGAGATGATCAGCGGGTTGCGAAGGTCCGGCTTGTCCGAGCCATACTTGAGCATCGCCTCATCGTAAGGAATGCGCGGGAACTCGCCCGCCGGGGTCACAGCCTTCTCGCCCGCAAACGCCGCAAAAGTGCCCTGGATCACGGGCTCCATTGTCTCCCACACCTCTTCCTGAGTCACGAAACTCATTTCGAGGTCGAGCTGGTAGAACTCGCCCGGCAGACGGTCGGCGCGCGGGTCTTCGTCGCGGAAGCAGGGGGCGATCTGGAAATAGCGGTCGAAGCCGGCGACCATCAGCAGCTGCTTGTACTGCTGCGGCGCCTGCGGGAGCGCATAGAATTTGCCCGCATGGATGCGGCTCGGCACGAGGAAGTCGCGCGCGCCTTCGGGAGAGGATGCCGTAAGGATCGGCGTCGAGAACTCGTTGAAGCCCACCGCGTTCATCCGCTGCCGCATGTCGGCGATGACCGCCACGCGGGTCATGATGTTCTTGTGCAGCGTCTCGCGGCGCAGATCGAGGAAACGGTACTTGAGGCGGATGTCCTCAGGGTAAGGCTGCTCGTCGGCGACCGGCATGGGCAGCTCTTCGGCGGCGCTCTGCACCGTCACGCCGCGCGCAAAGATCTCGATCTCGCCGGTGGCGAGGTTGGCGTTGACGGTCCCCGCGGCACGCGCCTTGACCGTGCCCTCGATGGTGATGACGCTCTCGACGCGCAGGCCTTCGAGCACCGGCAGCGCCGGGCTGTCGCTGTCGGCGACGATCTGGGTGATGCCGTAATGATCGCGCAGGTCGACGAATAGCACGCCCCCGTGGTCGCGCTTGCGATGGATCCAGCCCGACAGGCGGACGGTCTCGCCCACATTGCCGGAAGAAAGCTGTGCGCAAGTATGCGTGCGGTAGGGGTGCATCTAAACTCTTGTCCTGTTGGCGGCTATGACGCTAGGGCGCGCGGGCGCGTTCGGAGCCTTGCTCCGCCGTCGGCGCGCTAACAGGGCAAGCCCGCCGCTTTGTCAAGCGGCGGCGGGCATACTGGGAACGATCCCGAGGGCGGCACTCCGCCCGGCAAACGCGAAAAGAAGACATGAAAATCCATCCGCTGATTACCACCACCGAGGCCCTCTCCGACCTCTGCGACCGTCTTGCGAAGTCCGATTTCGTCGCGGTCGACACCGAGTTCATGCGCGAGAACACCTATTGGCCCGAGCTGTGCCTGGTGCAGATCGCCAATACCGAAGAAGCCGCCGCGATCGATCCGATGGCCGACGGGATCGACTTGAAGCCGCTGCTCGACCTGATGTGCGAGAACGAGGACGTGCTCAAGGTCTTCCACGCCGGTGGGCAGGATGTCGAGATCATCGTCAACCTCACCGGCAAGACCCCGCACCCAATCTTCGACACCCAGATCGCGATGATGGCGATCAGCCAGTCCGAACAGATCGGCTATGCCAACCTCGTCGAGACCTGGGTCGGCCTCACCATCGACAAGGGCGCGCGCTTCACTGACTGGAGCCGCCGCCCGCTGACCGACCGCCAGATCGAATATGCCATCGGCGACGTTACCTACCTGGCCGGCATCTTCCCCAGAATCCTCAAGAAGCTGATCAAGACCGGCCGCGGGCTCTGGCTCGATGCCGAGATGGAGAAGCTCGCCGATCCGTCGAACTACCTCACCGATCCGGGCGTTGCCTGGAAGCGCATCCGCCAGCCGGGGCGCAATCCGCAGGTGCTCGGCCGGATGAAGGCGCTCGCCGGTTGGCGCGAGAGCGAGGCGCAGCACAAGAACATCCCGCGCGGGCGGATCATGCGCGACGAGACCCTCGCCGACATCGCCAGCCACCCGCCTAAGACGCAGGGCGATCTGGCCAAGGTGCGCGGGCTCAGTCCGGCGTGGAAGGATAATGACATCGGCAAGCGGCTAATGAAGGTGCTCGCCGACGCCGAGCCGCTGCCCAAGTCCGAAATGCCCGAGAAGATCAAGCAGGGCGCGCCGCTCGGCAAGGAAGGCGCGCTGGTTGCCGATCTGCTCAAGCTGCTGCTGAAAATCCGCGCCCGCGAGATCGACGTCGCCCCGCGCCTGCTCACCCGCGCCGACGAGATGGAGGCGCTCGCGGCAGGGGTGCGCAATCTCCCGGTGCTGCAAGGCTGGCGCTACGAGGTGTTCGGCAAGGACGCGCTCGATCTGGTCGAAGGCAAGCTCGCCTTCGCCGTGGAACGCGGCAAGCTCAAGATGACCCATATCGACGATGTGGTTGTGGTGTCGGAACCAGAACCCGCACCGGCGCCCGAACCCGAGCCCGAAGCGGACGAAAACCCCGACACCCTGGCGGCGGAATAGCGCGCGAGACGTGAGCACCTACCTCCCCACCATCAAGCAGCTGCAATATCTCGTGGCGCTCCACGAGCACGGGCATTTCGGCAAGGCGGCCGATGCCAGCTTCGTGTCGCAATCGACGCTGTCGGCGGGGATTCGCGAGCTGGAATCGCTGCTTGGCGTGACGCTGGTCGAACGCTCGCGCCGGGTCGTGCGCTTTACCGCACTGGGCGAGCAGGTGGTGGCCAAGGCCAACCGGCTGCTGCGCGAGGCCGAAGAGCTTGCCGATCTGGTCCACGCCTCGGGCAAGCCGCTGTCGGGCGAGCTCAGGATGAGCGTGATCCCGACCATCGCGCCCTTCCTGCTCCCGCGCATGTTGCCCCGGCTGAAGCGCGAGCGCCCCGACCTCAAGCTGATGCTGCGCGAGGAGACCAGCAACGACGCGCTCGAATCCCTCAGCCACGGCCGCGTCGATTGCGTGCTGCTCGCCCTGCCCTTCGACACGGGCGACGCAGCAATCGCGCATATTGCCGACGACCGGCTGTTCATCGCCTTCCCCAAGGACGATCCGCGCGATCCTCCGGCGAGCATCAAGCCTGACATGATCGATCAGGGACGGCTGCTGCTGCTGGAAGACGGCCACTGCCTGCGCGACCATGCGCTGGCCGCCTGCAACCGCGCCGAACTGCGGGCGAGCGCGGCGATGATCGGCACGAGCCTGCACACGCTGGTGCAGCTGGTCGACAATGACCTTGGCCTCACCATGCTCCCCGAAATGGCATTGAAGGCGGGCATTCTCGCCGGCACCCAAGTGGTCGCGCGGCCCGTCGACAGCCCCACCGCCAAGCGCGAGATCGTGCTAGCGTGGCGCAAGAATTCGCCGAGAGAGGCGGATTTCCTGCTGCTGGCGGACGAACTGCGGGCGGGCTGAACCCGCTCAGCACTCCACCAGCGCGAAGCTCATCGCGAGGGTCGCGGCCAGCGCGATGCGCTTGCTGAGCGAGGGCGGTGCCAGCGCCGGGCGGGCTGCGGGCCCGGCCGCGCCCCGCACATCATAGGCGGCCAGCATCGCCCGCTCGCCAAGTTCGCGCCGCTCAATATCGTCGACCATGTCGTGGACATCCTCGGCGAGCAGCTCGGCATCGCCGATCAGGGCCGATGCGCGGGTGAACTCGCCGCGCGCCAGCGCTTCACGCGCCTCGCCCTGCAGGCGGCGCGCGTGATTCGCCAATTGCCCGACAAAGGCGCCGTCGCGGCGTGTCGCATCCGATCCCATGGAGCAAAGTGTAACCCCAAGCCGCCCGCCGCATCCAGTGCGTTTCATGCAAGCGTGCGGCGCGCTTTTACCGCCTCAATCCATGTGCTTGAGGCCGACGCGCAGGTAATCCCAGCCGGTAATCAGGGTAAGCGCCGCCGCGGTCCACAGCGAGACCAGCCCGATCAGGTGCACCCAGCTCTGCGCGATCGAGCCACAGCCCTCGAACACCGACTGGCACGGTGGCCCGTGCACCGCGCCGCCGAGGATCAGCGCACCCAGCGATACCAGCTGGAAGGTGGTCTTCCACTTGGCGAGCTTCGACACCGGCACCGAGACCTGAATCCCCCCCAGAAATTCGCGCAGGCCCGACACCGCGATCTCGCGCACCAGAATAACCAGCCCCGCAATCACGTGGACATCGCCCGCATAGGGCCCGCGCAGATAGCCCTGCGCGGTCAGCACCAGAATCACTGCCGCGACCATGATCTTGTCGGCGATCGGGTCGAGAAAGATGCCGAGCTTGGAGACCGTCCCCTGCGCGCGGGCGAGATAGCCGTCGAAGAAATCGGTGATGGCGATGATGCAATAGAGCACAAAGCCAATGAGATAGCCTGCGCGCCATTCCGGCCACCACAGGAAGAACGCCAGAAGCGGCACCGCGAAGATGCGGCTACAGGTGAGGATGTTGGGCAGGCTCGACATAGGTTTCCCCCTCCACTCCTAGCCGCTTGCGTGCTCGCACAAAACCCCTGCGCTCAGAAAGACACCGGAAGGCCTGCACCCTGCCCCCACGTCATGCGCACTTGTGAAACCGCGCCCCCGCGCTATGTCGCTCGTAACTCATAGGGAAGCCCCAGCGTAACACCGGCATGACCACATCGCTCCAACTCATGGGCAAGCGCCGCTTTGCGCCGCTGTTCGTCACCCAGCTGCTCAACGCGCTCAACGACAATCTCTACAAGAACGCGATGGTGCTGTTCATCGTGTACCAGCTCTACGATTCGCCCGAGATGGAGACGCTGGTGAGCGGGGTTGCGACGGCGCTGTTCGTGCTGCCCTTCGTGCTGTTCTCGGCGACTTCGGGCCAGCTTGCCGACATGCGCGACAAGACGAAGATCATCCGCTGGATCAAGTTTGCCGAGATCATCATTATGGCCGCCGGAGCTGCCGGGCTGATGCTCGCTGCGAAGGGCATGATGGTGGAAAGCGTGGCGATCCCGCTGATGTTTGCCGCGCTGTTCGCGATGGGCGTCCACTCGACCTTCTTCGGCCCGATCAAATACGCGATCCTGCCGCAGCATCTCGAAGACCACGAGGTCCTCGCCGGCACCGGGCTGGTCGAGGCGGGAACTTACGTCGCGATCCTCACCGGCATGATCCTCGCCGCAGTGCTGTCGGTGGGCGAGAGCACGGTCGCGGTGATCGCGATCGCGCTGGTCGGCTATGCGGTGTGCCGCTTCGTTCCCGCCGCCCCGGCGCAGAGCGCGGATGTCACGGTGGAATGGAACCCGATGCGCGCCTCTAAGTCGCTGATCGCTTTCTCGATGCGCAATCTCGAGCTGCGCTATGCAGTGCTGGCGATCAGCTTCTTCTGGGCGATCGCGGCGATCCTTGGGGTGCAGTTCTTCCCGCTCGCCAAGAACGTGCTGCTCGCCGACAAGCAGGTGGCGATGGTGATGCTGGTCGCCTTCTCGGCCGGGATCGCGATCGGATCGGTGGCGATCAACGCGCTGCTCAAGGGCGAGATTTCCGCGCGCCATTCGCCGGTCTCGGTGCTGGTGATGGGCGTGCTGCTGATCGGCTTCTATCTGATCTGCCGGACCTGGAACCTGCAGCCTGCGGGCGAGCTCTTCACCGTGACCGAATTCCTTGCCCAACCGCTCGCACTGCTGCTGGTTGCCAACCTGCTGCTGATCGCGGTCGCAGGCGGCATGTTCGTGGTGCCGCTCTATGCCTTCCTGACGACGCGGGTGGAAAAGTCCGAAGCCTCGCGCTCGGTCGCGGCGAACAACTTCATCTCCTCGGTGTTCATGGCGGTGGGCGCGGGCGTCGCCGGGGTGCTCGGCTTCTTCGGCATCCCGCTGGCCGAGCAATTGCTGCTGAGCCTCGCGCTGTGCCTGCTGTCGGCACACCTTGCGCGAAAGCTCTACCGGGTGGAGACGCAGCGTACCACGCTTGGCGTCTAGCCTTTCGCGTCCTCGGCGAGGGTGTGGGCGACGATCGCATTGGCGTGGCCGTGGCCCAGCCCGTGGGTCGTCTTCAGGATATTGACCAGCTCCATGTGCTTGGCGGGCATGGCCGCGCGCACGATAGCCCGCCAGTGCACGACCGGCTGGCCATAGGTCTTCTCGATCGAGGGGAAGTAGGACGCTGGGCCCTTGACCTTTTGCTCTTCACTCATCGTGGACAACCTCCGGATCGGCGCGGGGCCGCTACCCGCAGACTAGATGATGAAGGCGAACACCGCGAGCGTCACTGCGACATAAGTGCTGGCCACGCCGCGCACGTCTTCCATCGTCAGCCGCCACAGGCTCTCGGCCGGAATCGGGATCAGATCGCGCTTGACGTGCGGCGGCAGGCTCATGCGGAACCAGTGGCGGGCGGTCTCTTCGGTAAGGACCAGGCTGCGGCGCATCTTTGCGAGTCTCCGGGGTGGCAGGAGCAGCCAGCTTTAAGACTTTCTTAACCATTGAAAACGGTTTGCGGCAGAGGTGTCGCAGCGTGGGACAGGGCGAGTTTGCGCCCGGGCGCCTCCCCCGTTAGAGGCTCGTGGTCAGACGACGGGAGAGTTTTCGATGACCGATTCCACGCGCAGCGCGGCTGCCCTGCTGGTCGATTGCCTTGCCGCCCAGGGCGCGACGCGGATCTTCACCGTGCCGGGAGAAAGCTTCCTCGCGGTTCTCGATGCCCTGCCCGACCGGCCGGAGATCGAGGTCGTCACCTGCCGTCAGGAAGGCGGAGTCGCCTTCATGGCCTGCGCCGATGGAGCGATGACAGGGCAGCCGGGCATCGCCTTCGTCACCCGCGGCCCCGGCGCGACCAATGCCAGCATCGGCGTGCATGTCGCGCATCAGGATTCGCAGCCGATGATCCTGTTCGTCGGCGATGTGGCGCGCGGGATGCAGGGGCGCGAGGGGTTTCAGGAGGTCGATTTCCCCGCCTTCTTCAGCCCGATCTGCAAGTGGGCGGCACGGATCGATGATCCGCTGCGCATCCCCGAATATATCGCGCGGGCCTATGCGGTGGCGATCAGCGGGCGGCCCGGGCCGGTGGTGCTCGCCCTGCCCGAGGACATGCTGGTCGAGCACGTGCCCGCTGCCCTCGCCCCGCGCCCGCAGGCTTTGCGCCCCGCGCAGGCCGTCTGCCCCGACGCGATGCGCGCCCTGTTCGACATGATCGCCGACGCCGCAAGCCCCATCGCGATCATCGGCGGCGCAGGCTGGAACGCCAAGGCGCGCCACTACTTCCAGCAATTCGCGGAAAGCATAGGCCTGCCGGTCGCGACCGCCTTCCGCCGTCAGGACGCGATTGCGCCCGATTCGCCCGTCTATGCCGGAAACCTCGGCTATGGGCCCAACCCGCAGCTGATCGAGCGGGTCAGGAACGCCGATCTGGTGATCGCGGTGGGCGCAAGGCTCGGCGAGGCGACCACCGACGGCTACACCGTCCCCACCCTCGAACACCCCGGCCAGACCCTCGTCCACATCCATCCCGACCCCGAAGAACTGGGCCGCGTCTATCGCACCGATCTGGCGATGTGCTGCGCCATGGACGAATTCGCCGAATGCGCCGCCCTGTGGGATCACAGCGACATCATCCCCTTCGATGCGGGCGCCGAGGCCCATGCCGAGTGGCTCGCCTGGGCGACCCCGCAGCCGTCCGACGCGGCGATGGACCTTGCGGCCTGCGTCGGCGCGATGCGCGAGATGCTCCCTGCCGACACGATCATCTGCAACGGCGCGGGCAATTTTGCCGGATGGTGGCACCGCTACTGGCGCTATGCCGCCTATCCGGGCCAGCTGGCCCCGACCTGCGGCGCGATGGGCTACGGCGTGCCGGCCGCGGTCGCCGCTGCCCTGCGCTTCCCGCAAGCCACCGTGGTGGCCGTGGCGGGCGACGGGGACTTCCTGATGAACGGGCAGGAACTCGCCACCGCCGCGCAATACGGCGCCAATCTCATCTTGGTGGTGGTCGACAACGGCGCCTACGGCACGATCCGCATGCATCAGGAGCGCGAATATCCCGGCCGGGTCTCGGCGACCGCCCTCGCCAATCCCGATTTCGCGATGCTCGGCGCAGCCTACGGGGCGTGGAGCGCGCAGGTGGAGACCACCGCGCAGTTCATCGCCGCGCTCGAGGAGGCCAAGGGCCGGACCGGCATCCGCCTGATCCACGCGCGCACCGATCTTGAACGCATCGCGGCCAGCGGCGCGACGATCACCGGCCTGCGCGCGCGGGCGAACCGCACCGCCTGAGACGCGAAAGGGCCGCCCCTCGCGAGCGAGGAGCGGCCCTTGCGCTTGTCAGACCGGGCGAGCGTCAGAGGCGGTTGACCGCGCCCTTGACCTTGCCCTTGAGCCGGTCGACCTTGCCTTCGACTTCCTGCGCGTGGCCTTCGGCGCGGGTCTCGGGGTCGCTCGAGCGCTGCTTGGCTTCGCCGATCACTTCCTTGATGGCGCCCTTGGCCTTGTCGATAAATTCACCCATGATAACCTCCTGTGTTAAACCAATGGATTTATTGGTTTTTCAGAAGATTTACGGGCAGGTGGCGGCATCGTTCCCTGCTTCAGGGTGAACGGTGGCCGCAGCGCGACGGGTGCCGGTTTTAGGCCCCCGCCATCGCGCGGATCATCGCCCACTCCTCGGGGCTGACCGCACAGACCGACAGGCGCGAAAGCCGAATCAGCTGCATCTCGGCCAGCCGCGGCTCGGCCTTGATGGCGGTGAGCGTGACGGGCTTGGGAAGCTTCTCCTTCGCCTTCAACTTCACCGCCGCCCACTTGCCGGTCTCATCCGTGGGATCGCCGATGCCGGTGACAGTGATCTCGGCCACGCCGACGATCTCCAGCCCCTCGCGGCTGTGGTAGAAGAACGCCTCGTCGCCGACCTGCATCGCCATCAGGTTGTTGCGCGCCAGATAGTTGCGCACCCCGTCCCACGTCCCCTCGCCTTCTGCGACAAGATCATCCCAGCTATACTTGAAGGGTTCGGATTTCATCAGCCAGTAGGCCATTGCGTAAGCGTGCTCCCATGCGAGTGTCGCGCTCCGATAGACCGCCCGGCGCCCCCTCGCCAAGCCCTGCCGATTAACCCGTTGTTTAGTGCAATCTGCGATGAAGGTCGCTCAAGGAAGGGGCAGAGCGCGTGTCGCACGCGGCGCCCCACAGGCAAGGCGAGGCAAGGGGCGACGGTCTTGACGGAGCACGAACCAGACAACCCGCTCAAGGCGGCAGATCGCGACATCATCGCGCTGGGGATTGCCACGGCCTCGATCATCCTGCTGATCGGCACCGGGGGCACAGTGATGCCGCAGGTGATGGACGTGCTGACCGGCACCGGCGGCGCGCCCAACGTGATCCTCGTCAACGCCCTGCTGCTCAACATCGCGCTGATCATCTTCGGTTGGCGGCGCTACCGCGAGCTGACCCGCGAGATCGAGGAACGCCGCCGCGCCGAGGCCCGCGCCCGGCTGCTGGCGGCCACCGATCCGCTCACCCAGTGCCTCAACCGCCGCTCGATGTTCGAAGCGACCGAGGAACTGCGCGCGCGCGCCGCGATGCGCGGCGAGGCGGTGGCCTATTGCATGATCGATCTCGACAATTTCAAGCAGATCAACGACATGCACGGGCACTCTGCGGGCGACGCGGTGCTGGTGATGCTGTGCGAGCGGATCCGCGCGCTGCTCCCGCGTGAGGCGCGGCTGGCAAGGCTGGGGGGCGATGAATTCGCCTTCGTCATGCCCTTCCCCGCCGGCAACGCCGACCGGGTGGACGATCTCGTCATCCGCCTGTTCGAAAGCCTTGCTCAGCCCTTCCGCATGCCCGAGCTGACGGTCGAGCTGACCCTCTCGATTGGCCTCGTCGCCGATCACGACGCGGACGGCACGATTGGCCTCGTGGTCGATGCCGCCACGCTGATGCACCGCGCGGACATGGCGCTCTACCACGCCAAGAAGCAGGGCCGGAACCGCTACTTCTGGTTCGAGGCGACCATGGAAAGCGAACTGCGCTTCCGCAACCAGCTCGAAACCGGCATCCGCCGTGGTCTTGCGCGCGGCGAATTCGTGCCCTTCTACGAACAGCAGGTCGATCTCCACAGCGGCGTGCTGGTCGGCTTCGAGATGCTCGCGCGCTGGCGCTCGCCGCAGCTGGGCCTCATCAGCCCCGACATCTTCGTGCCGATCGCCGAGGAAATCGGCCTCATTAACGAGCTGTCGGAACGCCTGATGGAACAGGCCTTCGCCGACGCGCGCGAATGGGACGAGGCGCTCACTCTCTCGGTCAACATCTCGCCGGTGCAGCTGCGCGATCCGTGGTTCGCCCAGCGCGTCCTCAAGAAGCTCGTCGCGGCCGGCTTCCCGCCGCAGCGGCTCGAGATCGAGATCACCGAAAGCTGCCTGCACGAAAATATCGGCCTCGTGCGCTCGATGATCATGAGCTTGCGCAATCAGGGCGTGCAGATCGCGCTCGACGATTTCGGCACCGGCTATTCGAGCTTCGAACAGCTGCGCAATCTGCCGTTTGACCGGATCAAGATCGACCGCAGCTTCGTCAGCGAGCTGAAAGTGCCCGGCAACCACTCGCGGCTGGTCGAGGCGATCGTCTCGCTGGGACGCGGGCTCGATCTGCCGCTGACGGCCGAGGGCGTGGAGGACGAGGAGATCCTTCAGGCGCTGAAGTCGATGGGACGGCTCAAGGCGCAGGGCTATTTCTACGGCCAGCCCGAGGATGCCGAGGGCGTTCGTGCACGGCTGCGGGCTGCGGGCAGGCTCACCGGCGCAGGCGCCGAGGGCACGCCGGCCCAGCGCGCGGCGGGCGAGGACGAGCAGACGCTCTACCGCATCGCCCGGCCCTGAGACTGCCCCTAACACTGGACGCGCGCCACTAGCGTGCATAGATGCACGCCCAGTGAGCACGACTATCCCCTTCATCAAGATGCACGGGCTCGGCAACGACTTCGTGGTGATCGACGCCCGTGCGGCTGCCATCCCGGCGATGACGCCCGCAGTGGCGCGTGCGCTGGGTGACCGGCGGACGGGCATCGGGTTCGACCAGCTGATCCTGCTCGAACCGAGCGCGGCCCAGGATTTCCGGGTGCGGTTCTTCAATTGCGACGGCAGCGAGATCGGCGCCTGCGGCAATGGCAGCCGCGCGGTGGCGCTGCTCCACGGCGCTCCTGCGGTGATCGAGACCGGCGGCGGGACACTCCGGCTCGAGCCGCTCGACGGCGGCGCGCGGGTCGACATGGGTGCACCGCGCTTCGATTGCGACGCCATCCCGCTGGCCTTCCCGATGGACACCTTCACGATGCCCGTCGGCTGGGAAGACCTTGAGGACCCGATGGCCGTCAATGTCGGCAACCCGCACGCGATCTTCTTTGTCGATGACGCCGAGGTGGTCGAACTCGACCGCTTGGGGCCGCTGATCGAGCATGACCCGCTGTTCCCCGAAAGGGTCAACGTCAATGTCGCCAGCCTTGCCGGGCCCGACCACCTGACCTTGCGCGTCTGGGAGCGCGGTGCGGGCCTCACCCGTGCCTGCGGCACCGGCGCATGCGCCACCGCGGTCGCGGCGATCCGCCGGGGCCTCGTCAACAGCCCGGTGCGGGTCACCCTGCCCGGCGGCGACCTCGTGATCGCGTGGCAGCCCGGCGGCACGATCCTGATGAGCGGTCCGGCCACGACAAGCTATCGCGGCACCTTCGA
The DNA here is from genome assembly GCA_945878845.1 of Erythrobacter sanguineus. GTDB lineage: Bacteria > Pseudomonadota > Alphaproteobacteria > Sphingomonadales > Sphingomonadaceae > Erythrobacter > Erythrobacter sanguineus_A. Next base: position 41,880 of record CAMCUB010000020.1, on the reverse strand, counting down.
CTGGGACGACTACTCGGCGGGGGCCGCGGGTTGAACGCCCCGCACATCATCAGTCTCGGCTGCCGCATGAACATCGCGGAGAGCGAGCGGATGCGCGCGATGCTCGCGGGCGAACACGACCTTGTGGTGGTCAATTCCTGCGCCGTCACCGCCGAAGCGCTGAGCCAGACCCGCAAGGCGATCCGCCGCGCGCGGCGCGAGCACCCCGCCGCGCGGCTTGTCGTGACCGGCTGCGCGGCGGAGATCGACCGCGCTGCCATTGGCGCGATGGCGGAGGTTGACGGGTTGGTGGCCAATGCCGCCAAGCTTGATCCGCGCAGCTGGAACGTGCCGCTCGAAGCCCCGCCCATCGCCCCGGCGCGCACCCGCGCCTTCATCGCGGTGCAGAACGGCTGCGACCATGCCTGCACCTTCTGCATCATCCCCCAAGGCCGGGGCGCGAGCCGTTCACTGACGGTGCCGCAGGTGCTTGGCGAGATCGAAGCTCATCTGGCGGCGGGCACGCAGGAGGTGGTGCTGTCCGGCGTCGACCTGACCTCATGGGGGCATGACCTGCCGAATGCCCCGCGTCTCGGCGCGCTGGTCGTGGCGATCCTCGCCGCCTTCCCCGCCCTTCCCCGCTTGCGCCTGTCCTCGGTCGACGGGATCGAGATCGACCCCCTGCTGTTCGACCTGCTGGCGGGCGAGGCGCGGGTGATGCCGCACCTCCACCTCAGCTTGCAGCACGGCGCAGACCTGATCCTCAAGCGCATGAAGCGCCGGCACAGCCGCGCCGATGCGGTGGGACTGGTCGCGCGGTTGAAGGCGCTGCGGCCGGAGATCGCCATCGGCGCCGACCTCATCGCGGGCTTCCCGACCGAGGACGCGGGCCATCACGCGGCGAACCTTGCGATCATCGACGAGCTCGACATCGTCCACGCCCACATTTTTCCTTATTCCCCCCGCCCCGGCACCCCCGCCGCGCGCATGCCGCAAGTCGCTCGCGAGGTGGTCAAGGCCCGCGCCGCAGACCTGCGCGCCCGCGCCGCCGAACGCCGCGCCGCGTGGCTCGCCGGGCTTGTGGGCGAAACGCTCCCCGTCCTCGCCGAAAGAGGCGGCACGGGCTATGCCCCCAATTACGCACTCGTCGCCCTGCCTTCCGGCTCGGCGCCCGGCACAATCATCGACGTGACCCCAAGCGGCCTCAGGGAGGGCCTGCTCGTATGAGTGAAACCAGCTGGACCCAGCGCCTGTTCGGGGGCTTTGCCAAGACCTCCGAGCGGCTGAGCGCCAATCTGCCCGGCAGCACCGGCGGCACCGCCAAGCTTGATGACAAGACCCTCGATGAGGTCGAGGACGCGCTGATCCTCTCCGACCTCGGCCCGTCCGCCGCGGCCCGCATCCGCGCGCGGCTTTCGGACAAGCGCTTCGGGCTCGAAATCACCTCGCGCGAGCTGAAAGAAGCGGTCGCCGAGGAAATCGCCGCGATCCTGCGGCCGGTGGCGAAACCGCTCGAAATCACCGCCTTCCCCCGCCCGCAGGTGATCCTCGTGATCGGGGTTAATGGCAGCGGCAAGACCACCACCATCGCCAAGCTCGCGCATCTGTTCCAGGAAGACGATTACGGCGTGCTGCTGGCGGCGGGCGACACTTTTCGAGCTGCCGCCATCGGACAGCTCGCCACCTGGGCAGGGCGCATCGGGGTCGACCTCGTGCGCGGGCCCGAGGGCGGCGATCCGGCGGCGATCGTGTTCGATGCGGTCAAGCAGGCCACCGACACCGGTATCGACGCACTGATCGTCGACACCGCGGGCCGCTTGCAGAACAAAAAGGAGCTGATGGAGGAGCTGGCCAAGATCCGCCGCGTCCTCGGCAGGCTCAACCCCGAGGCGCCGCATGATGTGGTGCTGGTGCTCGATGCCACCAACGGGCAGAACGCGCTCGCGCAGATCGACGTGTTCAAGGAGGTCGCGGGCGTTACCGGCCTGATCATGACCAAGCTCGATGGCACCGCGCGCGGCGGCGTGCTGGTCGCGGCGGCCGAGCAATATGGCCTCCCCATCCACGCCATCGGCGTCGGCGAGAAAATGGAAGACCTGCGCCCCTTCGACCCCGACCTCGTCGCGCGCGTCATTGCAGGGGTCGCATAATGAGCGAGAACGAAACGAAGAAAGCCGCTTCAAGCTGGCTCAACGTCGCGGTCGATTACGGCCCGCTGCTGGTGTTCCTCGGCGTCTATCGCTGGATGTCGCCCAAGGAGACCAGCGCGGCGGGCGAGATCCTTGCGATCATCTATGGCACCGGCGCCTTCATGGCAGCGTCGGTCGCGGCGCTCGTCATCTCGAAATGGCGGCTCGGCAAGGTCTCGCCGATGCTGTGGTTCTCGACCGCGCTGATCATGGGCTTCGGGAGCCTGACGATCTTCTTCGGCGATCCGACCTTCGTGCAGCTAAAGCCGACGATCATCTATGCGAGCTTCGGCGTCGTGCTGCTGGGCGGCTACTTCACCGGCCGCGCGCTGCTGCGGATCCTGCTGGAAGCCGCCTTCGAGGGTCTCACCGAGGAAGGCTGGCTCAAGCTGTCGAGGAACTGGGGGGTGTTCTTCCTGGTGCTCGCGGTGCTCAACGAGGTGCTGCGGGCGCAGATGGACTTCGAAGGCTGGCTGTGGGCCAAGATCTGGGTGTTCCTGCCGCTGACCTTCCTCTTCACCTTCAGCCAGATCCCGATGCTGCTGAAGCATGGCCTCAGCTTCGAGGAGCAGGACGAGGTGCTGAAGGACGAGCCGCCGACGGGTTAAGGCGGGCGATCCCGGACCAAGTCCGGGATGACGGCGGAGGGATTTAGATCTCCACCTGGCTCCCCAGCTCGACCACGCGGTTGGTGGGCAGCCTGAAGAAGGCCATCGCGCTTGCGGCGTTGCGCAGCATCCACGCGAACAGCTTCTCGCGCCAGATCGCCATGCCGGGCTTGCTCGAGGGCAGCAGCGTCTGGCGCGACAGGAAGAAGCTGGTGTTCATCATGTCGAAGGCGCCGTCGCACAGGTCGAGCGTGCTCAGCAGCTTGGGCACGTCGGTCTCCTCGAGGAAGCCGCAATAGATCGTCACCCGGTAGAAGCCGTTGCCGAGGCTCTTGCACTCGTAGCGCTTCGCCTCCTCGACATAGGGCATGCCGCGCACCTGCACGGTGAGGATCAGCACGCGTTCGTGCAGCACCTTGTTGTGCTTGATGTTGTGGAGCAGCGCGGAAGGCACACCCGAATTGGTCGAGGCCATGAACACCGCCGTCCCCGGAACGCGGGTCGAGGAATTATGCGCGCTCTTGGCGAAGATCTCGATCGGGAGCGAGCCGTCGGCCATGCTCGCGCGCATCAGCTCGCGGCCCTTTGACCAGGTGGTGAGCAGAGTGAAGATCACCCCGCCGATCATCAGCGGCACCCACCCGCCCTGCGGCACCTTGATGAGATTCGCGCCGAAATAGGCGATGTCGACGATGAGGAAGGTGATCACCAGCGGCAGGCCCTTCCACAGCGGCCACTTCCACAACGAGAACAGCACAGCGGCGAGCAGCAGCGTGTCGATGAACATCGCGCCGGTCACCGCGATGCCATAGGCCGCGGCAAGGTTGCTCGATGACTGGAAGAACAGCACCAGCAGGATCACCATCACCATCAGGCCCCAGTTGATCACCGGAATGTAGATCTGCCCCGCCGCCGCAGCGCTGGTGTGGCGGATCTCCATGCGCGGGATAAAGCCGAGCTGGATCGCCTGCTGGGTGAGGCTGAACGCGCCCGAGATCACCGCCTGGCTGGCAATGATCGTGGCGAACAGCGCGATGATGATCGCCGGCACCCGCACCAGATCGGGGATCATCAGGAAGAACGGGTCCTTGACCAGTGCGGCAGCCTCGGCCGGCGAGGACTGCGACAGGATCATCGCCCCCTGCCCCATGTAGTTAAGCATCAGCGCGGGGTAGACGAAGGTCAGCCACGAGACGCCGATGGGCTTGCGACCGAAATGCCCCATGTCGGCATAGAGCGCCTCGGCCCCGGTCACTGCCAGCACCACGCTGCCCAGCGCGACGAAGGCGACGAAACCGTCGGCAGCGAAGAACTTCAGGGCATTGAGCGGATTGATCGTCGCCAGAATGATCGAAGGGTCAGCGGTCAGATGCCACACGCCGAGCACCGCGAGCATGCTGAAATAGGTCAGCATTATCGGACCGAACAGCTTGCCCACCCGGTCGGTCCCGCGCGACTGGATCGCAAACAGGGCGAACAGGATCGCCACCGCGGTCGGCACGATCCACGGTTTAAAGCCGGGGACGATATATTGCAGGCCCTCGGTCGCGGACAGCACCGAGATCGCGGGCGTGATCATGCTGTCGCCATAGAACAGCGCGGTGGCGAAGACGCCGAGGAGGATCAGCGGGCCGGTCCAGGTCTTGGTCGCCGAGTTGCGCTTGATCAGCGCCAGCAACGCCAGGCTCCCGCCCTCGCCGCCATTGTCCGCGCGCATCATGGTGAGGACGTATTTGATCGTCACCACCATCATCATCGACCAGAAGACGAGGCTCAACACCCCGTGGATGTGATCGACATCGGGCGGGATGCCGGGCGCGCCGTGGTGCGAGGCGAAGGTCTCGCGGAAGGCGTAGAGCGGGCTGGTGCCGATATCGCCGAACACGATGCCAATGGCGCCAATCGCGAGCGCGAGAGGCGAGCCGCTATGGCCGTGGCCATGACCCGGTGCGGTGTCGGCGGGTTCGGCGCCGGAGGAAACTGACGTGCTGGTCATAATAAACGGATTTCCCGTATCCCCCCGGTACTGCCCAAGCGGCGCGTTAGACTCGACGCCGGTAAGGCGGCGCGCCTAGCACTGCGCGTTCGCAGCCGCAATAAGGCCCCGCGAATTGACACGCGGCGGACATGGTGCGGTTCATTGCCCTTGCAGCATCGGCGCGCGCGCGATCATGTCGTCAAGCCGCGCGACATCCGCCGCCAGCCCCTCGCGCCAGGGCGCATCGGGGGGCGAACGGTCGAGCAGGCCCTTCCAGACATTGCGCGCGGCGACCACCTCGCCGCTCTGGAGATAGGCATTGCCGAGGAAATAGGCCGCGCCCGGGTGGCGCGGGTTGATTGCATCGGCGCGGCCGAAGGCCTGCACCGCGGCAGGCGTCACGAAACCATCCGCATGGCCGACCAGCGCAAGGCCCAACGCGAGCCAGCCTTCGAGGTCATTCGGATTGTCCTTGAGCCCCTTCTGGAGCAGCCCCGCCGCATCGCCGAAGCGGCCCTGCCGGGCGAAGGCATCGGAGGTGACGAGGTAATCGGGCGGGCGGCGGCCCTGATCGAACAGCGCGGCGCGGCCCTCGACCATCGCCTCGCCCTGTTCGCCGAGCTGCGCGGCAGGCGGCTTGGGCGCCGAGGGCACGCCGGGCGAGCCCTGCCAGGCATAGCCCGCAAGCCCGAACACCAGCGCCGCGCCGAACAGCGTGAGCCCGTGGCGCGGGAGCTTCATCACCAGCACCGCAACGGCAAAGGCCGCCAGCGCCAGCGCGGCCACCGCGAGCCACGCGCCGAGCATCTCGCCGCTCATACCTTGGCCCCCGCATCATCGTCACGCCGCTTGCCGAGCCGCCGCAGCAGCACGCCCGCCACGATCAGGATCACCAGCAAGGGAATCGCGAAAAGCGGCCAGGTGGTGCTGCTCACCTCGGGCTCGTAGCTGACATAGTCGCCATAGCGCGCAATCAACCAGCCGCGGATCGCTTCCGGGCTTTCGCCGGCAAGGATGCGGGTGCGCACCTGATGGCGCATATCGCCCGCCATCGGGGCGTCGCTGTCGGCAATGCTCTGCGACTGGCACTTGAGGCAGCGCAGCGTCTGCATCAGCGCGGCGGCCTCGGCCTCGAGCCGGGGATCGTCGAGCTGGTTATAGGCATAGGGCGCAGGCGGCATCGAATCCTGCCCGAGAACCGGCACCGCGAGCGGGAGCGCGATCAGCGCCAGCAGCGCGGCGATCATCCAGCGGATCATTTCGCCTTCTCCAGTTCCGCAAGCAGCGTGGGCACATCATCCGCGCCGACATCGCCGATATGCTGGTAGCGGATCACGCCCTTGGCATCGATCACGAAGGTCTCGGGCACGCCAGAGGAACCGATCGCGAGCTGCACCTCGGAGATCCGGTCGCTGCCGATGCGGGTATAGGGGTTGCCGTGGCGGGCGAGGAAATTGGCGACATCGGCGGGCTTGTCGCGAATCGCGATGCCGATGATCTCGACCCCGCTGCGCTTCAGGGCTTCGAGATGCGGGGCCTCGGCGATGCAGGGCAGGCACCAGCTGGCCCAGATATTGAGCAGCTTCGGCTTGCCGGTAAGGTCTGCCTTGGCGGCGCCGGGCAGGCCCTCGAAGGCCGGTTCGAGCGCGAAGGCCGGGAGCGGCTGACCGATCATCGTGCTCTCGACGAACTGGTCCTTCTCCTGCGTCAGCATATAGGCCGCCAGCCCCGCGAAGAAGTTGAACAGCACGAGCGGGATCCAGAAGGAGAGCTTGCGCATGGCGCGCCTATTCCGCCGGCTGCGGCGCGGGCACGCCGAGCGCTTCGACATCGGCGCGGCGCTGCGCGCCCTTGGTGGTTGCCGAGCGGCGCTTCAGATCAACCCGCACGCGGCCCGCGATCGCGAGAATGCCGCCGAGGCCGATCAGCAGCCCGCCGTACCAGATGAAGGTGACGAAGGGCTTCCACCAGATGCGGATCTGCCAGCGTCCGTCCTCGGCCTGATTGCCGATCACCGCGTAGAGCTGGCCGTTCCACTTGGTCAGCAGCGCGCTTTCCGAGGTCGATTGCGGCGGCGACCAGAAACTGCGCGCTTGCGGGGTGAGGATAACCGGCTCGCCGCCATCCTGCCGCACGGCAAGGCGTGCTTCCATCGCGGTCCAGTTGGGGCCGGCAATCGGCGTCACGGACTCGAGCGTGACCGCGAAACCGCCGATCTGCTCGGTGCCGCCCGGCGCGACTGCGGCGAGGCGTTCCTCGGAGAAGGCGCCCTCACACGCCATGCCGAACAGCGAAACTGCGATGCCGAAATGGGCGACGACCATGCCCCAGGTTGCGGTCGGTACGCGCTTGAGGTTGCGTCCGCGCAGCGGCAGGAAGGCGGCGACCGCAAGACCTGCGGCAAGCCCGAGCCCGAGCAGCGGGAGCAGCGGGAACTGGCCGAAGAAGCTGACGAGCGCGATGGCACCGATCACCAGCGCGGCGATCAGCATCAGTTCGAACTGGATGCGCGCGGGCTTGTCGCTCCTCCAGCGCAGCAGCGGGCCGACCGCCATGACCAGCAGCATCGGGATCGCGAAGATCGCGCCCGCCGGGTTGAAATAGGGCGGCCCCACCGAGACCCGGACGTTGAAGGCCTCCGTCAGCAGCGGATAGAGCGTACCTAGCAAAACGATCGCGAGGATCGCCGAGAGCATCACGTTGTTGAACACCAGCGCGCCCTCGCGGCTCGTCACGGCAAAGCGCTTGCCCTCGGCCACATCGCCCGCGCGCAGGGCGAAGATCGTGAAGGCCCCGCCGATATAGAGCCCGAGCAGCCCGAGGATGAAAGCGCCGCGCTCAGGATCAACCGCGAAAGCGTGGACACTGGTGAGCACGCCCGACCGCACGAGGAAGGTGCCCAGCATCGACATCGAGAAGGCAAGCACGCCGAGCATGATCGTCCACGTCCGAAGCGCGTCACGCGCGGCGAGCACGCTCACCGAATGCATCAGCGCGGTCGCGGCGAGCCACGGCATCAGCGAGGCGTTCTCGACCGGGTCCCAGAACCACCAACCGCCCCAGCCGAGCTCGTAATAGGCCCAGTAGGAACCCGCGGTGATCCCCAGCGTCAGCAGCACCCAGGCACCCAGCACCCAGGGGCGCATCACGCGGGCGAAAGCAGGGTTGACCTCGCGGGTCATCAGCGCGCCCATCGCGAGGCTGAAGGCCACCGACAGGCCGACATAGCCCGCATAAAGCGTCGGCGGGTGGATCGCGAGACCGATGTCCTGCAGCAGCGGGTTGAGGCCATTGCCCTCCGCGGCGGGCACAGGAAGGCGCTCGAAGGGGTTGGAGGACAAGAGCAGGAAGGCATAGAAGCCCAGCGCCACAAAGCCCTGCACCGCCAGCGTCGCGCCCATGGTGCGTTCCGGCAGGCGCTTCTCGAAAGCGGCAAGCAGGCCTCCCGAGGCCGCCAGCACGCCGACCCACAGCAGCATCGAGCCCTCGTGGTTCCCCCAGGTGCCGGTGAGCTTGTAGATGAAGGGCTTCATCGAATGCGAATTGGTCGCGACCAGCTTGATCGACAGGTCAGTGACCGCAAAGGCGCGCAGCAGCAACAGGAAGGCTAATACCGCGAGGAAGGCCTGCACCACCGCGGCAGGGCGCGCATATATCGCGAGCGCATTGGCCTCGCCCGGCGCGGCGCGCAAGGACGCAGCGCCCGAGACCATCTGGAGCACGGCGAGCGCGGCGGCGAGCCACAGGGCGGCAAGTCCGATTTCGGCAATCATCGCTTGGCCCTCACCCGCTGCATCTGCGCTACTCGAGCCCCACCGTCGTGTCGGCGGCCATCTTGGCGGCTTCGTCGGTGCCCATGCCCTCAAGCTCCTTGGGCACGTAATTCTCGTCATGCTTGGCGAGCAGGTTGGTGGCCTTGAACACGCCGTCGGGGCCAATGCTGCCCTCGGCCACCACGCCCGAGCCTTCCACAAACAGGTCGGGCAGGATGCCGCTGTAGCGCACCGGAATGGCGTCAGCGCTGTTGCCGGTGACCTTGAAGTTGACCGTCACCCCGTCCGCCTCGGTGACCAGCGAACCCTTCTGCACCATCCCGCCGAGCCGCACCGCCTGCCCGACTTCGGGCGGCGCCTTGGCCATCTGCTCGGGCAGGTAGAAATAATTCGCCTGATTGCGCAAGCTCCACGCCGCGAGCAGCCCCGCGCCGACGATGGCCAGCAGGGCGATGATCACCAGAACCAGACGTTGATGCTTGGCTTTCATCGGTCCCTCTCAGCGACGCCGGGTGGCATCACGCTGCGCCTCGGCGCGCACCATCGCGCGCCACGCCCAGATGACAAGTGCGATGAGTGCAACCGCTGCGACGCCATAGGCGAGCCACACGAAATCCCACTGGTTGAGGTCCTCGCGCATCAGGCCTGCTCCGCCATGGCGGGCGGGAGCGCCGCATCGTCATCGAGCGCGCGGCGGCGCAGGCGCGCCTCGACCTGCGCTTGCGCAATCAGCGCGCGCATCCGCATCAGCACGATCGCGCCGAACAATAGCGAGAAGCCGACCACCGCCACCAGCAGCGGCACGAGGAACGTGGCCTCGATCGCGCTCTTGCCGGCAGTGATGCTCGGCGGCTGGTGGAGCGAGTTCCACCACACCACGGAGCGATTGATGATCGGCACATTGACCGCGCCGACCAGGCCGAAAATCGCGGCGATCTTGTCGGACGAACCCTCGCGGTTCGCCGCCTCGGTCAGCGCGATGTAGCCTGCGTAGAGGAACAACAGCACCAACATCGAGGTCAGCCGCCCGTCCCACTCCCACCAGGTGCCCCATGTCGGGCGGCCCCAGATCGAGCCGGTGGCAAGGCACACCGCGCAGAACACCATTCCCGGCACGGCAATCGCGCGCGCCGAGATCGCGGCGAGCGGGTGCTTCCAGACAAGCAATGCGGCAGAGGAAATCGCGATCCCCGCCCAGCCCCCCATGCCCAGCCAAGCGGCGGGCACGTGGATGAACAGGATGCGGACCGTATCGCCCATCAGGCGGTCGGGCGGGACCATGAACAGGCCCCAGCCGATGGCGCCCAGCGACAGCACCAGACCGCTCCAGAACAGGAGCGGCATAAGCCACTTTGCAAGGGCGAGAAATCGGGTGGGGTTGGCGTAAATGTGCATGGGTTTTCGCTGTCGGGGCGGCTTGTAGCCTTACACCCGTTCCCGACAAGAGCGCAAATGGCGGCGGGGCGGAATTGTTCCCGCCCGCGCCCCCCGCCTAGCCGCGCCCGATGAGCTTTTGCGCCATCCGGTCGGCGACGACATTGGCAGGCAGGCCGCTGGCCTCGCTCTCCTGCCACACCGCCTCGAGCCGTTCGGGAATGCGGTCGATTCGCGCATTGATCTCGGCATCGCCCGCGCCGTCGATATGGCGCAGCACATTGATGATGCCGCCCGCATTGATGACGTAATCGGGCGCATAAAGGATGCCGCGCTCGCGCAGCAGCGCGCCCTCGCTTCCGGTTGCGAGCTGGTTGTTGGCCCCGCCCGCCACGACGCGCGCCGTGATCGCGGGGATCGATGCTTCGGTCAGTACCGCGCCGAGCGCGCAGGGGCACACGATGTCGGCCTCCACGCCCAGCACCGCATCGGCCGAAGTGACTGCTGCGCCCAATTCGCCTGCCAGACGGGCAGCCCGGTCCTGGTCGATATCGGCCAGCGTCAGCACCGCGCCCTCTGCGGCGAGATAGCGCGCGAGGCCACCGCCCACGCTGCCGACGCCCTGAATGGCGATCCGCACGCCGCGCAGATCATCGGTGCCCAGTGCCCGCGCCGCTGCCGCCTTGACCCCGAGATAGACCCCGCGCGCGGTGTAGGGTCCGGGATCCCCGCCCTGCCCGGGCAGCCCTGCGGCATGCGCGGTGCGGTGCGCGATCGCGACCATGTCAGCCTCGGAAATCCCGACATCCTGCGCAGTGATATAGCGCCCGCCGAGCGCATCGACCGCATCGCCAAAGGCCGCGAGCATTTCGGGGGTCTTGATGCGCTGTTCATCGGCCAGGATCACCGCCTTGCCGCCGCCCGCAGGCAGGCCCGCCATCGCGTTCTTGTAGCTCATCCCGCGCGACAGGCGCAGCGCATCGCGCATCGCGCCCGCAGGATCGCTGTAATGCCAGAAACGCGTGCCGCCGGCCGCGGGGCCGAGGTGGGTCGAATGCAGCGCGATGATCGCGGTGAGCCCGCTCGCCCGGTCGTGGACCAGCGTCACGGATTCGTGCGCGTCGAAATCGGGCTCGGCCCAGAATGCGGTCATGTCGTCTCCCCTGTGGGGCGCGGACTCTTCCAGCAGCAGGGGGAAATGGGGCGACCGAGGGGGCTCGAACCCCCGACCTCCGGTACCACAAACCGGCGCTCTAACCAACTGAGCTACGATCGCCACACGCCCCTGCCCGCATACCACCATTTCGGTCGCTGCCAAGCCCGTGCGAGCGGTGGCGGTTGACGCATGGCAGCCGCACCGTCAAGTGCGCCAGCAAGGGAGGCGCGCGTCTTGCACAAAGCCCTGCCCAAGTGAAGCGAAAACTTCGCGCCGCATCGGCACGCGCAAGATTGTTTCACAGGCCTGAAATCGCTATCGGGCGATTGCCGATCTATAGGCTCGCCCCGCCATGACCTTGCCGAGTGATTCCCCGATGGATTTGATCGCCGAGCGCCTCGCCGCCCGCCCAACCATGCAGCGCGTGCCGACCCCCAAAGCTGCGGTATTCCAGCACCGGCGATTCGTGGCGCACGATCTGGCGGCGGAGCTGATCGCGCTGATCGACAAGGACCGCCGCCCCTCGACCATCGCCGACGACAACGGGGACGCCTATTTCCGCACCAGCGAGACCTGCGATCTGGATGCCGGCTTGCCCGCCGTCCAGCGGATCGAGGCGCTGCTCACCGAGCTTGCGGGCATTGACCCCGCCTATGGCGAGCCCTTGCAGGGCCAACGCTATGCCGAGGGGCAGGAGTTCAAGGCGCACACCGACTACTTCACCCCCGGAGGGCGCGATTTCGAGAAATATTGCGCGCTGTCGGGCAACCGCACCTGGACCTTCATGGTCTATCTCAACGATGTCGATGCAGGCGGCGCGACGCGCTTCAAGATGATCGACAAGACCTTCCAGCCCGAAGCGGGCAAATTGTTGTGCTGGAACAACCGCCTGCCGGACGGAGCCGTGAATCCGGCGACGCTCCACCACGGGATGAAGGTGAGGAAGGGCGTCAAATACGTCATCACCAAGTGGTACCGCGAGCAGCTCTGGCAGGGGTAAACGCAAGCGCGGCCCAGATACGAAAAAGGCGAGCCCGTCGGCCCGCCTCCCTCGTTGCGAGCCGAAGCCCGCGCAGCTTGTGAAAGCTTACTTGTTCTTGAGGCTGAGCCCGCCGAAACGCTTGTTGAACTGCGCCACGCGGCCGCCTTCGGAAACCTGCTGCTTGCCACCGGTCCAAGCAGGGTGGCTCAGCGGATCGATTTCGAGCGCGAGCGTGTCGCCTTCCTTGCCCCAGGTCGAGCGGGTCTGGAATTCGGTGCCATCGGTCATCTTGACCGTGATCATGTGGTAATCGGGGTGACCTTCGGCCTTCATGACGGTATCCTTTGCAGCCTAGCACCGGTTCCGACCGGCACAGCTATGAATGGGAAGCGGCGCGCTTAGCGGCAGCGTCTGGGAAATGCAACCGTAGAGACGCGAGATTGCGCTTTCCTACACGAAGCCCGAGGCATAGGGTCGAATCTCGCTCTTTGACCCCGTGATTGCCCCCGTCCGGCCCGATCGATCCGGTCGATCAGCACCGCATCATCGATCAAAGAGAATTCTGCCTTTATACTGTGTCTCATTGTCTCCAACAGACGAGCGTCCTCACCCTGTTAGACACCCAATGTCGGTGTCAGCATCGGTGCCATGAGAACCGCGAGCGCACGCGCCCGCGCAATCAGACCTTATCCACCATCATCGCGGTGAATTCGACCTCGCAGGTCGTCTTACCCTCGACGCTCGCCAACCCCTTGAACTTGTAGACGCGGCTGCGCTTCTGGGTGAACTCGACATGGAGGTCGAGCAGGCATCCCGGGGTCACCGGGCTGCGGAACTTGGCGTTCTCGATCCCCATGAAGATGACGAGCTTGCCGGTGCCGGCCAGCTCCATCGTCTCGATCCCCAGGATGCCCGCGGCCTGCGCGAGCGCTTCGATCTGGAGCACGCCGGGCATGATCGGCGCGCCCGGGAAGTGGCCCTGGAAGAACTGCTCGTTCATGCTCACGGCCTTGACCGCGTGGATGCGTTCGCCGAGCGTGATCGCCTTGACGCGGTCGACCAGCAGCAGCGGGTAGCGATGCGGCAAGGCCTTGAGGATCTTGACGATATCGTAATCGAACGGCTCTGCCGCCGCGCTACCTGCTTCGCTCATCGGTCAGCCTTCCCTCGCGCGATCAGCGGCCGTCGGTTGCGACGGGATTGCCCTGCTGCGCGGCGGCGGCGGCGGCCTGCTGCTGCTGCGCGATCGTTGCCTGGATCAGGCGCTGCTGGATCTCCTGATAGATCTGCACGCCCTCGCGGCTCGGCTGCCAGCCCGACGGCGGCACCACGCCGACCGCGGGAACGCGCGCGTTGAGCGCGGCGGTGACCTTGGCGCTGATGTCGGCCTCGGGCGGCGCGAACAGCAGCGAGGTCGGATCGATCACGAACTTGATCTGGTCCTTGGTGGTCACGTCTTGCAGCGCCGAGGGGTACTGGACGATGATCTGCTCGACCGCGAACACGCGCGCGCCATCGATCTGGTTGTTCAGACCCTGAATCTCCTGCTCGAGCGTCTGGAGCTTGGGGAAGTCGGGCGACTTCTGCATCGCCTGCTGTTCGGCATCGTCGACCTGCTTGTCGCCGTTCTTGTCGAACTTGGCGAGCATGGTCTGACGCTCCTGAGCCTTGGCGCGGCGCAGATCGTTCTGCTGGGCGTAGGTGGTGTTGACCTGCTCGTAGGCGGTCTGGAAGGCGGTGGTACCGATGATGGTGCGCGGGATGTCGACCGTGGCGATGTTGCCCTGGACCTGCGCGCTCGCGGGCAGCGCGGCGGCGGCGGCAAGGATCAGGCCGACAGGCGCGATGAGCTTGGAGAAAGAAGTCATCAGAATTGGGTTCCTACGTTGAAGGTGAAGCGCCGCTCGTCATCACCCTCGACCTTGCGGATGGTCTGGGAGAAGTCGATGCGGAAAGGTCCGAAGGGCGAGTTCCAGTTGACCCCGATCCCGGCGGTGATGCGCGGGCTCGGCGAGTTGCCGAGGAACAGTTCGCGAATGTTGGTGCCGGCCACGATCACGCGGCGGTTGACGGTGCCGTCAGGCTGGACCGCCTCGGTGGTGAGCACGCCGGTGGCGACCACTGCATAGAGCAGCTGGCCATCGGCGTTGCGCTGCTGGTTGCCGGCCGGGTTGACGGTGAGCACCGGGGTCTCGACGCCCCACAGCGCGCCGACGTCGGCCCAGATCGAGGGCCTGAGGCCGAGCTCGCGCGCACCCGAGCCAAGCGGGATCTCGAGCTCGGCGCGGCCGAGGTAGTAGTTGCGCCCGCCGATCGCATCGTCGCGCACCTGATTGCGCTCGGTGACGTAGACGGGATTGCCGTTGGCATCGAGCGTGGGCTGGCCGACGCCGTTGAGGACCGACTGCTGGGTCAGGATGCGCGGACCCACGCCGCGGATCGCGAAGCCGCGGAACTGCGGCTCGCCGAGGAAGAAGCGGTCGGTCAGCAGCACGTCGTCGACGCCCGCACCGGTGCGCTCCTGCAGCGGGATGATGGTGCCGCCTTCGGCCAGGATCGAGAAGATGAAGCCCGAGTTGCCGACGTTCCAAAACTGCTGCGCGCGGCCGCGGAAGCGCACGTAGCGCTGGTCACCACCGAGGCCGGCGAACTCGCTCGAGAGCGTGATCGTCTTGCCGCGCGAGGGGCGGACGCGCGAGTTCAGCGAGTTGTAGTTGAGGCTCAGCCCGACGATCGAGCTCAGCCGCTTGCCGATCGAATCGCACAGGAAGCGGCCGGCGCGCAGCGGATCGCACTCGGTCGTGCCGTCGCCGTTGAGGTCGGAGAAGAACAGGTTCTCGTCGAGGCTGACGTCGTCGTAGTTGAGCGTGTAGCTGCCGACCAGCGCCATGTACTCGGTCAGCGGCACCCCGGCGCGCAGCGAGAAGCCGGTGGTGGCCTGCTGGAAGGTCGTGTTGCGATCATTGCCGGTGAAGTTGAAGCTGTTGAAATCGCGCCGGTAGATGTCGATCCCGCCGGAGATGTTGCGATCAAACACGTAAGGATCGGAGAAGCTAACCTGCGCCGAGCGCGAGAACTGCGAGTAGTTGACGCTGAGCCCGATGGTCTGCCCGCGCCCGCGGAAGTTCCGCTGGCGGATCGAGCCTGCCAGAATGAACTGCTCGATCGACGAGAAGCCCGCCGAGAACTGCAATTCGCCGGTCGGCTTTTCCTCGACGTTGGCTTCAAGGATGATGCGGTCAGGCGCGCTGCCCTCGACCTGCTTGACCTCGAAGTTCTCCTGGAAATAGGCGAGCGAGTTGACGCGCGCATTGGTGCGCTGCACCGCGAGGCTGTTGAAGGCGTCGCCCTCGGCCAAGCGGAACTCGCGGCGGATGACCTTGTCCTGCGTCAGGGTGTTGCCGTTGATGTCGACCCGCTCGACATAGACGCGCGGCGCCTCACGCAGGGTGAAGGTCACGTTCATCTTGCGGGTTTCGGGGTCGCGCCTGAAGCGCGGCTGCACGTCGGCAAAGGCATAGCCGAAGCGGCCCGCCAGCTCGGTCAGCTGCTCGACCGTGTCCTCGACGGTCTTGGCGTTGTAGAAATCGCCTTCCTTCATCGGCAGCTGCGTGCTCATCACATCGCTGTCGAAGTCGCGCAGCTGGCTGTCGACCTTGACCTCGCCGAAATTGTAGCGCTCGCCTTCCTCGACCACATAGGTGATGATGAAGTCGCGCTGGTCAGGGGTCAGCTCGGCCACCGCCGAGACGACGCGGAAGTCGGCATAGCCCTCGGTCAGGTAGAACTGCCGCAGCTTCTGCTGGTCGAAGGCGAGGCGATCGGGATCGTAGCTGGTGTTCGAGCTGAAGAAGGTGGTGAGACGCGACTGCTTGGTCACCATCTCGCCGCGCAGCTCGCCGTCAGAGAACTTCTCGTTGCCGAGGATGTTGATCTGGCGGACCTTGGACTTGGGGCCTTCGCTGATCTCGAAGACGATATCGACGCGGTTCTGCGGCAGCTGCACCAGCTTGGGCTCGACCTTGGCGGCGAACCGGCCCTGGCGCTTGTAGAGCTCGATGATGCGCGCAACGTCGGCGCGGACCTTGGAACGGGTGAAGATCTGGCGCGGCGCGAGCTTGATCTCGGGCACGATCTTGTCGTTCTTGATCCGCTTGGTGCCTTCCAGCACGATGCGGTTGATCACCGGGTTCTCGGTGACGGTGATGACGACATTGCCGCCATCATTGCGGATCGAGGAATTGGCGAAAAGCTCGGTCGCGCCGAGATCCTTGATCGCCTCGTCAGCGGCGGCGGCGGTGTATTCCTGGCCGACGCGCAGGCGGACGTAGGAGAGGATGGTGGTCGGCTCGAGCCGCTCGGCGCCGATCACGGTGATGGTGCGGATGACATTAGCGCGCGGCGCGGGTGCGGGCGCAGGGGTCGCCGCGGGCTGGGCGGCGGGCGCGGCAGGCGGCGTCTGGCTCTGCGCCTCGGCGAGCGAGGGCACGCCGGCAAGGATCGATCCGCAGGCGAGCAGGCTCGCCATCCGCAACGGTGCGCGCTGGCCGGCGGGGGTGCAGTTGACCGGCATTGCACCCGTCTGGCTCATTCGGTTCATGCAGCTAAAATCCCGTTCTCAACCCTGTGCACCGCACATCGGCAAGCGATGTTGCGGCAACCTGCCAGCTTTACGAATGCGACCCCCTCGTCGCACTACCCTGCCCTTGCGGACGCCTCTGCCCCATGTGCCTTGCGCAATCAAGCCGCGCGCGCTGGCCTGCCCAGCCTATCCACCACACGCGTATCCACCGCGCTCTCAGCTACCGAAGATCGGGAGCGAGATAATGTCATTCACCGTCACCACCGCCATCAGCATCAGCACCAGGACGATCCCGGTGCGATAGGCCCACTCGGTCGCCTGCGGCCCGACCGGCTTCCGGCGGATCGCCTCGGCCGCGTAGAACATCAGGTGCCCGCCATCGAGCGCGGGGATTGGCAAGAAGTTGATGAATGCCAAATTAAGCGAAATGAGCGCGGCAAAGTGGATGAAGGCCGCCGCCCCCATGCTCAGCTGCTCGCCCGAATACTTCGCGATCTTGAGCGGCCCGCCCAGTTCCTTGACCGAACGCTCACCGGTAACGATCTGGCGGATGCCGGTGATCATCATGCCGGTGAGGTCCCAGCTCTGCTGGACGCCCAGCGGGATCGCCTCGAGGACGCTCACCTTTTCAATCTCGTACTTGCCGCCGGCGGGCGCGATGCCGATCAGGCCTTCGGTGCTGACATTGCCGAACGTGTCCTTGCGCGTCGCCCGCGCGGTGGTCAGGGGGATGGTGACATCCGCGCCGTCGCGCTTGACAGTGAAGACCATGCGCTTGCCCGGATGGAGCGCGATGCGGGTCTTCAGATCGGTGAAATCGCGCACCGTCTTTCCATCGATTGCGACGATAACATCACCGACCTTCATCCCCGCCGCCTTGGCGACGCTGCCTTCGGCGAATTCGCCAACAGTGCGCGAATCTTCGACCCCGACGATCACCGGCTTGCCGATGACCGCGAAGAAGGCCGCGAAGATGGCAATCGCGAGCAGCAGATTGGTGACCGGCCCCGCCGCAACGATCAGCGCGCGCTTCCACAAGGCTGCGGCCTGGAAGCTGCCTTCCTCGACCGGGGCATAGGGATCGGGGATGCTCGCGGGGTTCATGTCGCCCTTGAACTGCACATAGCCGCCCAAAGGGAGCGCCGAGAGCTTCCAGCGCGTGCCGCGCTTGTCGGTGAAGCCCGCCAGCTCCTTGCCGAAGCCGACCGAGAAAGCATCGGCGTGAACGCCGAACAGCCGTCCGACCAGCAGGTGGCCGAGCTCATGCAAGGTGACCAATGGCCCGAGCAGCAGCGCGAAGCCGAGCAGGTACATCCAGAAAGGGGGGCTTTCAAACAAGGGCCTGGGTCTCCAGCAGGGCTTGGGCCTGCAACCTTGCGGATTGGTCCACGGCGAGCACTTCCTCAAGGCTTGCCGGGCGCGGGGCATCATTGCTGCGCGCAAGGGTCTCCTCGACCAATGCGGCTATGCGGGTGAACCTGATCTGACCGGCGAGGAAGGCGGCGACCGCGACTTCGTTGGCGGCGTTGAGGATGGCGGGCGCGGAGCCCCCTGCCCTGATCGCCTCGCGCGCGAGCCGCGTGGCGGGGAAGCGTTCCTCGTCGGGCTGGAAGAAGGTCAGCTCGCCGATGGCCGCAAGATCGAGCGGGCTCAGCGGCGTTTCCATCCGCTGCGGCCACGCCAGACACGAGGCGATCGGCACGCGCATGTCGGAGGGGCCGAGCTGCGCCAGTGTCGAGCGGTCGCGGAATTCGACCATCGAGTGGATCACGCTCTGCGGATGGACGACGATCCCGAGCTTTTCGAGCCCCACCGGGAAGAGGTGATAGGCCTCGATATACTCGAGCCCCTTGTTCATCATCGTCGCGGAATCGACGCTGATCTTGGCGCCCATCGACCAGTTGGGGTGCGCGACGGCCTCGGCGGGGGTGGCGGCATCGAGCTGCGCCTGCGTCCATGTCCGCAGCGGACCTCCGCTGGCTGTGAGAGTGATCTTCGCCACATCCTCGATGCGGTTGCCGGCGAGGCACTGGAAGATCGCATTGTGCTCGCTGTCGGTGGGCAGCAGCGTCGCGCCATGCTTGGCGACTGCCTCCATTAGCACCTCTCCGGCCGAGACCAGCGCCTCCTTGTTGGCGAGCGCGATGGTGCCGCCCCGCTCCACCGCCGCCATCACGGGAGCGAGCCCTGCGCAGCCGACGATGGCCGCGACGGTCATGTCGACGGGCCGCATCGCCGCCTCGACCAGCGCCTGTCGGCCACCGGCGGCTTCAATCCCGCTATTCCCGAGCGCCTCGCGCAGTTCGGGCAGGCAGCTTTCGTCACCCACCACGGCAAGCTTCGCACCGAATTCCACCGCCAGCGCCGCCAGCTCCGCCGCGCTGCACTGTGCGGTCAGAGCGTCCACCTCCCATGCATCGGGATTGCGCCGCACCAGATCGAGGGTCGATGCCCCGATCGATCCGGTCGCGCCGAGCAGGGTGAGGCTGCGCTTCATACCGCGAACATCAGCCACAAGAGCCTGACCTGCTCGATCACGAACAGGGTGAAGAACACCGAAATGAACCCGTCGAGCCGGTCGAACAGCCCGCCGTGCCCCGGAATCAGCGCGCCTGAGTCCTTGACCCCTGCGCGCCGTTTCATCCAGCTCTCGAAGAAGTCCCCGGTCTGCGCGAGGACTGCGATGAACAAGCCGCCGACCATCGCCATCGCGATTGCGAAGGTCGAGGTGCCGGGCGCGGCAGCGGGGCCGAAATCGGTGAGCTCCACCGCCACCCCCACCAGCCCGGCGAGCAGCGCGCCGCCGATGAAGCCCGCCCAGGTCTTGGCGGGACTGATCTTCGGCGCGATCTTCGGGCCGCCGATGGCACGGCCTGCGAAATAGGCCCCGACATCGACCGCGATGACCGGCAGGATGAAGCCCACCAGCACCGCCAGCGGACCATAGCCCGATTGCGCCGCATCGAGCGGCAGCACCTGCCGCCCGTTCCTCACCACCATCATCGCATAGGCCGCCCCGCCGATGTAGATCACGCCGGCAAAGAACCACAGCGTCTCGGCGAGGCCCGACAGGCCGAAACGCTCGATCAGCTTGTTCCATTCCCAGATCACGCCGCCCGCAAGCAGCACCACGAAGGCAGTCCAGAACCACCCGCCCAGCCACAGCGCGCCGCCGGCCAGCACCAGCATGACGATCGCCGAGGCGAACCGCACCGGCAGGTCGCTTACCCCTGCGCGCGTGTTCCTCACCCGTGTCGCCTCACCGTCCGCCATAGCGCCGCTCCCTCCGCGCAAAATCATTGAGTGCCTGCGTCAGGTGCGCAGGCTCGAAATCCGGCCACAGCGTATCGACGAACAGCATCTCCGCATAGGCCGCTTGCCACAGCAAGAAATTCGACAGGCGGATTTCCCCGCTGGTGCGGATGAGCAGGTCGAGCGGCGGCAGATCATGCGTGTCGAGGTGCGAAGCGATTGTCTCGATGCTAATCTCGCCCCCATCCGCCGCCGCCTTGGCCGCCGCGCGCGCGATTTCGTGCTGCCCGCCATAGTTGAGCGCGACAGCCAGCGTCTGCTTGCCGTTGGCGGTCTGCGCCAGCGCGTCCTCGAGCATGGCGACGATATCGGGGGCCAGCGACTGCCAGTCGCCGATGATCTTGAGCTTCACATTATTGGCGACGAATTCGGGCAGGTCCGATTTGATGAACCGCCGCATCAGGTTCATCAGATCATCGACCTCGTCGTCCGAGCGCTTCCAGTTTTCCGAGGAGAAGGCGTAGAGCGTCAGGCACTCAAGGCCCGTGGGCTCAAGCGCGCGCACCAGCCGCCGCACCGCCTCGACCCCGCGCTGATGGCCGACCGCGCGCGGCAGGGCCCGCTTCTTGGCCCAGCGGCCATTGCCATCCATGATGATGGCGACATGTCTGGCGCGCGATTGGTCCAAGGCACTCCCCATAACCCGAAACGCTTTTTACTGCGTCAGGATTTCCTGTTCCTTCTTAGCGGCCGCCTCGTCGGTCTCCTTGACGTATTGGTCGGTCAGCTTTTGGACCTGCTCTTCGGAGCGCTTGCGATCGTCCTCGGAGATTTCCTTCTTCTTCTCGTCGGTCTTCAAGCTTTCCATCGCGTCGCGGCGCACGTTGCGGATCGCGATCTTGGCCTTCTCGGCATACTGGCCCGCGAGCTTCGCCAGCTCCTTGCGGCGTTCCTGCGTCAGATCGGGGATCGGCAGGCGCAGCGTCTGGCCGTCGATGATCGGGTTGAGGCCGAGATTGGCATAGGCAATCGCCTTCTCCACCGCGTGGAGGTTCGACTTGTCCCACACCTGCACGCTCAGCATCCGCGGCTCGGGCGCCGAGACGGTGGCGACCTGCTGGAGCGGCATCATCGAGCCATAGACCTCGACCTGCACCGGATCGAGCAGGGTGGTGTTGGCGCGGCCGGTGCGCAGGCCCTGAAGATCGCTCTTGAGCGATTCCACCGCGCCCTTCATCCGGCGCTCGACATCGGCCTTGTCAAATTGCGGCATGGCTGGTTCCTTCGTTCTTAGCTGTCTTGGACAATGGTCTGGACGCCCTCGCCCGCCAGCACGCGGGCCAGGTTGCCCTTCTCGCGGATCGAGAAGACCACGATCGGGATCTTGTTGTCGCGGCAAAGCGCCACGGCAGAGGCGTCCATCACCTTGAGATTGTCTGCAAGGACGCGGTCGTAAGTCACGGTATCGAAACGCACCGCGTCCGGGTTGTGCTTGGGATCGCTGTCATAGACCCCGTCAACGCTGGTGCCCTTGAGCAGCGCGTCACACTTCATTTCCGCCGCGCGCAAAGCAGCGCCGCTGTCGGTGGTGAAATAGGGCGCGCCCACGCCAGCCGCGAAGATCACCACGCGGCCCTTCTCCAGATGGCGCTCGGCGCGGCGGCGGATCACCGGCTCGCACACCTTGTCCATCTCGATCGCCGACTGCACCCGGGTGGGCACGCCGCACTGCTCGAGCGCGTTCTGCATCGCGAGCGCGTTCATCACGGTCGCGAGCATGCCCATGTAATCGGCCTGCGCGCGGTCCATCCCCTTGGCCGCGCCCGCCATGCCGCGGAAGATGTTGCCCCCGCCGATCACGAGGCAGATCTCGAGCCCGCTATCCTTGGCCGCCTTCACCTCTTTTGCCAGCTCGGCAACGAATTCGGGGTCGATCCCGAACTGCTGGTTGCCCATCAAGACCTCGCCCGAAAGCTTGAGGAGGACGCGCTTGATGGTGGGCAGGCTCATGGGACGGGCAGACTTTCTGGCGGGAGTTGGCTAGCGGGGGCCTTTATCGGGGTGTCACCGTGCTGCCAAGAGGATAGCGGGGATAATGGCCGCGTCATTGCGGTGACTATCGTCCCACAACCTCTAACTGAACCGCCGGCCAGCCCGCAAGTTGAACCGCACGAGTAGCGCCAGCCACGCAGCGCCAAGGTGTTTGCGGTGACGATTGGATACGAGCCACGATATCCTGCCCAGTGCTGGCCTTGGCGAGAAGGCTTTCGACACCTCCCTCGCGCATCACGAGCGCATCGAGCCAACGGAAGCTCTGGCTGGCGAATTCCGCATCGGCGTATGTCTTTGAGCCTAGCCTCGCGACGCAAGACTTTCCGTCAGCATCGAGGCCGACTGTGACTGGCATTTCGAACCTGCCCGCAGTGCCTTGAAACAACGGGCCTTCTTCTATCGCCGTCCGGGCAGTATCAGAATCCGTGAAGGTCCTGTCCAAGTCAGCGTTGAGCAGATGGAATGGCCCGACGCTGCCAAACCGTGCGAGGCGTGACACGACGCTCCTCGAATCCGCGCGCGGGTCGATGGCGATTTCCAAATCTTTTTCATGGTCAGGCGATAGCGTGGCCAAGTGGGCGAGGAGTTCTTCATCGGTGAAGCTTGCCCCCATGAAGGTCACTCTGCCGGATCGTTCGATCCTGTAAGTCCGCCGTTGATCGGGTGCAGCGTCTGGATCGGGGTCCAGAAGGGGAATGCGCACCGCCAGATCAAGGTGCACTGCTTCCTCGTCCGCCTGCGCCGACGCTGCGCCGGCAGCTCCCAGCAACACCAGAAAAACGAGGAGCAGACTGAAAAGGCGCATGATTTGAGAAACTAAAAAGGCGCATGATTTGAGAAACTAATCTGATTGCCCCAGAATCGCAACGGCCGCCGCAGCGCTGAGCTGCGACGGCCGCTTTCAATGCGTTGGAATGAAGGGATCAGCCCTTGAGCGTCGCCGCCACTTCCGCGGCGAAATCGACTTCTTCCTTCTCGATGCCTTCGCCGAGCTGGAAGCGCACGTAGTCGGTCAGCTTGATCGACTTGCCCGCGTCCTTGGCGGCCTTGGCGATGTATTCTTCGACCGTCGCCTTGCCGTCCTTGACGAAGATCTGGCTGAGGAGCGCGTTTTCCTTGGCGAACTTCTTCACCGCGCCTTCGACCATCTTGGCCTGCACGTCAGCGGGCTTACCGCTTTCGGCAGCCTTTTCGGCGGCAATCTTGCGCTCGCGCTCGATCACGTCGGCATCGAGGCCGTCAGCGTCCAGCGCCTGCGGGAACATCGCGGCAGCGTGCTGGGCGATGTCCTTGCCGAGCGCGTTCAGCGTGTCGGCATCGGCGTCCGATTCCAGCGCGACCAGCACGCCGATCTTGCCGAGGCCATCGGCAGCAGCGTTGTGGATGTAGGGCACGACCGCGCCCTGCGTCACGCCGACCTGCTTGATGCGGCGGATCTGCTGGTTTTCGCCGATGGTGGCGACGTTCTCGGTCAGCTTCTCGCCCACGGTGCCGCCTTCGGGATAGGCAGCAGCCTTGAGGGCTTCGACGTCGCTGATGCCGCTCGCCAGCGCAACCGCGGTGGTGTTGCGCACGAAGCTCTGGAACTGGTCGTTCTTGGCGACGAAGTCGGTTTCCGAGTTGATTTCGACGGCCACGCCCTTGGTGCCTTCGACGAGCACGCCGACCAGACCTTCGGCCGCGGTGCGGCTCGACTTCTTCTGGGCGGTGGCGAGGCCCTTGGCGCGCAGCGCGTCAACCGCCGCTTCGATGTCGCCGCCCGCTTCGGTCAGCGCCTTCTTGGCGTCCATCATGCCAGCGCCGGTGCGCTCGCGCAGCTTCTTCACGTCGGCGACGGAAATATCGGCCATGGAAAATTCCTTCTTGTGTGTGTTCGGGCGCCCGGCCCCGCCATCCGGAAACGGAAGGCAATGCCGGGCGCGCTAGAGGGAGATTGTGACGAGGGATTGACGCCGCGCGCCAATCCCTCGTGCAAAAGATCAGGCTTCGGCGTCTTCCGCGGCCGGTTCTTCGGCGACCGGTTCGTCGGCGATCACGGCTTCGGCCGGCGGCTCCGCCATCGCGCCGAAGTCGCTCGACACGTCGGCCTGGAACTTGCCCTTGCCGGCCATCGCAGCTTCACCGATCGCCTGGCAGTAGAGACGCACCGCGCGGCTGGCATCGTCATTGCCCGGAACCGGGAAGGCAATGCCGTTGGGATCGACGTTGGTGTCGAGGATCGCGATCACCGGGATGCCGAGCACGCCGGCTTCCTTGATGGCGAGGTCTTCCTTGTTGGCGTCGATCACGAACATCACGTCCGGAATGCCGCCCATGTCGCGGATGCCGCCGAGCGACATTTCCAGCTTCTCACGCTCACGGGTGAGGTTGAGCACTTCCTTCTTGGTCAGGCCGCTGGTGTCGCCCGAAAGCTGCTCTTCCAGCGCCTTAAGACGGCGGATCGAACCCGAGATTGTCTTCCAGTTGGTGAGCATGCCGCCCAGCCAGCGGTGGTTGACGAAGTGCTGGCCCGACATGCGAGCAGCTTCAGCAATCGGCTCCTGCGCCTGACGCTTGGTGCCGACAAACAGCACCTTCCCGCCCGAACGCACGGTCGATTCCACGAAGTCGAGCGCACGCGCGAAGAGCGGCACGGTCTGCGACAGGTCGATGATGTGAACCCCGTTGCGCGCGCCGAAAATGTACGGCTTCATGCGCGGGTTCCAGCGGTGGGTCTGGTGGCCGAAGTGGGCACCGGCCTCGATCAAAGCTTGCATGGTTACGACGGGAGCCGCCATAATCGTTTCCTTTCCGGTTGTTCCTCTGGAAGGCTGGAACCGCGATGCGGAGATCCCGCAAACGGCACCGGTATGTGTGCCTTCCATGTGAATTTGCATAGAAAATGGCCGAATGCCATGAGCGATGCGAACGCGCCCTTAGCGAGACGCCCCGATAAAATCCAGTCTTGAATAGCGCTATCCACCATATTCCTCAGCAAATCGGTTGCGATGTCGCCTGAAGCTGCGGAACCGACGCGGGCTCGTCGGGATTACCCTGCCACAGTCCCGTTATAATGCTGCTTGACATATTGGAACAGGCAGGGAACAACATGCCGGAACAAAGAATGAACAATAGTCTCGAAAGATTTCGGCCATGCTCACGATCGCTATCACCACGCTGTTCTGCCTTGCCGGAATTCTCTCGCTGGCGGTGATCGCCCATAGTTTGGTCGAAGCGCGCTATGCCTATGCGCGGCTGATGCGCGAAGGTGAATTGATACGTGCAGGACTCGCGCTTCAGGATGCAGCGGTGGAGATGGCGCTGAGGCCCAAAACTGTGGCGGCCCCGCGCCGCGCGGTGGCTACGCGGCGGGCGGGTCTGCCGGTTGGGCTTCCGCTTCCGCAGCCTGCTTCCGCCGCTTGATCCGCGCATATTTGACGAGGCCGTAAGGCATCAGCGCGAGATAGAATATGCTGATAGCGGCAAGCGTCCACCACGGCTCGAGCAGCAGCGCGGCAAAGGCAAGGCCGGTGAAAGCGATCAGCGGCAGGCGGATTGCACGGCGCGGACGCAGAGCGGCCCAGCTCAGCGTCGGCATGTTGGAAATCATCAACCCGGCGATCAGCGTCAGCCAGGCGGCCATGAACACCGGTTCGCGAAATCCTGCATAGCCGGTCTCGAGCCACAGGTAGAACGGCGTGAAGGCGAGCCCCGCTCCGACCGGCGCGGGCACGCCGGTGAGGAAGCCGGCCAATTTGTGCGGCTGGTCGTCGACGTCGATCCGGGCATTGAACCGTGCGAGGCGCAGCGCGCAGCAGATCGCGAAGGCGAGCGCGGCGAACCAGCCGAAGCGGTCCCAGCTCTGGAGCGACCACAGGAACAGGATCAACGCAGGCGCAACCCCGAAGGACAGCGAATCGGCGAGGCTGTCGAGCTCGGCGCCGAAACGCGACTGGGCATTGAGCAGCCGCGCGATGCGCCCGTCGATCCCGTCAAGCACGCCCGCCAGCACCACCAGCCCGATCGCAAAAGCCCATTGCCCGTCGATCGCAAAGCGGATGCCGGTCAGCCCCGAACACAGCGCTGCCGCGGTCACCGCATTGGGGAGCATCGCCCGCAAGGACAGCCCACTGCCATCACCCGCCGCGCGCGCATCCTCGTCCTCGGCCGCCTTGGGGCCGAGCCGCGCCGGCAAGTAGCGCGCGCCCGGCAGCTTGCGCGCAGAACGCTTCTTGCGCGGCGGGGGGATGTTCACTGCGATATCCCTTCGAGCAATCCGCGCTGGCCGATCTCTGCGATCACCGTCTCGCCCGCGATCACGCTCTGGCCGATCATCACCTTCGCATCCGTCCCGGCGGGCAGATAGATATCGACCCGGCTGCCGAAGCGGATCAGCCCGACCCGCTGTCCCTTGGCGAGAATGTCGCCCGGCTTGACGAAGGACTCGATCCACCGCGCCATCTGTCCGGCGATCTGGGTAAAACCGACACGCAGACCATCACTGCGCTCGACCAGAATATGCTGGCGCTCGTTCTCATCGCTGGCACCGTCGAGTTCGGCGTCGACGAAGCGTCCGGGGATGTAGACCACGCGCCGCACCGTTCCGCCTACGGGCGTGCGGTTGATGTAGACATCGAAGATGCCCATGATGATCGAGACCCGCGTGACGGGCCCGGCCGGAAGACCGGGTACGCCCGAACCATCGTCGATCTGCAATTCGGTCGGTGGCTCGACCTCGGTGATCAGCGACACCATCCCGTCGGCCGGTGCGATGATCACGGAATCGCTCTGCGGCACCACGCGTTCGGGATCGCGGAAAGCCGCGAACAGGCACGCAGACAGCAGCAGCAGCGGCCAGCCGAGGATCTCCCAATCAAGAACGAGCAGGAAAAACAGGCTCGCGGCAGCCGCGATCAGCCCGAACCTGCGCCCTTCCGGATGGATCGCGGGCCAGTCGCGGCCCGCCTCGCCGCGGCCCTTGTTGTCGAGGATTTCACCTGCCATGGCTGACGCTTCTAGGGAGAGCTTGCGCCCCCCGCAAGGAAGGTCTCCCCCTCAGCCCACCTTGCGCACGAACACCGTGCCGGCCGAGTAGCCCGCGCCGAACGAGCAGATCAGCCCGGTATCACCCACGGCAAGTTCTTCACTATGCTGGTGGAATGCGATGATCGACCCGGCGCTCGAGGTGTTGCCGTAGGTATCGAGCACGGTCGGGCTTTCATCCTCGGAGGCCTCGTGGCCGAGCACACGCTGCGAGATCAGCCGGTTCATGCCTGCGTTGGCCTGATGCAGCCACAGCCGCCGCAAGGCAGCCGGATCGATCCCGAGCCGCGCGGCCTCGTCGATGATCATCTGCGCGACCATCGGCACCACTTCCTTGAAAACCTTGCGCCCTTCCTGGACGAACAGCTTGTCGGCGCTGCCGGTGCTTTCGGGATGGGCGCGGTTGAGGAAGCCGAAATTGTTGCGGATGTTGTTGGAGAACACTGTCTTCAGCTTGGTGCCGAGGATCTCCCAATGCTGCGCGGGCGCAATCGCGGCGTCCTCCACAAGCACCGCGGTCGCCACGTCGCCAAAGATGAAATGGCTGTCCCGGTCGCGCCAGTTGAGGTGTCCCGAAGTGATTTCGGGGCTGACCACCAACACCGAGCGCGCATTGCCCGCGCGCACATAATCGGCCGCGGTCTGGATGCCGAAGGTGGCCGAGGAGCAGGCAACGTTCATGTCGAAGCCGAAGCCCTCGATCCCCAGTGCCTGCTGGATCTCGATTGCCATCGCCGGATAGGCGCGCTGCATGTTCGAAGCCGCGCACAGCACCGCATCGACGTCCTCGGGGCGGCGGCCCGCGCGCTCGAGCGCCTGCTTTGCTGCCGCAACGCCGATTTCGGCCATCACCGAGATTTCGTCATTGGCGCGCTCGGGCAGGCGAGGGCACATCGTCTCGGGATCGAGGATCGGCGCCTTGCTCATCACGTGGCGCGCCTTGATCCCGCTCGCCTTCTCTATGAATTCGACCGAGGAATAGGCCAGTGGCTCGGCATCGGGGTTCGCGGCATTGTGGCGGTCGACAAAGGCGTTGAAGCTCGCGACCAGCTCTTCGTTGGTGATGCTCTCGGACGGGGTGAATAGGCCGGTGGCGGAAATGACCGGGCGGCCGGTGAGTGCGACGTGCGTTTCCTGCATGGAACTCTCTTGCATAGGGGACGGCGGCAATAATCCGCCGCCTGCAAGGCTGCAAGTCTTGCAAGAGAGATGGCGGTGGGCGGTCAGAGCAACGGAGCGGGCTCGCCCTGTGCTTCGCCTGCCGTCCCGAGGACATCGCGCAGCAGCGGATTGGGGAAAGTGCGCGGGGTGGTGACGGCGTGGAATTCCTCGGTGAGGCCGGGGAGCTGGGCCAGCTCGTAGAGCGTACCATTGGCGAGCTCGTCGCGCACCACGATCGGCGGGATGACCGCGACCCCTGCATCCGAGCGCGCGAGCAGGCGCAGCATCGCCATGTCGTCGGCCTCGGCGGCGATGCGCGGGACGATGCCGAGGCTCTCGACCAGCGCGTCGAATCCGGCGCGAAGTGCGGTCTCGGGCGTGGGCAGGATCAGCGGCGCGCGCGACAGCAGCATCGGCAGGCCCTGTGCCGCCAGAGCCAGCCGCGAGCGACTGCCGACGAGGCTGACCGGCTGCTCGGCCAGCCGCCGCACGAGATAGGGGCTCGCCGCATCGCGCGCGGGCACCTGATTGGTGAGCAGCACGTCGATCCTGAGCGCCTCCAGCGCGCGCAGCAGCGAGGCCTGCGTGCCCGAGCGCAGCACCACCTCAACATCGTCGCGCCCCAGCAGCGGCGCCAGGAACCCCATCTGGAAGTTGCGCGACAGCGTGGCGAGCGCGCCGATGCGCAGCACCTTCCTCTGCCCGCCCACTGCGCGGAACGTGGCGGTCAATTGCTCGGAGGCGCGGAAGATCTGATCCGCATAGTCGAGCGCGATCCGCCCCGCCTCGGTCAGCACCAGATTGCGCCCGCGGCGTTCGAACAGATCGTGGCCAAGGTCGGTCTCGAGCGCCTTGATCTGGGTCGAGACCGCGCTTTGCGAGATGTTGAGCGAGCGTGCGGCAGCGGTCAGCGTGCCTTCGCGCGCAACGGCGCGAAACAGACGCAGGTGGTGGAGATTAAGGGTGGCCATGGGCTTGAATCCGCCTGAACGTTCCTTCTGATAGAACGATTGGCGACAAAATATGAATTTTCTTTGATTTCGTCCAGCCCCTATCCGCTCGGCATCAGCAACCCTGCCCGCCGACGGAGCTTTGCAATATGCCCGACGCCATCACCCAGACCATGATCGCCCCGTTGGCGCTGGTGCCGGCCATTCTGCTGGCTCTGCTGCGCCCGGGCAAGCGCCCCGGCAGCCTGCCGGTCTTCGCCGAACTTGCCGCCTTCGCCGCATTCGGGCTTACGCTGGCCGGGCTGGCGCAGGCGGCGCTTGGCGGATCGGCCGGGGTCGCGCTGTTCGATGCGCCCTTCACCCTTGCCCTGCGCGCCGATCTCGTCGCGGCGAGCCTTGCCGCGCTGGTCGGCTTCATCGGCTGGATCGTGATGCGCTACAGCCGCACCTATCTCGACGGCGAGGCGCGCGAGGGGGCGTTCCACGGTCTGATGCTGACCGCGCTCGCCGCAGTGCTGGTGTTCGTCCAGGCGGGCACGCTGCCCACTCTGATCATCGCTACCGTCGCCGTCGGCCTAGCGCTGAAGCGCCTGCTGCTGTTCTACCCCGACCGCCCCGAGGCGCAGCGCGCGGCGACCAAGTTCGCCGCCGTATGGCACACCGGCGACATCATGCTGGTGATGGCGGCGACCCTGCTCTTCGCGCAAGCCGGCACGCTCGACCTTGCCGCCCTCCCGGCTGCCGCCGCCTCGAGCGGCCCGAGCCTTGCCGGCACGCTCGGCATCGCCGCGCTCGTCGCCGCCGCTGCCCTCAAGACCGCCGCCTTCCCGCTGCACGGCTGGCTGACCGAGGTGATGGAGGCCCCCACCCCGGTCTCCGCGCTGCTCCATGCCGGGATCATCAATTCGGGCGGAGTGCTGCTGATCACCGCCGCAGGGCTGGTCCAGCAGAGCACCGGAGCGATGGCCGCGCTGGTCATGATCGGCGGCTTCACCGCGCTGTTCGGGGCGGCGGTGATGCTGACCCAGAGCGCGATCAAGACCGCGCTCGCCTGGTCGACGGTCTCGCAGATGGGCTTCATGCTGCTCCAGTGCGGCCTCGGCCTGTGGACCCTGGCGCTGCTGCACATCATCGCCCACTCGCTCTACAAGGCGCACGCCTTCCTCTCTTCGGGGACGGCGGTGACCGAGGTTGCGAGCATCCGCCGCCCCGGGCCGGTCGCGGTCCCGAGCGTGGCTGCGGTGCTCAAGAGCTTCGCGCTTGCCCTCGCCATCTTCGCTGCCATCGCCGCAGGCTTCACCACTGCCTTCGGCCCCAAGACCCCGCAGGCGCTGGCGCTGGGGGCGATCCTAATCTTCGGGGTGGCCTACCTCGTCGCACAGGGCCTTGCCGACCGCGCGCCGGTCGCGCTGACCAAGCGCACCGCCGCCGCTGCGCTGGCTGCCGCGATCGGCTATTTCAGCTTCCAGACCGGCGCTCAGGCGATATGGGGCCCGGCGCTGCCCGCCGCACCGATGCCGACCGATCTCGAATGGGCGCTGCTGGTGGTCGCGGTCGCGAGCTTCGGCCTTGTCGCCTTCGCACAGGCGCTTTTCCCGCTGTGGGCTCACCACCCCGCCGCCGCGGGCCTGCGCGTCCACCTCGCCAACGGCCTCTACCTCAACGCCCTGCTCGACCGTGCCATCGGCGGCTTCCGCACCAGCCGCAGCAACTGACCCGCACCCGCTCAAGGAGACAAGCCCATGCTGATGAACCACGCTGACATCGCCCCGGCCCGCTTCTCGGCGGTGCTCGAGGCCGCCGAGGCCGCAGGCCGCATGATCCCGCCCGCCTTCCCGCTCGATGCGACCGTCGCGGTCAATCCCTTCCTCGGACAGACGCACGAGGACCTCGCCACCGCCGCCGCGCGGCTGGCGCGGGTCGCCGGGGTGCGGGTGACGCGGACCGGCGCGGACTATTGCGAGGCGATCGTCAGCGGCGCGATCACCGAGAGCGATCTGGCCGAGGCGCTCGCCGCCAGCGCCTCGCCGCTCAAGCCCGCCGACACCGCAATGCTGCGCCACGCTGCCGCGCGGATCGGTGCCGGCCCTGCCCCGCGCGCCCTGCCGACCGTAGCCGACCTTGCGGCGCAAGCGACCGGCATCAACTGGCCCGCGCTGATCGACAAGTGCATCGGCCTGTGGGCCGCGGGCCACTTCGACCGCGGGCAGGCGCTATGGTCCCCCGCCCCCGGCGCCGAGGCCTTCACCGCGTGGCGCGGCTGGGCGATGCATGACCTCACCCCCGAGATCGCGGGCCTCACCGACTTCTGCGCCCATGTCGCCTGCGCCCCCGACACCACCGAGCGCGCGATCCTCTCGGCCGCCGAGACACTCGGCCTCACCGGGCCAAGCGCACCGACCGCCTTCCACCGCCTCGCGATGAGCCTCGGCGGATGGGCGCAGCATGCCCGCTGGCTGCTGTGGCAGGCGGAACTTCAGGGCGGCACCGACCGCACGCTAATGGACCTGCTCGCGATCCGCCTGATCTGGGACGAGGCGCTGCTGGTCCAGACCCCCGCCATCGCCGAAAGCTGGGCCGCGGTCGTCGCCGCCCACGCCGCCCCGGTCGCGCCCTCGCCCGAGGACGTCGCGCTCGCGATCCTGCAGGACGCAGCCGACCGCGGCCACCAACGCCGCCTTGCCGCAGCGCTGAATGGCGAAACACCTGCGGCTGCGGACCGCCCCTTCCTGCAAGCCGCCTTCTGCATCGACGTGCGCTCCGAAGTGTTCCGCCGCGCGCTAGAGGCCATCGACCCGGCGATTGCCACCATCGGCTTTGCCGGCTTCTTCGGCCTCCCGCTGGCGCACCATGCCCACGGCTCGGACATCTTAGAGGCGCGCCTGCCGGTGCTGCTGAACCCTGTGCTGAACACCACCAGCGCGGGCGATCCGGCCAAGGATCAGGCCGACCGCATCGCCGCCCGCACCGCCCGCGCCTGGGGCCGGTTCCGGCAAGCCGCGGTCTCCTCCTTTGCCTTCGTCGAGGCGATGGGGCCGGTCTATGCGGTCAAGCTGGTGAAGTCAGCGCTAGGCTTCAC
This sequence comes from Erythrobacter sanguineus, assembly GCA_945878845.1. Classification (GTDB taxonomy): domain Bacteria; phylum Pseudomonadota; class Alphaproteobacteria; order Sphingomonadales; family Sphingomonadaceae; genus Erythrobacter; species Erythrobacter sanguineus_A. Next base: position 9,743 of record CAMCUB010000020.1, on the reverse strand, counting down.
CCTCAAGCCCGCGCCCGAGCCTGCCCCCGAGGTGATTGGCGGCATGAGCCCCGAGGCCAAGGCCGATACCGGCGCGGCGGTGCTCAAGGCGATGAGCCTGACGCGCGGCCACGGCGCGGTCGTGCTGCTGCTCGGCCATGGCGGGAACGTCACCAACAACCCGCATGAAAGCGCCTATCATTGCGGCGCCTGCGGGGGCTACACCGGCGATGTCTCAGCCCGCCTGCTGGCGATTTTGCTGAATGATCCCGAAACCCGCGCAGGGCTCGCCGAGCGCGGGGTCGAGGTGCCTGAGGACACTCTGTTCGTCGCCGGACTCCACGACACCACGACCGACGCGATCACGATCTATGACGATGGCCTTCCCGCCGCCCGCGCTGACGATCTGTCGAGAGTGCGTGGATGGCTGGCGCAGGCGGCCAAGACCGCCCGCGCGGAGCGGGCGCTGCGCATCCCCGGCGCTTCGGCTACGAGCATCCCTGCCCGGACGCAGAACTGGGCCGAGATCCGCCCCGAATGGGGTCTCGCTGGCTGCGCCGCCTTCATCGCCGCCCCGCGCGAGGCGACCGCCGGCCGCGACCTCGGGGGCCGCGCCTTCCTGCACTCCTACGACTGGCAGGCGGACGAGGGCTTCGGCACGCTCGAACAGATCATCACCGCGCCGGTGGTGGTCGCGAGCTGGATCAGCCTCCAATATTACGGCTCCAGCGTCGCGCCCGAGATGTTCGGCGGCGGCAACAAGCTGATCCACAATGTCGTCGGCGGGATCGGGGTGATCGAAGGCAATGGCGGCCGCTTGCGCGCAGGGCTCCCGTGGCAGGCGGTCCACGACGGCGAGCGCCTACAGCACGAACCGCTGCGCCTCAGCGTGATGATCGAGGCCCCGCGCGAGGAAATGCTGAAGATCCTCGACAAGCACCCCGAGGTCCGCGCGTTGTTCGACAATGGCTGGTTGCATCTGTTCGCGCTCGAGGGCGGCAAGATGGCGGGCCGCTACGTGCCGGGCCTCGGCTTCACCGACACCGAGCCGCAGAGCCTCGCTGCCTGATCGCGGCAGGGTCGCTCAGGCCGACAATCGGAGCATCGAAAGAGAGAAGTGGTGGACAGGGCTGGATTCGAACCAGCGTACGCTTGCACGGGCAGATTTACAGTCTGCTGCCTTTAACCACTCGGCCACCTGTCCACACAGTCCCTTGCCTTGAAGGGGGCCATCTCGAAGCGCCATAAACGCTGAAATTGCGCGAGTCCTTTAGGGGGCCCGCTGCCGAGAGGCGCCCCTTTGGCGAAGCGGTGCTTGCCTGTCAATGCCCCTGCTGGCAGGGGGCGCGCTTCAATGCCTGTGAGGCGCTAGGAAGAACCATGACCAAAGGTGAGAAGAAGCGCGCACTGCGCGGGCGTGCGGGGCGGATGAAGGGCGGACGCGGCTCGGGCCGGGCCTCGAGCGGACAAGTGCGCCTGTGGGGCCGCCATGCGGTCGAGGCGGCGCTCCGGAACCCCGAACGTCAGCACAACAAGCTGTGGGCCACGCCCGAGGGGCTCGAGAGCCTCGAAGGCGAATTGCCCGCCGATTTCCCGATCGAGCGTGCGCAGGCGGCCGACCTCGCGCGGCTGGTGGCCAAGGACGCGCCGCATCAGGGTTTGGTGCTGGAATGCGCCCCGCTCGAGGACGTGTTCCTCGATGAAGTTGCTCTGGGCGAGGCGGAGCGGCCGATCGTGGTGCTCGATCAGGTCACCGATCCGCACAATGTCGGCGCAATCCTGCGCTCGGCGGCGGCCTTCGGCGCGGCGGCGATCGTCACGCAGGACCGCCACGCCCCGCCCGAAGGCGGCGTGCTCGCCAAGGCGGCTTCCGGCGCATTGGAGAGCGTGCCTTGGGTTCGCGTGGTCAACCTTGCCCGCGCGCTCGAGGAGCTTGCCGAGGCGGGCTATTGGCGCATCGGACTGGCGGGCGAGGCCGAGGCGGTGCTCGCCGACATCCTGCCGACCGGCGCGGTCGCGATCGTACTCGGCGCAGAGGGCGAGGGCCTGAGGCAGAACATCGCCGCACACTGCGACGTGCTCGCCAAGCTGCCGATCTCCTCGGCGATCGAGAGCCTCAATGTCTCCAACGCCGGTGCGATTGCGCTTTATGCGGTGGCCTCGCGCGGGTAAGACGGAGCGATAAAGGGGGAGAGAGCATGACCATCTTTTCAAACATCCGCCTGCGCGCCGCGGCGTTGCTCGCCGGCTTCGCGCTGGCATTAAGCGGCTGCTTCATGACGCCGGGCAAGTTCACTTCCGAGCTCGCGATCACCGGGCCCGACAGCTTCACCTTTAGCTATGAGGGCGAGATCTTCTTCCTCGGCCTCTCCAAGCTGGCACAGATGGAGGCGGGCAAGGAGGAATTCATTCCCAACGAGTGCTTCGACGACGAGACCTTCGAGAGCCGCGATTGCACCGAGGATGAACTCGCCGCCCAGCGCTCCGAATGGGAAGCGGGCGCGGCCGAGCGGGCCGAGCGGGAAAAGAAGCAGGCGGAGCAGATGGCCGCGATGATGGGCGGGATCGACCCGTCCGACCCCAAAGCCGCCGACGAGCTGGTCAAGATACTCCAGCGCCAGAAGGGCTGGGAGCGCGTGGTCCACAAGGGCGACGGGGTGTTCGATGTCAGCTACCGCATCACCGGCACGATGGGGCATGATTTCATGTTCCCGCTGATCGAGGGCTTCCCCACCACCAACCCCTTCGTCCAGGTCTACCTGCGCAAGGGCGGACAGGTGCGGATCAACGCGCCGGGCTTTGCCGCGCAGAGCACCGAGAACGGCGGGCTCGGCACCATTCTGGGCGCCGGCTCCTTCGCCGGGCTCGCAGCGATGGGCGCGGCCGAGGAAGCGCGCGAGGCAGGCAAGGAACCCGAAGCGATCCCGGGTGTGCCCCAGATCGATGGCATCTTCACCGTCCGCGCTGCCCCCGGCATGCGCATTCTGGCCAACAACACCGACGAAGGCCCGGTTGCCCAGGCCGCCGGCGAGGCGCTGGTGTGGCAGATCAATCCGCGCACCGCGCAGGCCCCGACCGCACTGATCGCCGCGGGGAACTGAGGACACGCATTTCCCAAAGAAAAACCCCGCCAGCGGCATCGCTGGCGGGGTTTTTCATGCCCCTGTCGTAGTTGGAGCGCGGCTTAGTTGACCGCGTCCTTGAGGCCCTTGCCCGCCTTGAACTTGGGCTGGTTGGAGGCCTTGATCTTCATCGGCTCACCGGTGCGCGGGTTGCGCCCCGTCGAGGCCTTGCGCTTGGCGACCGAGAAGGTGCCGAAGCCGACCAGCCGTACCTCGTCGCCGCCCGAAAGCGCCTTGGTGATCGCGTCGAACACGCTCTCGACGGCGCTCGATGCGTCGTTCTTCGAAAGACCGCTCGCGCTGGCAACTTCGCTGATCAGGTCGTTCTTGTTCATATGGGAACCCCCTCGCTTCAGGATTTTGTCGTATCGGTGAATCGCATTTGTCGAAAGCGGGCAAATTGAGACCTTTTTGCCAACCCTGTCAAAGCCTATCGGCTTCGAGCCCGGGCGCGCGCAAAAAGACAAGGAACTTCCCGCGCCTAACCTAGGTTGGGCGCAAGGCTCAGTCCCGTTTTGCCGACTGACGGAAAAAAGCGACCCTGCCGCGAATCACGGCAAGTGAAGGTCTTCTAGCGGCTCAGTGCGCGGTTGGCACATCTCCAGACGCGCCCGATGGGCCCGAAGTGGCAGGGGCGGCGCCCGGCTGGCTGGCGAGATCGTCGGCCTCTGTCCATTCGATCGCCGTCAATGGCTCGACCAGCGCGCGGGCGAGCACCTCGTCGACGTGGCTCACCGCGATGATCTCGAGGCCTTCGCGCGCATTGGCAGGGATTTCGGCGAGGTCCTTGACGTTCTCCTCGGGGATGAGGACGGTCTTGATCCCGCCCCGCAGCGCCGCGAGCAGCTTTTCCTTGAGGCCGCCGATCGCCAGCACGCGCCCGCGCAAGGTGACCTCGCCGGTCATCGCCACATCGGGGCGCACCGCGATGCCGGTGAGGGTCGAGACGATCGAGGTGACCATGCCAATGCCCGCGCTCGGCCCGTCTTTGGGCACCGCGCCTTCGGGCAGGTGGATGTGGACGTTCTTGCGGTTGAACAAGCTGGGCTTGATCCCGTAGGCGGGCGCGCGCGCCTTCACGAAGCTGAAGGCCGCCGCGACGCTTTCGTTCATCACCTGGCCGAGCTTGCCGGTGGTCTTGACCTCACCCTTGCCCGGGGTGGTGACGCTTTCGATGGTGAGCAACTCGCCGCCGACCGACGTCCATGCCAGCCCCGTCACCGCGCCGACCTGCGCTTCCTCCTCCGACACGCCGTGCTTGAAGCGCCGGACGCCGGAGAAGTCGCCGAGGTTTTCGGGCGTGATGGTGACGCTCTTGGTCTTGCCTTCGAGGATCTGCCGCAGGCTCTTGCGCGCCAGCTTGGCAATCTCGCGCTCGAGCGTCCGCACGCCGGCCTCGCGGGTGTAATAGCGGATCAGATCGCGTAAGGCGCCCTCCTCAAGGGTGAACTCGCCCTTCTTCAGCCCGTGCGCCTTGACCTGCTTTTCGACCAAGTGCCGCTCGGCAATGGCGACCTTCTCGTCCTCGGTATAGCCTTCGAGGCGGATGATCTCCATGCGGTCCAGCAGCGGCTGCGGCAGGTTGAGGCTGTTCGCGGTGCACACGAACATGATGTCGGAAAGATCGAGGTCGAGCTCCAGATAATGGTCTTGGAACTTGGCGTTCTGCTCGGGATCGAGCACTTCGAGCAGCGCCGAGGCGGGGTCGCCGCGGAAGTCCTGGCCGAGCTTGTCGATCTCGTCGAGCAGGAACAGCGGGTTGGACGTGCCGGCCTTCCTCAGGTTGGCGACGATCTTGCCCGGCATCGAGCCAATGTAAGTGCGCCGGTGGCCGCGGATCTCGGCCTCGTCGCGCACACCGCCCAAGGACTGGCGCACGAATTCGCGGCCGCACGCCTTGGCGATCGACTTGCCCAGCGAGGTCTTGCCCACACCCGGCGGGCCGACGAGGCACAGGATCGGCCCCTTCAGCTTGTTGGTGCGCGCCTGCACCGCGAGATATTCGACGATCCGATCCTTGACCTTCTCGAGCGCATAGTGATCGGCATCGAGCACTTCCTGCGCCTTGCCGATGTCCTTCTTCAGCTTCGACTTCTTGCCCCACGGCAGGCCGAGCAGCACGTCGAGATAGTTGCGGATCACCGTCGCCTCGGCGCTCATCGGCTGCATGGAGCGCAGCTTCTTCAGCTCCGCCAGCGCCTTGGCCTTGGCTTCCTTGGAAAGCTTGGTCTTCTCGATCTTCTCGGTGAGCTCGGCAATCTCGTTGCCGCCCTCGCCGTCATCCCCGCCGCCCAGCTCCGACTGGATCGCCTTCAACTGCTCGTTGAGGTAATATTCGCGCTGGGTCTTCTCCATCTGGCGCTTCACACGCCCGCGGATGCGGCGTTCGACCTGAAGGACCGACAGCTCGCCTTCCATGAAGGCCATGACCAGTTCGAGCCGCTTCAGGGGATTGCCCTCGGTCAGCAGCGCCTGCTTGTCGGACACCTTGGCGCTGATCGCCGCGGCGATGGTGTCGGCGAGCTGTCCGGCATCATCGACCTCGCTAAGGTCGATGCCTGCGTCTTCACCCATCTTCTTGTTGAGCTTGACGTATTCGCCGAACTGCTCGGTCACCTGCCGCATCAGCGCAGTGACCTCGCTGCCCGATACGGTCTCGGGCGCGATGGTCTCGACTTCGGCCAGGAGGTGCGATCCGACATCTTCAAGCGCGCTGAGCCGCGCGCGGGTCTTGCCCTCGACCAGCACGCGCACCGTGCCGTCGGGCAGCTTCAGCAGCTGGAGCACCTGCGCGATCACGCCGACATCATAGAGGTCATCGCCCTCCGGATCGTCGCAGCCCGGATCGAGCTGGGCGAGCAGGACGATGTCCTTGGACGCCTCCATTGCCGCCTCGAGCGCCGCCACCGACTTGTCGCGCCCCACGAACAGCGGGACGACCATGCCGGGGAAGACGACGATGTCGCGAAGGGGGAGGAGGGGGTAGGTATGGGTCATGTATCTAGGTCCACGCGGCGGCAGGGGAGTTACGCCTTTGCGGTGAATATGGGTGCGCCCTTAAGGCCCCGCAATGGCTTTTGCCGGAGAAGCTGTGGAACGCTTGGGCTGCGGGCACCGCGCGTTAACCCTCGCCCGCTATTTTCCGGATCGTGCGAACCGGAGTGACGCGCGATGAAGACAGTGACCTGGATTGCCTGCGGCCTCGGCCTCAATATTGCCGCAGCGGCGCTGCACGGCGGGAGCGCGCCCGAGGCGATCATGACCACGGGTCTGGCTGGCACGCTCCCCAAGCTGCTGATGGTGGCGGCGGGCAATATCTGCATCTGGCGCGGCCTGCGCAGCGCGGTCGGCGATCTGTGGGGCGTGGCGACGGGCAAAAGCTATCGCAAGCCCGAGAGCCGCAGCCGGTTTGCCGAGGATGCCGAGCCGGTGTCCGACTTCGATGCCGATGCGGCCTTCGAACGCTACATGGAGCAGCGCAAAGGCCGCGAGGAAGGACCAGAGGCCGCACCACACCCGCCTGTGCCTCGGCCCGCCCCCAGCCCCCGCCTACCTGCGCAGGGCAGCTTCGGGCGCCGGGTGGTCTAGCGTCGCCGAACGGCAATCACCGCCGCGACGCGGTCGCCGAGACCCAGGCCTTCAGCGCGCTGCACCGCTACCTTGACCGGCAGGAGATAGGTCTCGGCTCGCGGGAACAGCGACGTTTCGAAGTCCGTCTCCCCGATGCGCGCGACCACGGGCACGCAGCCCCAACCATAACTCGCCTCGCGCGCGGCAAAGCGCAGCTCGGCGACATGCTCGTCGGGAACGGGAACGAACAGGAACGGAGCCGGCCCGCGCCATTCGATAATCTCGCCCGCGAATGCGATCCGGGCGAGGTCGTCAGCCAAGCCTGCCTCACCCCAGCCCGGGCAGGTTGAACCCCGGCGGCAGGCCCATCGAGGACTGCATGTCCTTCATCTGCTGCTCCGACACCCGGTCTGCCCGGTCGCGCGCGTCGTTGAAGGCAGCCGCGACGAGGTCCTCGAGGATCTGCTTGTCGTCAGCGTTCATCAGGCTGTCGTCGATCGCGACGCCGAGGATGCGGCCCTTGGCGCTGGCGCGGACCTTGACGAGGCCGCCGCCCGCGGTGCCCTCGACCTCGATCGAATCGAGCTTCACCTGCATCTCGTTCATCTGCTTCTGGATGGTCTCGGCGGCCTTCTGGGCGGCGGCCATCATCTCTTCCATCGACTTCATTAGGGGGACTCCATCAATTCCACGGGGGGCTTCCCGATCCGGCTGCGGACTTCAAGGGGGCGTCCAGCAGTTCGGCATCGGGGAAGGCTTCGAAGGCTGCCCGGATCAACGGGTCGGAGCGGATGCGCGCGTCCTCGGCAGCGGCGGCGGCCTCGGCGGCTTCGCGCAGGCTGGGCTGCGCGGTTCCGGTGCCGCGCTCGATCTGCCAGCGCTTGCCCGTCAGCTTGAACAGCGCCTCGCGGATGTCGGGCGCGGGGTCATCGGGGAAATTGTCGGCCTGCTGATAGACGAGGCGTGCGGGGCCGAGTTCGATCACCCGCACCCGGTCGCGCATCATCTGGGCGATGCGCAGCTGGCCCGAGGCGTCGACCTCGTCAACCAGCGCGGCCCAAGTCTGATTGGGGGTCTGATTGGGCGAGGCGGCGACCGGCGTGGGGGCCGGAGCGGCGCCGGACACGGCCGGAGCGGCAGTGAGGCCGCTCGCCGCCAGCTCCTCGATGCGCTTCGCGAGCTTGCCCGGATCAGGCATTTGCGCGGCGTGGAGAATGCGCAGCAGCGCCATCTGCAGCGAGACCAGCGGATCGGGCCCGGTGCGCACCTCGTCATGACCCTTGAGCAGCAGCTGCCACAGCCGGTGCAATTCCGCCGCCCCCAGCCTTGCGGCGAAATCGGCCAGCGCCGCGCGCTCGTCCTCGGACGGAGCCTCGGGCTCGCCGCCCGAAACCTGCGCGAGGGTGACGCGGTGGACGAGATCCATCAGCGCCCGCATCAGCGCGAGCGGCTCGACACCCAATGCATATTGCTCGTCAACCGCAGCCAGCAAAGCCTTGGTATCGAACGACAAAACATACCCCAGCAGCCGGCGCTGCGCGCTCTTGTCGGCCAGCCCCAGCATGTCGCGCACGCGGGCGGCGGTGACCTTGCCCTCGCCGTCGAGGTCGGCATGGGCGATCGCCTGGTCGAGGATCGAGAGCCCGTCGCGCACCGATCCCTCGGCAGCATTGGCGATGATCGAGAGCGCCTCAGCATCCGCCTCGACACCTTCGAGGCCGCAGACGCGGGCGAAATGTTCCGCCAGCATCGGCGCGGGGATGCGGCGGAGGTCGAAGCGCTGGGTGCGGCTCAGCACGGTGACCGGCAGCTTGTCGACCTCGGTGGTGGCGAACAGAAACTTCACATGCGGCGGCGGTTCCTCAAGTGTCTTCAACAAGGCATTGAAAGCATTGCGCGACAACATGTGGACTTCGTCGATGATGTAAATCTTGTAGCGCGCCGAGACTGCCGCATAGCGCACCTGCTCGATGATCTCGCGAACATCGTCGACGCCGGTGTTGGAGGCGGCGTCCATCTCGATCACGTCGATATGACGGCCCTCGGCGATGGCCCGGCAGGGTTCGCACACACCGCAGGGATCGATCGTCGGCCCGCCCTGCCCGTCAGTGCCGACGCAGTTCAGCGCCTTGGCGATCAGCCGCGCGGTCGAGGTCTTGCCGACCCCCCGCACTCCGGTCATCAGGAAGGCATGGGCCAGCCGGTCGCGCGCGATGGCGTTGGCAAGCGTGCGCACCATCGCCTCCTGCCCGATCAGCTCGGAGAAGGTCTGCGGGCGGTACTTGCGGGCGAGCACCCGGTAGGCTTGGCCGGTGGCTTGTGCAGGCTTCGCAGGCGGAGCCGGTGCAGCCGGCGGCGCAGAAACGGGCGCAGCGGGCGCCGGATCGCCGAACAGGGCATTCTGCCCCGCCGCCTCGAGCTCGGCGGCGGTCGGCCCGGTTTCTTCTTCGGGCAGTTCGGGATCGGAATCGCTCATCACGCGGTCATCTTAGGCCTCCCTCGCGCCAATGTCGAAGGCTTGCGGGTGATCATCACCATCCCCGCGCTTGACGGATGCGCCTCGTCTGCAATCTAACATAGATTAAGAAGGAGAGCCGCCATGACCATCACGCCGGGCCGCATGACAGACAATCATTCGGGCCCGCTGGTCGTGTTCCTGATCGGGATGCGCATCAACCATTTCCACAAGGTCGGGCACTGGCTCCCGGTGTTCAAGGCGATGGGGCCGATGCTGCGCGAGCTTTACAGCGACCCCGAGACCGGCTTCCTCGGGACCGAATATGCCCTGTGCTCCCCGCGCCAGATCCTGCTGCTGCAGTACTGGCGCGATTTCGACGCGCTCGAGTCCTATGCCCGCGACCGCGACGCGCAGCACTGGCCGGCCTGGACCGCCTTCAACAAGGCGATCGGCAATGACGGGACGGTCGGCATCTATCACGAAACCTATGCCGTGGCGGCCGGGGCGCATGAGAGTGTCTATGCCAATATGCCGGCCTTCGGGCTGGGACGCTTTGCCGGGACGGTGCCGGCCACCGGATCGCGCAATGCCGCACGCGAACGGATGAGCGCGAG
>CAMCUB010000019.1 GCA_945878845.1 Erythrobacter sanguineus | reverse complement strand
ATCCCGCCCTTGCCATAGACCGCAAAGACCTTGGCGCCCTTGATCTTGTCGGCCGGATCGAGCGCGACCTGGACCGAGCCTTCGCCGTCGGGCGGGTTGAAACTGGATGAGGGGCTGTGCAGGTTCATTTCGGAGATCCCTCTCTCATTCAGCCGGGAACACGCCTTCGAGGCGGTCCTCCAGCTCGTCATTGGCTTCGCGCAAGGCGGCGAGCGTCGCTTCGTCGGGTGCCCAAAGATTGCGGTCGCAGGCTTCGAGCAAGCGCCCGGCCACGCGCCCTGCGCTCTTGGGATTGAGTTCGGACAGGCGCCGACGCATGTCGGCATCGAGCACGAAGGTCTCGGAAATCTTCTGGTAGACCCAGGGTGCGACCTGCCCCGTGGTGGCCGACCAGCCCAGCGTGCTGGTCACATGGCCCTCGATCTGGCGGACGCCCTCGTAGCCATGCTCGAGCAGACCTTCGAACCACTTGGGGTTCAGCGTGCGGGTGCGCGCTTCGAGGTTGATCTGTTCGGACAGGGTGCGCACCTTGGTGGTGCCGCGGGTTGCATCGAGGATGTAGACCGGGGTCTCGGCACCCTTGGCCCGCGCGACCGAGCGGGTCACGCCGCCGAGGCCATCGACATATTGGTCGACGTCGTTGATGCCGAGCTCGATGCTCTCGAGGTTCTGATAGGTGAAATCGACCGTGCCGAGCGCGCTCTGGAGCAATTCGCGCTGCTGCACCGGCTTGCCGCCGACCCCGTAGGCAAAGCCCTTGTTGCTCTCGAAGGCGTTGGCCAGTTCATCGGGATCGGCCCAAACGCCGCCCTCGATCATCTGGTTGACGTTGGCGCCGTAGGCCCCTTCGGCATTGGAGAAGACGCGCAGGGCGGCGGTTTCGAGATCGCAGCCGTGCTTTTCCATCTGTGCGAGCGTGTGCTTGCGGATGAAGTTCGCCTCAGTCGTCTCGTCCTCGGCCTGGCTGGCGAGCAGCGCGGCTTCGGCGAGCATCCGGGTCTGCATCGGCAGGAGATCGCGGAAGATGCCCGAGAGCGTCACCACCACATCGATGCGGGGGCGGCCCAGCTCTTCGAGTGGGATCAGCTCCGCGCCCGCCAGACGCCCATAGGTGTCGCGGCGGGGGCGTGCGCCCATCAGCGTCATCGCCTGCGCGATCTGGACGCCTTCGGACTTCATGTTGTCGGTGCCCCACAGCACCATCGCGATGCTTTCGGGGAAGGGCTGGCCGCCGTTGACGTGGCGCGCGATCAGCTGCTCGGCCTGCTCGCTGCCCATCCGGCAGGCGAAGGGCGAGGGGATGAGGAAGGGGTCAAAGCCGTGGATGTTGCGCCCGGTCGGGAGCACATCGGGGTTCACCACCACATCGCCGCCCGGCGCCGGCTGGACATAGCCGCCATCCAATGCGTGGATCAGCGAGGCCATTTCGTCCGAGGAATCGAGCAGCGCGGCAAGGCGGGCACGATCGGGCGTCGGGCCATCATGGCTGCCCGCTTCCATCATCGCGTCGAGCATGTCCTCGCGCTCGGCCCCTTGCGGGTTGCGGCCGAAGATGTGGAGGCCGTGCGGGATGAGCGATTGCTCCATCTCGTAAAGCCGCGCGGGCAGTTCGCCGATTGCGGCATAGGTGATGTCGAGCGCATCGCACTGGTCGGCGATCATCGCCGCAAGGTCGGCGCGCTCGCCCGCGTGGTCGGCATCGTCGATGGTGGCGCGCCAGCGCTCGACACTCGCCTTCAGCTCCGACAGGCCCTTGTAGAGCCCGGCCTGCGCGAGCGGCGGTGTCAGGTAGCTGATGAGGGTCGCGCCCGAGCGGCGCTTGGCCAGCATCCCTTCGGAAGGGTTGTTGGCAGCGTAGAGGTAGAAGTTCGGGATGTCGCCGATCAGCCGGTCCGGCCAGCATTTGCCCGACATGCCCGCCTGCTTGCCCGGCATGAATTCGAGCGCGCCGTGGGTGCCGAAATGGAGCACCGCATGCGCACCGAAATCCTCGCGGATATAGCGGTAGAAGGCGCTGAAGGCGTGGGTCGGGGCGAAGGCGCCCTCGAACAGCAGGCGCATCGGATCGCCTTCGTAGCCGAAGCCGGGCTGGACGCCGACGAAGACGTTGCCGAAATGCGCGCCCTGGACGAGGATGTTCCCGCCGTCCGACAGCTGCTTGCCGGGGGCGGGGCCCCAGGCGGCTTCGATCTCGCCGAGATGCTTTTCGCGCCGGACATGCTCGTCGGCGGGGATGCGGTGGGCGACATTGGCGTCGGTGCCGAAACGCTCGCGGTTGCCTTCGAGCAAGGCGGTGCGCATCCCATCGAGGCTTTCGGGGACGTCGACCTCATAGCCCTCGGCCGCGAGGCGCTGGAGGGTGGCGTAGAGGCTTTCGTGAACGCCCATGAAGGCGGCCGTGCCGGTCGCCCCGGCATTGGGCGGGAAGTTGAAGACGACGATGGCGAGCTTGCGCGCGGCACGCTCGGCGCGGCGCAGCTGGATCAGCTTGAGCGTCTTGGCGGCCAGCGCCTCGGCGCGTTCGGGGCAGGCCTGCATCGGGCGCGCCTTGTGCGAGGCGGGGCGCGCGCACTTGCGATCACAGCCGGTGCAACCTGCTCCCGACTGCCCCGCACGTCCGCCAAAAACGTGCGGGACAGTCGAGCCGTCAAGCTCGGGAAGGGCGACCATCATGGTGGATTCGAGCGGCAGCAGCCCCTGCGGGCGGTGCGCCCAATCCTCGATGGTCTGGAATTCGATCGCGTGGGCGGCGAGGTAGGGCAGGTCGAGCCCGCCCAGAATCTCGCGCGCGGCGTGGGCGTCGGAATAGGCGGGGCCGCCGACCAGGCTGAAGCCGGTAAGGTTGACGATCGCATCGACCGTCGGCTTGCCATCGGGGCCGATGAAGAATTTTTCAATCGCGGGGCGGGCATCGAGCCCGGCGGCGAAGACCGGGACGACCTTCAGGCCCGCTGCTTCGAAGGCGGCGATTGCGCCGTCATAATGCGCGCAGTCGCGGCCCAGCAGGTAGGAGCGCAGCAAGATCAGGCCCACCGTGCCCTCGCGCGCTTTGCTTGCGGGCAGCAGGCGCAGGCTTTCGGAAATGCGCTGCTGGGTGGCTGGGTGATAGACCCCGGTTTCGGGGTATTCGAGCGGCGCCCCCGCCTTGGTGATGCCGCGGCGATACATCCGCTCGCCAGCGGCATAACGGTCGATCAGCGCGCGCACCATGGCGACGACGTTCTCGTCCGAGCCCGCCAGCCAATATTGCAGCGTCAAGAAATAGGCCCGCACGTCCTGTGCGGTGCCGGGGATGAAGCGCAGGATCTTGGGCAGGCGGCGCAGCATCTTCATCTGCCCCGCGCCCGAGTTGGGCTTGCCGTCCTTGCCCGAAGAGCCGCGCAGCTTCTTGAGCAGGGCAAGAGGCCCCTTGGCGGGCGCGTCCATCCGGTAGCCGCCCATCTTGGTGAGCTTGACCACTTCGCCTGCGCTCATCAGGCAGACCATCGCATCGCATTCCTCGCGCCGTGCTTCGAGGCTGGGGAGTACCATGCGGATGTGATCGTCGAGGAACAGCATCGTCGCGATGACAATGTCGGCCGAGGCGATGGCGGACTTGACGCTTTCCAGATCGTCGGCGTTGCTGCCCCATTCGCTGGCGGCGTGGAGCGAGAGGTTGATGCCCTCTTGCGCCAAGGCTTCCTCGGCTCGGTCGACCGCACCCTTGAGGTGATTGTCGAGCGTGACGATCACGACCCGGACGGGCGCGCGGGGGTCCACCGAGGAGGCCGAGGCGACACTACCGTGCATAATGCGCCTTCGCGTCGTAGAGCGTTTCGAGATCGATCTGGCGGCGCCCTTCGGCAGCCGCGAAATTCTCGGTGTTGCGACGGGCCTTGCCGCGCACGAAGAAGGGGATCTTCTTGAGCTCGCGCTCGGCCTCGGCGGTCCAGAGCGATGCGTCGGCATCCGCCATGGCCGGGGCCGGGGCCGGAATATCCGCAACCGGGGCTTCCGAGACGGTGTCTGCGGCTGCGGCCTTGCGCGGCGAGTGCGCCGCATGGTGCGATGCGCCCGCCTCGTCCGAGAATTCGAAGTCCTCGCGGAACATGGTGAGGAGGTGTTCTTCGAGCCCCATCACCAGCGGGTGGACCCAGGTGTCGAAGATCACGTTGGCGCCCTCGAAGCCCATCTGCGGCGAGTGGCGCGCGGGGAAATCCTGCACGTGGACGGGCGACGAGATCACCGCGCAAGGGAGCCCAAGGCGCTTGGCGATATGCCGCTCCATCTGCGTGCCGAGCACCAGTTCGGGGCAGGCCGCCGCGATGGCATCTTCCACTACGAGGTGATCGTCGGTGATCAACGCCTCGATGCCGCAGCGAGCAGCCTCGGCGCGGACTTCGCGGGCGAATTCGCGGGAATAGCAGCCGAGGCCGCAGACCTCGAAGCCCAGCTCCTCACGCGCGATCCGGGCGGCGGCGACGGCGTGGGTCGCATCGCCGAAGATGAAGACACGCTTGGAGGTCAGATAGGTCGAATCGACCGACCGTGACCACCAGGGCATCCGGGAAGAGGTGTCGCCGAGGGCAGGCGTGGGATCTGCACCTGCCAGCTCGGCGACGTCGGCAATGAAAGAGCGAGTCGCTCCCACGCCGATAGGGATGGTCCGCACTGCGGGCTGATCGAAAGTCTTTTCGAGCCAGCGGGCGGCCTCATCTGCGATTTCAGGGTAGAGGACGATGTTGAAATCGGCTTGGCCGATCCGGGTAATGTCCTCCGGGCTGGCACCCAGCGGGGCGACGAGATTCACCTCGACACCCAGCAGGGCAAGAATCTTGCGGATCTCGACGAGATCATCGCGGTGGCGGAAGCCCAGGGCCGTGGGGCCAAGGATGTTGGCGCGCGCCGGGCGGCCTTCGCGGGGCTCGCGCACCACCGACTTGTCGGCGAGGTTGCGGACGATCTGGTAGAAGGTCTCGGCCGCGCCCCAGTTTTCCTTGCGCTGATAGCTCGGCAGTTCGAGCGGGATCACCGGGCAGGGGAGGCCCATCGCCTCGGACAGACCGGCCGGATCGTCCTGGATCAGCTCGGCAGTGCACGACGCGCCGACGATGATCGCCTGCGGGTTGAACCGCTTGACCGCCTCGCGCGCGGCATCCTGGAAGATCTGCGCAGTGTCCTTGCCGAGGTCACGCGCCTCGAAAGTGGTGTAGGTGACCGGCGGGCGTTTGCCGCGCCGTTCGATCATCGTGAACAGCAGGTCGGCGTAAGTGTCGCCCTGCGGTGCGTGGAGCACGTAGTGGAGCTTCTCCATCGCGGTCGCCACGCGCATTGCGCCGACATGCGGGGGGCCTTCATAGGTCCAGACTGCCAGTTGCATCGCCTAGATCTCCAGCATGTCGCGGCGCCGCAGCGGCCGGGCAAAGAGTTCGGCGAGATCGGCGGCCTGGTCGAAACCGTGGATCGGCGAGAAGACGAGTTCGATCGCCCACTTGGTGGTGAGGCCTTCGCCTTCCAGCGGGTTGGCAAGGCCAAGCCCGCAAACGGTGATGTCGGGCCGGTCGGCGCGCACGCGGTCAAGCTGACGCTCGACATGCTGGCCTTCGGAGAGGCGCACGTTCGGGCCGAAGCTCTCCAGCTCACGGGCGAGGTGCGCGCGGTGGAGGTAGGGCGTGCCGACCTCGACCAGCTCCATGCCGAGTTCGTCCTGCAGATAGCGGGCGAGCGGCACTTCGAGCTGCGAATCCGGCAAGAAGGTGATGCGCTTGCCTTCAAGCTGCGGACGCAGTTTCGAGAGCGCGATGCGGGCGCGCTCGCGGCCGGGCGCAAGCACCTGTTCGGTGAGCGCAGGGTCAATCCCGAAAGCCTTCGCGGCAGAGCGCAGCCAGTCCGAAGTGCCTTCGACACCGAAGGGGAACAGCGCCTCGATGCGCTTGGCTCCGCGGCCTTCGAGCGCCATCGCGGTCTCGCCGAGGAAGGGCTGGGCGAGGAGGTAGCGGGTGTTCGGGCCGACCGCGGGCAGATTGCGGGCGTTGCGCGCGGGCAGACAGCCGACGCGGGTGATGCCGAGATCGGCGAAGAGACGCAGGAACTGGTCTTCCACGATATCGGGAAGCGAGCCGACGATCAGCAGCTCCTGCGGCGCGTCGGAGGGCAGGGCGGGCATCACCGGCACCAGCGCGGCAAGGCATGCGTCTTCGCCTTGGGTAAAGGTCGTCTCGATCCCGCTGCCCGAATAGTTGAGGATACGCACTCGCGGCATGTGCACTGCGCCAAGGCGCTGGGCAGCTTTCGCCAGATCGAGCTTGATCACTTCCGAAGGGCACGAACCGACGAGGAACAGCGTCTTGATGTCGGGGCGGCGCTCGAGCAGGCGGTTCACCACCCGGTCAAGCTCGTCCTGGGCATCGATCATGCCGGCCAGATCGCGCTCTTCCATAATCGCGGTGGCAAAGCGCGGCTCAGCGAAGATCATCACGCCCGCGGCTGATTGCAGCAGGTGGGCGCAGGTGCGCGAGCCGACCACCAGGAAGAAGGCGTCCTGCATCTTGCGGTGCAGCCAGATGATGCCGGTGAGCCCGCAGAACACTTCGCGCTGGCCGCGTTCACGCAGCACCGGGCGCTGGGCCTCGGCCGCAGGGCGCGCCAGTTCGGCGGCGCAGCCATCGAGGAGGGTCGCCGCGTTCATGCTGTCACCGCCTGCGGCGACATCGCGCCCTCAAGCCGGGCCATGCGCAGCTTCCACAGGAACTGCCCGGCATTGATGATGTAGGCGCCGTAGCCCGCCAGCGCGACCAGCAAGCGCTGTTCGGTCGAACCGATCCCGGCGAAGAGCATGACGAGGTAGAGGCTGTGCAATGCCAGCACCAGCATCGAGAACACGTCTTCCCAGAAGAAGGCCGGGGCGAACAGCCATTTGCCGAACACCACCTTCTCCCAGATCGAGCCGGTGATCATGATGGTGTAAAGCACGAGGGTCTTGACCACGATCGAGGCATCGGCCGCCCATGCGCCTTCGCCGGTCGACAGCGTGCGCAGCACCAGGCCGAGGCTGATCAGGAAAACGAGAAACTGCACCGGCGCAAGCACGCCCTGCACGACCGTCCAGACCGACTCGTCGCGGCGCTTCCGCTCGTCGGCGGTGTAGAGTGCGCAGGTTTTGTCCCTCTCGTGGCCCGCCCCCTTCACGGTGGATCCGGGTTCGACCGGGGATGCTGGATCCGTCCGAGTCATTTGATGCGTTAGCCTTTTCTCTCAGACTCGAAGGTTTACCCTTTCCAAAACGAGTGTCAACTAAATTGGACGTTCAGGCTTGTTGACGACTGGCCTATCATAGGTAAGGTCGTTTGCGCCACGTGTGAAAAAGGCGTAGATTGGAGTCGCTGGCTTTTCGGGATCAGAGCCAAGTGTCGCCTGGAGGGGCGATCACTACCTCCTGCGGAAGGTTTGTCCGCACGACCTGGGAGGGTCTGACGTATGGGAGAGTCCAAGGCATCGGGGATGTTTGGCGCAGGCTTACGCGGGGTGATCACCGCCCCGCTCGAAGCTGTCCGCCGCCGTGCAGCGCCCCAGCCGGAGCAGATCGACTCGGTCAACACCATCATCGAGAGCGAGATCATTCCGCGCCTTCTGATGGCGCATAACGGCTCCGAGACCCGCAACCGATCCCGCCTCTTGCGCTCGATCACCCCGGACGAGGCCGCGCGCTTTGCGCTCCTGCCGCTGCGGCTCGAAGCGGCCGCCCTGCTCGAAGAGGTCGACGGTTTCATCGCCAAGGGTGCCAGTGTCGAGACCATCTGCCTCGATCTGCTCGCCCCCGCCGCCCGCAAGCTGGGCGAGATGTGGGAGCGCGACGAGTGCGACTTCCTCGACGTTACAATGGGTTTGTGGCGCCTTCAGGAAGTCATGCGCGAAGTCGCGGCGCGTTCGCCTGTCGACTTTGCTGGCATGGCGATGCCCTTCAGCGCGCTGTTCTCGCCGATGCCCGGCGATCACCACAATTTCGGCACGCTGATGCTCGACGAGGTCTTTGCCCGCGGCGGTTGGCGCAGCGAGGCGCTGGTCAAGCCCGAGCGCCGCGAATTGCTCGACCGGCTCGCTCGCCAGCCCTTCGATCTCATCGGATTGACGCTCGCCCGCGATTGCCCTAGCGCCGCGCTGAGCAATCTCATCAAGGCGGTGCGCAATGTCTCCGCCAATCCCCACATCATCGTGCTTGTCGGCGGGCGAATGATCAACGAGAACCCCGGTATGGCGATGGAAGTTGGGGCCGATGGCACAGGAGCAGATGCGCTGTCGGCGCTGGAACTCGCGAACGGCCTGGTGAAGACTGCTGCTGCCCGTGATCTGAACCTCCGGTAGGTTCGACAGCAGATGCTCACCCGAAAACACTCGATCGAAGGCAAGCACCCGTTCGGGAAGGCGGCTGAGCTGTTCAACACGCTCGATGCCGATGCGGCGATGAAGCTGGCGATGGTTGCGGGCGATGTCACGCTGGTGCTCGACGATACCGGAACGATCCTCGATGCGGCCTTCGATCCGCGCGAGTTTCCGAGCTTCAACAGCTTCGTCGGCAGCAATTGGATCGAGACTGTCACTGACGAATCCCGCCCGAAAATCATGGAGATGCTTGCTGCCGCCCGGCGCGGCGAGGTGCAGCACTGGCGGCAGGTCAATCACCCCTCGCGCGATGGCGATGTGCCGATCCGCTATGCTGTCCTGAGCGTCAACGGGGGCGAACATCGCATCGCTTTCGGGCGCGATCTGCGTGAAGCGGGCAAGCTCCAGCAGCGCCTGCTGCAGGTCCAGCAATCGCTCGAGCGCGACTATCTCAGGATGCGCCAGCTCGAGGCGCGCTACCGCATGCTGTTCGAGCGGTCGACCGAGCCGGTGATGATCGTCGAGGCAGGCACGCTGCGCATTCGCGAGGCGAACCCCTCCGCGCACGTGCTGGTCGGCGCGCGCCCCGGCGGGCTGCCGGGCAAGAAGCTTGCAACCTTCATCGACAAGAGCGCGCAGGAGGCGTTGCAGGCGCTGGTCGGCGCGGCGCTGGTCTCCGACACGGTCAGCCCAGCGCGCATCCGCATCGCGCGCGGCCAGCGCGAGGTGATGGCGAGCGTCAACGGCTTTACCCAGGATCGCGGCCAGTTCCTGCTGGTGCGCCTTGTCCCCGCGACCGATCGTCCCGCGGGCGACTTTTCCCCCGTTCTCGCGCTGGTTGACCAGATGCCCGACGCCTTCGTGGTGGCCGACAGCAATCTCGAAATTGTCACCGCCAACGCGGCCTTCGTCGAGATGCTTCAGGCCGCGAGCGTCGACCAGCTGCGCGGCCGGCACCTGTCGGAATCGATTGGCCGGCCGGGGATCGATCTCGACCTCATCGAAGGCCAGATCGACCAGCATGGCGCCGCGCGCAATGTCGCGACCGTCTTGCGCGTCGGCCACGATATCGAAGGCGAACCCGTTGAATTGTCGGCGGTTCGTACCTCGGGTGAGGATGGCTACTACGCCTTCGTGATCCGCCCCGTGGGTCGCCGCCTGCGCGATCTGCCGCCGGGTCAGCAGGACCTGCCGCGCTCGGTCGAACAGCTCACCGAACTGGTCGGGCGCATGTCGCTGAAGGACATCGTGCGCGAGAGCACTGACCTGATCGAGCGGCTCTGCATCGAGGCGGCCTTGAGCTACACCTCGGACAATCGCGCTTCGGCGGCCGAGATCCTCGGCCTTTCGCGCCAGAGCCTCTATTCCAAGCTCCACCGCTATGGGCTCGGCAATCTGACGGGTGACGGCGAGTAAAGTCA
Organism: Erythrobacter sanguineus; assembly: GCA_945878845.1. Classification (GTDB taxonomy): domain Bacteria; phylum Pseudomonadota; class Alphaproteobacteria; order Sphingomonadales; family Sphingomonadaceae; genus Erythrobacter; species Erythrobacter sanguineus_A. The sequence goes on along the minus strand of CAMCUB010000019.1, from coordinate 51,769 downwards.
GCGGGCAATCCCGGCTTCCGGTCTTGGCCCGGGGCACGCAATTCACCCCCCTGATCCGACCCTTCGCCAACCCGGTGCAGCGCGCAGCGCATGGCCAAATCGTCTAACTGTCAAGCCGTCTGACATGTCCCGAAGTGACATGGCTTACACACGTTTACGATTTTGAACGCGAAAATCGGGATTTGACCGATTCAAGGTGTCAAAACAATTTGACGCTTTCACCTGTCAGGCATAGCCTCAGACCATGGAGCACTCGGTACCCTCGACTCGCACCGTGCCCACCCCGGCATCGCGCTCCGGCCGCGGGCCGAAACCGGCTGACGTGCTCGAGCTGCTCAAACCCATCACCTGGTTCCCGCCGATGTGGGCCTTCATGTGCGGCGCGGTGTCCTCGGGCGCGGGGCTGGAGGGGCGCTGGTGGTTCGTCGCGGGCGGCGTGCTGCTGGCCGGGCCGCTGGTTTGCGGCACATCCCAAGCGGTCAACGACTGGTTCGATCGCCATGTCGACGCCATCAACGAGCCGCACCGCCCGATCCCCTCGGGCAGGATCCCGGGCCGCTGGGGGCTCTATATCGCCATTATCGCGAGCCTGATTTCGGCGAGCGTCGCCTGGCTGCTCGGCCCGATCGTCTTCGTCGCAGGCCTTGTGGGCCTCGCCTTCGCCTGGGGCTATTCCGCCCCGCCGCTGCGCTTCAAGGCCAATGGTTGGCTTGGCCCACTCGTGTGCGGTCTGACCTATGAGGGGCTGAGCTGGTTCACCGGTGCGACCGTGATGCTCGGCGCGATGCCTTCTGTGGAAGTGATCGCGGTTCTGGTGCTCTATTCGCTGGGCGCGCACGGGATCATGGTCCTCAACGACTTCAAGGCGGTCGAGGGCGATCGCCAGACCGGCCTCACTTCGCTTCCTGTAGTGCTCGGCGTGAGCCGCGCTGCGCGGCTTGCCTGCCTCACGATGGCCGCTGCTCAGGTGGTTGTGATCGGGCTGCTGCTGGCGCGGGGCTATGCGATTTCGGCCGCAGTGGTGGCACTCGTGCTCGCCGCACAGATCGCCGCGATGCCCAAGCTGCTGCGCGATCCTGCGAAATATGCGCCATGGTACAACGGCGTGGGCGTGACGCTTTACGTTTTGGGGATGTTGGCAGCGGCACTCGGGCTCGGGGGGCATATCTGATGCACGCTCCGCTCGCCCCCTCGTCGATGGCAACGCCCGCCGTGCAAACCAAGGGCTTTGGCTGGCTGGCGATCATCCGCATCGGGTTGGTGCAGGCCGCTATCGGCGCGCTGGTGATGCTGGCGACGACGGTGCTGAACCGCATCATGGTGGTCGAGCTCGAGCTCCTTGCCGCGATCCCCGCCGGGCTGGTCGCATGGCATTATGCGGTGCAGCTGTGCCGTCCGCTGTGGGGCCACGCCTCGGATATGGGCGGCAGCCGCAGCCTGTGGATCATCGGCGGGGTGGCGGTGCTGGCGGGCGGAGGCCTGCTTGCGACGCAGGCGACCCTGATGATGGAGGGCAATTTCCCGCTCGCCTTCGCGCTCGCTGTGTTCGCCTATGCGCTGATCGGCGCAGGGGTGGGCGCGGGCGGAACCTCGGCGCTGGCGCTACTCGCCAGCGGCGTCGCGCCCGAGCGCCGCGCGGCCGCTGCGGCGGTGACGTGGATCATGATGGTCGGCGGCATCGTCGCCTCGGCGATCACAGTCGGCACCCTGCTCAAGCCCTATAGCCCCGAACGCCTGATCGAGGTCGCCGCCGGGCTCGCCGCGGTGATGGTGGCGCTGACGGTGCTGGCGACCTTCCGGCTCGAACGGGAGGCGGGCCGCTTCCGCGAGAGCGCCGATGACGCGCCCGCCCCCGATTTCCGCGCCGCTCTCGCCGAGATCTGGCACGAGCCCGCCGCGCGGCGCTTCACCATTTTCATCTTCGTCTCGATGATCGCCTTCTCGATGCAAGACCTGATCCTCGAGCCCTTCGCAGGGCTGATCTTCGGGATGGCGCCGGGGGATTCGACCAAGACCGTGGGCCAGTTCCACCAGGGCGGGATCCTGATCGGCATGATCGTCGCCGGCGTGGGCGGCAGCGCCTTTGCCGCGCGGTCGGCGGGGAGCTTGCGCCCGTGGGTGGTGGGCGGTTGCCTCGCCTCGGGGGTGGCGCTCGCCGCGCTCGGAGTTGCTGCCGTGACAGGGCCGCCCTGGCCGCTCGAAGCGAACCTTTTCGTTCTGGGCTTCGGCAACGGGGTCTTCGCGGTCGCCGCGATCGGATCGATGATGGGGCTGGCGGGCGCGGGCCAGACCACGCGCGAGGGCGTTCGCATGGGCGTCTGGGGTGCCAGCCAAGCCATTGCCTTCGGGCTTGGCGGATTGCTGGGCGCGGTCGGGCTCGACTTGGCGCGCGCTGCGCTGGGCGAGGTTGGCGCCGCGTTCCAGCTGGTATTTGCAGTGGAGGCTGCGGCCTTCGTCTGGGCGGGACTGCTGGCGGTCAAGGCGACCGGCGCGGCTGCGATCCGGGCGAGCGCGGTGCAGGGTAAGAGGGAGCAGTTCGCATGAACCACACTATCTATGATGCGGTCATCATCGGCGGTGGGCCCTCGGGCTCGACCGCCGCGACCGACCTGGCGCTGGCCGGCCATTCTGTGCTGCTGATTGAGCGAGGGGGGCGGATCAAGCCCTGCGGCGGCGCGGTGCCGCCGCGCCTGCTCGCCGATTTCGACATTCCGCAATCGCTGCTGGTCGCCAAGGCGCGCTCGGCCCGGATGATCGCCCCCTCGGGTCGTGCGGTCGACATGCCGGTGGGCGAGATCGGTTACGTGGGCATGGTCGACCGCGAGGAGTTCGACGAATGGCTACGTGAACGCGCGCGCCACTCGGGCGCCGAACGTCTGACCGCCACCTTCGAGAAGATCGAGCGCGATAGCGAGCGCCACCCGCTCGTCACCTTCCGCCGCACCAGAGGGGGGCCGATCGAGAGCGTGCGCGCTCGCGTGGTGATCGGCGCCGACGGCGCGCGCTCGGCGGTCGCCAAGCAGTGCCTTCCCGGCGCGGAACGCATTCCTTGCGTCTTCGCCTATCACGAGATCATCACGTCGCCGCCCAAGAACACCGACCAGTTCGATGCCTCGCGCTGCGACGTCTATTATCAGGGCCGCCTCTCGCCCGATTTCTACGCCTGGGTCTTCCCCCACGGGGACACCGCGAGCATCGGGGTGGGGAGCGCCAACAAGGGCTTCAGCCTGCGCGGCGCGATCGCCACCATCCGTGACGACCTCGGCCTCGAACGCTGCGAGACCCTGCGCCGCGAAGGCGCGCCGATTCCACTGAAGCCGCTGAAGCGCTGGGACAATGGCGCGGACGTGATCGTCGCGGGGGACGCTGCGGGAATCGTCGCACCGGCCTCGGGCGAGGGGATTTACTATGCCATGGTCGGCGGCCGGATGGTCGCCGAAGCCTCAGCCGCTTTCCTCAAGACTGGCGAGGCCAAGCATCTGCGCTCCGCCCGCAAGGCCTTCATGAAGGAGCATGGCCGGGTGTTCTGGGTGCTCGGGATGATGCAGTACTTCTGGTACTCGTCCGACAAGCGCCGCGAGCGCTTCGTCACCATGTGCGATGACAAGGACGTGCAGGAGCTGACCTGGCAGGCCTACATGCACAAGAAGCTGGTGCGCGCCAAACCGATGGCGCACGTCAAGATCTTCCTCAAGGACACCGCGCACCTCCTCGGCCTTGCCCCTGCGCACTAACTGCGCAGGGCACGGCCGATGCGGGCCTGTTGCAGAAGGCGACCGTGCCGCTTAGACCCGTGGTCATGAAGCCGACGATAGTCATTCCGGTGATCGTTGCGACCGTTGCCGCGGCGTGCGTCGCGGCGCTGGGTGCGACGGTGACGGATCTGGGGCCGTGGTATCAGGCTCTCGCCAAGCCGTCCTGGAACCCGCCCGATGTGCTCTTCCCGATGGGCTGGACGCTGATCTATGCGCTGATCACGGTTGCCGGCCTCACCGCCTGGCGCGCCGCGCGCACCTCGGCGCAGGCGGAGTGGGTGATCGGGCTTTTCGCGCTCAACGGCTTTCTCAACATCACCTGGTCGATCATCTTCTTCCGCTTGCAGCGGCCCGACTGGGCCTTCTGGGAAGTGGTGCTGCTGTGGCTCTCGATCCTCGCGATGATCCTCTATTGCGGCCGCTTCTCGCGAGCCGCTGCGCTGTTGCTGGTGCCCTATCTGGCGTGGGTGAGCTTTGCCGGCGCGCTCAACTGGGCGGTGGTCCAGCTCAACGCGCCCTTCGGCTGACGCCGGACGGATGCGGGGAGGGCTGAGGCGATGATCGAGGCCTTCTTTGCCAGCGGCCATGCGGCCGATCTCATCCTTGGCGTGCTGCTGGTGGAGGCCGTGTGGCTGCGCGCAGGCGCAGGGTGGAGCTGGGGCAGGGTCGCCGGCCTCATCGGCCCGGCGGCGCTGATCGTGCTGGGGCTGCGCGCCGCGCTGACGGGCGCCCAATGGTGGTGGATCGCGCTCCCGCTCGCAGCCTCGCTTCCGCTCCACCTGATGGACCTGCGCACCCGCCTGAAGCGCTGAGCACTCTCGCTCAAACGCGCACCCACGCCGGCACACCGCCCAAAGAAAAACCCGGCCAGGCTTGCCGCCCGGCCGGGTTTTTGGGTCTTGGGTGGGAGCCGGAGCCCGTGAGCCCCGGCATCCCCCAGTGTCTCAGTTGCCTTGCGCAGCCTGTGCAGCGCCGGTCGGATCGTAGTTGATCGTATCCGGAGCGTAGTAGTGTTCCTGGGCCCACAGGTACCAGTTGTCGACCACCGTGCCGGTCAGCAGAATGCCGATCCCGCCGGTGAGCGTGGTCAGCACCGCGAACCACCAGGCCCAGCGGTGGATGGATTCGAAGGTCGCGTTGAACCCCATCACCCAGCGCCAGAACAGAGCACCGCGTTCGGCAGCCGTGCCGCGGTCGGTGATCTGCTCGATCTCGCGCTCCCCGCCGTAGCGGCCGAGTGCCAGGATCGTCGCTCCGTGCATCGCGAACAGGACGGCCGACCCGTAAAGGAAGACGATCGAGAGCGCGTGGAACGGATTGTAGAACAGGTTCCCGTAAGTGAGCGAGAAGTTGTTCGTCCAGTCGAGGTGGCTGAAGATGCCGTAGGGCACCGCCTGCGACCAGTCGCCGAGCAGCATCGGACGGATGAAGCCCAGCACCAGGAACAGCCAGATGGCCGACGCGAAGGCCCAGGGGATGTGCATCCCCATGCCCAGCGCCTTGGCCCGCATGTAAGTGCGCACCCACCAGCAAAGCACCGAAATGGTCAGGAACGCGCCGGTCAGGATGAACCAGCCGCCCTTTTCAAGCGGAACGAAGAAGCTGAAGCCGTACTCCGGGCCCGGAGGGTTCAAGGTAAGCCAGAAGAATTCGCGCATGAAGCCTTGCGGGCTCCAACCGACCTGCGCCCAGAAGTTCAGGCCGATGATCATGATCGCGATCCCGCCAAAGCACAGCGAAAGCGTGCCGAGGAGGCCGAGATAGACCGGGCCGAGCTGGGCCTGGCCGAGCTTGCCCATCCAGTAGTTGTGGCCCGTGAGGGCGATGCGCCCCTCGCTGCCGTCGAGGTGCGGGACGCCCATTTCGGGCGGCCCTTGCACTTGCACCTGTGTGAAGATGTTCTGATAAGTCGCCATGGTTCAGGTGCTCCTCAGGCCCAGATCGGGATTTTCTTCCAGAAATCCCAGAATTCGATCCAGCTGCCGACATACAGAGTGCCGGAGATGACGATGCAGATGGCGCTCCAGAACGCAGCATTAAGCGCGAGGAAGAGCCCCACCCGGTGGATGCCGAGCGTACCGACCGAATAGCCGATGAAGTCACGGAAATAGGTGTCTTCGTATTCGGGCGTCTTGACGTCGGTGCCCCCGCTCGGATTGACCGCCGACAACACCAGGCCGCCATGCAGCGCGAGCGCGAGAACGTTCGTGAAGAAGAACGTGATCGCGAGCATGTGCACGGGGTTGTAGTGGAAGTTGCCGAAGGCGTAGCCGACGTTCGAGACCCATTCGAGGTGGGTCCAGATACCGTAGGGGAAGCCGTTGCCCCACGCACCCATCAGCAGCGGACGGATGACGTTGAGCGTGACATAGGCAAAAACCGCGACGCTGAAGGCGATCGGCACATGGTAAGACATGCCGAGCTTGCGCGAGATTTCCGCTTGCCGCAGGACCCACGAGCTGAACGCTATGACAGCGCAGCAGGTGATGATCTGCCAGTATCCGCCTTGCTCCATCGGAGCCAGGCTAAGGCCATATTCGATCGGCGGCGGGTTGATCGAGATAAGCCAGGGGTTGAGGGTCGGACCCTGGGTCGCAGCGGCGAAGATCAGCATGGTGCCCAGAAGGGCGCTGATTGCCGTCGTCACTCCAAAGAATCCGACATAAAACGGCCCGACCCAGAAGTCGAAAAGGTCGCCGCCGATCAATGTGCCACCGCGGACGCGGTATTTCCGCTCGAAACTAAGGAGCGCCATAGGTCCATCCTCCCCGCCGCAAGGGCGGGTTCAATAGGGTTGTTCGACGAGTGTTAGGAGGCAGGCAGGCGAACCTGCCCCCTCACATTTCGTGGTTGCTATCCCGCCGCCGGAGCTTCCGACGAGGTCACAGCAGCCGCAGCCGGCGCAGCGCTGGCATCTTCGAGCCAGTTGTAACGATCGGTGCTGAGCAGGATGAAGTGGATGGTGAACGCCAGAACGGCGAGACCAACATGCAGCGCCACAAGGGTGCGGCGGATGTCAAAGTAGAACCAAAGTCTCCACATAGGGAATTCCTTCGAATGTTTGGGAAGAATAGTCGGGGTGTCAGCCGTTCAGGCGCGAGGCATGCCTCGGCATCAGGACTGCAAACCGGCTATTGATCAGATCGGCAGCCAGGGCTTGTCAGCCCAGACGAGCGCGTGAGCGACGAGCGCGATCACCACGTAGATGGTGAAGGTGCCCATGAAGCCCTTGTGGATTTCCTGTGCCTCTTCAGGCGTCAGGTGCGTTCCGATACGTTCGTTCATCGGGTTTTCTCCGCTTACTTGGGTAGGATTGAGAGCTCGAAAGCTCCCGTCGACATCCCCGCGTGATCCCCCACGTGGATTGGAGAGCCCCCTTGGAAAGGGGGGCATGGGCTTGTGCTGATGCGGGGCTGGCCCGCAGCAGCGACAAAGGGTGGTGAAGGGCGGCGCGCATCATCATGCTCCCGTTCCTTCGAGCAGTGCCTCGGCGAGGCAATCTGCCGTAACTGTGGTCTCGCCCCGTTGACGCGCGGTCCGCTCGGCCGCGTCGCGCAGACGCTTGGCGGCGGAGATGCGGATCAGCACCGGCTGAGCCTCGACAAGCTGGTCGAGCTTGGTCTTGGCGTCATTGTCCCAGGTCAACTGCGCTTCATTGCGCGCCGGGGTCGCCTCGACCTTGTCCATCTCGGTGCCGAGCGGGAGGATGTGGAACAGCGCATCGAACAGCGCGTTGCAGACCTCCTGCACCAGATAGGTCGCGCCCGAATAGCCCATGAAGGGTGTGCCGGTGTGGCGGCGGATCGCCGCGCCGGGGAAGCTTGCGGGGATGTACATCCCGCGCGCGCCGCACTCGGCCATATACATGCGCTCGTTATAGCTGCCGAACATCACCAGCGGCGGATTGGCGCGGATCGCGGCGCGCACGTCCTCGTTCTTGGGCTTTACGCCCGCGCAGCGCGAGAAGGCGAAGGCGCAGGGCAGGCCCATGTCGTCTTCGAGGAAGTGGCGGATGCCGCGCACATAGGTTTCGTTGGCCACGATGGCGAAGCTCGCCGTGCCGAAGAAGTCCTGTGTGACCGAGCGCCACAGGTCCCAGAGCGGCTTGATCGTGGTGTGCTTCTCGCGCTCGATAAAGGGCTCGGGGTCGAGCCCGAGCTCGGCGGCCAGCGCGCGCAGGAACTTGGTGGTCTGCGACAGGCCGACGGGGGCCTGAAAATAGGGCCGCTCGAGCGTTTCGCACAGGTTCCGGCCGAACTCGCGGTAAAGGCAGACATTGGCATCGGCCTGCCCAAGCTTGGCGATGTCGGCAAGGTGTGTGCCGAGCGGGAAGACCACGCCGACTTCCGCGCCGATGCCTTCGACGAGACGGCGGATCTCGGCCAGATCGGATGGCATGTTGAACATGCCGTAGGACGGCCCGATGATGTTCACGATCGGCTTCTCGCCCTCACGACGTTCGCGGCGGACGGGCATCTTCTTGGGGCCGAACTCGGTCCACAGCCAGGTCAGCGCACGGTCGGCGCTCTGCCACTGGTCTTCGTCGATGGTGCGCGGCAGGAAGCGCTTGATATTGGTGCCTTCGGGCGTCACGCCGCCGCCGATCATCTCGGCGATCGAGCCGGTCACCACCACGGCGGGCAGCTCGGGATCGAGGGTCTTCCACGCGCGCTTCATCGCGCCTTCGGTGCCGGTCTTGCCCAGCTCCTCCTCGCCAAGGCCGGTGACGACGATGGGGAGTTCATGCGGGGGCAGGGCGTCGGTGTAGTGGAGCACCGAGGTGACGGGCAGGTTCTCGCAGCCGACCGGGCCGTCGATGATCACCTGCAAGCCCTTCACCGCAGTGAAGACATAGGTGGCGCCCCAATAGCCGCCGGCGCGATCGTGGTCGAGGACGAGGGTCATGATCCGATCGCCTCCGATGCCTTGCGCGCAGCCTCGTTGAGGGCGGCATACTTCTTGCGGAACTTGGGCCGGTCGACGGGAAGTTCTTCCCACACGCCTGCGGCGTGCTCGGTGCCGACGCCCTCGAAGAAGTCGCGCATCGCATCGAAGCGTGCCTTGTTGCCCATCGCGGCGTTGATCACCGTGGCGAGGCTGCCTGCTCCAGCCGGGCCCATCAGAGGACGGGCGGAGATCAGGTTGGTGAAGTACAGCGACGGGATTGCGCGCGACTTCGCATATTGTACAACGGGCGTGGTGCCGATCGCGAGATCGGGGCGATATTCCTCGACCGCGGCGATGTCCTGTTCGAGGCTGGCGCGGAACTGCACCTGCACGCCGCGCGCTTCGAGCCATTCGCGGTCGGCGTCCGACCAGCGGGTTTTCGGGCAGGCGCTGCCGACGTAACGCACATCGGCGCCGCTTTCGACCAGCAGGCGGGCGACCAGAAGCTCGGAGCCTTCATAGCCCGAGACGGTGATGCGCCCCTTGATCGGCATGTTGGCGAGCGCGCCCTTGCAGGCAGCGATCATCGCGTCCTTGACGCCATCGACCTTGGCTTGGGGCAGGCCCATGACATCGCCGAGCGACTGGAGCCAGGCTGCGGTGCCATCTGCACCCACGGGTGCGGAGCCGATCACCGGGCGGCCAGCGGCTTCGAATTCGCGGATCGAGGCGGTGTAGAAGGGGTGGATCGCAGCGACGACGGCGCAATCGAGCGCGGCATAAAGCTCGCGCCATTCGCGGGTCGGGACCACGGGGCCAGCAGCGAGGCCAAGCGGCGCGAGCATTTGCCCGATCACCACCGGATCGGCCGGGAACATTTCGCCAAGCAGGGCGACGCTCGGCAGGTCGGAGCGTTCGCGCGGTGCGGCGACGGGGCCTGCCATCACTTCCTCGCGGGCATAGGCGAGCATCGCACCGGCGAGCACATCCTTGGCTTCGGCGTGGGTCGGGATGCCGAAGCCCGGCACGTCGATGCCGATAATCCGCACGCCATTGATCGCCTTGCCCAGCAGCCGCAGCGGCACGCCGCTTGCGGTAGGGACGCACAGGTTGGTCACTACGATCGCGTCGTAGTTCTCAGGGTCGGCGAGGCCTTCGACCGCTTCCTTGATGTCCTCGAACAGCTTGCCGGTGACCAGCGTCTCGCTGGAGAAGGGCACATAGCCCACCGTCCGCCGCGCGCCGTAGAAGTGCGAGGTGAAGGTCAGGCCATAGACGCAGCAGGCCGAGCCCGAGAGCACGGTCGCGGTGCGGCGCATGCGCAGGCCGACGCGAAGGCTCCCGAAGGCGGGACACATCGATTGCGGCTGGTCGTGCGGGCCGACCGGATAGTCGGCCGCGTATTGATCGAGAATCTCGCTCTTGCCAGCGGCACGAGCAGCCTCGTTCATGGTGTCCTTCGACGCGCAGCCGCCTTCGACCGGGGCCGAGCCAAGCTCGATCCGGTCAGGGGCGCGTGACGCCGGTGGGGAGAAAGCGTCGCTCATGCCTCGTCGTAGATCACTTCAAGGGTGGGTCGGGTTTCGTAGACGCCGCCGCGCATGTCGGCCTGAGTGGCGGGGACGAGCTCGACATTGCCGCCGGTCTCGTCGGGGCTGAACAGACCGAGGAGGCCGTCCTGCGAGAGTGGATTGGGACGCAGCGGCGGAGCTTCGGCGACGTTGATCGCGAGCTCTTCGAACAGGCTCGCCCATTCGCCGCCAGGGATGCCGATGATCTGGTAATTGGCGCTCTTGCGGCGGATATCCTCGTTGGCGGGAATCGCGGTGAGCACCGGGATGCCGACCGCGTCCGCAAAGGCCTTGGCCTCGCCCGTGCCGTCGTCCTTGTTGACGATCATGCCAGCGACACCGACGTTCCCGCCCATCTTGCGGAAGTACTCGACCGCTTGGCACACGTTGTTCGCCACGTAGAGCGATTGCAGGTCGTTCGATCCGACCACGATCACCTTCTGGCACATGTCGCGCGCAATCGGCAGGCCGAAGCCGCCGCACACCACGTCGCCGAGGAAATCGAGCAGCACGTAATCGAAGCCCCAGTCATGGAAGCCCAATTTCTCCAGCAGTTCGAAGCCGTGGATGATGCCCCGGCCGCCGCAGCCGCGCCCGACTTCGGGGCCGCCGAGTTCCATCGCGAAGACGCCGTCGCGCTGGAAGCAGACGTCTTCGATCTTCACCTCTTCCCCAGCGAGCTTCTTGCGGCTGGAGGTTTCGATGATCGTCGGGCAGCTCTTGCCGCCGAACAGCAGGCTGGTGGTGTCGCTCTTGGGATCGCAGCCGATCAGCAGCACGCGCTTGCCCTGCTGGGCCATCATGTAGCTGAGGTTGGACAGCGCGAAGCTCTTGCCCGAGCCGCCCTTGCCATAGATCGCGATGACCTGCGTTTCGGACTTCACCTCGCCGGTGTGGACCGGATCGGGTTCGTGGCTGGCTTCTTCGCGAAGGTCGGCCGCCTGGGTATCGAGCACAGACATCAGCATTCGCTCCAATCGAGAACCATCTTGAGACAATCGGGGTCGGTGAAGGCCTGCGGATAGGCCTCCATTGCTTCGCCGGCAGGGCGGCGGTTGGTGATCAGGCCTTTGAGGTCCAATCGCCCGCATTCGATCAGCGCCCGCGTTTCGGCGAGGTCGCCGGGCTGCCATTCGGCGGCGACGCGGAAATGCGCCTCGCGCATGAAGGCGGCCGGGAAGGCGAAGCTGACGCGTTCGGAATAGAAGCCCGCGAGCACGATCTCGCCGCCCTTGGACAAGCGCATGATGAGATCGTCGATCAGGCCGGCGTCACCGCTGGCGTCATAGATCGCGTGATAATCGCGGCGCTCGTCGGTGGCCGGGTCGATGACGTCGTAACCGACAGCGCTGGTGCGACGGGCAGGGTTGGTTTCCCACACGGTCGGTGCCGCGCCGCCCAAGGCCAGCGTCAGCCGGGCGAGCAGGCGGCCGAGCACGCCGTGGCCGATGATGAGATCGGGCAGGGCTTCGCGCCGCGCGAAACCACCCTTGATCGCGTGTAGTGCCGTCGCCGCGAGGGCACAGAGCACCCCGGATTCTCCGAGATGCTCGGGGATCGGCAACGCTCGCGCCGACGGCACTATCACGCGGCGCGCAGCGCCCCCGAAGAGGCTGCGCGCATCGGTGTAACAATTCGCTCCGGGAACGAAGACCCAGTCGCCGATCCGCGCGCGGGCATCGGCCCCTGCGCCTACGATGCGGCCGACCGATTCGTAACCCGGCACCAGCGGATAGCCGAGGCCCGGGAAGGGCGGCATGCGGCCGGTGAACAGGAGTTTCTCGGTGCCGGTGCTGATCCCGCTCCAGGCGATCTCAACGAGAACGTCCGAAGCTTCCACCGGCTTCATCTCGAGCGCCCGGAGAGCGAGGCGCTCCGGTGCTTCAAGAATGACGGCCAGCGTGTTCATTATCTCGGTCTCCCCTGAGGTGGAATTCGAGGCGCGAACGCCGATTCGAAAACCCCGCAGCTACGTTCTCCCGACTGTGTGCTACGCCTTACGGTTCATACTGTCAAACAACTTGGACAATTTATGCTCAAGCCGTGGCGATGATGACGCTTGCGTTGACGGCCTGCGCGGTTGCGATGAAACGGGCGCTGGCGAATCCGGCGGCGCGGGTCATGGCGATGATTTCGGCCGGGCTTCGGGGCCTGCCAGACCCCATCGCCCACAGGTAAAGGCCGAAGAAAGCCTCCCCCATCGCCTCCGCGCCGGGGATGCGCGCCATCGGCTCGGCGATGAGCAGGCGGGTGCCCGGGGCCAAGCTCTTGCGGATATTAGCGAGGAGCGCTTGTGCCGGGGCGTCGTCGTGATCGTGAAGGATGCGGACCAGCGACACCATGTCATAGCCTTGCGGTATGGAATCGCTGAAGAAATTGCCCGGATGCGCGGTGACGCGGCTCTCGCCCAGCGCCTCGCCCAGCACCTTGGTGCCGGTGGTTGCAACTTCCGGCAAGTCGAACAGGCCGAGCTTGAGGTGCGGCCATGCGGTGCCGATATGCCGCAGGAACGCGCCGTGTCCGCCGCCGACATCGAGCAGCTTTTGCACGTCACGGAAGGTCACACTCGCCAGCACTTCGTCCGCCACAAAATGCTGCGAGGCGGCCATAAGCTGCGAATATTCCGCGGTGTCCTCGCCCCGCTCGGTCACGCCCTGGAGCGCGCCTGCATAGGTCCAGAACCGCGAGAGCGCGGTCGGCTCGGCGCGATCGGCCTTGAGCAGCGCGAGCGGATCGGTGAGGTCAGTATAGAGCAGGCGGTGATGGCGCACCATCGCCTGCACGCCGGGGTTAGACGCGAAAACAGCACCTTGCTCGCCGAGCATCCAGTGATCGGGGGCAGGTTCCTCCGACAGCATCAGCGGGCGGCCGGCGCGCAGAAGGGTGAGGGCGGCCTCTTTGGTGAGCCCCATCCGCCCGGCGATCACGCCCGCGCCGAGGGGGCCGTCCTTGAGAATGTCGAACAGCCCGCCTTCGACATAGGCGCGCAGCACCTGCGAATAGGCGAACCCGGCAAGGAGGTCGAAGGCGCCGTTGGCGCGGCTCCGCGCGATCCAGCGGATTACCGGCAGGCGTGCGGCCCAGTGCTGGAATTTCGGGCTTGCGAACAACCGGTTCCGGCGCGCCACATAGCCGAGCTTGAAGGCGGCCCAGCGGCTCACTTGGTGGGTGCTTTACGGGCCATATGTCTAAATAATTGGACAGATGAAGCCGTAAGGTCAATGATAATCGCGAGGATGGACGGGAGCGAGGGCAAGTGAGCGGGCGAGTCGTCGTCATCGGTGCAGGCATCGGCGGGCTCACCAGCGCCGCGCTGCTGGCTGCGCGCGGGGCCGATGTGACCGTTCTCGAGAAAGAGCCTTGGGTCGGCGGCAAGGCGCGCCGCGTCGCGGTTGACGGCGTCGAGATCGACGGCGGGCCGACAGTCTTCACCTATCGCGGCGTGTTCGACGAGATCTTCGCGGCTTGCGGCGCGCGGCTCGATGACCATGTGACCGTCCGCAAGGCCGAGGTGCTCGCGCGCCACTGGTGGGACGACGCTTCGGGCCACCTCGATCTCTTCGCCGACCATGACGCCAGCGTCGACGCAGTTGGCCGCTTTGCCGGACCGCAAGCGGCGCGCGGCTACGAGGGTTTCGCGGCCGAGGCGGGGCGGATCTTCACCATGCTCGAGGATCCTTTCCTGCACGGCGACAAGGCCTCGACCCCGCTGCCGATGATGTGGCGCATGGGTCTCGCCAAGCTGCCCCAGATGCTGGGGATGCGTCCCTTCGACCGGCTCTGGACCGCGCTGGGCGAGCACTTTGCCGATCCGCGCCTGCAGCAGCTGTTCGGGCGCTACGCCACCTATTGCGGCTCATCCCCCTTCAAGGCCCCCGCCACGCTGATGCTGATCGCCCACCTTGAGGCGCGCGGGGTGTGGCTGATCGAGGGCGGGATCCATGCCCTCGCCAAGGCGCTCGCGAACCTCGCGACACGGCAGGGGGCGCGGGTGCGCACCGGCGCTGCGGTCGCCGAGGTGCTCACCGCCGGTGGCCGTGCCAGCGGCGTCAGGCTGGCCTCGGGCGAGGTCATCGCCGCCGACACCGTCATCTGCAATGGCGACCCGTCCGCGCTCGCCACCGGCCGGCTCGGCGAGGCGGCGATGCGCGCGGTCCCCGCCATCCCGCCCGCCAAACGCTCGCTCTCCGCGCTCGTCTGGTACGCCCATGCCGAGACGCGCGGCGCTGCACTGACCCACCACAACGTCTTCTTCTCGCGCGACTACGCCCGCGAGTTCGCCGACATCGCCGCCGGCCGCACCCCGTCCGAGCCCACCGTCTACGTCTGCGCCATCGACCGCGGCGCCGACCACCATGCTCCGCCCCCCACGGGCCGCGAGCGCCTCCAGATCATCGTCAACGCCCCTGCCGACGGAGACGTCCACACCTACACCCCCGAGGAGAGAGCCCGATGCACAACAGCCATGATGGCCACGCTGACACGCTGCGGCCTGACACTGGACGAGCCCTTCCCGCATCAGCTCATGACGCCCACGGACTGGGAGCACCTCTTCCCGGCCACGGGCGGCGCCCTCTATGGGCGAGCGTCGCACGGCTGGGCGGCCTCCTTCCAGCGGCAGGGTCCCAAGACCCGTCTGCCCGGGCTCTACTGCACGGGCGGAGCGACCCATCCGGCGGCCGGCGTCCCTATGGCAGCCTTGTCCGGGCAGCTGGCCACGCGGGTGATCGTGAAGGACCTCGCTTCGACGAGGCGATCCCAGCGGGCGGCTACACCTGGTGGTATGTCGACGCGATCAGCGACGACGGGCAGCACGGGCTGACCATCATCGCCTTTCTGGGCTCGGTCTTCTCGCCCTACTACAAGCGCTCCGGGCGCAGCGATCCGATCGACCATGCCTGCCTCAACGTCGCGCTCTACGGGCCCCAGCACCGCTGGGTGATGACCGAGCGCGGGCGCAGCGCTGTCCAGCGTGACGCCTCCAACCTCGCCATCGGCCCCAGCAATGTGCGCTGGGAGAACGGCGCGCTCACCATCGACATCGTCGAGGGCGACACGCGGCTGTTCGTGCCGTGGCAACGCAAGGTGACCGGCACCGTCCGCGTCTTCCCCGAGATGCTCAACCGCACCGCCTTCGCGCTCGACGCATGCGAGAACCACATCTGGCACTGCCTTGCCCCCTGCGCGCGGATCGAGGTGGAGATGACCTCGCCCGGAGTCTCGTGGAGCGGCAAGGCCTATCTCGATCACAACCGCGGGTCCGAGCCGCTCGAGAGCGGCTTCAACACCTGGCACTGGTCGCGCGCCCACCTCAAGCAGGGCGCGCTGGTGTGCTACGAGGGCGAGCGCGGCGACGGCTCGCTGTTCGCCAGCGCGCTGCGCTTTGACCGCCATGGCGTGCCCGAGCCGGTCGAGCTTCCGCCGATCGCCGCGCTGCCCAACTCCAAGTGGGGCATCACCCGCCGCACTCGCTCCGACATCGGTGTCGCCGAGGTGCGCCGCACATGGGAGGACACCCCCTTCTACGCCCGCGCCGAACTCGCCTCGCGCTTTCTCGGCGAGGAGGTGGTGGCGGTGCAGGAGAGCCTCGACATGCAGCGCTTCTCCTCGCAGCTGGTGCAGTTCATGCTCCCCTACCGGATGCCCCGCCGCGCGCGTTAGGGGCGAGAGGCCGCGGCCGGGGCGACTCGGCACACAGGCAGCGCGGGCAGCCCCGAGGCAGCGCCTAGCGTTCAGCAACGCGCCCCCGTTCCTGTCTGTTGGAGACACATCAGACACTGTGCAAAGGCGTAAATCCCGCCCCCCGAGCGCCCCCCGCAAACCCGCACAAACGCCGGCGCGGCGGGCGCGGGCAGGAGCATTTGCGAGAGCGAAGCGAGGGTCATTCCGCAAGCCTGACAAATGCGGCGCCTGTAGGAAAGCCCTTATGCGAGGCGGGCTGCGGGCGACTGCCGCGCGGCGCCCTCAGGCCGGCTTTCCGTCCTCTTGCCGCTCGCCCGCCAGCAACAGCCGCGCCGCGCCCAGTCCCGCCAGCGCGCCTGCCAGCTGCGCCAGCACGAAGCCCGGCACATCGCCCGGCGCGATCCCCGCGAAAGTGTCGGAAAGGCTGCGCGCAGCCGTGATCGCGGGATTGGCGAAGCTGGTCGAGGAGGTAAACCAATACCCCGCCGCGATGTAGAGCGCGACGCTAAGCGGCACCCGGTCGCGGCTCGCTGCGAGCGTTGCGAGGATGGTCAGAACCAGTCCGAAAGTGGCGATTGCCTCGCCCGCCCACTGGCCTGCGCCCGTTCGCGCCGTCGTGCTCAATTGCAGGATCGGCAGATCGAACATCAGGTGCGTGCTCCACACCCCGATAATGCCCCCGCCAAGTTGTGCCGCGACATAGGCGAGCGCAATCCCCGCTCCGATCTCCCGGCGCAAAGCGAAGACCAGCGTCACCGCCGGATTGAAATGCGCGCCCGAGATCGGCCCCAGCATGGTGATCAGCACGAACAGGATCGCCGCGGTGGCGAGCGTGTTGCCGATCAGCGCGACTGCGACGTTCCCGCCCGCAAGGCTTTCGGCCATGATCCCCGAACCGACCACGGTGGCGAAGAGGAAGAAGCTGCCGAGGCCTTCCGCAAACAGCGCGCGCCTCATGCTGCGCCTTCCATCTGGCCGATCTCCGCGAGCCGCGCTTGCAAGTCGGCAGGCGCCATCGTCTCGAACGGCAGGGCGAGCAGGGCATTGGCGCGCATCGTCAGCCAGTCCCAGGTCTGCGCGAAGGCGGCATCGACCGCCGCGTCATCGCCCGTCACCGCCGCCGGGTCGGGCAGGCCCCAGTGGGCGCGCAAGGGCGTGCCGGGGAAGACCGGGCAGGCCTCGCCCGCTGCGCTGCCGCACACGGTGATGGCAAGGTCGATCTCCGGCGCGTCAGGCGCGCAGAAGACGTTCCAGCTCTTGGAATGGAGCGCGGATACATCGAAGCCCTTGGCCGCGAGCAGCCGCAGCGCGCCGGGATGGACCGCGCCCTTGGGCTGGCTCCCGGCGCTGAAGGCGGTGATCCGCCCCGCGCCGAGGTGGCCAAGGATCACCTCGCCAAGGATCGAGCGGGCGGAATTGCCCGTGCAAAGCACCAGAATGTTCATGGTCGCCCCCGCGGTTCTGGTCAGCAGCAGCCCACAGCCGCGGCGGGCGCGGCTGCCTGCGGGACGCAGCACGCGCCCGTCGCCGCATCGGCATTGGCGAGCTGTTCGAGATCAGGGCTGCCGCCATAGGTGGTGCTGCCACCGCTGGTCAGGAAGGCTTCCCACACCACGCCGTCAGGATCGGCGATCCAGCTCTTTTCCGACTTGGCATAGCAGCATGTGGTCGCGCCTTCTTCCAGCACCGGGCGGTCGGCGGCCTTCAATCGGGTATAGACTTCGGCGAGTTCGCTCTCGTCCTCGACCTGCAGGCCGACATGCTCGATGCCCTTGGCCGCGCCTTCGCGCATCGAGAGCGCGAAGTTGATGCGCGGGTCTTCGAGCATCCACTTGGCGTAGTCGGCCTTCACCACGCTCGGCTCCGCGCCGAACAGGTGGGTGTAGAAGGCGATCGAGGCATCGAGGTCGGTCACGCCGACATGCATGTGGAAGCGTTTCATCAGACGGTCTCCCGGTTGGTGGCAGGCAGGCAGGCGGCAGCGTCCTCGCAAGGCACGCCGCCGCAGCAGTTTTCGGTGAGGTAGGCCATCAGGCCGCTCATCGCGGCATAATCGGCCGAATAGATGATCGAGCGGCTTTCGCGCCGCTGGGTGACCAGCCCGGCATGGGCGAGCTGGGCAAGGTGGAAGCTCATCGAGGAGGGCGGCACGCCGATCCGCTCGGCCAGCACGCCGGCCGGAATGCCTTCCGCCCCGGCCTGAACCAGCAGCCGGAACGCGGCGAGGCGATGCTCCTGCGCCAGCGCACCGAGCGCGCGGATCACGATGTCTGCTTGCACGGCAACACTCCAACGATTCGATAATTATGGAATTATTGTGCGGCGCGCGTGCTGTCAATCGGGCAACTACTTGACCAGCCACTCCGCCTTGAGCGTGCCTCGGTGCCCCTCGGGCGCCAGCGCGGTGCACAGGGCTTCGAGCAGGGGCGGTAGGCTTTGCGTGAAGGCATAGGGCGGGTTCACAATGAACAGCCCCGCGCCGTTGTAGATGCCCGGCTGGTCGGCATCGTAGAGCCAGTGCTCGACGTTGAGGAACTTCGGGATGCCGGTCTTGCGCAGCTTGTCCTTCCACAGCGCATGGGTGGGCCGTTCCTTGAGCGGATACCAGATCACCGTCACGCCGTGCGCCCATTTGCGGTGCGCAGCGGCGAGGGTGGCAGTGATGCGGGCGCGCTCGTCGGTCTCCTCGTAGGGCGGGTCGACCACCACCAGCCCGCGCGGCGTGCGGGTCGGCAGCAGCGCGAGCCACAGTTCGTAGGCGTCGCGGGTGTGGATGGCGGCGGGGGTGCCGCGCATCGCTTCGCGCAAGGAGCGCGCGTCCTCGGGGTGCTTTTCGTTGAGGATCAGCGCGTCCTGTTCGCGCAAGGCCTGCGCAAGGATCCGGGGTGAGCCGGGGTAGAGGCGGGGTTCCGGCCCGTCGTTCTCGGCGCGCACGGCGGCGCGGTAGTCGTCCAGCAGCGGGTTCGCATCGGCAAAAGCGCGCAGCACGCCGCCCGCTGCCTCGCCGGTGCGCCCGGCCTCGTCGCCTTGGAGGTCATAGAGCCCGCAGGCCGCATGGGTGTCGATCAGCGTCAGCGCCGAAGGCTTGAGCTGAAGCGCCTGCACCAGTGCGATCAGCAGGGCGTGCTTGACGACATCGGCGCTGTTGCCGGCGTGGAAGGCGTGGCGGTAATTCATGCGAGAGTTTCCCTGACCTCGCCCGGGGCGAGCCCCTCGACCGTCCAGTCGCCGATCGACCAGCGCACCAGTCGCAGCGTGGGCAGGCCGACCGCAGCCGTCATGCGCCGCACCTGCCGGTTGCGGCCCTCGCGGATGGTGAGCTTCAGCCAGGCGTCGGGGATCGACTTGCGCACGCGGATCGGCGGATCGCGCTCCCACAGCCCGGGCGGGTCGATGCGGGCCACCTCTGCGGGGAGAGTCATCCCGTCGTTAAGCCGGACGCCCTTGCGCAGCGGCTCCAGCGCCTCCTCCTCGGGGTCGCCCTCGACCTGCACGAGGTAGGTCTTGGGCAGCTTGAAGCGCGGATCGGCGATGCGTGCCTGTAGCCGCCCGTCGTCGGTGAGCAGCAGCAGCCCCTCGCTGTCGCGGTCGAGCCGGCCTGCGGGGTAGACGCCCTTCGTGGCGATGAAGTCGCTGAGGGTCGCGCGCGTGGTGGGCGAGCCCTTGTCCGTGAACTGCGAGAGCACGCCGAGGGGTTTGTTGAACAGGAGCAGCCGGGCCATCGCGGCTCCATATCGCGGCCGAGCGGGTCTGTCTCCCCGCCGGTGCGGTCAGGCGTCCGGCTTGCTGTCGCGCGTCGCGGCTTCCCGCGCCTCCCGCTCGGCGCGGGTCCGCTTGAGCTTCCGGTCCATCGCGATATACTGCCACAGCCCGAAGGCGACCGCGACGCCGTAGAACAGCCCGATCTCGATCCAGCCGAAGTTCATCGCGCCTGCTCCTCCTGATGCAGCCCTTCGAGGAACGCCGCGATGTGCGACGCGGCGAGTTCGGGGGCTTCCTCGTGGGCCAAATGGCCGAGGCCGGGGAGAAGTTCCAGCCGCGCGTTCGGGAGCCATCCGGCGGCATCGCGCGCCCAGTCGGGCGGGATCGCGGGGTCGTTCGCGCCGTGGAGCAGGAGCATCGGGTTGCGCGCCTCACCCATCCGTTCGCGCAAGGAGGGCAGGTCCCAGTTCGCCATCATCGCCAGCGCGCCGCTGGCGTGGCCGGGGTGCTTCAGGAGCTTGGCGTAACAGGCGAGCCCTGCCTTATCGATCCGCGAGTGGGTCGAGCGCCACATGAACTTCTCCGCGCCTCCGACAAGATCGATGCTCCCGGTGAAGATGCGCGGCACCAGCGGGTTGACGAACAGCGCCTTGGCGACCGCCGGAAAGATCTGCGCCATCGCTCCCGGAAAGGGGCGCAGCGCCGCGCTGAGGCCGACGATCGGGCCGCCATAGCCCTGATCGAGCGCCAGTTGCAGCGCGATCGCCGCGCCCGCCGAGTGCCCGATAATCGCGGCAGGCTTGACCTCGATCGCCTCCAGCAGCCGCGCCACCTCGCGCGCCATCGCGGGCAGGCTCATCGCATAGGCATCGTGGCCGGTGGTGAAGGCGTGGCGCGGCAGGTCGAACGCGATGACGTCATGACGCTCCGCGAGCAGCGGCATCAGCCCGCGCCACGAATGGACCGAGGCACCGGTGCCGTGGAGCAGGAGGATCGGCGTGCCGGAGCCCATCCGCTGCACATGCCAGCGCGCCGCGCCGGTGCGGACGAAAGTGCTCGCCGCGCGGTGCGGCCAGATCAGCCCCTCGCGGCTCCAGTCGAGCGCGCTCATGCCGCCTTGCCGAGCGGCTGGACGGCTTGAATCGCGGCTTGCAGCATCCGCGCATCGGCGCGGGGGAGGGCAAGGAAGCGCCCGCCCAGCGCCCGGGCGAGGGCAGCACCCTCCGGGCCCGGGCGGGCGGAGATATCGACCACCAGCGCGTCGATCCCGCGCGCGGCGATGGCCTTGGCGGCGATCTCGGCATCGGCGGCGGCCTGCGGGCGGCCGGGCGACCCGTCAGCGGCGATATTGGCGCGCCCGTCGGTGAGGATCACCAGCGCGGCGCTGCGGCCCTTGGCGATCACGGCCTCGGCCACTTCGCGCGCGGCATTGAGGCCGAGCGCGAGCGGTGTGCCCCCGCCGCCGGGCAGTTCGGCCAGCGTCCGGCGCGCGCGGGTCAGCGAGCGGGTGGGGGGGAGCAGCAACTCGGCCGAAGTGCCCCGGAAGGCGACCAGCGCCACTTCCGAGCGGGTGACATAGGCCTGGCCCAGCATCAGCTCGACCGCGCCCTTGGCCTCGGCCAGCCGCGCGGCGGCGGCGGAACCGGAGGCGTCGACCGCGAAGATCGTGACCCGCGCGCTGCGCTCCTCGAAGCGGCGGATGCGCAGGTCTTCCTTGCGCATGATGATGGGTGCCTCGGCGTCCGCGCCTTGCTCACGGCGGCGCACGGCCTGCCAGGGGACGGCGGCCCTCAACGAATCGATCAGCGCGAGCTTGTGCCCCCCGCGCGGCATTCCCGGCCGCGCGCCCAGCGGCTTGCCGCGGGTCGCCGCCTTGCGCTTCTGCCCGGTTCCGCTCGAGGACGCACGGCGCGGGGCCTTGCCTTGGGCGAGGCTCTCGAGCAGCCCCGCCGGGATCGCCGCCTTGGCCGCCTCGACGAGGATCTCGGAGAGGTCGGGTTCCTGCTGTTGCTGCTCGCTGTCGGATTGGTCGTCGCGCTCGCCCTCGGGCGGCGGGGGCGGTTCTTCGGGGGGCGGAGCCTCGGCTTCCTGCGGCGGCAGGCGCGTCGCGCGCGGGGCGAGCACCAGCCGCACCGCGCCGGCGAGATCGGCCTTCCCGGCCGCATCGCGTCCCGCCAGCGCCGCGAGCCCGCGGGCGGCCTCCGAGGCATGGATGAGAGCGCGCAGGCTATCGACCCCCAGCGCCTCCGCCGTCGCGGCGAGCGCGCCAAGCGCGTCATGGTCCAGCGGCGCGACAGCTGCGAGCGTGCCTGCGGGAGGCGCAAGCGCCACGTCCTGCCAGCGGCGCGAAGCCGAGAGGTCGCATTGGAATGCAAGGCGCTCGGTCAGGCTCGCAGGCGGCGCTTCCTCGGGTTCCGCCGCATCGTCGAGCAGCACCAGCGCGGCGCTGCCTTCGTCCAAAGCCTGCGCCAGCCGTCCCGCGATGCTGCCGTCCATCCGCTCGGCCATGCCTGCAATCAGCGCGCCCCCGCGCGCTTCCTCGATCAACCCGGTCTGGCGCACCGGCTTTCCGGCAGAGAGGCTGGCGGCCAGATCGATCCCGCCGAGCAGCCGCTCGTCATCGACATGGCCGGGAAGGCGGCGCAGCTGTATCGCCTCGCCCAGCGCCGCGACCAGCGCCTCGCGCGCAGGGCCGGGCCCGCGCAGGACCATCCCCTTGAACACCTGCGGCGCGAGGGCGAACAGCCGCGCCGCCAGCACCGCGTCTTCCAGCGGATCGGCGGCGGCGGCGTTGGCGGAGATCATCCGAACAGCTCGGCAATCGCCCGGGTGATGCGCGTGGTTGAGCCGGTCTCGTCAAGCACGTCACGCCGCAACCGGTGGCGCAGCGCCGAGGGGGCGATGGCGATCAGGTGCTTGCGGGTGACCTTCTTCGCGCCCTCCAGCGCCGCCAGCGCGCGGGCAGCGCGCATCAGCGTAAGCTCGCCGCGAAGGCCATCGGCGCCGACCGCAAGGCACAGCTCGGCGGCATCCCGCAGCACGTCCTCGCCCGCTTCCAGCTTGGCGAGGCGCGCCTTGCCCTTGGCGACGCGCTTGAGGATTGCTTCGTCCTCGCCCGCCCAGCGTGCGGCGAAGTTTTCAGGATCGCGCTCGTTCTCGGCGACCAGCCGCATGATCTGGATGCGCACCTCGATGTCCTTGGGGCTGCGCACCTCGACCGACAGGCCGAAGCGGTCGAGCAGTTGCGGGCGCAGTTCGCCTTCCTCGGGGTTGCCGCTGCCGATCAGCACGAATTTGGCCGGGTGGCGGACCGACAGGCCCTCGCGCTCGACCACATTCTCGCCCGAGGCCGCGACATCGAGCAGCAGGTCGACGAGGTGATCCTCGAGCAGATTGATCTCGTCAATATAGAGGAAGCCCCGATGCGCCTTGGCGAGCAGGCCGGGCTCGAACGCCTTCTCGCCCGAACGCAGCGCGCGTTCGAGATCGAGGCTGCCGATCACCCGGTCCTCGGTCGCGCCCAAGGGCATGTCGACGAAGGGCACGGCGCGCTTGACCAGCTTGCCCTGTCCGCAGACCTCGGGATAGCGGGCCTGATCCTCTTTGGATGCGCCATAGGGGCAGCCTTCTGCCGCCATGATCGGCGGCAGCAGGCTGGCGAGCGCGCGCGCGGCGGTGCTCTTGCCGGTGCCGCGGTCGCCGAAGACCATCACGCCGCCAATCGAGGGGTCGACCGCTGCGATCAGCAGGGCCTGTTTCATCTCGTCCTGACCGACGATTGCGGAGAAAGGGAAGCGTGCCATGTACCGCACCTTGTGAACGTTCGGGCGCGTTTGGACAAGGCCAAGTGACAAGGTGGCCTGACAGTTTTTCTAGCGCTTCCCTAAACGGTTCAACACGAGAACGGGCAACAGCCCCGCCGCGAGCAGGATCAGCGCGGGGATCGCCGCCTCGACCAGCCGCTCGTCGCCCGCGAGGCGGTAGGTGCGGGTGGCGAGGGTTTCTAGGTTGAAGGGGCGCAGGATCAGGGTTGCGGGAAGCTCGCGTAGGGTGTCGATGAACACCAGCGCGGCGGCGCCCGCAAGGCTGGGGGCAAGCAGCGGCGCATAGATCCGCGCCAGCACCCGCGATGGCCCCGCGCCGAGGCTGCGCGCGGCGGCGTCGAGCCCCGGGGGGATGCGCGCAAGGCCGCCGCTTACGGTGTTGTAGGCGACCGTCATGAACCGCACGCCCAGCGCATAGACCAGCACCGCGCTGGTGCCCGTCAGCAGCAGGCCCCCGCTCCAGCCGAGCGTGTCGCGCGCAAAGCGGGTGAGCGCGATGTCGAGGCTGCCAAGCGGTGCGAGCAGGCCAACTGCCAACAGTGCGCCGGGCAGGGCATAGCCCAGCGTCGCCAGTCGGATCGCGCCCGCGGTGAGGCGCGAGGCCGCGCGCGCCCGGGCGAAGGCGAGCAGCAGCGCTGCAGCCACGCACAGCGCCGCCGTGACACCGCCAAGCCACAGGCTGGCGCTGAGGTAAGTCGCAAGCTCGCCCGCCGCGGCCTGTGCAGTCGGGGTCATGGCGAGGCTTACCAGATAGCCTGCGGGCACCACGAAGCCGATCAGCACCGGTGCGAGGCAGGCAAGGAACGCCAGCGCCTTGGCCGTTGGCGAGAGGTGCACCAGCGGCTCGTCGGTATCGCGCGCGGCGAGGCCATCGCGGCTGTCACTCCGCCCGCGCCGCGTGTGCGCCTCCCACGCGACCAGCGCGATGACGAAGACCAGCATGACGGCGGCGAGCTTCAAGGCCGCGGGCTTGTCGCCCATCGCCAGCCACGAGCGGAAGATGCCGGTCGAGAAGGTGGGGATCGCGAAATACTCGGCCACCCCGAAGTCCGCGAGCACCTCCATCAGCACCAGCGCGAGGCCTCCGGCGATGGCCGGGCGCGCGGCGGGGAGGGCGACGTGCCAAAAGGCGCGGGCAGGCGCTGCGCCGAGGCTCCTCGCGGCGCGGAACTGGGTGCGGCTCTGGGTGGCAAAGGCGGTGCGTGCGAGGAGATAGACGTACGGGTAGAGCACGAAGCCGAGCACAAAGGCTCCGCCGGGGAGCGAGCGGATGTCGGGGAACCAGTAATCGCCCGCGCCCCACCCGGTGGCATCGCGCAAACCCGTCTGCACCGGCCCGGCGTAATCGAGCAGCCCGGCATAGATATAGGCGGCCAAGTAAGCCGGGAGCGCCAGCGGCAGCACCAGCGCCCAGCTCAGCACCCGCCGTCCGGGAAAGCGCGTGGCGGCGACCAGCCATGCGCAGCCTGTCCCCGTCACTGCGGCGATCCCGCCCGCCAGCGCCATCAGCGCGGCGGTGTTGGCGATGTAGGTGGGAAGCACGGTGCCCGCGAGCGCGGCGATGGACTCGCCCCCGCCGCCGAGCGCCGCCCACAGAATCGCGGCGATCGGCATGCCGACCAGCGCCGCCAGCGCCAGCGCGCCCAGCGTCCAGCCACCTGCGGCTCCGCTTGCAGCCCCGCTGGCAGTTCGCCTAAGGCGGCCTACCGGTAGATTTGCGGACAGCGCCATTGAGCCTCGAATTTCGACATATTGCCCATGCTTACGGTGCGGTGCAGGCGCTGGAGGACGTGAGCTTCACCGCGCCCGCGGGGGAGATCACTTGCCTGCTTGGCGCGTCGGGTTGCGGGAAGTCAACGCTTTTGGGGCTGGCAGCGGGGCTCTTGGGCGTCCAGCAGGGCGAGATCGCGCTGGCAGGCGAGATGCTGGCGGACGCAGGCCACAACCCTCCGCCCGAGGCGCGCCCTGTCGGCCTCGTGTTCCAGGACGGCGCACTGTTCCCGCATATGACGCTGGCCGCTAACGTCGCCTTCGGCCTGCCGCGCGAACGGCGCGGGGAGGCGGACGCGTGGCTCGCCAAGGTCGGGCTGGCCGGGATGGGCGCGCGCTTCCCTCACGAACTTTCGGGCGGCCAGCAGCAACGCGCCGCGCTCGCCCGCGCGATGGCGCCTGAACCGCAAGTGCTGCTGATGGACGAGCCCTTCGCCAGCGTCGACATCGTGCTGCGCCGCAGCTTGCGCCGTGAATGCCGCATCCTGCTGCGCGAGGCGGGCTCGACCGTGGTGCTGGTGACGCATGATCCCGCCGAGGCGCTCGATATCGGGGACCGGATCGCGGTGATGGAGCGCGGGCGGATCGTCCAGTTCGGCACGCCGCTCGAATTGCACGAGGCCCCCGCCACCGCCGCTGTCGGGGCGATCTTCAGCGGCGCGCAGGTGGTGCCGGGGATGGTGGCGGAAGGCGGCCTCGACACGCCGTTCGGGCTGTGGCCGTTCGAAAGCCTTGGCGCCGAACTTCCCGAGGGGGCGAGCCGGCTCGACCTCTTGGTGCAGGCCGACCGGCTGGTGCCGGTCGCCGATGTGCGCGGCGGGCGGGTGCGCGATATTCACCCGCTTGGGCCGAGGAACCGCGTCTTGCTCGATGGCGCGGACGGGGCGGCGATCACGGTCGAGACCGTGTTGCCGGTCGATCCCGAGCGGACCTACAGCGTCATCCCAGATCCCGAGAGCGTGCGCGCCTTCCTGCGCGCTTAGGGCTTGCGCGGCAGCGGATAATATTGCAAGTCATTCGCAATTATCCGACCGAAAGCCTCTCCCCCATGAAGCACCTGTTCCTCGCCGCCATCGCCAGCGCCGCTCTGGCTGCCCTGTCCGCCTGCGCCGGTGAGGGCGGGGACGCGAGCAAGGCCGCCTGCGCCGCGCCCGCGGGCGTGGTCAATGTCTACACCTCGCGCCACTACGACACCGATCTTGCGCTCTACGAGGATTTCACCTGCACCAGCGGCATCAAGGTCAACCGCCTCGAAGCCGATGCCGACGCGCTGATCGAGCGCATCGCGGCCGAGGGCGAATACAGCCAGGCCGACCTCTTCGTCACGGTCGATGCAGGCAGGCTGTGGCGCGCCGAGCAGGCGGGGTTCCTCGCGCCGGTCGATTCGAAGGTGCTGGCGGAACGCATCCCCGCCAACCTGCGCGATCCGCAGAACCGCTGGTTCGCGCTCACCACCCGCGCGCGGATCATCATCTACAACAAGGCCAAGGGAGCCCCCCAAGGCCTCGCCAATTACGAGGATCTCGCCAAGCCGGAGTTCAAGGGCCGCATCTGCATGCGCTCCTCCTCCAGCGTCTACAACATCGCGCTGCTTTCGAGCATGATCGCGCATGACGGCGAGGCCAAGGCGGCGGCCTGGGCCAAGGGCGTCGTCGCCAATTTCCAGCGTCCGCCGCAGGGAAACGACATGTCGAATATCGAGAGCGTGGCGGCCGGGGCCTGCGATATCTCGCTGGTCAATACCTACTACCTCGCGCGCTTCGACACGCCCGAGAAGCGCAAGGTGCTGGACAGCATCGGCATCATCTTCCCCAATCAGGCCACCACCGGCACCCATGTCAACATGAGCGGCGCCGGGCTGGTCAAGACCGCGCCCAATCGCGAGAACGCGGTGAAGTTCCTCGAATACCTCGCCTCGGAAAAGGCCCAGCAATTCCTCGCCAATGGCAACAACGAATACCCTTCGGCCAAGGGCGTCGCGCCGACTTCGGCAGTCGAGAAACTCGGCACCTTCAAGGCAGACCCGCTCGCCGCCGCCGCGATCGGCCAAAACGAGGCCCGCGCGGTCGAGCTTTACAACGCCGCCGGCTGGAATTGAGGGTTGCAGGGTTTAGGCGCAATTCAAGGCCCGCTTTCACGCCCTATCGCTAAACTGTCTTGAAGGCGCGCGGGGAAACGTCCATTTGCGCGCCCAATCCGCTGGCCCCATGGGGGCGGCTCCATCATTGCACCCGAGGCCCGTCTTGACCCAAACCGCCCTGACCCGCGACCAGTTCACCGAAAGCGCGGCGCTCTCGGTCGAGACTATCACCTATGTCCACCACTGGTGCGAGGGCCTGTTCACGCTCAAGATGACGCGCCCGGCGAGCTTCCGCTTCCGTTCGGGCGAGTTCGTGATGATCGGCCTGCCGGGCGACAACGGCAAGCCGCTGCTGCGCGCCTATTCGGTCGCTTCGCCGTCCTATGAGGAAGAATTGGAGTTCCTCTCGATCAAAGTGCAGGACGGCCCGCTGACCTCGCGGCTCCAGCACATTCAGGTCGGCGATCCGATCTACCTCGGCAAGAAGCCGACCGGCACGCTGGTGACCGACGCGCTGCTTCCCGGCAAGCGGCTGTTCATGCTCTCGACCGGCACCGGCCTTGCGCCCTTCATGAGCCTCGTGCGCGATCCCGAGGTCTACGGGATGTTCGAGGAAGTGATCGTCGTCCACTCGGTGCGCAACGTGAACGAGCTGGCCTATCGCGAGCTGTTGGAGAGCAAGCTCGAAGGCGACCCGCTGCTCGAGGACCAAGACCGCGCCAAGATGATCTACGTGCCGACCGTGACCCGCGAACCCTTCCGCACCCAGGGCCGCATTCAGGCGTTGATCGATGACGGCCGGCTGTTCGAGCAGTCGAAGGGCCCGCAGCGGTTCGTGCCGGACGAAGACCGCGTGATGCTGTGCGGGAGCATGGCGATGATCAAGGACCACGCCGCCGATCTGGAACGCCGCGGGTTTGAAGAGGGCGCGAACAACAAGCCGGGGCAGTTCGTGATCGAGCGGGCGTTTGTGGGTTAGTATTTCCCCGCCCCGGGCATGACCCGGGGCCCAGCTGCCTTTTCCGATTTTGCAAGAGCAAGCGGGGTCCCGGGTCAAGCCCGGGACGGGGGAAGGTATCAATCCTTGCCGCTAAACCCTCCCGTCACCCCAGCGAAAGCTGGGGCCTAGAGCCTTACAGAGCAGTGCTTGCCGCCCTAGGTCCCAGCTTTCGCTGGGATGACAGTAGTTGCGAATGTGCAGCGTAGTTTTGCGGTCACGGCACGTGAACCGATACGATCTTAAATCTTGAACAGTCCGCGTCGAAGACCTTTGCATGAAGGGTGAGATCGCTGACCGGCTCACTTGTTGTCGATAGGTCCACAAGTACCTGCCAATAGTCCCCCATCCTGCGACAGACGGACCTGCTCCATGTGGCGTCCGAAAGCGACGTCAACGGATCGCCATACGCTACCACGCTCTCCGTTATGCTAGCGGCGGTTATGGCATCGACCGGTTCCAAGCCATCGATAGGCGAAGTTTGCAGTTGATAGTCCCCGATTGCCAATCCAGCAGCGATCTCTCTGAACTTGGGACGCCAGAGCTCCGGCACCGGATGCTCGCCATCGTCAGCATCAATCATCGCGAACACTCCGAAGAAGTGGATCGCATAACAAAGGGTGTGGCCGCAAGACGCTTGCAGGTCGTGTCGCGATACTCATGACTCCGTACCTCCACCCCCACTTTCGCGCTTGACCCTTGGCGAGCGGCGCGGTTCTATCGTGGCAAATCAAAACCCATCTGCCGGAGAGACCCCCATGCTCGCGACCTCCTATCGCACCGCCTATAACGAAGACCATGAGGCCTTCCGCGACACTGTCCGCAAGGTCTTTGCGGAAAGCCTGACCCCGCACATGGACGAGCATGAAGCCAACGGCATCGTCCCGCGCGACGTGTGGAAGAAGATGGGCGATGCCGGGATGCTGTGCATGACGGTGAAGGAAGAGAACGGCGGCCTCGGCCTCGATTTCGGGTTCAACTGCGTGCTGACCGAGGAGCTGAGCTACCTCGGTTCCTCGGCGGGCTTCACGCTCCAGAACGACATCACGGCGAACTATTTCGAGCGGCTCGGCAACGATGAACAGCGCGCCAAGTATCTCCCCGGCATGGTCAGCGGCGACATCATCACCGCGATTGCGATGACCGAGCCCGGCGCAGGCTCCGACCTTCAGGGCATCCGCACCACCGCCAAGAAGGACGGCAACCACCTCGTCATCAACGGCTCGAAAACCTACATCACCAACGGCCAGAACGCCGATTGCGTGATCGTGGTGGCCAAGACCGATCCCGAGCTGGGATCGAAGGGCATCAGCCTCGTGTTGGTCGACGCCGACACCCCCGGCTTCGAGCGCGGGCGCAATCTCGACAAGATCGGCCAGCACGCCGCCGACACCTCCGAGCTGTTCTTCAACGATTGCCGCGTGCCGATGACCAATATCCTCGGCGCGGAAGGCATGGGGTTTGTGCACCTGATGGAGGAGCTGCCGCAGGAACGCCTCGGCATCGCGGTCGGCGCGCAAGCTGCGGCGCAGCGGGCGTTCGACGAGGCGGTGAAGTTCACCAAGGACCGCAAGGCTTTCGGCAAGACCGTGTTCGAATTCCAGAACACCAAGTTCACGCTCGCCGACCTGAAGGCCAAGCTGCAAGTGGGCTGGGCGCATCTCGACTGGGCGATCAGGAAGCACCTGGCAGGCGAACTCACCACCTCCGAGGCCTCCGCGGCCAAGCTGTGGCACACCGACCTGCAATGGGAGCTGTGCGACGCGTCGCTGCAACTCCACGGCGGGGCGGGCTACATGAACGAATATGCCATCGCCCGCCTGTGGCGCGACGCGCGCGTGACGCGGATTTTCGGCGGCACGAACGAGATCATGAAGGAAGTGATCTCGCGCTCGATCTGAGCCTTCGTGTTCTTTTCGGCAGACTTCTTCGGATCGCGCGGCAATCTCGTCCTTGCTGTATGCGCGGCGATATTTCTCGTGTTCGGGGTGGCGATGTTGCGCGAACCGCCGGGACCGGACGCGATGGATGGCACCTACACCAACCCGGATTGCCCCGGGTTCGAGGTGCGGGGCGGAGAGTTGCGCTTTGGCGACACCCGGTTGGCGGGGAAGGTCGAGCGCCGGAAAGTGCTCCAGCTCTCGACCGACCGCGCGCTGCGTTACGAGATCAGCCCGCAAGGGTGCAGGCTTGTGCTCGCGGACGAATTCTCCGAGAATTTCGCCATCACCCGCAATGCGGGCGCCGTGGTGACCGGGATCATGCTCTATTCCGCGGACCGGAGCGAGAACCGGGTCTGGAGGCGGGTCCGCCCGCCGACGCAGTGATTGACGCCCCGCAAGAGGGCCAAGAGAGGAATTGCCTGACATGATCGAACCGCTCGACTTTTCCGCCCGCCGCGTCCTCGTCATCGGCGGGTCGAGCGGGATCGGCAACGGCATTGCGCACGGGTTCCGCCAGCGCGGCGCGAGCGTGACCGTCACCGGCACGCGGCCAGACTTCGGCGACTATCTCGAGGCCGAGGACTCCGATTTCACCGGCCTTGATTACCGCCAGCTCGACCTGACCGACCGCGACGCGGCGGGGCGGCTGGCCGAGGGCTTCGGCCCGCTCGATGTGCTGGTGCTGTGCCAAGGCACGGTGCGATATGGCCGGCAGGAGTTCACCCGCGAGGGCTGGGATGTGGTGGTCGACATCAACCTCAATTCGGTGATGGACGCCGCCCGCGCCTTCCACCCTGCGCTGGCGGAAGCGAAGGGCAAGATCATCATTGTCTCGAGCGTCGCCGCGTTCAAATCGACCATCGGCACGCCCGCCTATGCGGCATCGAAGGCCGGGGCGGCGAGCCTCACCAAGACGCTGGGCGAGGCCTGGGCGCGGGACGGCATCCGCGTCAACGGCATCGCTCCGGGGCTGGTGCCGACCAAGCTCACCAGCGTCACCACCGATCACCCCGAACGCCTCGAAGCGAGCATCAAGCGCATCCCGCTCAGGCGCATGGGGACCCCTGAGGACATGGCCGGCGCCGCGCTGTTCTTGGCCTCGCCGCTCTCGGCCTACATCACCGGACAGACGCTGGTGGTCGATGGCGGGCTGACGCTGGCCTGAGGAGACCTCCCATGCAATTCACCCGCCTCGGCAAGTCCGGCCTCTCCGTTTCGCGCCTGTGCCTCGGCTGCATGTCCTACGGCGACACGTCCAAGGGCTGGCACGGCGACTGGCTGCTGGGCGAGGAGGCCGCGCGGCCCTTCTTCCGCGAGGCATTGGAGGCGGGGATCAACTTCTTCGACACCGCCAACATCTATTCGGGCGGCACCTCGGAGGAGATCACCGGCAAGCTGCTGCGCGACATGGCGCGGCGCGACGAGATCGTGGTCGCGACCAAGGCCTACGGTGTGTGGCGCAACGCGCCCAATTGCGGTGGCCTGTCGAGGAAGGCGCTGTTCGCCGCGATCGATGATTCCCTCATCCGGCTCGGCATGGACTACGTGGACCTGTTCCAGATCCACCGCTGGGATGACGTGACCCCGATCGAAGAGACGATGGAGGCGCTCCACGACATCGTGAAGGCGGGCAAGGCGCGCTATCTCGGCGCGTCCTCGATGTATGCGTGGCAGTTTGCAAAGGCGCAGGAAGTGGCGCGGGCGAATGGCTGGACGCGGTTCATTTCCATGCAGAACCAGCTCAATCTGCTCTACCGCGAGGAGGAGCGCGAGATGCTGCCGCTGTGCAGCGCCGAGGGCGTGGGCGTGATCCCGTGGAGCCCGCTCGCACGCGGGCGGCTGACGCGGCCCTGGGGTGAAAGCACCGTGCGCAGCCAGACCGATGTGGTCGGCAAGGCGCTCTACAAATCCGAGGACGAGGCCGACCGCGCGGTGGTCGGCGCGGTGCAGGCGCTCGCTGCCGCGCACGGCGTGCCGATGGCGAGCATCGGCCTTGCCTGGCACTTCACCAAGCCCGCCGTCACGGCCCCGATCATCGGCGCCACCAAGCCCGGGCATATCGCCGATGCGGTGCGCGCGCTCGACATCACGCTGACCGCCGAAGAGACGGCAAGCCTCGAGGCGCCTTACCGGCCCAAATGGCCCACCGGCATGGGGATGCCGATGCCCGCGATGGACCGGGTGAGCGTCGCGCCCTGACAAGAATTGGCGATCATTACCTAGAACTGAAAACCAGTCACAAACGCGTCACACCCTTGCGCCACTCCCGCCTAAAACCGGGGCTGGCTGAAACATGGATGTCGTCAATATCTTCCTGACGAGCGAACTGGGCGAGAGCCTTGAGGACTTCGTTCATGACCAGCGCCGCTTCACCTTCGACAGGCTGGGGCCCGAGGGGCCGCGGCGGCTGGTCGAGGGGCCGATGTGGGCCTTTGTCGACTGGGTGATGCCCGAACTTGCGGGCCTCGAGATGTGCCGCCGGCTGCGGGCAGATGCGCGCACCGCCGATGCCCATGTCACCATGGTGCTCGAGGAGGACGACCCCGAGGATCGTCGCCGCGCATTGCGCGCAGGAGCCGATGACTATGTGATCGGGCCGCTCACCCGCACCGCGGTGCTCGACCGGGTGCTGGCACTGCAATCGCGCGGGGTCGAGCGTCAGGCGACGCGGCGCTTCGAGCTGGGCGCGCTGACGATCGACATGGCCGCCTTGCAGGCGCGCTGGAACGAGCAGCCGATCGTGCTCAGACCCAACGAATTCCGCTTGCTGCGCTTCCTTGCCGAGAACCCCAACCGGGTGCTGACCCGCGAGGATCTCATCAACGGCCTCGGCAAGCGCGAACCCCCGATTGACGAGCGCACGGTCGATGTGTGGATCGGCCGGTTGCGCCGCGCGATCAAGGCCGCCGGCGGAGGCAATCCGCTGCGCACGGTGCGGTCCTTGGGGTATGTTTTTGATTTGAGTTGAAGGGAGGCCAAGGGGACAGCGCCCGCAGGCCCTCTCGCGTAACCGGCGACACCGGTATTTGGAGCCAAACGAAAAAGGCCGCCCTGTGAGGGGCGGCCTTTTTGCTGTGTCGGTAGCCGATCAGGCGATCAGAATTCCGCCTTCAGACCGAAGGAGAAGCTCGTGCCCACATCGAAGGTGTTGATTTCGATGCGGTTGCCGTTGAATTCCTGGTACTCGAAATTGTCGCGGCCGAAGATGTTGCGGACATCGAAGCTCAGTTCGAGCGGCAGGCCGCCCAGCTTGAGTTCGCCGCGCGCGACGAAGTCGACCGTCAGGCCCGGGTCCTCGACCACGTCGGGCAGCGGCCCGCCGCGCAGAGTGACCCGCTCGCTCGCGTAGTTCAGCAGGAAGGTGAACTGCTGCACCTTCTCGGTGTCTTCGATGCCGATCGACAGGTTCCCGACGTGATCCGACTGGCCGACCAGCGACGCGCCCTGGTCGAACAGCAGGCTTGCGTCCTGGTTGGGCGTGCCGGGCACCGGGGCAAGATCGCCCGCGGACACCGAGATGCTCGACTTGCTGTAGGTGTAGTTGGCGAGCACCAGCAGCTGCTTGGTCGCGAAGAACCCGCCCATGTCATAGAGATCGAAGGCGTAGGAGGCGTCGAGCTCGGCGCCATACAGCTCGGCCGAGGGCGCGTTGGCGTAGCTGGTGCGCAGCTCGCCGGGCACGAAGATCAGGAAGTTCTCGATCGGGTTCGTGATTTCCTTGTAGAACCCGGCGAGGCTGACCTTCTTGCGCCCGCCGAGGTAATATTCGGCGCGTGCTTCGAAGTTGGTCAGCTCGCTGTCCTGCAGGAACGGGTTACCGATGTAGCGGCGGTTCGATTCCGGATCGAAGTAGAGCTGTTCGACCAGCTCGCGGAACTGCGGGCGGGCGATGGTCTGCGAGGCCGAGAGGCGCAGCTGCAGATCGTCGGTCGCCTCGTAGGTGATCGTCCCGCCCGGAAGCAGGTAATCATTGGCGATATTGGTCGGGGTGGCCCCGGCGATCGGCGTGTTGAAGATCGTCTGGTCGATTGCGACGGTCTGCACCGCATCTTCGAAACGCGCGCCGATTTCGACGGTCAGGCGTTCGATCGGCGCCCAGCGGACCTGGCCGTAGCCAGCGTGCACGGTCAGCGCCGCGTCGAACACCGGGAAGGGCGAGCGTTCGAGGATCGACACGTCGAAGAACCGGGTCCCGGCCGGCACCACAGTGCCATTGGGAAGCGTCAGCGGAGCCGGGGTGGTCGCGGTGGTGGCGCCATTATAGATGTCGCCCGGCTGGCGAAGGCCCAGCGCGAGGATCAGGGCGCTCGACTGGTCGGCGGTCAGGAAGGCGTTGCACACCGTGCCGCAGGACACCAGCGGCTGGAACGAGCGGCTGGAGGACCGGCGGCTAGTATCCAGATAGGAATAGCCGATCGTCAGATCGAGCGTGTCGAGCAGCTCGTAGGAGACGTCGATCCCGCCGAAATACTGGTCTTCCTGCAGATCGTCGAATTCCACCTGCGGGCGGTTGGCGAACTGCTGCGCGCCGATACCGCCGACGTTGGCAACGAATTGCCCTTCGAAGGTGTTGGCCGGCGCATTGCGGTTGGTGCGGACATATTCAACGGTTGCGTTGAACGGCGCTTCGCGATCGGTGCGGGCAAAGCCGCCGCGCAGGTCGATGCCGAGCTTGTCGAAATTGAGCTCGGTGACGATCTGGGTGTCGATCAGCTGGCGTTCGAACCAGGCGGTCTGCTGCTCGACATAGTCGAAGCCGTCGGTCCCGAGCAGGAAGTCGGTCCGCTGGCCCAGACGTGCGGTCTTGAGCGTGTCGCGAATGTAGAGGTTGGTCCAGCGCACCGTGTGCTCGCCGATGTCGAGGCCGACACTGAGCAGCGCGTTCATCAGGACGTTGTTGTCGGTGACGAAGGTGGTGCTGGTCTCGTTGAGCGCGGTCAGATCGGCGTTGCCGACCTGGCTGAGGACCGACCGGTTGCGATACTTGTTGGTGATGCCGCCGGTGGCGATCACGCCGAGATAGGTGTTATCGCCCAGCTCGACCGAGAAGCCGCCGGTGAGGTTGGCGCTGAAGTTGGCGCGCAGGTTCGGAACACGCTGCAGGGTCACGAGGTTGGTCGGGAACAGCTGGGCTGCGATCGGGCCGGTCACAGCGGGGCTGAGCGAATCGATCCGATCGCCGCTGTTGAAGAAGGCCTGCAGGTTCGAGGGAATGTCGCGGTTGCCGTTGTCAAATCCGAACACATCGTAGTCGCTGCCGTAATAGGTCAGCCCGTTCTCGAAGGTGGTTTCGGTGTCGCCGCTGCCGCTGATGCTGAGCGTCAGGAAGTCGTCGGTCGGCACGGCCTTGGTGGTGAGGTTGATCACCCCGCCGCCGAATTCGAGCGGGAAGTTGGCCGAATAGGACTTCTGCACCAGCGAGGAGGAGATCACGCTGGTCGGGAAGATATCGAGCGGCACCACGCGGCTGAGCGGTTCGGGGCTCGGCAGCGGAAGGCCGTTGAGCAGGGCGAGCGAATAGCGATCACCCAGACCGCGCACGAAGACGCGGCCGTTGCCGACCAGCGACAGACCGCTGACGCGGCCCAGCGCGCCGGCGATGTCGCCGTCGCCGGTGCGGGCGATGTCGGCTTCGGTCAGGACGTTGAGAACCTGGCCCGAGGAGCGCTCGGGGTTGCGGCCGCGGCGGCCGGTGACGACGATTTCGCCGCCCGGGATCGACACATCGACGTCTTCAACCGGCGGCTCGCCCTCGACCTCTTCGGTAAGCGGGTCGTCTTGCACCACTTCCTCTTCGGTCGTGGTGTCCTCGGTCACATCCTGCGCGTGAAGCATCGAGGGCAGGGTGAGTGACGTGGTGAGAAGCAGCAGCCCTGCCAGGCGCGTGCCGGTCAACATAATGTGAGACCCCCTCATGATTAGGCCTTTGAACAGATCTTGCCCGCGCGGGGCCTGAAAGAAAGAAAGGGGGAGGCGCGCGTCGCAACGCTGCGCCCCCCCGTTTCGAAAGGCGCGATCAGCTAAAGACCGGCAGGGTCGTGCAAGCAGTGCCGGTGCCGCCGAAGCTGAACACCGCCGAGTTGCAGGTCCAGCCCTGGAAGGTGGCGAGACCGGCCGCGTTCTGCACCGCACCGATGAAGGTGCGGGTCGGGAAGAAGGTCGAGCGAGTGTTGGCGTCGAACGCAGTCACGCCGGTTTCGCCGGTGCCGTTCACCACCGTGTCGGTGAGGGTGATGGTGAAGTTGAGGTTCACGTTCGAACCGGCAGTGATCGCCGCTGCCGCAGTGGCAACGCCGCGCACCTGGTTCGCCGCACCGCCGTCACAGACCACCGAGTTGAACCCGATGAGGTTGTCGACGACCAGCTGTTCGTCGACGCGCACGCAGTGAGTGCCGGTGCCGTCGAGACGGTTCATGACGGTGTTGGTGAGGCCGAAGGCCGCACCACCGCGCAGACGCATCATCGCGGCGTTCGAACCGACGATCCGTTCAACCATCGTGGCGTTGTTGATCTGCAGGCGGGTGCGCGGACGCGCCGTGATCGGGGTGGCAACGGCGTCGTTCGAGTCGAGCTCGAGGATCGAGTCGCCGGTGCTCGAACGCTGAACCGCGATGAACGTGTCGACATTGATCTGCGCGCCGGTATCGACGTCGATGGAGTCGTCCGAGGCGCCGATCGAAGCGATGTTGCGGAGGTTGAAGCCGCCGCCGAAGAACTCCATGCCGTCATCCGAGCTGTTGAACGACTGCAGGTTGGCGATGGTGGTGCCCGAACCAACGCCGCCGGTGGTCAGCGACTGGAGTTCGTTGCCCGGTGCCAGTTCGAAGCCCGAGAAGCGGATCTGGTTGAAGGTGAACGAGCCCGAGTTGTCGGCCGCCTGGTTGCCGCCGTAAGGCACGGTCACAGCCGAACCTTCAAGGTTCTGCTGGCAGGTCGGGTTCATAGCGAACATTTCATCGGTGTTGACGCCGCCGGTGGCGCAATCCGACACGCGAGCGCGGCCGAGCAGCACGACGCCGCCCCACTGCTGCTGGCTGTTGTCGTTGGCGAGACCGATCACGTTGTCACGGCTGGTCCAGATGATCGGACGGGTCGCGGTGCCGTTCGAGACGAGGCGGTTGCCGCGGTTGACGATCAGCGCCGAGTTGCCCTGGGCGAACAGGATCACGCCCGGCTCGACGGTCAGGGTCACGACGTTGTTGGTGGTGCCGAAGCCCTGGTCGGCGCCGACCAGCGTCGAGCCCGAGATCTGATACAGCAGGCCGCGGATGAAGGGCAGCGTGTCGGTCGCGTTGACCGTCGAGGGCAGGGTGCAGACGCGGTAGGTGCCGGTCGGGCCCGAGAGCGTGCCGGCATCGGTCAGGCCGCCGGCCGAGTTGATGGTCGGACAGCCGGCAGCCGGGGTCACCAGCGTCTGGGTCGGCGTCGGGGTCGGGGTCGGCGTCGGGGTCGGCGCGGGGTTGTTGATCACAACCGAGATGTTGCCGCCGGTGCCGGGCGAGACGATCTCATCAGCGCCGCAACCCGCCAGAGCGACCAGGCTGCAACCCAGAATCAGAGTGCGTTGGATGTTTTTCACGAGCGTGGGTCCCCTCTAGAGCCGAGAATCGATTTAGGCGCTTGGATTGTTGCGCTGAGTGGTCGCTAGGAGCCGTTCGTGACAGAATTCTTGCAGCATGACAGTCGTGAGGCATTTGCCGTAATATGACTAAAGAAAGTCAAATATGACAAAAAACCCTGACCGCCAAACCTGATGAAACGCGTCGAGTGTCACAGAAATTTCACGATAGCTCAGGGGATTGCCACGTCAGATTACAAATAAAAGACAATGTGACAGTTATGTTGCATTCGCTCCCCGCGCCATGCATTATGCGTGTCTGAAGAAGAGGAGCTATGCCCATGTCCGTTGCCTTTCTTGCTCTCGCGCTCGCCGCCGCAAGCCCGCTTGCAGACGCCCCCGCCGCCCCCCTCGACACCGCGCGCGCTGCGTCCGAGGCTGCCCCCGAACTCGCCGCGCGCACGCTTGCCGCAGGCCGCGCCGAGCAGGCCATCGCCGCGCTCGAGAAATCCAGCGCCGCCGATCCGCGCGACGCTGCGGTGCTGATCAATCTCGGCATCGCCTATGCCCAGACCGGCAATGACACGCGTGCGCGTGAGGCCTTCCGCCAGGCGCTGGCCTGCGAGGAAGTGGTCGAGATCGAAACCGCCGACGGCGTCGCCACCGATTCGCGGCGGCTGGCGCGCAAGGCGCTCAAGATGCTGGAGCGCGGCGAATTCCGCACGGCCGCAGCCGCCACCGGCCAGCTCACCTATCGCGATCGTTGATCGCTTTGATGTGGAGCCCGGGGCCCGGTTGCGCGATAATGCGCAATTGGGGCCCCCGGTGACATGCCGGTAATCATCCCGGGGCTTTCCTAATACTGTCACCTGCCTGTCATTTAGGATAGACAAAGGGGGACATTCTGGAGGGCCGAGACATGATTCTCGCCGCGGCTTGCCGCGTCATGACAATTGCTGCGGGTGCCGGACTAGCCTTCGGCCACTCGGTCGAGGCGCGCGCCGATGTGCTCGAACTGGACGCTCAAGGTGCGCGCTGGGTGTCCGGGCCGCGCGCGGGCCAGAGCTCTGTGCCCGAGCCTGCGGACGCCTCTGCACCGCGCGAACCGGCGGTGCCCGGCGAAGCGCCCTCCGTTCCCGCTTTCGCAATCGCCGATCCCGCGCAATCCGCCCGCGGCATTCCGCCGCGCTATGCCGCCAAGATTGCCGAACTCTCGGCCCGCTTCGACCTCTCGCCCAGCCTGCTTGAGGCGCTGGTGTGGCAGGAAAGCCGCTGGAACGAGAACGCGGTCTCGCCGGTCGGAGCGCAGGGCCTCGCCCAGCTGATGCCGGGCACCGCGCGTTATCTCGGGGTCGATCCGCGCGATCCTTTCGCCAATCTCGAGGGCGGGGCGCGCTACCTGCGCGAACAGCTCGACCGCTTCGGCGGCGATATCGAAAAGGCGCTCGCCGCCTATAATGCCGGTCCCGGTCGGGTCGAGCGCGCCGGGGGTATCCCCAATATCCGCGAGACAAAGCAATATGTTGCCGCCATCATGGGGCGGCTGTCCAACCACGCACGTGCGCCCGGCCGCTAGCCAGCCGCCCCGTGCGCGCAAACGCCAGATCTGTTAAACCGAGAAAGACATGATGCCCCTTTTGCGATTCCCCGCCCGTCTTGCCGCCGCGCTCGCGCTTGTCTCGGCGCATTCTGCCGCCTTTGCGCAAGGGGCCGATCCCGCCGGTTCGGGCCCGATCAACAACGCGCTGCTGTGGCTTCAGGGCACGCTGCTTGGCACGGTCGCGACCACCATTGCGGTGATGGCGGTTGCCGCGATCGGCTTCATGATGCTCACTGGCCGGATGAACTGGCGCTTCGGCGCGACAGTGATCGTCGGCGTCTTCATCCTGTTCGGCGCGACCACCATCGTCGCCGGTATTCAGGCGGCCGCAGGCTGATGAGCGACCTCGTCCGCAACCCCGTCCACCGCGCGCTCACCCGCCCGCAGATGTTCGCGGGCGTGACGATGAACTTCTTCATCATCAACATGATGGTGACGACGATCGCCTTCCTGATCCTGCGCAACCTGTTGATCACCAACGGGCTGTTCCTCGTCGGCTTCCTGATGGTGCCGGTGATCATGCATGGGGTCGGCTATTTCGCTTCGCTGCGCGAACCGCGCGTCTTCGACCTGTGGATCACCAAGGTTTCGAGGTGCCCGCGCGTGCCCAATTTCAAGCGTTGGGGGTGCAACTCCTATGCGCCTTAAGGATTGCCCGTCATGGTGAAGTGGATCGGCCCCGCCGCCTGGAGCGCCAAGGAAGCCCGCGTCGGCGACCGCCTGCCCTATGCGCGCCTTGTCGACGAGAACACCGTGCTCCTGCGCGATGGCTCGGTGATGAGCGCGATTCAGGTGCCCGGCCTGTTGTTCGAGACCGAGGATTCGGACGCATTGAACGCCCATGCCGCCACCCGCGAGGTGATGCTGCGCAGCACGCTCGACGCGCGCTTCGTGATGTATCACCACGTCATCCGCCGCCGGGTCGAGGTGGAGCTTGACGCCGAGTTCCCCGATGCCCTGTCGCGTCATATCGATGTGCGCTGGAAGCAGCGGCTGGCGGGCGGATCGCTGTTCATCAACGACCAGTTCGTTACCCTGATCCGCCGCCCCGCGCGCGGCAAGACGGGACTGCCTGAGCGCCTGTCTAAGATGTTCAACCGCGCCGGCGCCGACGAGCTCGAGGCTGATCCCAAGGACATCCGCAGCCTCAAGGCCGCGATCACCGGCCTCGTCGCCAGCTTGCAGAATTATGGCGCCGCGGTGCTGGGGGACTATCAGGCCCCCGACAGCACCAATGGCGGCACCAATTCGGAAATGCTCGAGCTGCTCTCGGCGCTCTATAATGGCGAGATGCGCCCCGTGCGCCGCCCGTCGGAAGACACCGATATCGGCCACATGCTGCCCTATCGCCGCGCGAGCTTCGGGCTCGATGCGATGGAGCTGCGCGGGTCAGCCGCGCCCGATTTCGCTGCGATCCTCGGGCTCAAGGACTATCCCGAGGCGACCTCGCCCGGCCTGCTCGACAACCTGCTGCGCCTGCCGTTCGAGATGGTGGTCACCGAAAGCTATGCGCCTAACGAGCGCACCACCGCCAAGGAGCGCATCGACCTCGCGCTGCGCCGTTCGCGTTCGGTGGACGAAGAGGCCGCGGCCGAGCGTGCCGACATGCTCGCCGCGCGCGACCTGCTCGGCAACGGGGCGGTCGGCTTTGGCGATCATCACCTGACCGTGCTGGTGCGCGATACCAACCTGCCGCGCCTCGACGACGCGATGGCCGCCTGCGCCGCTGCGCTCGCCGACACCGGCGCGATCGCGGTGCGCGAGGATACCAATCTCGAGCCTGCCTTCTGGGCGCAGTTCCCCGGCAACGAGGAATATATCGTCCGCCGCGCGCTGATCTCGTCCGCCAATATGGCAGGCTTCGGCAGCTTCCATGGCTTTGCGCTGGGGCAGGCAAGCGGCAACCACTGGGGCGATGCGGTGACGCTGCTGGAGACGACTAGCGCGACGCCGTTCTTCTTCAACTTCCACCACGGCGATCTGGGCAACTTCTCGGTGATCGGCCCGTCGGGCTCCGGTAAAACTGTGGTGATGAACTTCCTCGCCGCCCAAGCTCAAAAATTCAAGCCGCGCACGATCCTGTTCGACAAGGATCGCGGCGCCGAGCTGTTCATTCGCGGCATCGGCGGGCGCTATGACCGCATCGCGCCGGGGCTGCCGACCGGGTTCAACCCGCTCGCAATGCCCGACACCCCCGCCAACCGCGCCTTCCTGCGCGACTGGCTCGCCGTGCTGCTCAAGGCCGACGGCCCCGAGGAGTTCGCGACATTGAGCGCGGCGGTCGATGCGACCTACGCCAATGATCCTTCGCTGCGGCGCCTGCGCCACTTCAAGGAACTGCTTGCCGGGGCCCGCCGTCCCTCGCCGGGCGACCTTGCGGATCGTCTGGCTGCATGGATCGGGGAGGGCGAGCACAGCTGGCTGTTCGACAATGCCGCCGACAAGCTCGATCTCGAAACCCGCGTGATGGGCTTCGACATGACCGCGCTGCTCGAGAACCCGCGGCTGCGCACGCCGACCATGATGTATCTGTTCCACCGCATCGACGAGCGGCTGGACGGGCAGCCCACCATGATCCTGATCGACGAGGGCTGGAAGGCGCTCGACGACGAGGTCTTTGCCGCGCGCATCCGCGACTGGCTCAAGACGCTGCGCAAGCGCAACGCTTTGGTCGGTTTCGCCACCCAGTCGGCGCGCGATGCGCTCGACAGCCGCATTTCGACCGCATTGGTCGAGCAGACCGCGACCATGGTGTTCATGCCCAACAGCCGCGCGCGGCCTGAGGATTATTGCGACGGCTTCGGCCTCACCAGCCACGAATTCGCGCTGATCCGCTCGCTCCCGGCGCATTCGCGCTGCTTCCTTGTGCGCCAGCCCGACGCGAGCGTCGTGGTGCGCCTCGATCTGTCGGGCGCGCCCGAGGTGCTGACGATCCTGTCGGGCCGCGAAAGTGCGGTGCGCAGGCTCGATCTGCTGCGCGAAGCGGTCGGCGATGCCCCGTCCGCGTGGTATCCGCCGCTCACCGGCCGGGCGTGGCCCGATGGCCCCGGCGACCCTGAGGACGACTCGATGTGGCAGGCAGCCGAATGAGCGCGACCTGCGACCAGGCCGCACAGGCGATGGGCACCGGCGTCTCGGCGGCGCTGACCGCGGTCGACTGCATCGCCAGCGGCGTGTCCGAGCAGGCCTTCAACCGCCTGTTCGGGGATGATGGCCAGCTGGCCGTCGTGCTCACCGTCGTGCTGGGGCTCTACGTCGGCTTCTTCGGCATCTCGCTGATGCTCGGCCGCTCGAACATTTCGGTGCGCGCGCTGGTGCCCAAGATGATGACGCTGGGGCTGGTGCTGACCTTCGCCACCAGCTTCGTCGCCTTCTCGAGCGTGTTCTACAATATCTTCATCGGCGGGCCCGACCAGATCGCCGGGATCCTCACCGGAACGCGCGGCGAGAGCGCGACCTTGGTGTTCGCGCAGAAGCTCGACGTGGTGTTCGTCGCGATCCAGCAGGCGAGCGGGGACACCTCGAACATCAGCGCCTTCTCCCCGCCGGGGATGATGTGGCTGGGGGCGATGCTGCTCTTGCTGGGCACGGTGGGCCTGCTGGTGACCGCGCGCATCGCGCTGGCGCTGCTGCTGGCGCTGGGGCCGATCTTCGTGGTGCTGGCGCTGTTCGACGGCACGCGCGGACTGTTCACCGGCTGGCTCAAGGGGCTGACGATGATGGCGCTTGCGCCGCTCTTCGCAGTGCTGGGCGGGTCGATCATGCTCGAGATGTCGGTCCCGGTGCTTGCCGCGCTGGTCGCGGTGCCGGACAAGATCGACCAGCAGGCGGCGATGGCCTTCTTCCTCATCGGCGCGGTGC
Organism: Erythrobacter sanguineus; assembly: GCA_945878845.1. Classification (GTDB taxonomy): domain Bacteria; phylum Pseudomonadota; class Alphaproteobacteria; order Sphingomonadales; family Sphingomonadaceae; genus Erythrobacter; species Erythrobacter sanguineus_A. Next base: position 8,539 of record CAMCUB010000019.1, on the reverse strand, counting down.
ACATGGCGCTGATGCTGCTGTCGCTGAAGGTCGCCGGGACGATGGTCGCCGGCTGGCAGGTGTTCGGCCTCGTGCCGTCCAAGGAGCGTGAGCGCCCCGCCGATCCCCCGCGCCCCGTGCCCGTTGCGCAAGCCACGGGCACCGCGCCGCGCAACACCAATGTCGCTCCCATGGCCGCTGCCGCCGCGGGCGGGCGCCGCGCCGATGTCGCGCCGCCGCCGCAGGTGGTGGTCGCCAATGACACCGGCACCGATGGCGGCGCGGTGCGCGATACCCGCGTGGTCAATGTCGCAAGCGGAGGCGGGCAAGTCGTTCCGCTTGGCGCAGGCACGACGCGCACCCGCGGGATCGGCAACCGCTTCCGGCCCACTTCCTCCTCGGGCCCGTCCGCGCCCGCCCCCAAGCCGACGACCCCTTCGGAGACGTATCAATGACCCGCGCCGTGCTCTTCGCGAGCCTCGCTCTAGCCCTTTCCGCCCCGCTTGCCGCGCAGGACAGCCGGCTCCAGACGCTTGTCTATGATGCCGACGCGGTGGTGCGCATCGACGGGCGGGTGAAGGTGCAGACCACCATCAAGTTCGCCCCCGACGAGATCATCGAGAACATCGCGATCGGGGATTCGGCGGCGTGGCAGGTGCAGCCCAACAAGGCGCAGACGATTATCTTCGTGAAGCCGCTGGAGCCTGCCGCGCGCACCAACATGACCGTGGTGACCGACAAGCGCACCTACCTGTTCGACCTGGTGGCGAGCCCCAAGTCCGCAGCGCTCTACGTCCTCCAGTTCCGCTATCCCGAGCTTGAGAAAGCCGCCGAGGAAGCGCGCCTTGCTGCCATCGCCGAGGCCGAAGCGCAGGCGCAGCTTGCCGCCGCCGCGCCCGATCCGGCCACCGGTGTGCCCGCTGGGGCCGCCAATCCGGCCGATCCGGCCAAGCTCAACTTCGCCTGGGCGAGCGCGGGAACGCCCGAGCTCCTGCCTTCGCGCACCTATGACGATGGCGAAGCGGTGTTCCTCACCTGGGCCCCCGGCGCGCCGATCCCCGCGATCCTCGTGACCAATGCGGAAGGCGACGAGGGACCGGTCAATTACACCACCCGTGGCGATACCGTGGTTGTCGACGGGGTGCCGGCAAAGATCGTCCTGCGCTCGGGCCGCGACACCGCGACGCTGACCAATACCGGGCCAAAGCCGCCGTCCACGCGGCAGGCCGGCCTTTCCGCCCCGCGCAAGGGCGGCAAGAAGTGACTAATCCTGTGAACCACCTGTCTGCCAAGGAGAGCATCTGATGCGTCTGGCCATGCGTTTGCCGCCCAAGAAGGGCTCCGGAGAAGGTAACGAGGGCACGGTCGATCCGCGCACCCGCGAGTCCGCCGAGATCATCGACCTCGCCAGCCGCGCGGCCTTCCCTGCGGTCACCGACCGCAAGGCCAAGGGTGACGGCGTGGGCCTCGCCGCAGGGGTGGCCGTGGTCGGCCTGCTCGGCGCGGTGACCTTCTGGGCGATGAACGCCGCGCGCACGGCCGAGCCGCAGGGGATCGGCAATCCCGCCGTCACCCAGCCGCAGGCCGCCGCGCCGGTGATGCTGCCGGCCCAGCCGATGGGCGATCCCTCGCAAGTGCCGCCCGCCCCGGCGGTCGCGCTCCAGGCCGATCCCGCGCCGACGCCGGTCTATTCGGGCGATCCCGGGGCGGTGAGCGTGCCTTCGGCCAATCCCTATAGCAGCACCATGCTTGCCTTCGACGGCGGCTCGGCGCGCGGGGTGAATGTCGCCGCGCCGGCCGCTGCGCCCGCTCCCGCCAACCCGGCAGGCGCGGCGGGCGGCACCGGCGGCGCGTCGGCTTTCGCCAGCAGCATCGGCGGTGTCGGCGGCGCGCCCGCACAGGCACGCGCCATGAGCAACCCCTCGACCACCGTGACCGAGGGCACGCTGATCCCCGCGATCCTCGAGACCGCGATCAACACCGATGTGCCCGGCTATGTCCGCGCCGTGGTCAATCAGGACGTGCGCAGCTTTGATGGCAAGCGCGTGCTCGTCCCGCGCTCCACGCGCCTGATCGGTCAGTACCGCGCAGGGGTCGAGCAGGGCCAGCGCCGCGCCTATGTTGTCTGGACGCGGCTGATCCGGCCCGACGGCGTCTCGGTCAACCTCGCCTCGCCTGCGGTCAGCTTTGACGGGGCCACGGGGATCGAGGGCGACGTCAACAGCCACTTCTTCAAGCGCTTCGGCTCGGGTCTGTTGCTGTCGGTGGTCGGCGGCCTTGGCGCGGTGGCGACCGGCGGGATCGGCGGCGCCATTCTGTCAGGCAGCGCGCAGAACGCGGCCAACTCGGCGGTGCAATCGCAAGGCCAGATCAGCCCCACCATCCGGGTGCGCGCGGGCGAACCGATCCGCGTCTACACCGCGCGCGATCTTGATTTCACCGCAGTCGGCGGCTGAACATTGTGAGCGCGGACGTGCACCGGATTGGCGAGGGCGAGGGGGCGGCAGTGCCCCTTTCGGCCGAGCGCAGCGTCTATCTCGACGCCTATCTGGCGCCCTTCCGCCGCTGGCTCGAACGCGACACCGTGACCGAGATCATGGTCAACCGTCCGGGCGAGGTGTGGATCGAAGATGCCGCCAGCCCCGGCATGCAGCGCATCGAGACGCCCGAGATCGACGACCGGCTGGTGCAGCGCCTTGCCGAACAGGTGGCGCGGGTCAGCCACCAGGGGATCAACCGCGAGCACCCCTTGCTCGGTGCGACTCTGCCCGATGGCGCGCGCGTGCAGTTCTGCGGGCCGCCCGCGAGCCGCAAGCATTGGGTGATGGCGATCCGCCGCCACCGCCGCCTCGATCTGCCCTTGGATGCCTATGACACTGGGCCGCTGGTGGGCGAGATGCAGTTCGACCTGCCCGATCCGCAGGCCCAGCCGATCGCTTACCTGCGCGCCGCGATCCGCGCGCGGCGCACGATCCTGATCTCGGGCGGCACCAGCACCGGCAAGACGACCTTCCTCAACGCCATGCTCGGCGAGATTCCGGGTGAGGAGCGCGTGGTGTTGGTCGAAGATACGCCGGAACTCAAATTCCCGGGCGAGAACGCCGTCGGTCTTGTCGCGGTCAAGGGCGAGCTCGGCGAGGCCAAGGTCACCGCCAACGAATTGCTGCAAGCCGCGCTGCGCCTGCGCCCCGATCGCATCGTGCTGGGCGAGCTGCGCGGCGCTGAGAGCGTCAGCTTCCTGCGCGCGATCAACACCGGGCACCCGGGCAGCTTCTCGACGATCCACGCCAACTCCCTGCGCGGCGCGCTCGAGCAGCTTTCGCTGATGGTGATGCAGACCGGCATCGGCCTCACCCGTTCGGACACCATCGCCTATGCCGCGAGCGTGATCGACGTGCTCGTGCAACTGGGCCGCGATGCCAACGGCAAGCGCGGGATCACGGCCATCGCCGACAGCCGGTCCTTGGTGTGAGGCAGGCCGCCCCACAAGGCGCGCCATACGTTGACGAATATGTGACAATCCCCCGATCCGCATTTACACATAAGCCGCTTGCGAACACATGCGCGCCCGGCGCATCATGGCGCGCAAGACAAGGCTTGGGCCGCATCAGCGCGGCCACAGGCGGGACAGGGAAGCGATGAGCACATCACCGACCGGCACAGACCCCGCGCCCGCAGGCGCGGCGGGCACCACCCAGATGGCGGTTCTGGGGCCGGACGAATCCCATTATTTCAACCGCGAGCTTTCTTGGCTCCAGTTCAACCAGCGCGTCCTCGCCGAGGCCTGCAACGAGGCCTATCCGCTGCTGGAACGCGTCCGGTTCCTCTCGATTTCGGGCAGCAATCTCGATGAATTCATGATGATCCGCGTCGCCGGGCTCGTGGGGCAAGTGCAGCGCGGCTTTGAGGCGCCTTCGATTGACGGCCGTTCCCCGGCGCAGCAGCTGACCGCGATCCGCGATACGCTCGCGATCCTCTCGCAGCGCCAGCAGGCGATCTGGCGCAGCTTGCGCACCGGGCTCGCCGAGGCCGACATCCACGTCGCCGACGAGGAACGCGTTAGCCCCGAGGTGCACAAGTGGCTCAAGAGCTACTTCCTCAACGAGATCCTGCCGATCATCACCCCGCAGGCGCTCGACCCTGCGCACCCGTTCCCCTTCGTCCAGAACGAAGGCATGGGCCTGCTCTTCACCCTGACCCGCGACGCGACGGGCGAGCAGCTGATCGAGATGGTGCTGATCCCCAGCGCGCTGCCGCGCTTTGTGCGCGTGCCCGACACGGTGACCGGCGTCGGCTCGGGCAAGGGCGGGGTGCTCTACATGTCGATCGCGCGGCTGATCCAGCGCTATGCCGAAGCGCTGTTCCCGGGCTTCGCGATTCAGGGTGACGGGCTGTTCCGGGTGCTGCGCGACAGCGACATCGAGATCGCCGAAGAGGCCGAGGACCTCGTGCGCACCTTCCGCAGCGCGATCCAGCGCCGCCGCCGGGGCCAGGTGATCCAGCTCGAGATCGAGGAGGATTTCGATCCCGCCGCCGAAGCCCTGCTGCTCGACCAGCTCGGCATCAACCAGGCCGCGCTGATCAAGACCGATGGCATGATCGGCATCGACGGCCTTGCCGAAATCGTCCGCGAGGATCGGCCCGACCTCAAGTTTGACGCCTATTCCCCGCGCCTGCCCGAACGCATCCGCGAGCATGACGGGGACGTGTTCTCGGCGATCCGCGAGAAAGACATCGTCATCCACCACCCCTATGAAAGCTTCGAGGTGGTGGTCGATTTCCTGCGTCAGGCGGCGGCCGACCCCGATGTGGTGGCGATCAAGCAGACGCTCTACCGCGCAGGCTCCCAGTCGGCAGTGATCGGCGCGCTGATCGAGGCGGCCGAGGCTGGCAAGTCGGTCACCGCGGTGGTGGAACTCAAGGCCCGCTTCGACGAGGAGCAGAACCTGCAATGGGCCAGCAAGCTCGAACGCGCCGGCGTGCAGGTGATCTACGGCTTCACCGACTGGAAGACCCACGCCAAGGTGGCGATGGTGGTCCGGCGCGAGGGTGAGGGGTTCCGCACCTATTGCCACTTCGGCACCGGCAACTACCACCCCGTCACCGCCAAGATCTACACCGACCTCAGCTTCTTCACCGCCGACCCCAAGATGGGGCGCGATGCGGCCAAGATGTTCAACTTCGTCACCGGCTATGTCGAGCCCCACGCGCTCGAGCGGTTGCACATCGCGCCGATCGATCTGCGGCAGGAAATCTATGCCCGCATCGATACCGAGATCGCCAATGCCCAAAAGGGCAAGGCAGCCGCGATCTGGTTGAAGTGCAACCAGCTCACCGATGAAGGCATGATTGACCGGCTTTATGCCGCCAGCAATGCCGGGGTGCAGGTCGAACTGGTGGTGCGCGGCATCTGCTGCCTGCGGCCGGGGATCGCGGGGCTTTCCGAAAACATCCGGGTCAAGTCGATCATCGGGCGCTTTCTCGAACACAGCCGCATCTATGCCTTCGCCAATGGCCACCCGATGCCGAGCGCCCATGCGGCGGTGTTCATCGCCTCTGCCGACATGATGAGCCGCAATCTCGACCGCCGGGTCGAGACGCTGATTCCTGTTCTCAACCGCACAGTCCACGATCAGGTGCTCCAGCAGGTGCTGCTCGCCAACATGCTCGACAGCGAGCAGAGCTGGTGGCTGCATCCCGATGGCAGCTATTCGCGGGTCGAGCTGGAGGCGGGTGCTAAGCCGTTCAATTGCCACCGCTATTTCATGACCAACCCCTCGCTTTCGGGGCGCGGCGGGGCGCTTGAGGCGGGCGCCGTGCCCAAGCTGTCGCTGCGCAGGGGCGCGGTGGCATGATCTGGAGCAGGCGGCGGGCAGACCGCCCGGGCGCGATCGGCGGCGCAGGGGCGGAGCGCGCGATCATCGATATCGGTTCTAACACGGTGCGCCTTGTCGTCTATGGCGGCACGATGCGCGCGCCCACGGTGCTGTTGAACGAGAAGGTCACCGCCAAGCTCGGGCGCGAGATTGCCGCGACCGGCAGGCTCGCCGACGAGGCAATGGCGCTGGCGCTGCGGGGGCTCAGACGCTTTGCGCTGTTGCTCGCCGACATGGGCATCAAGGATATCGAAACCGTCGCCACCGCAGCGGTGCGCGATGCCGCCAACGGCCCGGAATTCGTCGCACAGCTGCGCTCGATCGGGCTCAATCCGCGGGTGATCTCGGGCGAGGAGGAAGCGCTGCTCAGCGCCCACGGCGTGATCGGCGCCTTCCCCGACGCGAACGGGATCGTCGCCGACCTCGGCGGCGGGAGCCTCGAGCTGGTGCGGGTTGCGGGCGGGGCCTGCGAGGGGGCAAGCTCGCTCCCGCTGGGCACGCTGCGCCTGCCCGAACATCGCGGCAAGGCAGGCAGAGGCAACGGCGCCGAGATGAAGAAGTCGCTCGACAAGGCGATCCGCAAGGCGGGCTGGGACCTTTCCGCCAATCCGCCTGCCGAGAATGGCGCGCTCTATCTGGTCGGCGGCACGTGGCGGGCGATGGCGGTCTATGCGATGGCCTCGCGCGGCTGGCCTTTGAGCGATCCGCACGGGTTCGAACTCGATGCCGCGGGCGCGCAAGAACTGGCGCTTTCCCTGTCGGCGACCGAGAGCGACGCGCTCAAGACCCGCGAGCGCATCAGCACGATGCGCGCCGAAAAATTGCCCGATGCCGCGGTGCTGCTGGCGGCGCTGCTCGCCCGGCTGGCGCCGAAGCGTGTGGTGTTTTCCGCGTGGGGCCTGCGCGAGGGGCTGCTTTACGATCGCCTGCCCGAGCACACCCGCTCGCAGGACCCGCTGCTGGCCGGGGTGGCGGTGTTCGCCAGCCAGCGCGGCACCCAGCCGCAGCTGGCGACACGCATGGCGGCATGGACATTGGACGCAGCGCCCGCGCGCGACCATGGCTCGGAGCGCCTGCGCTTGGCGGCGACCATGCTCGCGCTCGCCTCGATGCAGATCGAGCCCAATATCCGCTTGCCGCAAGCGATCAACTGGGCGCTGCACAAGCGCTGGATCGGCGTCGACGGCAAGGGCCGCGCGATGCTCGCCGCGGCCGTGGCGGCCAATGGCAACCAGCTTTCGTTCCCCGCCGAAGTCCGCGCGCTCGCCAGCGAAGAGGCGCTCGAGGAGGCGGTGCGCTGGGGCCTTGCGTTGCGCCTCGCGCGCCGGCTCGGCGCACAAAGCCCACGCTCGCTCGAGGTCAGCCGGCTCAGGGTGGAGGAAGGCACGCTGGTGCTTGAACTCGCCGCCAGCCACGCCGCCCTGTTCGGCGCGCCGACCGAGAAGGACATGAAGCTGCTCGCGGGCCGGTTGGGGCTCGGTTGGCGGGTCGATATAGTCGACGAAATCGTGCTCTAGGCGCGTTTTTGCTCGCTGCCGAAGGGCGAGAAATCGGTTTCGATGTCGTAGAGATCGACGCCCTCGGCCTTCTTCAGGCGGTTCACCACCACATAGGTTACCGGCGTCAGCACCGCTTCCCAAACTACCTTCAGCGCCCAGTTGGTGACCATCACGGTCAGCACCGCCTCAGTCGTCCAGATGCCGAGGAAGGCGACGGGGTAGAAGATCAGGCTGTCGACCGCCTGGCCGAAGAAGGTCGAGCCGATAGTGCGGCTCCACAGGACGCGGCCCTTGGTCCAGACCTTCATCTTGGCAAGCACGAAGGAATTGACGAACTCGCCCGCCCAGAACGCGACGATCGAGGCGACGACGATGCGCCAGGTCGAGCCGAACACGCTTTCGTAGGTGCTCTGGCAGATCGCGCCGCCGGGGATCGCGGGGTTGGTGTTGGAAGTGACCGGACGCTCGCCCCCGAAGCCGCTGGCGGCGCACTCCCAACCGTCGAACGGGGGAAGGGCAGTCACGACGTAGGACATGAACGCCAGAAAGAGCATCGCCGCAGTGCCCACCCAGATCACTCGGCGCGCTTTGGCAAAACCGTAGATCTCGGTCAGCACGTCGCCGATGACGTAGCCCAGCGGGAAGAACAGGATCCCCGCGCCATAGATGAAGGTGCCACCCGGCGCGGGCCACCAGCCTTGGGGCCAGAACGGCACGCTCACATAGGTCAGCTTGGCCGCGCCGATGATGTTGGAGAGCAGCAGGATGGTGACGAACCCCGCCATCACCAGATCGTAGTAGCGGAACGTCACCGGCGCATGGCTGGTCGCGACGATCCCGTCGGTGGAATCGCGGTCGAAAGCGGCTGCGGGATCGGGGGCGTGATCGGCTGAAGCGGTGTTTTCCATCGCCCGAACGGTTAGCGCGATTCCCTTAGCGCGCAAAGCACGCTAATGGCCCCCTTGCGTTGCGCGCCCGTAGCTCATCTGGATAGAGCGCGAGACTTCTAATCTTGAGGCAGCAGGTTCGAGTCCTGCCGGGCGCGCCATAAAATCAAGAGTTTAGATGATTATTTCGAGTTTCCTAGGCGGATTGGGTAACGTATAGGAAACAACCCGTAAGGGGTCCTCGGCAGTGTGACCCGCAAGCTAGGAGATGATTGCAATGGTTAGGGTGCGCCTCACG
>CAMCUB010000018.1 GCA_945878845.1 Erythrobacter sanguineus | reverse complement strand
CGTTTGCATGCCATGCACCTTAATATGTTGCAATTGACGCAACTCCGATTGGCGTTTTCGCATTTGAAATAGCGGCGCGGCAATCCCACTTGGCGTCTCGAGCGATGCGGCAAGGGGCCTCCTCTCCAACCCCGCGCTGATCCGTAAGGACGCATCGCCCGGCGACACGGACCGAACACGGTCTCGTTGCCCGCCTGCCGACCGGATAGGACTGGCCAGCTCCCCCCCTGCTAGGCCCTCCTGATCGGTCACTGCCGCGCCAAGCGCCCGGCACGCAGCGAAAGAGACGCGGCCACCGCACTCCCCCCCCTGAACTGGTGGCCGCGTCTCGAGCTGGGCTCCCATGTCGGGCGCACGCCGCGCGCCTGCCGGGCACCCATTGATTGCCTTTTTCGATTGCGGTGATGAATTATTTTCAGTCTTGTGTAAGACTGAATATTGCGCGTCACTTTCTACATGATGCTTGGCCCGGGCGCTCCCTCTCCCCCCCCCCGTGATCGTCCGGGCCACCCCAAACACAACAGAACAGGGAAACCAGAACCATGACCATGATCAGCGAAAAGGCCGTCGCCCTGCTGCTCGCCGTTGCGCTCAGCGGCACCGCGTTCAACACGTTTATCGTCTAACGCGAGACAGCAGGAAGACGCCTCAACCGGCCCGGCTCCTCACTCGAGGAGCCGGGCCGAGCTGTATCTGGCGCCTAGTCGATCCCGCCCCGCCGCGCGGCTTCCTCGCGCAGGTCGGTCTTGAGCAGTTTGCCGATGTGGCTCCTCGGCATGTCGGCAAGCGCATGGAGCGCCGCAAGCCGCTGGGTCTTGCCGAGCCGCGCGTTGACCGCGGCGAGGATCGCGGCGGTATCCGCGCCCTCGCGCAGCACAACGAAGCCGACCGGCGTCTCGCCCCAGGCGCGCGATGGCATGCCGACCACGGCGGCCTCGACCACGCCTGGCTCCTTCGCCAGTTCGGCCTCAAGGTCGCTGGGGTAGATGTTGAATCCCCCTGAGATGATCATGTCCTTCGCGCGGCCGACCAGTTCGACGAAGCCCTCGGCGTCCACGCGGCCGATATCGCCCATCCGCATCCACGCCTCGCCGGTCGCGGGATCGATCCACTGCGCCTCGGCGGTCTTGTCGGGGCGGTTCTTGTAGCCGCTCATCATGGTGAGGCTGCGGCCGATCATGTTGCCGGGGGTGCCGGGGGGCACTTCGCGATCCTCGTCGTCGAGCACCTTTAGCTCGCTGCCCGGCGCCGGGCGGCCAACGGTGTGGAGCTTGTCGGGGAATTCGTGGCACGCCAGCAGGCACACCACCCCGCCCTCGGTCATCGAGTAGATTTCGATCAGCCCGCCCGGCATCCGCTTGAGGACCTCGCGCTTGAGGTCGGCGGAGAAGGGCGCGGAGGTGCAGTATTTGAGCTTGAGGCTGGTCAGGTCGAAGGCGTCGAACTCGGCAAAATCCATCAGCCGCTGGTATTGCACAGGCACCAGCATGGTGATCGTCGTGCGGTCGGCCTGCGCGTGCGCGAGCCACTTGGCGCAATCGAACTTCCCCATCACCCGCACGCAGCCGCCCGCCAGCAGCACCGGCAGGAAGGCTACCATCGTGGTGTTCGAATAGAGCGGCGTCGAGGCCAGCGAGCGCACCTCGATCCCGGCGCCGAGATAGCTCAGCCCGGTCGAGGCGAACTGCCGCCAGCGCATCTGGTGCGAATGGACGATGCCTTTCGGAATGCCGGTGGTGCCGCTGGAATAGATGATGTTGAACGGGTCCTTCGGCTCCGGCACGAACTCCGGCGCGCGGGCACCCGGAGGGGCCATCCACTGGTCGATGCTCTCCAAGGGCACGCGGATCAGGTCCGCCATGAAGTCCTGTCCCAGCTCAGCCGCCTTGGCCGCGTCGATGAACAGATGGATCGCGCCCGAATCCTTCGCCATGCCCTCAAGCTGCTCGGGGCTCGCGCTGGTGGTGAGCGGCGCGGCCACCCCGCCTGCGCGCATCGCGGCGAGGAACACCAGCGCATATTCCACCGTCGACGTGCCGAGGATCGCCACCGATTGCCCGCGCTGGAGCCCGGTCTCCACCAGCCGCGCCGCCAGCCGCTCGATGAGGCCCACCAGCTCGGCCCAGTAAACCTCGCGGCTTTCGTCGATCAGAGCGAGATCGTCGCCCTTGATGCGCGACCATTCCATCAGGATTTCGGGGAAGCTGCCGAAGGGCTCGGCAAGGCGGCTCATCATCGTCTCATTGCTCATGGCGGCTATGCATAATCGGGGCGGGGCTTCGCGCAAAGCAATTGCGCCGCGCCCCGCACAAGTGGCAGGAAGCGCCGCAAGGGAGAGAGAAACGCCATGATCCGCACCACCACTGCCGCAGCCGCGCTCGCCGCATTCGCTCTTACCCCCGCGCAAGCGCAGGGGCCGGCCGAGGCGCAAAACGTGCTGGTCGTGGTCGCCCATCCCGATGACGAGCTGTTCATGGCCCCCGCCATCGCCGCGCTGGCGCGGCAGGGGCGCGAGGTGACGATCCTGTTCGCCACCATCGGCGATCAGGGGCCGGGGGTCACCTCGCTCGCCAAGGGCGCGGCGCTGGGCAAGGTGCGGCGCGGCGAGGCGGTCTGCTCGGCCGAGGCGCTGGGGGCCAATCCGCGCTTCATCGAGGGGGTGGGCGACGGCACCCTCGCCAACACCCCGCAGGCCCCGGATTCGCCCGCCAACGCCTTCCTCGAACGGTTCACGGACGAATATCTCGCGCTCATGCCCGGTCTGGTGCTGACCTGGGGGCCGGACGGGGGCTATGGCCACGCCGACCACCGCATGGTGAGCGCGCTGACCGCGCAAGCCCTGCAATCGCTCGATCCCGATATCCGCGCGCGGCTGCTCCATGTCGGCATCCCGAACGGCACCCTCCCGCCGCTGCCGCAGATGTCGAACTGGGCGACCACCGACCCGGCGCTGCTGACCGAGACGATTGCCTATACCCCCGCCGATCTCAAGGCGGCGACGGCGGCTGCCGGGTGCCACGAAACCCAGTTCGATGCCTTCAGCCGTGACGGCATGATGTCGATGTTCGACGGCACGATCTGGCAGGGCAAGGTCCATTTCCGCCCGGCGTTTTGAACCGTCCGTCGAAACCTTCCGAACACTCGTGGAAAAGCAGGGCCTACGGGCCTCCCGCAGTTGGGTTTCGCGTCCGCCATGCCTATATGATGGGCCATGGACGAGAACACCAATCAGACCCCGGCAAAAGTGCCCAACGCCAATGAATATGGCGCGGATTCGATCAAGGTTTTGAAGGGGCTGGACGCTGTCCGCAAGCGCCCCGGCATGTATATCGGCGATACCGACGACGGCTCCGGCCTGCACCACATGGTGTTCGAGGTCAGCGATAACGCGATCGACGAAGCGCTGGCGGGGCATTGCGACCTCGTTCTCATCGAATTGAACCCCGACGGCTCGGTTTCGGTGGAAGATAACGGGCGCGGCATCCCCACCGGCATGCACGCCGAAGAGGGCGTCTCGGCGGCCGAGGTCATCATGACCCAGCTTCATGCGGGCGGGAAGTTCGAGAACACCTCGGACGACAATGCCTACAAGGTCTCGGGCGGGCTCCACGGCGTCGGCGTGTCGGTGGTCAACGCGCTGTCCGAGTGGCTGGAACTCGTCATCTGGCGCGAGGGCCAGGAGCACTGGATGCGCTTCGAGCATGGCGATGCGGTCGAAAGCCTGCGGGTCGTCGGCGACGCGCCGAAGGTCGAAGGCAATGCCGACCGCAATGGCTTCAAGAAGGGCACCCGCGTCACCTTCAAGGCCAGTCACGACACCTTCAAGAACGTCACCGAGTTCGATTTCGAGAAGCTCGAGCACCGCTATCGCGAGCTCGCTTTCCTCAACTCGGGCGTGCGCATCAAGCTGCGCGATCTGCGCCATGAGGAAAAGCTCGAACACGATCTCTACTACGAGGGCGGGATCGCGGCCTTCGTCAAATATCTTGACCGCAACAAGCAGCCGCTGATCCCCGAGCCGATCTCCGTCAGCGCGGAGAAGGACGGCATCGGCATCGACGTCGCGCTGGAATGGAACGATTCCTATTACGAGAACGTCCTCGCCTTCACCAACAATATCCCCCAGCGCGACGGCGGCACGCACTTGGCGGCCTTCCGCGCCGCGCTAACCCGCACGCTCAACAATTATGCCGAGCGTTCGGGGATGCTGAAGAAGGAGAAGGTCAGCCTCTCGGGCGAGGACATGCGCGAGGGCCTCACCGCCATCGTCAGCGTCAAGCTGCCTGACCCGAAGTTCTCCAGCCAGACCAAGGACAAGCTGGTCTCTTCCGAAGTCCGCTCGCCATTGGAATCGCTGATGAGCGACAAGATGAGCGAATGGCTCGAGGAAAACCCCGGCGATGCCAAGTCGATCATCCAGAAGGTGATCGACGCCGCCGCCGCCCGCGAAGCCGCCCGCCGCGCACGCGAGATGAGCCGCAAGGGCGCGATGAGCGTCGCCTCGCTGCCGGGCAAGCTCGCCGATTGTCAGGAGCGAGATCCCGCCAAGTCCGAACTCTTCCTGGTCGAGGGCGACTCCGCAGGCGGCTCGGCCAAGCAGGGGCGTGACCGCAAGACGCAGGCGATCCTGCCGCTCAAGGGCAAGATCCTCAATGTCGAGCGCGCGCGGTTTGACCGGATCATCTCGTCCAAGGAAGTCGGCACGCTGATCCAGGCGATGGGCACCGGCATCCGCGACGAATTCAACTTGGAAAAGCTGCGCTACCACAAGATCGTCATCATGACCGACGCGGACGTGGACGGCGCGCATATCCGCACGCTGCTGCTCACTTTCTTCCACCGCCAGATGCCCGAGATCATCAAGGCCGGGCACCTGTTCATCGCCCAGCCGCCGCTGTTCAAGGTCGCCAAGGGGCGCAGCGAGGTCTACCTCAAGGATCAACCCGCGCTCGATCGCTACCTCGTCGATGCCGGGCTGCATGGCCGCGTGCTGGAGACGCAGGGCGGCACCCGCGGGGCCGAGGATCTGCGCGCGCTGGTCGACGGGGCGCTGCGCTTGAAGAACCTCCTCGCCTTCGTGCCGCGCCGCTATGACAGCGGGATCGTCGAGCAGATGGCGCTGGTGGGCGCGCTCGAGCCCGGGCTGGCAGGCGAGGCGCTCGCCGCCGCGCTGGCCCGCGCCGCCGGGCGTCTGGGCGCAGGCGACCGCGAGGCGCGCTGGTCCGCGTCGCAGCGCGAGGACGGCACCGTGGTGTTCGAACGCCTGTGGCGCGGCGTCACCGACGTTCACGAGATCGACGCGCGGTTCCTGTCGAGCACCGAGGCGCTCAAGCTCCACGGCCTCGCCGCCGCGCAGGCCGAGGCCTATGCCGCCCCCGTCAAGCTGGTGCGCGCCGGGGCCGAGGCAGAGGAGCCCGAACCCGAAACGCCCGCCGCCGCCAGCGACCCGCTCGCCGGGGAGGCCGAGGAGGCCGCGCCGCCCCCCGCCGCCACCTTCGACGGCACGATCAGCCGCCCCAGCCAGCTGCTCGAGGCGATCTTCGCCGCCGGTCGCAAGGGCCTCTCGATCAGCCGCTACAAGGGGCTGGGTGAAATGAACGCGGAACAATTGTGGGAGACGACGCTGGATCCCGAGGCCCGCATCCTGCTGCAGGTTAAGGTCGAGGACGCCGATGTGACCGACGAGATCTTCACCCGCCTGATGGGCGATATCGTCGAGCCGCGGCGCGAGTTCATTCAGGATAACGCCCTCAACGTCGCCAACCTTGACGTCTGACCCGCCGAAAGACCCCATGGCCGCCCACCCCAACCGCACCGAGGACCTGCAGCAAGCCAGCTTCCTGATCATCCTTGCGGTGGTCAGCCTGCTGATGACCGTGATCGTCTGGCCCTTCGCCCAACCGCTGCTGTGGGCGGCGCTGGCGGCGATCATGTTCCAGCCGCTCTATCGCTATGTCCTCAGACGCCTACGCGGGCGGCGCAATCCGGCCGCGGGGCTGAGCCTGCTCATCATCTTCATCGTCGTCCTCATCCCCGCCGCATGGATCGCGAGCATGGTGATCGAGCAGGCGATCGTGCTGGTGACGACGCTCCAGCGGCAGCCGATCGACCTCGCGGCGTTGTTCGATACGGTCTACACTTCGCTCCCCGGCTTCGCGCGCGACGCGGTCGACCGCAGCGGCTGGGCCGACATCGGCATGGTCCAGACCCGCTTGCAGGAACTGCTCACCGAAAGCGCCGGGATGATCGCCGGCCAGGCGGTATCCATCGGTAGCGGCGCGCTCAGTTTCTTCCTGTCGTTCAGCGTGGCGCTGTATGTGATGTTCTTCCTGCTGCGCGATGGCGAGCGGATCGGGCGCACCGTGCTGTGCGCCGTGCCGGTCGAGCGCGCAATCGCCGACCGGCTGGCCGAGCGTTTCCTCGGGATCGTCCGCGCCACCATCAAGGGCACCGGCATCGTCGCGCTGGTGCAGGGCGCGCTGGGCTGGATCACGCTGGTGATCGCGGGCGTGCCCTCGGCGCTGCTGTTCGGCGTGCTGATGACGATCTTCGCGCTGGTGCCGGTGATCGGCGCGGGCGCGGTGTGGCTGCCGGCGGGGCTGTACCTGCTGATCTCCGGCGCGACCTGGCAGGGGATCTTCGTGCTGCTGGTCGGCTTCTTCATCATCTCCTCGGCCGACAACGTGCTGCGACCCATACTGGTCGGCCGCGACACCGGCATTCCCGACTGGATCGTCCTCATCACCACGCTGGGCGGCATCAGCCTGGTCGGCTTCTCCGGCATCGTGCTCGGGCCGCTGGTGGCAGGGCTGTTCCTCGCCAGCTGGTCGATCCTGCGCGAACAGCGCGAGGAGGACGAGGAGGCCGCGATGCACGATGATGGCGGCATCCACGTCGACGCGACGGGCCACTCGCCTGACGCGGCGGCGGGCTGACGCGCGCGCATGTCCTCGCTTGTCACCCCCGGCTCCAAGGGCGAGGCGATCGGCCGGCTGATGCTGGCCGGCTTCGTGGTCTCGCTGCTGCCGGTGCTGCCCTTCGGCGCTTACCTCGCCTATCCCTTCCTGATCCTGACGACGTGGTTCCACGAGATGGGCCACGGCCTCACCGCCGCCGTGCTGGGGCAGTCGTTCGAGCGGCTGGTGCTGCTCCCCAATGGCTCGGGCTATGCCGAATACCTGATCAGCGGCAACGCGACGCGGCTGGTGCAGGCGGCGATCTCGATCGGCGGGCCGCTCGGCCCAAGTGTGGTAGGCGCCGGACTGATCGTCGCCAGCGCCCACCCGCGCGCGTGGCGCCCGGTGCTGTGGGCGATGGTCGCCGCGATCCTTGCCAGCACCATCATCTGGGTGCGCTCGACCACCGGATGGTGGGCGCTGCCAGTCGCCGCCGCCGTGCTCGGCCTCGTCGCATGGCGTGCCTCGGGCGGGTTCCAGCGCTTCACGCTCCAGTTCCTGGGCCTGACCGCCGCGTGGAGCGTGTTCGGCGCATGGCGCTACTTCCTCACCGAGCAGATCGTGATCGAGGGGCAGGCGCAGCTGTCCGACACCGGCGCGATCGCCGCGGTGCTGCTGCTGCCCTACTGGTTCTGGGCGGGCGTGATCCTGCTTACCTCTGCCGCGATGTTCTTCTTCTCCTTGCGCTACGCGCTCGACGACAAGCGCCGCCGCCCGCCGCCGCGCAAGCTCCCCGCCAACGTGCTCCAGTTCAAGCGCGACCCCCGAAACTGAGGGCGCGGCTGACGCTTTCGGCAGTCCCGCCGCCGCCCGCATCGCGGTAGCCTGCCGCGCATGGACCTGACCGAACTCGCCGACCGGCTCGCCATTGCCGAGACCCTTGCGCTCTACTGCCGCGGCATCGACCGCTGCGATCCTGCGCAGCTCGCCGCCGCCTTCACCGCCGACGCGCTGATCGACTATGGCGACGGCGCGAAGCCCATTGCCGAGGTCATCCCCGGGCTGATGGCGGGGCTCGGCACCATGCGGCTGACCCAGCACAACATCTCCAACACCGTGATCCGCATCACCGGCGAGACCGCGCGGGCCGAGACCAACTGCGTCGCGCTGCACCTCATCCCCACCCCCGAAGGCGAGATCGAGCTGACAGTCGGCGGCCGCTACCTCGACACGCTCGCGCGGCGCGAGGGCCGCTGGCTGATCGCCGAGCGGCTCTACGTGATGGACTGGAACCGCACCGTGCCAGCCACCATGGCGCTGGCAGGAGGGCTGTTCGACGGCCTCCAGCGCCGCGGCGCGCGTGGGCCAGCCGATCCGGCGGCGACGTGGTGGGCCGCTGTTGGAGACACATGAGACACAGTATAAAGGCGAAAATGTCTCCCGCCCCGCGACGCCCCTTAAAGGGCCGGAAAAGGGGAGGAATCGCGCGATTCATGGGGAGATCCTGTCACCCACGCGTGGAGTAGGAAAGCGCCGATTTTCCCGAGGCAAATGCCCTCAGGAAGCTACTTTCAGCGCATTCACGCCCGAGGCATCCGCCCCCGCCTCACCCGACAGGCCGATGAACATCGTGTCGATGATCCGCGCCAGCTTCTTCTCGGACAGCTTGTCGCCCAGATAGATCAGCGCGTCGGGCATGGTGTAGACCGTGACCATCTGGTTGATCATCGACAGCGCCTCGTCGATCTCCAGCCCGGCGAAGTGCCCTTCGGCCTGCGCCTCGGCGATCAGCTCGCACAGGTAGTGGTCGGCGAGGTCGACATAGCTGCGCACCCGCTCGAAATTGGCGGCACCCATTTCGCACAATATGCTGAAAAACTGCGGATCAGCGCGGAAGCGTTCCTGCGAGATCGCGAAGCGGCGGCGGAAGAATTCGTACATCTTGCGCTGCGGCGGCAGGGTGGTGGCGAGCACCTCCTCCATCACCGCCAGCTGCGGGGCGAGCCATGTCTGCGCCACGGCGTCGAACATGTCGTCATAATCGGCGAACAGCGCTTCGAACCGCGCCCGCGTCAGCCCGCTTTCGGCCATCGCGACGGTCCAAGGCACCTCCGCACCGCGTTCCTTGACGAGATCGAGCACATGGCGCGCGATCCGCTCGCGCTCGGCATCCCGGGCGGTCTGGGTCAATGACATGTCGCTCACGCCTCCTCGCGCGAGAGGCAGCATAGGCGAGCTTTGGGCAAGGCAAAAGGGTCGCTCGTCGATTTTTGTGCGACGCAGCACGAGAATGGCGGGGGCTGCTTGCGCCCCGACCGCGGTTTACGGCTTGGGCGGGAGCGGGAAGAAGGCCGAGGTGCGGCGCTTGTAATCGGCGTATTTGTCGCCCTTGGACTTATCGAGGCCCTTCTCCAGCAGCGTCACGCCCGACCACTTGGTGAGCGTGAAGCTGAGGAACAGCGGGCCGATCACCGTCGCCGCCGCATATTGCCACCCTGCCGCAGCGCAGGCGAGCCAGATCCCCCACCACGCGGCGAAGTCACCGAAATAATTGGGGTGGCGGGTATAGCGCCACAAGCCGGTGTCGAGCACCTTGCCGTGGTTCGCCGGATCGGCCTTGAAGCGGGTGAGCTGCCAGTCGCCGACCCATTCGAAGAACACGCCGACGCACCACAGCGCGAAACCGGCCCATGCCAGCGGCGGGATCGGCGCGGGCGCGCCGCTCGCCAGAATGCCGACCTGCGCCGGGCTCGACACCGCGAACAGCAGCACCGCCTGCATCAGCCACACCTGCGTCAAGGCCGCGCGGGCGAACTGGCCCTGTTCGCGCGCCTTCCTGAGGATCATCTTGTAGCGCTTGTCCTCGCCCTCCTTGCGCCAGCGCAGGAACAGGTAGCCGCCGAGCCGGAAGCCCCACAGCGCGGTCATCGCGAAGATCAGCGTCGCCAGATCGCCGGGGCCGCCGCGCACATGCAGCCAACTGGCGAGCGCAAGGATGCCCATGCCCGCGCCCCAGAAGGCGTCGATGAAGGACACATCATTGATCTTCACCGAAATCGCCCACTGGATCAGCACCAGCGCCAGCAGGATCGCGGCATTCACCGCCAGCAATTCAAACATCGTTCTTGCCCGCAATGATGTCGCGCGCCTGTTGTTCGAGCACCTTGAAGCGATCGTAATCGGGGAGCTTGGAGCGGAACCACTCGGCCAGCCTGAGCAGGTCCTCGCCGTAATTGCCGGTCGGGATCATCGGCGGGCCGAAGCTGACGATGCGGGTGCCATGATCGGCAAAAGCGGGGACGATCGGCACATTCGCCGCGCGGGCGATGTGGTAGAAGCCCGACTTCCACTTGCCATCCGACTTGCGCGTCCCCTCGCAGGCGATGACGAGCGCGAGCTCGTCGCGCGCGGCGAATTCGGCGGCGACCTGCTCGGTGGCGTTGAGGCGGCTGCGGCGGTCGACCGGGATGCCGCCCATGTCGAGCATGAAGTTCTTCATCACCCCCTTGAACAGCGTGTGCTTGCCCATGAAGTTGGGCTGCACGCCTTCTTCATGCGTCGCGCCGGTGAAGAACACGAAGTCCCAGTTGGAGGTATGCGGCGCGCCCGCCAGCACATATTTCTTGAGGTGCTTGGGCAGCGGGTCGACGACCTTCCAGCCCTGAACATACCAGAACGCAAGGATGATCCGGCGCACGATGCGCGAAAGCAGCGTGGGCGCGCGCACGGGCGCAGGGTTGATCGGTGTGTGCAAGCGGTGTGCCCCTCCCAAAGGCTGAGCCCTTGTGGCTTAACTTGGGTTATATACGCAAGGGGGCGGAGGAGGGTTTCAGACGGCGCGGTTGCAGAAGGCGAGGGGGGGCTTACTCCTGACCCTCGAACTCCTTGCGGGCTTCCTGCCATGCCTCCCACGCATTTTCCGGGTCGATATCCATATAGCCCCGTGCCGCAATCATTTTCAGGTGCTGCTCGCGGGTCATGGCGATGGCCGCGCTGGAATCGCGGATTGCGATCACCTCGGCCTCGGTAAGGGGCGCGCCCTTCTCCCTTTCCTTGTGCAGCAAGATTGCCACCAGCGCCGGCACAAAGACAATATCGATCAAGCAGGCCTCCCCTACATCCGGAACACGCCAAACGCCGGGCGCTCCGCAATCGGCGCTTCTAGACACGCCGCCAGCGCAAGCCCCAACACATCACGGGTCTGTACCGGGTCGACCACCCCGTCGTCCCACAGGCGGGCGGTGGCGTAGTAGGGGTTGCCTTCGTCCTCGTATTTCTGGCGGATCGGGGCCTTGAACGCCTCTGCCTGTTCGGGCGTCCAGCTGTCGGCGTCGCGGTGGACGGTGGCGAGCACGGAGGCCGCCTGCTCCCCGCCCATCACCGAGATGCGCGCATTGGGCCAGGTGAACAGGAAGCGGGGCGAGTAGGCGCGGCCGCACATGCCGTAGTTCCCCGCGCCAAAGCTACCGCCGATCACCACGGTCACCTTGGGCACGGTGGCGGTGGCGACGGCGGTGACGAGCTTTGCGCCGTGCTTGGCGATCCCTTCCGCCTCGTATTTCCCGCCGACCATGAAGCCGCTGATATTCTGGAGGAACAGCAGCGGGATGCGGCGCTGGCAGGCAAGCTCGATGAAATGCGCGCCCTTCTGAGCGCTCTCGGAGAACAGCACGCCGTTATTGGCGAGGATCGCGACCGGCATCCCCCAGATATGGGCGAATCCGCAGACCAGCGTGCTGCCGTAATGCGCCTTGAACTCGTGGAACTCGCTGCCGTCGACCAGCCGCGCGATCACTTCCTTGACGTCATAGGGCGCGCGCACGTCCTCGGGGATCAGGGCGTAGAGGTCTTCGGCATCGAATTTCGGCGGGCGCGGGTCCTTCAGGGCGACGTCCTTCGCCGCGCCGGTGTTCGCGCCAAGGTGCGAGACGATATCGCGCACGATGGTGAGCGCGTGCTCGTCATTCTCGGCGAGGTGATCGACCACGCCCGACTTCTTGGCGTGCAAGTCACCGCCGCCGAGGTCTTCGGCGGTGATCTCCTCGCCGGTGGCTGCCTTTACCAGCGGCGGCCCCGCGAGGAAGATCGTGCCCTGATTGCGGACGATCACGCTCTCGTCCGACATGGCGGGCACATATGCGCCGCCCGCGGTGCAACTCCCCATCACGCAGGCAATCTGCGGGATGCCAGCTGCGCTCATGTTCGCCTGATTGAAGAAGATCCGCCCGAAGTGGTCGCGATCCGGAAACACCTCGGCCTGATGCGGCAGGTTCGCCCCGCCGCTGTCGACGAGGTAGATGCACGGCAGGCGGTTCTCCTGCGCGATTTCCTGCGCGCGCAGGTGCTTCTTGACCGTCATCGGGTAGTAAGTGCCGCCCTTCACGGTCGCGTCATTGCACACGATCATGCACTGCCGCCCCGAGACGCGCCCCACCCCGGTGATGATTGAGGCGCCGTTGACGTCGCCCTCGTACATCCCGTTGGCCGCTAGCTGGCCCACCTCAAGGAAGGGCGAACCCGGATCGAGCAACCGCTCCACACGTTCCCGTGGCAGGAGCTTGCCCCTGCTGACATGCCGCTCGCGATGCTTCTCCGGCCCGCCCAGCGCGGCCTCGGCCACGGCGGCGCGCAGTTGCTGGGCAAGCGCGTGGTTATGCGCGAAGCGGGCCTTGGCTTCGGGGCTCTCGCGGTCGAGTTTGGTGGTGAGGGTGGGGGCGGTCATGGTCTCTCCTGCGTTCCGCCCTAACCGCGCCGCGCGCCAAGGCCAAGACTCGCTTCTAGCCAAGGGGGCCTGGGTCCAGAATGGCGGCGTGTTCGGGTGCGAACCATCGATCGCGCATCCACTGCCGGGCGGCGGCATGGATGATGGCGGGATAATCGCGCCCCTCAGGCATGACCAAAGGCAGCGCGAAATCGCGCACCGTGTCGTCCACCCCGGCCGCATCGAGCATGCGCCCCGCAGCGGCCGCATGGCGCGCGATTTCGAGTTCCTGGCACCAGAAATAGATCGCCCGCGCGCCGACATTGTCCTGCATCCGGCGCACATCGGGCACGCGGTCGCCTTCGACCAGATTGAGCCAGATGTCGGGCATCAGCAGATCGACCGGCTGATCGGGCCGCCATTCGAACGCATCGCCTTCCACGATCCGCACCTTGTCGCCCGCGCCGCCGGGCAGCCGCGCAAACAGATCGAGCTCGCGGTGGAGCGCGATCACTTGCGGATCGCGTTCGACGATGGTGACCATCGAGACGCCCTCGCGCAGGGCGGTCTCGGCGGCGACCCAGCCCATGCCCAATCCCATGATCACGACATGGCCCTGCGATGCTTGGACCCCCAGGATCTGGCTTTCGTACTCGACCGGAGTGAGCGACATCCATGTCTCGGACCCGCGCACCAGCCCCGGCATGGCGCGCACCAGCTTCATCCCGCTCCAATATCCGCGGCACGCGATATTCGTACCGATCCCCAGCTTCCATGCGCCCGCTTCGACCGGACGATAGAGCGCGGCCAAGGGACCGAAGTCGAACACGTCGAGCCCGAGGGCAGCGGCCAGATCGGGCGGGTCAGCCTGCGCCATCCGGCTAGCGCCGCATGTCCGCTACGGCAAACCGCGCCTTGGCCTCCGGGCTTTCGCGGCCGCGTTTCGAGGTGAGGGTTTGGGCGGTCATGGCCTCAGCCGATCTTTCTGAGCGTGAGGGTGTAGCCTTGCGCTACACCCTTATCGTCGGTCCAGTTCTGCGTCACTTCGACAGTGCCTGCGTCAACGCGCCGCCAAGCGAAGGCGCTCGGCGCATTGAGGGGGCGAAAGCTGACGTAGCCATCCGCAACCTCTTCGGCCATCCACGTGAACTCGCCCCAGGTTGAAGTGATGCGGTCACCATCCAGCGCGACGGTGCTGCCGTCGACGATCTTGGAGAACGTCGCGTCGGCATAGCGCTCGCTCACCAGCGTGGTGGCGCTGGTGCGGCGATAGGCCTCGTAGAACGGCGTGCCGTCTGGCCCCGTGCCAACCCAGCGGCCGAGCAGAAAGTCTAGCCTGTCGAGGTCGGCGGCGGTGAACATGGCGGTCTCCTGTTGCGCCACGGCGGGCGGCACGAGTGCGCAAGCGGCGAGCGCCAGCGCAGCGGCGACGGGCAGCGCGCCCCGCATCACCGCTTGCGCACGAACTCGGCGCGCAGGACGAGGCCCTTGATGCCGGGGTATTTGCAGTCGATCTCCTGCGCGTCGCCGGTCAGGCGGATCGACTTGATCAGCGTGCCCTGCTTGAGCGTCTGGCCCGCGCCCTTGACCTCGAGGTCCTTGATCAGCGTCACCGCATCGCCATCGGCAAGGATGTTGCCGACCGCATCGCGCACCTCGACGGTGTCCTCCGCTGCGCGCTGGGCTGCGAGTTCGGACGCCGGCAGCCACTCGCCGCTCGCCTCGTCATAGACGTAGTCTTCGTCGGTGCTCATTCGGACTCCTGCGTTGCTCTGTTTTTCCGAGCGTCCCCGAAGAACTGGTATTCCATTTCCTGAAGCTCGGCGCGGCAAATCGCGTCGGGATGGGAAAGTGCCAGGTGCTTCAATTCGTGATCGCAAATCGTGCTGCAGGCGCGATCCGGGCGATTGATCATGCGGTCGCACCAAGTGCACTCGCGCAAATCCCGGTCCGGCTGTTTCAGCCAAGCCCTCGCCGCAAGCAGAAGCCCGGCAATGCCCAGGCCAATGCCGATCCCGAGACTCACCCCGCCGCCCCGATCAATTCGCGCCCGATCAGCATCCGGCGGATCTCGTTCGTCCCCGCGCCGATGTCGAGCAGCTTGGCGTCGCGCATATACCGCTCCACCGGCCAATCGGTGGTGTAGCCCGCGCCTCCCAGTGCCTGCACGCTTTCCGCCGCCACCTTGAAGGCGTTCTCGGACGCGAGCAAAATCACGCCCGCCGCATCGAAGCGCGTCGTCTGCCCCGCGTCGCACGCCTTGGCGACCGCATAGGTGTAGGCGCGGGCAGATTGCAGGGCGACATACATGTCGGCAACCTTGGCCTGCATCAGCTGGAAGCTGCCGATGGGTTTGCCGAACTGCTTGCGCTCACGCAGGTAGGGGATCACCGTGTCGAGGCACGCCTGCATGATGCCGAGCTGCAATCCGGCGAGCACCACGCGCTCGTAATCCAGCCCGCTCATCAGCACGCCAACGCCGCCGTTCAATGGCCCCATGATGCGCTCTTCGGGGATGAAGCAGTCGCTGAACACCAGCTCGGCGGTGGGCGAGCCCTTCATGCCGACCTTGCTGATCTTCTGGCCGATGGAAAAACCCTCGTCGCCCTTCTCGATCAGGAAGGCGGTGATGCCGCGTGATCCGGCGTGGCCATCGGTCTTGGCATAGACCACCAGCGTATCGGCCTCGGGCGCGTTGGTGATCCAGAACTTGGTGCCGTTGAGCACATAGCCGCCCTGCACCGCGTCGGCCTTCAGCTTCATCGAGACGACGTCGCTGCCCGCGCCCGCTTCGGACATGGCCAGCGAGCCGACATGCTCGCCCGAGATCAGCTTAGGGAGATATTTGGCCTTCTGCTCGTCATCCCCCCAGCGGCGGATCTGGTTGAGGCACAGGTTCGAATGCGCGCCGTAACTCAGGCCCACGCTGGCACTCGCGCGCGAGACTTCCTCGACCGCGATCACATGCTCCAGATAGCCGAGCCCCAGCCCGCCCCATTCTTCCTCGACCGTGATGCCGTGGAGGCCCAGCGCGCCCATCGGCTCCCACAATTCGCGCGGGAAGCGGTCCTCGCGGTCGGTGCGTTCGGCGAGCGGGGCGATCTGCTCGTCGGCGAAGCGCGCGGTGGTGTCGCGGATCATCTCGGCAGCCTCGCCGAGGTGGAAGTCGAAATCGGGGGTGGCGCGCATGAATCGTTCCTCGCCGCGTAATGTTTGTTCTGGAGCGCACGCATAGCAAGCCATCGCGAAAACGCCAATCGGGGACGCTGGCGTCGCGGCGCAACACTCGCTAATCCGGCAAGGAATGGAAACCGCGCCGCCCCTGCTCCGCTTTGACGGGGTCACCTGCCGCTTTGGCGAGGTCACGGCCGTTGGCTCCGGGGTGGGCGGCGTGTCCTGCGAGATCGCCAAGGGCTGTTTCGTCGCGATGGTCGGCGCTTCGGGCTCGGGCAAGTCGACGCTGCTCAAGACCGTCAATACGCTGGTGGTGCCAACCGGCGGGCGCGTGCTGTTCGGCGGCGAGGATGTGAGCGAGCTGCCGCCTGCCAAGCTGCGCCGCCGGGTCGGCTATGTGTTCCAGGGCATCGGGCTGTTTCCGCATTTCACCGTCGCCGAGAATATCGCCATCGGCCCGCGCCTCGCCGGCGAGAAGCTGGCGCCCGCACGGATCGCCGAGCTGCTCGAACTGGTCGAGCTTGATCCGGCCTATGCGACACGGATGCCCGATGAACTCTCTGGCGGGCAGCGCCAGCGGGTCGGCGTGGCGCGCGCGCTGGCGGGCGATCCCGAACTGCTCATCATGGACGAGCCCTTCGGCGCGCTCGATCCGGTCACCCGCGACGCGCTGGGTCGCAAGGTGCGCGAGCTGCATGAGCGGCTCGGGCTGACCACGGTAATGGTCACCCACGACATGGCCGAGGCGCTGCTGCTCGCCGACCGGGTGCTGGTGATGGACAAGGGCGCGCTGGTGGCCGACGCGACCCCGCAGGCGCTGCTGGCGGGCGAGGGCGGCGCGGTGGCGCAGCGGCTGGTCAGCGTCCCGCGCGAACAGGCAGAACGCCTCGCCGCGATGGAAAGTCGCTCCTGATGCGCGAGATCTGGGACCTCCTCCCCGGCCTCGGCGACAAGCTCGCCGCGCACGTGGTGCTCTCGGCGAGCGCGATTGCGCTGGCGATGCTGATCGCCCTGCCGATGGCGGTGTGGGCGGGGCGTTCGCGCGCCGTTTCGCGGATCGCGCTGAGCCTTGCGAGCCTCGTCCAGACCATCCCCGCACTCGCCCTGCTGGCGCTGTTCTTCCCGCTGCTGCTGAGCTTGCGCAGCGTGTTCGGCGAGGGGCTGCCGACGCTCGGCTTCCTGCCTGCACTGATGGCGCTGACGCTCTATGCGCTGCTGCCGATCCTCAGGAATGCTGTCACCGCACAGGCCAATCTCGACGAAGGCGTGCTCGAGGCGGCGGACGGCGTCGGCATGACCAAGTGGCAGAAGCTGGTGCTGGTCGAGGCGCCGCTGTCGGCTCCCTTCATCATGGCCGGCATCCGCACCGCGAGCGTCTGGACCATCGGCGCAGCGACGCTCGCCACCACCATCGGCCAGCCGAGCCTCGGCGATCCGATCTTCGCGGGCTTGCAGACCCAGAACTGGGCGCTGGTGCTCGCCGGGTGCCTCGCGAGCGCTGGGCTGGCGCTGGCGGCGGATAATCTCCTGTGGGTGATCGAAGTCGGCCTTGCGCGGCGCAAGCGGTGGTTGACCTATGGCGGGATGGCGATCGTCGTCCTCGGCATTGTTGCAGCGCTGTGGGGCCAGCGCACCGACGAGACCGAGCGGCCGATCGTCATCGCCTCCAAGCAATTCTCCGAGCAATATATCCTCGCCCAGCTGATCGGATCGCGGCTGGAGGCGGCGGGATACCGCGTCGAATATCGCGACGGGCTGGGCAGCGCTGTGGTGCACTCGGCGGTCGCAGCCTCGAGCGTCGACATCTCGGTCGATTACACCGGCACGATCTGGGCCAATTTTTTGAAGCGCGCCGACAACCCGGGGCGCGAGGCGATGTATGAAACCATCCGCGAATGGGAGCAGCGCAAGAACGGCGTGAAGGTGCTCGGGCGATTGGGATTCGAGAACGCCTATGCCTTCGCGATGCGCTCCGACCGGGCGAAGGAATTGGGCGTCACCAGCCTCGCCGATCTGGTCGGCAAGGGCGGGAGCCTGACCGTCGGCGGCGATCCCGAATTCTTCGAGCGGCCCGAATGGTTGGCGGTGCGCGACGCCTATGGCCTGCGCTTCGGGCGCACCCGCAATTTCGCGCCGACCTTCATGTATGACGCGCTGCGCTCGGGCGAGGCGGACGTGATCAGCGCCTATACCTCCGACGGGCGGATCGCGGCGGACAAGCTGGTGGTGCTCGCCGACCCCAAGGGCGCGCTGCCGGGCTATGACGCGCTGCTGATGCTCTCCCCCCGGATCGCGGGCGACCCGGGCGTTGCCGCCGCGCTCCAACCGCTCCTGGGCGCGATCAGCGTCGAGGCGATGCGCGAGGCGAATTTTGCCGTGGACCGCGAGGATGCGGGCAAGCTCACGCCCAAGCAGGCGGCCGACGCGCTTTCCAGAAAGCTTCGTCGTCCCGGACTTCCGGCCTCGAAATGACGTGCTCGAACGGTCGCGCAGCGACCGCAAGGCCGAACGGCCGCCCGCAGCGATGCGCCCTTCAGGGCGCGGGAGCGAGGATATCGCGGGCCGGATGGCCCGCGCAAATCAAACAGCCCGCCGCCACACCTGCGTCTGGCAGAACGGGCCGAGGCAGCCTTTCACTTCGAGCAGGTTGGGCCCCTTGCGGCGCACGATCGAGCGGTAGGTCTTGCCGCTCTTGGGATCGTAGATCTGGCCGCGCCAGAGGTCGGAATCCTGCATGAAGGCCGAGAGGATCGGGGTCGTCGCCAGCAGCCGGCGCTTGCGCTTGGCGGCGTCGGGGTTGTTGATGTCGCGCTGGTCGTTGCCTTGCGGCGGGGCGACGAGGAAGCGCTCGATCGTGCCGCACAGCGCCTTGCCGCAGGGCGCGATCACCACCACCGCGTCCTTTTCCGCGGTCACCCAGCGGCCCGTGATCGGCTCGGCCGCAAGGGCCGCGGGCACCATCGCCGCAAGCCCGATCACCGCTGCCAGCACGCCTGTCTGCTTCAACATCCCCGCTCTCCTCACTGGAATCCGGCCCCGAACGGCCAGCGCCGTCCGCACAGGCCGAGCACTTTGAACAGCCTACCCATTTCGCTGTCCTTGACCAGCCGGTTACGCTGCCGCTCAAATTTATCGCGCTCATAGGGCGCGCGGCGGCGGAGCATTTCCATGCGCGTGTCGATCCCCATCTGGATCAGCCATTCGCCCTGATATTGCAGCCCCATCAGATCCGCGCCGTTTTCGACCGCGACGTGCTGGAGCAGCTCGAAATCGACATGCGCGGTGAGGTCCGCGTCGCCCGGGTGCGCGAAAACATCGACCTTCTGGTGCGATTTCAGCGCCTGCAAGGTCGATCCCGAGCGCAGTTCCTCGTGCCCGTAGTCGATGATCAGCGCCGCCCCGCCCTGATCTTTCAGGCGCCGCGCGATCTCGGCCATCAGCGCGACGGCCGCCGGGCTGGTCTCAATCAGCGTGCCTTGCGAGGCCGTGACCCAGCTTGGCGGGACGAGGTGGTCCATCCGCTCCTTGCCGGTCACGAAGGTGAAGGCGTCATCCTCCAGCCCAACCATCCGCCCGTACCACCCGTCGGTCGAGCGAATCAGGTGCTGCACGGGCAGGGCATCGAAGAACTCGTTGGCGACGATCAGCAGCGGGGCATCATCGGGCAGGGTCGAGATGTCGTGGTGGTGGATGCAATCGGGGAAGGCCTCGCGCTGGAGCTTTCGCAGCGTCGCCGAGGTCTCGACGAAATGGATCTGCGGCTTGAGGCCCTGCTTGGCCGCCGCGCCGAGCGCATCCTTCGCCAGCGTCCCGCGCCCCGGGCCCAATTCGACATAGTGGATATATTTGCGCTTGGTCATCTGTGACCACAGGTCGGCCAGCCACACCCCGATCAGCTCGCCGAAAACCTGCGTGATTTCCGGCGCGGTGATAAAATCGCCTTGCTCGCCCAAGGGATCGCGGCTGGCATAATAGCGCGCGTTGCTCTCGCCCATATATTGCGAGAGCGGGATCGGGCCGGTCTCGCGGATCAGGCGGCGCAGCACCTTGGGCACGTCGACCGTCGCGCGGGCGAGGACTTCGGCTTCGAGCCGCGCCTGTTCGGCAGCGGCAGCCTCTTCGGCCTCGCTCTTGGCCTGTTCCTCGGCGGCGATGCGCGCGGCTTCTTCCTCGGCAGCCTTGTGCGCGGCTTCTTCGGCGGCGAGCCGGGCCGCTTCCTCGGCAGCGAGCCGCGCGGCTTCCTCGGCTTCGCGGCGGGCGCGTTCCTCGGCTTCCTTCTTGGCCTTGGCCTCGGCCTCGCGGCGGGCCTTTTCCTCGGCGGCGAGGCGGGCTTTCTCCTCGGCCTCGGCCTTGGCCCGGGCCTTGGCTTCGGCCTTGGCCCGGGCTTCGGCTTCCTTCTTGAGGCGGGCTTCCTCGGCGGCGCGGGCGCGGGCTTCTTCCTCGGCGCGCTGCTTCGCTTCGGCTTCGGCCTTGGCGCGGGCTTCGGCGATCCGGCGCGCTTCTTCCTCGGCCCGCGCGCGTTCGGCGGCCTCGGCTGCCTCTGCCTCGCGGCGGGCGCGTTCTTCCGCCTCGGCCCGGGCCTTGGCTTCGGCAATGGCGCGGGCCTTGGCGTCCTTGCGCGCCTGCAATTCGGCGGCCGCGCGCGCGCGGGCCTCCTCTTCAGCACGGCGGCGCGCCTCGACCTCGGCGAGTTTCCTCGCGCGCGCCTCGACCGCTGCCTGCTCGCGCGCTTCACGTTCGGCGCGGGCGCGGGCTTCGGCTTCGGCTTTCTCGCGGGCGCGGGCTTCCTTGAGGGCCCGCGCGCGCTCCTCGGCCTCGGCCTTGGCGCGGGCGAGCGCCTCGATCTTCTCGCGCGCAGCAGCCTCGGCCCGCGCCTTGGCGGCGGCGCGCGCATGCTCGCGCGCCGCGCGTTCGGAGCGCGCGGCGGCTTCGGTGTCGGGTTCGGGATCAATCAGCCGGAGCGCGCTTTTCCAGACGCGCGCGCCGCCCGCGCCGTTCAGGCCGGCGCTGTCGCCCCTGCCGCCAGCGGCTTCTTGCGCAGCGCGAAGATCACGACAATCAATCCAGTCAGGATAAGCGGTATGGTCAGCCATTGCCCCATCGATAGTCCGGTGCGGAGTGCGAAGTCAGCCAGTTGTTGGTCCGGCTCACGGAAAAATTCATTGATGAAGCGCGCGGCTCCCATGCCGATCGTGAACACGCCCGCCAGGAGCCCGGGGCGATAGCGCGCGCGGGTCAGCCAGAACAGCGAGAGCATGATGACGAACATCGCCAGCCCCTCGAGCCCCGCCTGATAGAGCTGGCTGGGGTGGCGCACGGTGCCGGTGGTGGCGCAGTCGACGCCTGCGCGCGCGATCCCGTCGCAGAACACCATGCCCCACGGCACGTCGGTCGCGCGGCCCCAGAGCTCGCCGTTGACGAAGTTGGCGAGCCGCCCGAGCAGCATCCCCATCGGCACGCCGACCGCGACATAATCGACCACGCGGATGAAGTTGAGCTTATCGCGCCACGAAATCCACGCCATCGCGACCGTCACGCCGATCAACCCGCCGTGGAAGCTCATCCCGCCCTCCCACAGGCGCAGCAGGCGCCAGCTCAGCCAGCTGTCATTGGCGAAGGTGGTCCACAGCTGCGGCTCGTAGAAGGTCGCATAGCCCAGCCGCCCGCCGAAGATGACGCCCAGCGTGCAGTAGAAGAACAGATCGTCCGCATGGCGCTGCGCCATCGGCGCGCCGGGCTGCTTCAGCGCCACCGACGTGTGCCAATAGGCGAAGATCACCCCCAGCAGATAGGCCAGCGAGTAGAACCGCAGCGTGAAGGACCCCAGCTCGATCCCTTCCTTGAGGCCCAGGTTCACCCACTGGATCGGATCGGCGGCGGCGGCGCTTGCGGCAAGTAGTGACAGCACGGAGCGAACCTCTTATTGCAATGATATGCCGTAACGGTGAGCCCGCAGGGCCTTCGTTCATGATCCCGGTTGCGCTGGCGCTTCTGGCACAGCCAAGGGGTCAGGGGAAGGGGCGCGAACACCGCCGGACGGAATGGGACAGGCGATCCGGACACCGGATGCCGCACACAGAGAGAGGAACATCACCGCATGCCCACCCCGCTGGACAATGCACTCGAAGCGATCGTCGCCGGCCTCACCGCCGAGGGCCAGCCCTTTGCCACTGTGCCCTTCGTGCGTGACGGGGTGGAGATGCCCGCCTTTGCCGCAGCGCCCCCGACCCTCGCCCATTATTTCGCCCATTTCGCTTCCCAGAACAAGGGCATCCCCTTCCTTGTCGATGGCGACATCCGCCTCACTTTCGGCGAGGCCTATGCCGCCGCGACCCATGTCGCCGAGGGGCTGATCAAGCTCCACGGGATCGAAAAGGGTGAGCGCATCGGGCTGGCCGCGCGCAATTCGGCCAACTGGATGATCGCCTATATGGGGATCCTGATGGCGGGCGGCTGCGCGACCCTGCTCAACGGCTTTTCGAGCGGCGAGGAACTCGCCTACGGGCTCGATCTGGCCGAGTGCAAGGTGCTGCTCGCCGATGAAGGCCGCGCCGCGCGGCTCGAGGGCCATGCTCATTCCTCCAAGATCGTGCTGTTCGGCCACGGCAACGCGCCCGCGGAAGGCCTCGCCGCCACCTGGGCCGCGCCCGAGGGCACGCCTGCGGCGATCGCCCTGCTCGGCGAGCTGGGGCCCGATGACCTCGCTACGATCCTCTACACCTCGGGTTCGACCGGCAAGTCCAAGGGCGCATGGTCCGATCACCGCGGGGTGGTGAACGCGGTGATGAACTATGTCTGCCAGTCGGCGATGGCGAAGGTGCATGTCGAATCGCAGGGCGAGGCGCTGACCGAGCAGCCCTGCGCGCTGGTCGCGGTGCCGCTTTTCCACGTGACAGGCGAAGTGCCGCTGTTCCTCCAGAGCTTCGCCATCGCCCGCAAGCTGGTGCTGATGCCCAAGTGGGACGCAGGGCTCGCGATCCGGTTGATGGCCGAAGAAGGCGTCACCTATTTCGTCGGCGTGCCGCTGATGAGCTACGAGATCGCCAATCACCCTGACCGGGCGAATTACGACCTGTCGAAATGCAAGAGCTTCGCCGCCGGCGGGGCGCCGCGTCCGGTCGAGCATGTCACCCGGATCAAGGAAGCCTTCCCCGGCGGCTTCCCGCTGCTCGGATACGGCCTCACCGAAACCAACGCGGTCGGCTGCGGCAATTTCAACGAGAACTATCTTGCCAAGCCCGGCTCGACGGGGCGCGCCAGCAAGCCGATGGTCGATCTGGCGATCCTCGACGACATGGGCAACCCGCTCGCCAACGGGCAGGTCGGCGAGGTCTGCATCCGTTCGGTCGCCAATTTCCGCGGCTATTGGAAGAACGAGGAAGCCACCACGGCCGCCTTCACCGACACCGGCTATTTCCGCACCGGCGACCTCGGCTATCTCGACGCCGACGACTACCTGTTCATCGTCGACCGCAAGAAGGACATCATCATCCGCGGCGGCGAGAATATCTCGTGCATCGAGGTCGAGGACGCGATCTATGCGCATGATGACGTCGGCGAATGCTCGGTCTTCGGCCTGCCGTGCGAGCGTATGGGCGAGGTTCCGGCAGCGGTCTATGCGATGAAGGAAGGCCGCCCCGCGATCACGCCTGCCGAGCTGCGCGCCTTCCTGCTCGAGCGGATCGCGCCCTTCAAGGTGCCGCTCGAACACCAGATGTGGATCGCGCATGAGCCCCTGCCGCGGCTCGGCACGCAGAAGATCGACAAGCGCACAGTCAAAGCCCGCTATCTCGCCGAGGCGGTCGCCGCGTGATCGCAACATGAAGCCTGGCCGCGTCCCCGGACAGCGCGCGATCATCGACCGGCGCGCGCTGGCCGAGGAGATCGAGGCGTTGTTCGCGAGCGGCGGGACCAATGCCCGCCCCGCGATCGTCACCGCATTGCGCGGCGCGCTCGACGAGGGCCGCGCCGAGCTTGCGCGGCGGCTGCTCGAGGCGCCGTCTGCCGGGCACGAGGTCACCGCCGGCTACAGCTTCCTGATGGACCAGCTGCTGCGGGTGATCCACGATCACGTCACCACGCATCTCTACCCCGCCCCCAATGCGACCCAGGCCGAGCGCCTCGCGATCCTCGCGGTGGGCGGCTATGGCCGCGCCGAGATGGCGCCGCATTCGGATGTCGATGTCGCCTTCATCACCCCGGGCAAGCGCGCCCCGTGGTGCGAGCAGGTGATTGAGACGATGCTCTACCTGCTGTGGGATCTCGGCCTCAAGGTCGGCCATTCCAGCCGCACCGTCTCCGACACGATCCGCATGGCGAAGGAGGATCTGACGATCCGCACCGCGCTGCTCGAAAGCCGGCTCGTGTGGGGCGAGCAGGCGCTGTATGAGGAGCTGCGCGCGCGGTTCTGGAACGAGGTCGCCAAGGGCGGCGAGCGGCAGTTTCTGACCCAGAAGCTGGCCGAACGCGATGCCCGCCACAAGCGGATGGGCGACAGCCGCTATGTGGTCGAGCCCAATATCAAGGAGGGCAAGGGGGGCTTGCGCGATCTCCAGACGCTCTACTGGATCGGCAAATATGTCCACCGGGTCGATAACGCCGCGCAGCTGGTCGATGTCGGCCTGCTCACCACCAGCGAATACCGCAGCTTCCGCCGCGCCGAGGGCTTTCTGCTCGCCGCGCGCTGCCACATGCACATCATCACCGACCGCGCCGAGGACCGGCTGACCTTCGATCTCCAGCGCCAGGTGGCCGAACGCATGCTGTTCGCCGACCGCCCGGGCAAGAGCGTGGTCGAGCGGTTCATGCAGTACTACTTCCTGCAAGTGAAACGCGTCGGCAGCCTGACCGGCGTGTTCCTCTCCCACCTCGACGAGGAGATGGCCAAGAAGCGCCCGCGCACCGGGTTCTTCGCCGGTTGGACCCAGCGCCCCCGCCAGTTCAAGGGCTACACCGTCGAAGGCGGCCGGTTGCGCGCGCCGGGCGATGACTGGTTCAAGGCCGATCCGGTCCGCCTGATCGAAGTGTTCCAGCTGGCCGAGGCCGAGGGGCTCGAAGTCCACCCCAAAACCATGCGCCAGGCCGGGCGCGACGCCAAGCTGATCGACGCCAAGCTGCGCCGCGACAAGCGCGCCAATGCGCTGTTCCTCGACTTGCTCAGTGGCCGCAAGGACCCCGAAACCGCGCTCCGGTGGATGAACGAGACGGGCGTGTTCGGCCGCTTCGTGCCCGATTTCGGCCGGGTCAACGCGCAGATGCAGTTCGACATGTATCACCACTACACGGTCGACGAGCACACGATCCGCGCCATCGGGCTGCTCAGCCAGATCGAGCGCGGGCTGCTGGTCGCCGATCACCCGCGCGCGACCGCCGAGTTCCCCAAACTCGCCTCGCGCCGCGCGCTGTACGTGGCGGTGCTGCTCCACGATATCGCCAAGGGGCGCGGGGGCGACCATTCGGTGCTGGGCGCGGATGTCGCCCACCGGCTGTGCCCGCGCTTCGGGCTCGACGAAAAGGAGACCGATCTGGTCGCCTGGCTCGTCCTCCACCATCTCCTGATGAGCCGCACCGCGCAGAAGCGCGACCTCACCGACCCCAAGACGATCGAGGATTTCGTCGGCGAGGTGCAGAGCCTTGAACGCCTGCGCAATCTCGCCACCCTCACCGCGGTCGATATCCGCGCGGTCGGGCCCGGCACGTGGAATTCGTGGAAGGCGCAGCTGCTCGGCGAGCTGTTCGATGCCGCGCAGGAACGCCTGCGGCTCGGCCACAAGGGCAATGGGCGCAAGGCGCGGGTCACGGCGAAGAAGGACGCGGTGCAGCGCCTGCTCAAGGATCAGGATCACCTCGTCGACTCCATCGGCGCGCTGCTGGGTGATGCCTACTGGATCGCCGAGCCCGAGGAGATCATCGCGGGCAACCTCACCCAATATGACGCCGCCGAAGCCGCAGGCGAGGCGCTCTCGATCGCCTGCGAGGTTGACGAGACCCGCGGCGCCACCCGCGTCAGCGTCATCGCCGCCGACCACCCGGGGCTGTTCTACCGCATGGCGGGCGGCATCCACCTCGCCGGCGCGAACATCATCGACGCGCGCATCCACACCGCGCGCAGCGGCTATGCGGTCGACAATTTCCTGGTGCAGGACCAGAGCGGCCAGCCGTTCCGCGAGGAAGCGCAGATGGCGCGGATCGAGAAGGGCATCCGCGACGCGCTGCTCGCCAAGGTCGAACTGGTGCCCAAGCTCGCCGCGCGCCCGCTGGCGCATTCGCGCGCCAAGGCCTTCGACGTCGCCCCGCGGGTCGGGTTCGACAATGACGCCTCGAACCACTTCACCGTGATCGAGGTCACCGCGCGCGACCGTCCGGCGCTGCTCAACCGGCTGGCGCACGCGCTCTACAAGGCCAACCTGATCGTCCATTCGGCGCATATCACAGCCTATGGCGAGGCGGCGGCGGACACCTTCTATGTGACCGATCTGACCGCCGCCAAGATCAAGGCCCCCGAACGCCTCGCCGAGATCGAGGCGGCGCTGCTCGCCGCGGCGAGCGACCAGCGGCAGGAACAGCTCGAAAAGGCGTAAATGCAACACCTCGCGCGAAATTTGACGCTTTGGTGAAAGGCCCATTTGCAGTCGGGCGCGATCAGGTTAGTCCACTAGCAAAACAAGAATACACATTGGGAGAGAGACCAGATGAAATCCTTCACTTCGCTGCGGGCGTTGGCGCTGTTTGGTGCCGGCATGGCATTCGTCCCCACCGCTGCCTTCGCGCAGGATGAAGAGGCCGGCGCCGAGGCCCAGTCCGAAAATGAGATCATCGTCACCGCACAGGGCCGCCAGCAGGCGCTGGCCGACGTGCCGGTCGCGATCTCGGCGATCAATTCGGAAACGCTGGTCAATTCCGGCGCGAACGACATCCGCCAGCTGAACCAGGTCGCGCCCTCGCTGCTGGTGTCCTCGACCGGCTCGGAAGCCAACGGCTCGGCGCGTATTCGCGGGATCGGCACGGTCGGCGACAACCCGGGCCTCGAAAGCTCGGTCCCGGTGTTCATCGACGGTGTCTACCGTTCGCGTTCGGGCATCGGCCTCAACGAGCTGGGCGAGCTTGACCGCGTCGAAGTGCAGCGCGGCCCGCAGGGCACGCTGGGCGGCCGCAACTCCTCGGCCGGTCTCATCAGCATCTATTCCAAGAAGCCCGAATTCACCTTCGGCGGCACCGCCGAGGCGACTTACGGCAACTACGACTTCTTTCGTCTCGGTGGCAGCATCACTGGCCCGATCGCCGAGAACCTCGCGGCGCGTATCGACGGCATCTATGTCAAGCGTGACGGCTTCTACACCGACGCCGCCAACAACACCGACATCAATGATCGTGACCGCATCTTCCTGCGCGGCCAGCTGCTGTTCGAACCGACCGACGCGCTCTCGATCCGCCTGATCGCCGACTATACCTATCGCGACGAGAAGTGCTGCGCGGCGACCTATATCGATCCCAGCATCACCCCGTCGATCGGCAATCTCAACAATCCCTCGACCCCGCTCACGCCGCTGCAGACCAACGGCAACAACATCATCAACGTGCTGCGCGATCTCGGCCAGAACGTCGGCGCCTTCAACCAGGGCTACAGCCGCAATGTCTCGGTCACCCCGGGCCGCAGCTACGCCGGCGTCACCAAGGACTACGGCTTCTCGGCGCAGGTCGATTACGACCTCGGCGGAGCGAAGCTGACCTCGATCACCGCCTATCGCGAATATCGTTCTGGTCAGGGCGGGGACGTCGACTACGGCACAGTCGACATCCTCTACCGCGCGCCGAGCGACGATGCCTATCGCCAGTTCCACACCTTCACTCAGGAACTGCGCCTGCAGGGCGAAGCCTTTGACGGCAAGCTCGACTGGCTCGTCGGCGGCTTCTTCGCCAACGAGAAGCTGACCGTGCGCGACAACCTGCGCTTCGGCAGCCAGTATGGCCGCTTCGCCAACTGCCGTCTCGTCTCGGGCGGTGGTCTGGCCGGGCTCTATTCGCCGACCAGCCCGCTGTGCGTCGCCCCCG
This sequence comes from Erythrobacter sanguineus, assembly GCA_945878845.1. Lineage (GTDB taxonomy): Bacteria > Pseudomonadota > Alphaproteobacteria > Sphingomonadales > Sphingomonadaceae > Erythrobacter > Erythrobacter sanguineus_A. Next base: position 36,005 of record CAMCUB010000018.1, on the reverse strand, counting down.
GCGTGGGCCCGGCGACGATTGCCGCCGCCACGGGCGCTTCGGGCGCGGACATCGTTGCCGGCTTCACCGCGCTCGACGGGCTCAACGACCGCGGCTCGACGATCGACCAGTACAAGCAGGACGGCACCAACTGGGCGCTGTTCACGCACAACATCGTCAACCTCACCGATCGCCTCGCGCTGACCTTGGGCGTGCGTTACACCAATGACGAGAAGGACTTCTCGGCGCTGTTCGGGAACAACAACACCGTCTGCACCACGGTGCAGGGCCTGCTGCTCGACGACCTGGCGAGCACCAACGCCACCGCCCGCGCGCTGGCCGGGGGTCTGATCGGCCTGTCGTGCCAGGGCAACTCCACCGCCGAGCTCAACGGCGTGTCGATCTCCGACGACCGCAGCGAGGACGAATGGACCGGCACCGCGATCCTGTCGTGGAAGGCGACCGACGACCTGCTGGTCTACGGGAGCTTCGCGCGCGGCTACAAGGCGGGCGGCTTCAACCTCGACCGTTCGGCGCTGAAGTCGCCGATCACGCCGTTCGGCGGTCAGGCCGGGACGCAGGCGCTGGTCGGCAACCTCCAGTTCGATCCCGAGCTGGTCGACAGCTACGAAATCGGCCTCAAATACGCGACCCGGCCGTTCAGCATCAGCATCGCCGCGTTCCGTTCGGATTTCAGCAACTTCCAGCTGAATACCTTCAATGGCACGGTGTTCCTGGTGCAGAACGTCAACGGTTGTAACGGCGATCTGGTCGGCGGGCCTCCGTCCGATACCGACACCAGCGCGGCGACCGGTGCCTGCGCCGCGGCCGATGTCGGCTACGGCGTGCGCACGCAGGGTGTCGAAATCGAATCCCAGATCAATCCGTTCGACAGCCTCAGCATCGCGGGCGGCGTGACCTATGCGCGCACCCGCTACCAGGACGATCTGGTCGGCAACTCGGCCGGCGCGCCGCTCGATCCGGCGCTGCGCAAGCTGCCGGGTGACAACCTGTCGAATGCGCCCGAGTGGGTCGCCACCGGCAGCATCACCTGGACCCCGGAGATCGGTTCGACCGGCCTTACCGGCCTCGTCTATTTCGACGGGCGCTACACCGAAGGCTACAACACCGGTTCCGACCTGTTCCCGCAGAAGGAGCAGGAAAGCTTCGCGCTGTTCAACGCGCGCATCGGCATCCGCGGGCCGGACCTCAAGTGGTCGCTGGAGTTCTGGGGCCAGAACATCTTCAACAAGGACTACGCGCAGGTCGCGTTCAACACGCCGTTCCAGGCGGGCACCACCTCGGCGCCCTTCCTCGATCCGCAGTTCCCGGGCGGGCGCCAGATCTTCTCGCACTTCCTCGCCGAACCGCGCGTCTACGGCGTGACCGGCCGGGTCAACTTCTGATCCGCGCCATCGGGCAATGAAAGGGGGCGCTCCGGCAACGGGGCGCCCTTTTTTGTTTAGGTCTAGCCCCTGCTGCCGAACAGCGCGGTCCCCACCCGCACATGCGTCGCGCCGAGCATCACCGCGGTCTCGTAATCGCCGCTCATGCCCATGCTGAGGCCGGTCACCCCATGATCCGCCGCGAGCTTGGCGAGGAAGGCGAAGAACGGCGCGGCCTCGGTGTCGGCGGGGGGAATGCACATCAGCCCGGCGAGCGGAATGCCGGTCGCGCGGACCGCCGCCAGAAACGCCGGAAGTTCGGCAATCGGGCAGCCGCCCTTCTGCGCCTCGTCGCCGATATTGACCTGCACGAAGCACGGCACCTGCCGCCCGGCCTTGTCCATCGCGCGGGCCAGCGCGGTCAGCAGGCTCGGGCGGTCGAGCGAGTGGATCACGTCGAACAGCGCAACGGCTTCCTCGGCCTTGTTCGATTGCAGCTGGCCGATGAGGTGGAGCGCGATGTCGGGATGGGCCTCGCGCAAGGCGGGCCACTTGCCCTGCGCCTCCTGCACCCGGTTCTCGCCAAACACCCGCTGTCCGGCGTCGATCAGCGGCTGGATCGTGGGCGCATCATGGGTCTTGCTCACCGCGATCAGCGTGACTGACGAGGGCTCGCGGCGCGCTGGCTTGCAGACGCGGGCAATATTGGCGCGGATTTCGGCGAGGCGGGATGCTGCGTTTTCCATTGGGCGGCTCTATAGCGGAGCGGTGGCCTGCGCAAAGACCCTCCCCGCCCTATGGCTGATCTCCGACGCCCGCAATGACGCCGCGCTCGAGCGGGCACTTGCTGCGCTGCCGCGCGGATCGGGGTTGATCTATCGCCATTATCATCTGGAGCCGGCCGAGCGCCTCGCCCGCTTTCGCGCGCTTCGGCGAGCGGCGCGGGCGCGGGGCCACGTGGTGGTGCTCGCCGATTCGGCCCTGACCGGCCGCGAATGGGGCGCAGACGGAATCTATGGTGCGCCGCGCGCGCTATGGCCGCGGCGGGCGGGGCTTCTCCACCTCGCGACAGCGCATGACCTCGGCGAACTCGGGCTCGCCGCAAGGCTCGGAGCGGATGCCGCGCTGCTCTCGCCGGTGTTCCCGACGGCCACGCACCCGGGCGGCAAGACGCTGGGCGCGGTGCGGTTCCGGCTGCTCGCCCGGCAATCGCGACTGCCGGTGATCGCGCTTGGCGGGATGACTGCGAAGCAGGCGCGCGCGCTCCGCTGGTCGCGCTGGGCGGCGATCGACGGGCTGTCATGATCGGCGATTCCGACGACGACCAGCTCTACTGGCCAGGCCTGCGACTTCGTGATCCGCGGCGGCAGGCCGTCGATCTCGGTACTCCAGCGCCGCTTCGAGGTCGGGTTCTATCAGGCGGAACGCTGGGTGCGGCGGATGGAGGAGAACGGCATCCTCAAGATCCCTCCGGATCGGCTCCATTGAGGCACCATCGCGCTGGGCCGAGGGCGAATTCCATTGACCCCGCGCGCCCGAGGATTCATGATGTGTTCCGCTCAGGAGACAGCCCCCATGGCCAGCCGCGCGGTCACGCCCGCTAAACCCGTCCGCCAGACCGACGCCGAGTGGCGCGCAGGGCTGCGCCGCAGCTTGCGCCGCATCGCGCAGATGACCGGCGCGGGGCTGCTGCTGGGCATGGCCGTGTTCCTCGCGCTCGCGCTCGCCAGCTACACCCAGACCGATCCCAGCCCCTCGACCGCTGCCGATCCGGGCGAGGTCGCCAACTGGATGGGCCGCGCCGGGGCCTGGGCGGCGGACCGCGTGCTGCTGGTGTTCGGCCTGCCCGGCGTGCTGCTGCTGCCCTTGCTCTATGTCAGCGCGCGCAAGCTGTGGCGCGATGTCGAGAATGGCGATGCGCCCGAGACCACCGCCTGGTGGATGCCGACCGCGCTGCTGCTGATCGCGATGAGCCTCGTCGCGACCGTTCTCGCACTGGCGTTCGAAGGGCCGGGCGGCACGCTGCCGGCGCAATCGGGCGGGCTTGCGGGGCTGCTTGGCGCGGGCGCGATTCAGGCTGTCGCCGCGCGCTTTGGCGAGGCTGCGGAGGGCTGGGTGATCCTCGGCCTCGGGCTCGCCTGCCTCGGCGCCGGGGTGGCGCTGCTGACGCGGATCTTTGCGATCGACTGGCGGGTGCTGATGAGCCTGCCCGATTTTCTCGGCGGGGGCTCGCTCGCCGGCCTGATGCGCCGCCTGCCGTTTTCGGGCCGCAAGCAGAACGCGCTCACCTTCGCCGGCGACATCGACGACGCGGACGAGGAAGAGGCCCCCGCCCGCCCGCGCCGCCCCGCCAAGGGCGATGCCGCACCGGCACCCGTCGCCGAGGAGCGCCCGCGCCGCGCCCCCGAGATTTCGGACCCCTCCGCCCCGCCCAAGCGCGCTGCGACCGGCAAGACCGCGCAAGCCGACATGTTCGCGCCCTTCACCTTGCCGAGCCTCGACCTGCTCGCCGAGCCCCCGGTCGACAAGGGCCCCAAGCTCGACAAGCTGGCGCTAGAACGCAACGCGCGGCTGCTCGAGAACGTGCTCGACGATTTCAATGTGAAGGGCGAGATCACCGCGGTGCGCACCGGCCCGGTGGTGACGATGTACGAGCTCGAACCGGCTCCCGGCATCAAGGCCAGCCGCGTGGTCGGCCTCGCCGAAGACATCGCCCGCAACATGAGCGCGATCTCCGCGCGCGTCTCGCCGATCCCGGGGCGCACCGTCATGGGCATCGAGCTGCCCAATCAGGACCGTCAGGTGGTGATGCTCAAGGAGCTCGCCGCGGCGGCCGCCTTCGTCGATGCCAAGGGCAACCTGCCGGTGATCCTCGGCAAGGACATCGCGGGCGAGCCGATCATCGCCGATCTTGCCGCGATGCCGCACCTGCTGGTCGCGGGGACGACCGGGTCGGGCAAGTCGGTGGGATTGAACGTGATCCTGCTCTCGCTGCTCTACCGCTTCACGCCCGCCGAGCTGCGGCTGATCCTGATCGATCCCAAGGTGCTGGAACTCAGCGTCTATGACGACATCCCGCACCTCCTCTCCCCCGTGGTGACCGAGCCTGCCAAGTCGGTGCGCGCGCTGAAATGGGCGGTCGAGGAGATGGAGCGGCGCTACCGGATGATGAGCGCGATTTCCTCGCGCAACATCAACTCCTTCAACGAGAAGGTCTCGGCCGCGATCGCCAAGGGCAAGCCGCTGGGCCGCCGGGTGCAGACCGGGTTCGACCCCGAGACCGGCGAGCAATTGTTCGAGGAAGAACAGCTCGATTACCAGCCGCTGCCCCAGATCGTGCTGATCGTCGACGAGCTTGCCGACCTGATGGTCACCGTCGGCAAGGAGATCGAAGTGCTGATCCAGCGCCTCAGCCAGAAGAGCCGCGCGGCGGGGATCCACCTGATCATGGCGACGCAGCGCCCCTCGGTCGACGTCATCACCGGCGTCATCAAGGCCAACCTGCCGACCCGCATCAGCTTCAAGGTGACCAGCCGGATCGACAGCCGCACGATCCTTGGCGAGCAGGGCGCCGAGCAGCTGCTGGGCAAGGGCGACATGCTCTACAAGCCCAACACCGGCGCGATGGTGCGCGTCCACGGGCCCTTCGTCTCCGACGAGGAGGTCGAGGCAGTCGCCGTGCACTGGCGCGCGCAAGGCTCGCCCGCCTATGTCGACGCGGTCACCGAGGAGCCCGAGGAAGGGTTCGGCGGCTTCGGCTTCGAGGACGACCTCACCGCCTCGGACAACCCGGAAGAGCGCAAGTATCGCCAGGCCTGCCAGATCGTGTTCGAGAACCAGAAGGCGAGCGGCAGCTGGCTCCAGCGCCAGATGGGCGTGGGCTACAACACCGCAGCCAAGTGGATCGAGCGGATGGAGGAAGACGGCTTCGTCGGCCCGGCAAACCATGTCGGCCGCCGAGAGATCTTCCGCGACAAGGACGGCAATCCGATTTGATTTGCTGATCGCGCTGACGCGCGATGCAGACCCCCCGCCCCACCTCCCCGCCCGGCCACCATAACATAGTGGTACTATTGGTGGCCGGGCGGGGAGGTGGGGTGGGGGGACTGCGCCACCGAAGGTGGCCGCCAACAAAGATGCATTTCGGCAACGTCCCGAAACTGTAAACCCCAAGTCACGCAGCCTTCATTGCTGCGTCGCAGCATCGTCACCAAGCACTGTCACGGGCAAGGCCTCTCTCCACGGATAAGGGCTTTCCCCCATGCTTCGCACCCGCACCCCGCTTCGCTGCGCATCGCTGATCGCGCTCGCTGCCACCCTCGCCGCCGCGCCGCAGGCTGCCTTTGCGCAGGATGACGCCGCCGCCGCCGAGGACGACACCGCCTCGGGCAACGAGATCATCGTCACCACCCAGAAGATCGAACAGCGCGCATTGGACGTGCCGATCACCATCAGCGCCACCACCGGCGAGCGCATCCGCGAGCTGGGTGTCGGCGATCTCGACGAGCTGTCCTATTACATCCCCGGCCTGCTCATCCAGGAGCAGAGCGCCAACAACCCCGGCGTCGTGATTCGCGGGATCACCTCGGATAGCGGCTCGGCGCAGCAGGGTCCGCGCGTCACGCTCTATTACAACGGCGTCGACATCTCGCGCTCGCGCGGCTCGTATCAGGCGATCTACGACCTCGAGCGCGTCGAAGTCATCAAGGGCCCGCAGGCCACGCTGTTCGGCACCGCGAGCGCGGTGGGCGCGATCAGCCTCGTCTCGGCCAAGCCGCGTCAGGGCTTCTCGGCCGAAGTGCGCGGCGGCTACGGCAACTTCAACCAGACCCTGCTGGGCGGCTATGTCAATATCGGCAGCGATTCCATCGCCTTCCGCCTCGCCGGCGAGTGGCGCACGCGCGACGGTTACGTCCAGAACCTCAACCCCAACCAGGAAGAGGAACTCTATGCGCAGGACCAGCTCGGCCTGCGCGCCTCGCTGCGCTGGACGCCGACCGACCGCACCACTGTCGACCTGATCGGCACCTATGACCAGCAGCGCAACGGCGGCACGCCGTTCGTCTCGGGCCGCTTCCCGGCCTTCGCCGGTGCGCCGGGCGGGGCGGCCAACGCCTTCCGCGACGCCAACCTCGGCGGCTATCCCGCGGGCGCGGCAGCGCTGGGCGACGACCAGCTCGGCCTCAACCGCGAGGTCTATGATCTCAACCTCACCATCGACCACCAGTTCGAGGACGACTGGAGCTTCACCACCGTCAACGGCTATCGCGAGTTCGACAGCGCCGAAGTGTTCGACGCTGACGGCACCGCCGCGCCGTTCCTCGAATTCGCCGAACTCGCCAAGGGCTGGCAGGCGAGCCACGAAGGGCGCTTCACCTATTCGGGCAAGACCCTGCGCGCCAGCTTCGGCTGGAACGCCTTCATCGAGGACGGCAGCCAGAACGTGCCCTTCGCGACCGAAGAGGGCGTGTTCCTCCAGTGCCTTTCGACCCTGTTCGGCGCGCCGGTTGCCAGCCGGCCGTTCGGTGCGGCTCCTTGCGTTGCGGCGGACGGCAGCGTGCCGACGCTCGGCCTCGCGCCGATCCAGTACAACTCGGTGTTCGAGAACCAGGGCCGCAACGAGGCCTATTCGCTGTTCGCCGATGCGACCTACACGCTGTGGGACAGCCTCGAGCTGACCGCGGGCGTCCGCTGGCTCAACGAATACCGCCGCTCGGGCTTCTTCGCCAATGTGCCGAACGGCCAGCTGAGCGGCGCGGCGCTGATCCCGGGGCAGATCGACACCCGCGGCCAGACTTTCGTCGAAGATGGCCGCTTCAACGCCTGGCTGCCGCGCTTCAACGCGCTGTACCGTGTCAGCGACGACGTGAACGTCTTCGCGACGGTCTCCAAGGGCCGCCGCTCGCCGGTGATCAACGTCGCTGCACGGCGCAGCGGCACCGCGGTGCTGCCCAACATCACCAACATCGCCGAAGAGACGGTGTGGAACTACGAAGGCGGCGTGAAGCTTGCCACCGGCCGGATCTCGGGCTCGGTCGGCGTTTACTACCAGGTCTATAACGACTTCCAGGTCTCGGTCGCCCAGCTCGATGCCAACGGCAACCCGACCGGCGCCTTCGTAACCGCGAGCGCTGGCCGCGCCTCCAACCTCGGGGTTGAGGCTGAAGTGGCGGTCGAGGTGACCGACTGGCTGCAGGTGTTCGGCAACTTCGGCTACATCGATGGCGGGATCGACGAGGACGGCGCCTTCTCGCCGGCCTTCTCGGGCGCGCGCTTCCGCTTGCAGCCGGAATGGCAGGCCGCGGGCGGCTTCACCATCGACAAGGAGTTCGGGAACGGCATCCGCTTCTTCGCCACGCCGAGCATCACCTATCGCAGCCAGATCTTCTTCGAAGTGCCCAACAACCCGCTGATCTCGCAGGACGCGGTGACGCTGGTGAACGCGCGCGCAGGCGTCAGCTTCGTGGACGGCAAGTACGAGCTCGCCGGCTTCATCCGCAACGCGACCGATGAAAACTACCTGCTCGACGCGGGCAACACCGGCGGGGCCTTCACCATCCCCACCTTCATCCCCGCCGAACCGCGCTTCTACGGGGTGGAAGTGACCGCGAAGTTCTAATCGCGCGCCGTTCCGGCAAGCCCGGACGGACTCTCAGGCGGCGGGGGACCCTCGGGTTCCCCGCCGCTTCGCTTTTCAGGGACATGGCGGCGGAGCGTCGCGATGTGTCAAATGTTTATATTTGCGGTTAGGAATTTCTAAACGCGCCCCCCCGTATGCCGACGAGGTTAACGGGGGCTTCACCATGTCTGCTACGAGATTTGCACGCGCGCTCCGGCCTGTCCGCCGGGGGTGGCACATCGCCGCGCTGGCACTGGGCTTGGCCGCAGGCGCACCGCTGGCGGCGGCGGACGAACCGGGCTGGACGCTCGAACCCGATGCCCGCATCGATATTCAGGCGGTCAGCGCCCAGTCCACCACCCGCGATGAGGATCTGGTGATCGACGGCGAGGCACTGTCGGTGCGCGCGCAGGTCGGGCTCGGCATCGAGAGCAAGCGCACCCGCGTGCGGCTCGAGGCCGACCGGATCGAGGTGTTCCGCCTCGGCCAAGACCGCGCTGATATCTCGCGCGACCGGCTCACCGCCAGTATCGAGCATGACATCACCGACAGCTTCGAATTGCAGGCGCAGGTGCGGCGCTATGACGACCTCGTCACGGTCGAATCCGCCGATGCTGACGGCTGGGAGTATTCCGCGCGCGCCACTTTCGAACCGACGCAGGAAAACCGCTTCCGGGTGCAGGGCACATGGCGCGAACGGCAATATGACAATGGCGCAGGGCCCGCGACCACCGGCGACGGGGAGCGCATCGATGCGCAATATCGCCGCCGCTTCGGTGCCTACCACTACCTCGCCTTCGACCTGCGCGCCGAGAGCATCCGTTCGGATGATCCGCAGCGCGGCTACGAGCGCGAATCCGCCAGCCTTGCCTATACCCGCCCGATCGGCCCAGACTTGCGGGTGCGCCCCGCGGTCGAGCTGATCAAGACCCGCTTCGATGCCCGTATCGCCGATGATGGCGCGCTGCGCCGCGACCGGCAGATCGTCCCCGAGGTCGAGCTGCAATGGTGGCCCGGCAAATGGCGGGTCGAGGCCGAGGCGAAATACGTGTTCTTCTCGAGCATCGAGAGCGCGCGCGAGCGCGAGGGTTATCGTCTGACGCTGTCGATCGGATACGTCTTCTGAGATGATCGCCCGCGTCGGCCAAATCTGGGCGAACACCACACCGCAAGTCCGCCGCCCGTTCTATATCGGGCTGGCGGTCGCTGCGGTGCTTGCCGTGCTGGTCGGCCTCGGGGTCGCCAATACCGAGACCTTCCTCGCGCTGCCCTCCTCCTTCGACGGCGTTGCTTCCTCGCAGGCGATCTGGGGGCTGAAGCCATCGAACATGCTGATGGTGCTGCCGCTGGGCTCGTTCCTGGTGGTGTTGGCGCGGAGTTTCATCGGGCTGAAGGCCTTCGGCCTGTTCACCCCGATGCTGATCGCGCTCGCCTTCTTGCAGATCGGCCCGGTGATGGGGCCGGTGGTGCTGTGTTCCTCGGTGCTGGTGGGGATGATCGTCACCCCCACGCTGCTCAAGCTGCGCATGACCCGCGTGGGCTTCCTTGGCGTGCTGATCTCGCTGATCGTGCTGGTGCTGGTGGGCTTGCAGATGGTGCTCGACACCCAGCTTCAGGTCGATGCTTTCCCCGTCATCGTCTGCGCGCTGTGCGTCGAGCGGTGGTGGAAGCAGTGGGGCAAGGATGGCGCCAAGCCTGCCGCCAAGATGGCGCTCAACACCTTTGTGCTGGCGCTGATGATCGAGTTCGTGATGGTGTCGGACTTCGCGCTGTCGCTGATCGAATGGTCGCCGCTGCTGATGCCCGCGACCACCGCGATCGCGATTGCGATCCTCGGGCGGTATCGCGGCCTGCGCCTGTCGGAAATCGGGCGCTTCGCCCCGATCTGGCTCGAGCGGCGGCGGCGGGCGAAGGCCGCGGCGGCCGAGGCTGCGGCCCTGCCCGAAGGGATCGAGGAAGATCGCCGCCAGGGCCTGCCCGACACGCGCCGCGTGCCCGAACCTGAACCTGAACCCGAGCCCGAGACGGTAGCCGAGCCCGAACGCCAGCCCGAGCGGGTGGCCTATCGCAAGCCGCAACTCACAGCCCTCCACCGCAGCCACGGCATGGTGCTCGCCGCGCTGGGCGGACGGGCGCCGCCGCTCGAAGGCATGTGGGTGATCGGATCGCCCTCAGAACTGAGGCCCGACGCGCGGCGCCGGGTGCCGCAGACTGTCCCGGACATCGGGCCCCGTCCGAGGCCCCGCCTTGTTGCGTCCGGCGGGCGCGCCGTGGCCGAGTGGGCGGAAGAATGGCCCGAGCAGCGCCCCCCGATCCACAATGCCTGGGTGATCCGCAGGGTCGAGGACGTCTAGCATGTTCGGACTATTGAACCGCTGGCTCGGCCTTGGTGAGGGCGGGCTGATCGAGGGCGAAATCCTCGGCATCAACATGCGCAATGCGCTGATCCAGAAATACAACCCGCGCCACGCGATTGAACGCGCGCGCGACAAGGTCGCAGCCAAGCGCGCGCTGGAGGCGGCGGGGATTTCCTGCACCGGCACGGTGGCGGTGCTTGAGGATCACCAGCAGGTCGCCGATTTCAAGCCCAGCCGCGACATGCCCGACGCTTGGGCGATCAAGCCCGCGCGCGGCTCGCAGGGGGACGGCATCCTGCTCGCGGTGCGGCGCGAGGGGAACACCTGGTACAAGGGCTCGGGCGCGGCCCTGCCCGAGGACATGGTGATGCACCACATCCAGAAGGTGGTCGACGGCGGCTTTTCGGGCGATTCGGCGGCCGAGGACGCCGCGCTGATCGAGCCGCTGATCATCGCCGACCCGGCGCTGTCGCGGATCGTGCCCGAGGGCCTACCCGACCTGCGCGTCATCAGCCTCCACTACACGCCGCTGATGGCGATGGTGCGCCTGCCCACCATCGAGAGCGACGGCAAGGCCAACCTCCACCAGCGTGCGATCGGGGCGGGGATCGACATGGAGACCGGCTGCATCACCCGCGCGGTGGTCAAGGGCACGCCGATCACCCACCACCCCGACACCGGCGTCAATCTGATCGGGTTCGAGATTCCGGGCTGGAAGCGGGTGCTGGAACTCGCCTCGCGATGTGGTCCGGCGGTGGGCCTCGGCTATTGCGGCGCGGACATCGTGCTCGACGTGAACGACGGCCCACTGGTAATCGAGGTCAATGCCCACCCGGGGATCGAGATCCAGAACATCTGTCAGGCGGGCCTCAAGTCGCGGATCGCGGCGACGGGCGAGGATTTCCGCTAGAGCTGTTTGTCCATCACCGCAGGAGGCGCGAGCGGATCGAAGGGCGAAAGCGGGGCGGCTCCCGCCGGCGCGTCACGCTCGGCGATCTCAGCGGGGGTAAGCGGGCGGAAGCGGATGCTGATGGGCGTGAAACTCCCATCCTCGCGCTGGCGGATCGTCACCATCCCGCGCTGGTCGCGGTTGCGCAATTGCTCCTGCAAGGCCTCGGCGCGCTTCTGCCCGATGTAGAGGCGGCCGCTTCCGAGCGAGTCGCCATAGACATGGCTTTGATCGGCCTTCAGGAGATGCGCGCAAGCGGCATCCGCCTTGCTCAGGGTAACGCGCGCGATCCGGGGCGCGGTGCCCTCGATGCACAGCGCCTCAGGGCCGGGTCCAGTGGCCCAGAAATCAAGCTGCGGCCAGTCATAGCGGAACTCGACATAGTGCCCGCGCAGATAATCGCGCGGGTCGTAGCCCTCGATCGGCACCTCCCATTCGGTGCCGGCGTGGTAGGTGCGGTCGCTCTGCGCCCACAGCGCCCCGAGGCCAAGAAGCGGCAGGACGGCGGCGGCGAGGCGGGCGTAGCGGATCATGCCGCACTCTCCGCGCGCGGGGCAAAGCGCTTCGACACCCGCACCGCACCCCATGCCACGCCGAGGATCATTACCCCGGCAAGGATCAGCCCGAGGCCGTTCATCAAGAGATCGCCCGCCAGCTCGAAGCTGAGGATGATGAGCCGCAGGGCGATCACGCCGACGGCCTGTTGGAACCCACGGCGCCATTGCGCGGTGAGCGCCGCTGCGCCGATCCCGGCCCACAGCGCGAAGAACAGGATCGCGGCGGGGATGGTCGTGTCGTCCGCCCCATAGGCCAGCGGCATGACCAGACCCGCGCCTGCAATAATGGCGCCCGCCATCTGCCCCGAGACGCCCGGCCGCGCCAGCAGCACTCCGATGCCACCCGCGACCAGCACCGCGCCGCAGGTCAGCACGCTGGCAAGGGCATGGTCAGGGCCGCTGAGCCCGCCGAAGCTTGCAAAGGCGCAGGCGAGCGAGCCGCCCGCCACCGCATAGGCCAGCGCCAATTGCTCGAGCCGTTCCCAGAAGTCCTCACGCTGGCTGCGCCCGCCGAGCCACGCAGCAAGCGGGGCAAACAGCACCGGCAACGCGACCACCAAGGCGAACCAGATGCTCCAGCCGAGATCGGGCTCGACTCCGTATCGGCTGCTCGCCCACACATATTCCCACGCCGTCCACGCCGCCCCGCCCATCACCGCCAGCGCGGTCGGCCAGCTGCGTCCCGTCAGCAGCAGCAGCGGCGCAAACAGCGCGAGCCACAAAGCGAGCGGCTGCCACAGCGGCGAGGAGGTCTGATAGACCTGCCCCAGATGCCCGAAAAAGGTGAGACCGAGCGCAGCGGTGATGAACACCAGCGCCTCGACCGCCCAGGGCGAGCGGGCCGCCAACTGCGCCTCGCGCGCGAACAGCAGCCCCAGCAGGCCCCCGATCAGCGCCAGATGCACGGCAAGGCGGACAAGCCCCGGAATATCCTCCCAGTTCGCCGCCACCACCGACACCACGCCGAGCCCGATGGCGAGCGCGCCGATGCCCCACACCGCCCACAGCACCAGCGGGCGGGCGTGGGCGGCTTCATAGGCGGCGAGCCGGTCGCGCGTCGCAGCGTCGATTAGGCCGGCTGCATGCCATTCGGCGAATTTGCGCGCGCTCATGGCGGGCAGCCTAGACCCCCGCCCGCCATGCCGCAAACACTTCAGCCCCTCACGGAGCGGTGTCGAGCGCGGCGGCCGTCAGCACGGTCTGGTTCTGGATCGCAGCAGCAGCCTTCGCCTGACGGTCGGCGGGGAGCGGCACCAGCCCGATCTTAGCGAGCGCGCCGTCCGCGCCCCAGCTCTGCGCCCACCCCGCAAGGAACTTGTCGAGGCCCGGGGTGACCGGCAGGTTGGCCTTCTTGACGTAGATATACAGCGGGCGGCTCGCCTCGTAGCTGCCGTCGGCGATGGTCGCGGGGCTCGGCAACACGCCATCGAGCGCCAGCGGCTTCACCGCCTTGGCGTTCTTGGCGAGGTAGGAATAGCCGACGATCGCGATCGCCTCGGGGTTGGAGGCGACGCGGCGGACGATCAGGTCGTCCTGCTCACCCTGGCTGCTGAAGGCGCTGTCGGTGCGCAGCGCGTGGCAAGCGCGCTGGAAGCGCTCCTTATCGCTCTTCTCGAAGGCGGCCATCGCGCCGTTCTGGCGGCAACCGGGCTCGACAACGAGGTTGAGCAGCGCCTCGCGCGTGCCCGAGCTTTCGGGGGGGCCATAGACCACGATCGGAGTGGCGGGCAGGGCAGCGTCGACATCGGCCCAGGTCTTGGCGGTCTGCTCGCGGCCGTAGGGCTTGTTCGAGATCGCGCGGTAGACATTGTCGCGGGTCAGCTTGATGTCGATCCCGCGATCGGTGGCCGAAGCGAAGACGATCCCGTCCAGCCCGACCTCGATCTCGATGATCTCGCTCACGCCGTTGGCGGCGCACCCGGCGAATTCCTCGCGGGTCATGCGGCGCGAGGCGTTGACGATGTCGGGGGTGGTCGCCCCGACCCCGGCGCAGAAGGCCGCGATCCCGTCGGCGGTGCCCGATGAGGCGACCTGCGGCGAGGCCATGCCTTCGTTGGCGGCGACGAAATCCTCGGCGACCTGCTTGGCGAAGGGATAGACGGTCGAGGAGCCGACCACGCTGATCGCCTTGGCGGCGGCATCCTCGGGGCTGTCACCGCAGCCCGACAGGCCCAGCATGGCAGCCAGCCCCAGCACGGCAGCGGCGCCGCGCCCCATCAGCGAATTCCCGTTTGCTTCAGACATCATTCCCTCCCCTAGTGGTCATGAGTCCATGGAGAAGCGGGTCTATTTTGCTTCGAGCTCGGCCTTGGTGAGGATCGTCAGGTTCTGCACCTTGGCGGTATTGGCGGCCATCGTCTCGGCGGGCATGGCGACCATGCCGATGCGCGCGAGCGGACCGTCCTTGCCCCAACTCTTGACCCACTCCTTCATGAAGTCCTCAAGCCCGGGGATAGCGCGCATGTGCGACTTCTTGACGTAAACGTAGAGCGGGCGCGCGCCGGGGTATGAGAAATTCGCAATATTCTCGTAGGTCGCCTGCACGCCGTTCATCGGCAGATCCTGCACCTTGTCGAGGTTTTCCTCGAGATAGGAATAGCCGAAGATGCCGACGATCTTGGGGTTGGCGACGATCTTGTTGACGATCAGGTTGTCCTGCTCGCCCTGGTCGGAATAGGCGCCGTCATCGCGGATTTCGGTGCAGGTCTTGGCGTGGAGCGCCTCGTCCTTTTCCTTCAGCGCCTTCATCGCGGGATCAGTGTCGCAGCCGACCACCAGAACCAGCTCTTTCAGCGCATCGCGCGTCCCCGAGGTGTTGGGCGGGCCGTAGACGAGGATCGGCTCGGCCGGCAGCGCCGGGTCGACGTCCTTCCAGGTCTTGGCGGTCTGCGGCTTGCCGAAAGGCTTGGCGGCGAGCGCCATGTAGATCGTGCGCGGCGAGAGGTTCAGCGTGATCCCGCCCTTGGCCGAGGCGAAGGCGATCCCGTCGAGCCCGACCTGCAATTCGATCACCTCGTCGACCTTGTTGCTGGCGCAGGTGTCGAATTCGCTCGGCTTCATCCGGCGCGAGGCGTTGACCATGTCGGGGGTGTTGGGGCCGAGGCCGGAACAGAACAGCTGGATGCCGTTGCCCGTCCCGGTGGATTCGATCAGCGGCGAGCGCATGTCGGGGTATGTGCGCGAGAAGTTCTCGGCGACCAGCTTGGCGAAGGGATAGACCGTCGAGGAGCCCACCGCATGAACCGACTGCGCGCCCGCGCCGCCGCCCGCATCGCAGGCGGAAAGCGTGACGGCGGCAAGCGCCAGAGCGGCGCCGGTCTTGCAGAGGGCGGTGATGGATTGCGGCATGATGGATCCCGATCGGCGCCAGAAGCGCGAGGTTTGGCGAAAGGTGGGCTAGGGGCCTTTCGTGACAGGTGCGTTACTCCCCCGCAAGCCGCAGGGTCCGGCGCGCCTTCACATCCTCGGCAAACCCCTCAAAAGGAATGGAAATGTCTCCAAAATGGAGCAAAATCGCTTAACAGCATCGTAAGAGCTTGCATAGTAAGGCTGCGGGCATGGATTTCTTGCGCCTCCTTACCCGGCTCGGCATGGTCGCGGTGATGCTGGTGTTGCTCGCTGCAAGGCCGGCACTGGCTGACAACCATAGCGTCGCGACCCATGCCCCGGCCTGTCACACGGCGACCGGTCTCAAGACCGGGCTCGACGCGATGCGTCCGCGCGGCGGGTGGACCTGCGACGACAGCGGCTGGCGCTCGGACGTGCCCGCGGTGTGGCTGCGCTTCGAGGCGGCGAGCTGGCAGAACGGCGAACTCCCCCGCCACTTCTTCTCCCGCACCGCGCGCTTCAAGTCGATTACCTTCCATGCGATCGACACAGACGGAGCGGTGCGCAGCCTGAAGCTCACCGAAGCCGACGGCCAGCCCTTTGCCGCCGGCCCCGTGTTCCAGCTGCCGCTGCCCAAGATCACGCCCGAGACCACCACGCTCATCGCCCGGATCGAGGCGCCGCATTCGGTGCCGCTGCTCACCGAGGCGCGCGTCACCCGCGATCCGGGCCTGGCCGACTGGTCGCCGATCGACATGATGCTGCTCGCCTTCGTTGCGGGCATGCTGGTGCTGCCGCTATTGTTCGACATCAGCTTTTACGTGGTGCTGCGCGAACGCTTCGTGGTGCTCCACGCGGCGATGGTCACCGCGATGATGACCTATGTGCTGACCGCGGGCGGGCTCGCCGCCGCATTCGTCACCCTGCCGGTGGCGGTGATGGCGGTGGTCGGCCCGCTGGCATGGGCGATCGGCGTCGGGATTTCGGCGCTGTTCCTGGCGAATTTCCTCGAGCGCGCCGCGCAATCCTGGACGATGCGGCAGATCACGATCACGACCGGCTGGTTCACGATGATCGTGCCCGGCTTCTTCGCGCTGCAGCTCGATGCCGCCCAGCGCTTCGACGATGTCGGCTATTTCATCACCTTCATGCCCGCGATCATCGTGATCAGCGCGGCGGTGATCGAGGCGATGGCACGCGGCAGCCGCTCGGCGCGGTTCCTCGCCATCGCCTGGGCGCCGATCATCATCGCCTCCGTCGAGCGTCTGCTGCGCGGGCTGGGCTCGCATGTCGGCCCCTCGAGCCACGACCAGATGCTTTATGTCGCGGTCGGGATCGAGGTGGTGGTGATCAGCCTCGCCATCGCCGACCGCTTCCTTGCGCTGCGCCGCGAGCGCGATGCGGCGCTGACCGAGGCGAAGATGCTCGAACAAATCTCGGCGCGCGATTCGCTCACCGGGTTGATGAACCGCCGCGCGATCGAGGCGCGCTTCGACGAGCTGCTGAAGCAAGGCTTCGACACCTTCGCGCTGGTCGATCTCGACCGGTTCAAGACGATCAACGACGTCCACGGCCACCAGGTCGGCGATGCGGCGCTGATCGCCTGCGCGAGCGCGATCCGCGCTTCCGGAGACCGCGATGCGGTGGCGGTGCGCCTCGGCGGCGAGGAATTCGTGGTGCTGCTGCGCGGCCCCCGCCCGCTCGAACGCGCCGAGGCGCTGCGGCAGGCGATCCCGATGCGCATCGCCAAGGAAGTGCCCGGGCTCGACATGCCGGTGACCGCGAGCATGGGCGTGGTGATGCTTGCCGATGCCGATGCCTCCAAGATGGTCTTCGCCGAATTCTACGCCCGCGCCGACGCGCTGATGTACGAAGCCAAGGCGAGCGGCCGCAACCGGCTGTGCTACGAACGCCTGACGGTGTTCCGCTCTGCGCCCGAGGGCCGCCGGGTGGAGGAAGAGCAGGCGGCTTAATCTGTTTTCGGCCACCTGGCGGTGGCGCAGAACGTCTACAAGAACGGCTCGAGCACCTCGGGCCGCACCCGCGCCAGCCGTCCGGTCGCCTTGTCGAGCATCGCCCAGCTGGTCGCGGCGCTGACGAGGCGTTTGCCGGCGGCGTCGGTGAACTCCACCCGCCGCAGCGACTTGGCCCCTTGCGCGGGGCCTTCGATCCACGTCGTCGCGGTCACGCTTTCGCCGAGGCCGATATTGCCGCGGTAATCAATCTCGTGCCGCACCACGACCCAGAAGAACGCCGCCCGGTCCTCTGGCCGCGCGACTTCGTCCCAGTGGGCGGTCGCCATGTCCTGAATCCACTGGACCCACACGGTGTTGTTGACGTGGCCAAGCTCGTCGATGTGCTCGGGGAGCGCGACATAGGTGCGGGTGAAGGTGTTGGTCACAGGCAATCTCCGCCGAATTTGCAGGCCGACCACAGCAGCACGAAAGGCATCAGCGTCAGCAAAAGCAGCGGGATCGCCGCCAGCCACCAGCGGCTCGCGCCCTGACGCACGGCGAGTCCGAAGGCGGCCGCACCGACAAGCGGCACCGGCCAGACCATCACAGCGGACAAAATGCCGAGTTCGCCGAACAGCATGGCCCCCAGCACGAGCATGCCGAGGGAAAGCCCGACAATGATGGCACCTTGTCCCCCCTCGCCGGTCACTCGCCCTCGCTCTTCGGCGCCATCCCCATCTGCCACAGGATGAAGGCGAATTCCTCCGCCGTCTCCTTGAGGCTGTTCCACCGCCCGGATTGCCCGCCGTGGCCTGCGCCCATGTTGGTCTTCAAGAGCAGCAGGTTGTCGTCGGTCTTCACCTCGCGCAGCTTGGCGACCCACTTGGCGGGCTCCCAATAGGTCACGCGCGGATCGTTCAGCCCGGCGGTCACCACCAGCGGCGGATAGGCCTTGGCCACCACCTGATCATAGGGCGAATAGGACAGCATATAGGCAAACGCCGCCTTGTCGGTGATCGGGTTGCCCCACTCCTGCCACTCGCCCGGGGTGAGCGGCAGCTTCTCGTTGAGCATGGTGCCGACCACGTCGACAAAGGGCACATGCGCCACCACCGCGCCATATTGCGCGGGGTCCTGGTTGATCACCGCCCCCATCAGCTCGCCGCCCGCCGAGCCGCCGCTCGCGGTGACCTTGCCTTCGGCGGTGTAGCCCTTGGCGATCAGCCCGCGGCCCGCATCGACAAAGTCGTTGAAGGTGTTGGTGCGCTCGAACAGCTTGCCTTGCAGATACCAGCGCCGCCCGAGATCGTCCCCGCCGCGAATATGGGCGATGGCATAGGCGAAACCGCGGTCCACAAGGCTCAGGCGCGAGGTCGAGAAGCCCGGCGGGATGGCATAGCCATAGGCGCCGTAAGCATAGAGGTGCAGCGGCCCCGGCCCTTCGATCCCGGCGTTCTTCAGGATCTCGGCGCGGTCCTTGCGCATCAGCACGCTCACCGGCACCTGCGTGCCATCGCGCGCAGTGATCGTCAGGCGCTCCGAGACATAGAGCGAGGGGTCATAGCCGCTCGGAATTTCCTGCGTCTTGAGCGTGGTGAGCTTGGCTGTGCCGACGTCGTAGTCATAGACCGTCCCCGGCGTCACCATCGACTGATAGGACAATCGCAGCACGCTCATGTCATATTCGGGGTTGTTGGAGAGGCCTGCGGTGTAGCTGGGCTCGGGGAAGGTGATCGGCGTCACCTTGGCCGGATCGGCATATTGCCGCAGCTGGATCTGGTCGAGGCCGTTGAGGCGGCCTTCGGTGACGAGGAAGTCTTTGAACAGGTCGAAGCCGGTGAGATAGAATTCGTCCGAACCGGGGATCACCGTCTGCCAATCACCCGGCGTTGCCAGCTTCGCCTTGGCCAAGCGGAAGTTGATGTGGTCGTCATTGGTCCACACCCACAGCTCGCCATCGCGCACGTCGACGCCGTATTCGACGCCCTTCTTGCGGGCCTTCACGAGGATCGGGGTAGCGGTCGGATCATTGGCGGGGACGAGGCGCACTTCGCTCGTCTCGTTGT
This sequence comes from Erythrobacter sanguineus, assembly GCA_945878845.1. Lineage (GTDB taxonomy): Bacteria > Pseudomonadota > Alphaproteobacteria > Sphingomonadales > Sphingomonadaceae > Erythrobacter > Erythrobacter sanguineus_A. The sequence goes on along the minus strand of CAMCUB010000018.1, from coordinate 16,811 downwards.
CGCCGGTGGCGATGATCAGCCAGTCTTCCTGTGCGCTGAGGCCGGTGCCGACGCCGAAGCTCTGGTCTTCCTCCTTGTAGAGCGTGACGTCGCTTTCCACCGGGGTGCCGATCACGTGGAGCTTGGCTTCCAGCGTGCGCCATTCCTCGGTCGAGGGGCCGTAGACCAGCGCGGTGTCACCCTTCACCCACACCAGATCGCCGCGGAGGTTTTCCAGCACATCGGGCAGGTGCTCGCCGGTGGTGAGGTCCTTGATCCGCGCGGTGTAGCGCTCGCCCCCGGTGGTGTCGGTCGAATAAGCGAGGAACCGCCCGTTCATGCTGATCGAGGCCGCGCCGAGGCGGAAATATTCCTGGCCCTCAGCAAGCGCGTTCTCGTCGATCAGCAGCTCGGCCTCACCGCCCGCAACGGGCTTGCGGTAATGCTTGCGATACTGCGCGCCTTCCTCGAATTCGGACCAGTAGAGGTAATCGCCGTCCTTCTGGGGCACGGTCGAATCGTCCTCCTTGATGCGCGCGCGCATCTCGGCGAACAGCGCCTCGGTGAGCGCCTTCTGGCCCTCCATCTGCGCCTCGAAATAGGCGTTCTCGGCCTTGAGGTGATCGAGCACGTCGGTGTCGTCGACCGTCGGATAGGACTTGTCGTAGAGCCAGTCATAGGGGTCTTCGACTGTGATGCCGTGGACGGTGTAGGTGTGCGGGCGCTTTTCCGCGACGGGGGGCTTGATGGCGTCGGTCGAGGCAGGCGTGGTCACAGGAGCGGAATCCTCTCGGGTCTCGGCCATCGCGGCCGATGCAAAGGTGGTGGCGGCAAGAGCGCAGGCAAGAGCCAGCAGGCTGATCGGGCGCACGGGGGGCATGGCGGTGAAACTCGCTTGGGGGGCTTGGGGCATGGTGCTAGGTCGCAGGCATCGGGCTGGCAAGCCCTGCGGCGCGCGGCGCGGTCGTCCGGGAGAGGGTCGAATGATCGGGAATGGCATTAGGATGCGCGGCGCGCTGGCGTTGCTGACGGCGCTGGCCGCCCTGCCCGCTGCGGCGGGGGCAGAGGAACCGCTCGCCCCGCGCATCACCCGGCCCGGCGGCGCGCTGGAAGACCGCGCGATCCTGGTCGAGGGCTATGGCTTTTGGCCGCGCGAGGAAGCGACCCCGCTGCGCACCGCCCAGCCGCTGGCCGAACCGGTCACATGGTTCGGCGCGGAATCGGTGCTGGCCAAGGCGCACCTCGCTGATCCTGCCGCCGATCGCTATGCGACCTTCGAGCTCGACATCACGCCCGAGGGCGCGATTGCCGGATGCCGCTATTCGCCCAAGAGCCGCGTGATCGTGGACGAGGCGCTGCTGTGCGCCGAGATTGCGGGCCAGCGCTTTCTGCCCAAGCTCGTCGATGACGGGACGCGGGTGGCCGGGACCTTCACGCTCAGCTTCTCCAATCGCAGCTTCACCGTCCAGCCCGACACCCCGCCGCGGCCACTGTTCATCAGCGAGCGCGATAGACGCCCGGTCTCGCTCCCCCGCCCGATGTCGCGGGTAGATAATCTCGTACGCTTCCCGCCTTCCGATTTCGAGATCGCCGACCTCTACCGCACCCCCCAGTGGAAGACCGCGCCGCAGTCCGGCTGGGGCGACACCGCGCGCGAAGGGCCGACGACTGGGCTTATCCTCCATCGCAGCCCGAACGGGCTCAAGTGCCGAGTGCTCACGACCAGTCGCGATGCGCAAGCCGACACCGCCGCTTGCGCTTATGCCAAGGCAACCCTCGCCCCCGACTGGAACGGCGTGGAGGGGGACCGCGACTGGATGGTGCCGCTCGCCATCCTCCACCGCCCCGAAGGCCCGCTCGCCATCGGCCCCGATCCTGACCGTGTCCTGGAAACGCGCATGGCCGACGGTGCAGAGGACGCGCTGGTCGCCGCGCTCACCCGGGTCGGCGTGCTCGGCAAGGACCGCGCGAAAAGCCCGCTGGTGCTAGACCTCGCCGCCAACCCCGATGGCAGCGTCCGCCACTGCCGCGTGGTGCGCACCACCGGCGGTGACGCCGCCGACATCGCTGCCTGCAGAATAGCCCGCGAAACCGTGCGGCTGATGCCTTTCGAGGACGTGTTTGGCACGCCTAACCCGCTTGCCAGCCTGTTCTGGGGCGCGAGCTCAGCTGCAAGGTAGCCCCTACCGGTGGCAGGATCGCGCCAAAGCGCCTATACTTGGGCGAACACCACGTCAGAACTCGAAAGACCCGCGCCATGCTGATGCAAACCCATGAAGCCCGCCTTGCCGCCCTGCGCGAGGAGCTGAAGCGCCGGGGCCTCGACGGCTTCATCGTCCCGATCTCCGACGAACACATGAGCGAATATGTCGGCGACTACGCCCAGCGCCTCGCGTGGCTGACGGGCTTCGGCGGCTCGGCGGGGTTTGCCGCGGTGACGCTGACCCACGCCGCGATCTTCGTCGACGGGCGCTACACCGTGCAGGTGCGCGAGCAGGTCGACGGCAACCTGTTCGAATATCGCTCCGTCCCCAAGGACACGCTCGGCGGCTGGCTGTCGGACGTGGCGGAGAGCGGCGCTAGAATCGCCTATGACCCCTGGCTCCACACCTGGGGCTGGGTCGAGGCGCTGGAAAAGCGCGTCGCGGACAAGGGCATCACCATGGTCCCTGCGACAAGCAATCCGGTGGACGCCGTGTGGGCCGACCGCCCCGCCCCCTCGCCCGCGATCGCCATCCCGCATGACGACGCGCTCGCAGGCCGTTCCTCGGCCGACAAGCGCGCCGCCGTCGCCGACTGGCTGGTCAAGGAAGGCCACGACGCGGTGGTCATTCCCGCGCTCGATTCGGTCGCATGGCTGCTCAACATCCGCGGGGCAGACGTGGCGCACACCCCCGTCGCGCTGTCCTATGTGGTCGCCCACAAGGACGGCAGCGCCGAGCTGTTCATCGCGCCCGAAAAGGTCACGCCCGAGCTCACCCGCCACTTGGGCAACGCGGTGACGATCCGCGAGCGGGCCGCCTTCGAGGGCGCGCTGGCTTCCGCCTTTGCGGGCAAGAGCGTCGCGCTCGATCCCGATTTCGCGGTGGTCGGCATCGCGCAAGCCCTGCGCGCGGGCGGGGCGAGCTTCGCCTTCAAGCAGGACCCCACGATCCTTGCGAAAGCGGTCAAGAACCCGGTCGAACAGCAGGGCCACCGCGACGCGCAGGCGCGCGACGGCGCGGCGGTGTCCAAATTCCTGCGCTGGCTCGAGATCGAGGCGCCGGGGGGCGGGGTGGACGAACTCAGCGCCGCCGCGCGCCTGCAAGCCTTCCGCGAGGAAGACGAAGGGCTGCGCGACCTCTCCTTCGACACGATTTCCGCCGCTGCCGGCCACGCCGCGCTGCCGCACTACAAGGTGGACGAGGACAGCAATATCCCGATCCCGCCCTCCTCGATCTACCTCGTTGATTCCGGGGGGCAATATCCGGGCGGCACGACCGACATCACCCGCACCGTGTGGGTCGGCCCCGGAGAGCCCAGCCAAGAAATGCGCGACCGCAACACGCGCGTGCTCAAGGGCCACATCCAGCTCGCCCGCGCGGTGTTCCCGCAAGGCACCGCGGGCGGGCAGCTCGACGTGCTGGCGCGGCAATACTTGTGGGAGGCGGGCGTCGATTACGCTCACGGCACCGGCCACGGCGTCGGCAGCTTCCTTGCCGTCCACGAGGGCCCGCAGCGCATCGCCAAGCCTTCGGGCGGGCAGGCCGGGACGGGCACCGAACTCCACGCCGGCATGATCCTCTCGAACGAGCCCGGCTATTACAAGCAGGGCGCATTCGGGATCCGGATCGAGAACCTGGTGCTGGTCGAGGAGCGGCAGATCGAAGGGCAGGAAGGCAAGTATCTCGGCTTCGAGACGCTGACCTACGTGCCGCTGGACCGCAAGCTAATCGACAAGGCCCTGCTGACGGCGGAGGAAATCGCGTGGGTCGATGGCTACCATGCGCAGGTCCGCGCGCTGCTCTCACCACGACTGGAGGGCGAGGATCTGGCGTGGGTGGAGCGTGAGACCGCGCCGCTCTAGCTCCCCCGCCCCGGGCTCGACCCGGGGCCCAGCTGCCTTTCCCATCGCAAGCCGCTGAAAGAAAAGCGGGGTCCCGGGTCATGCCCGGGACGGGGAGAAGGTTGCTTGTGACCCCGTCAATGTTCCTATAATGTTCCATCATCGATTCGCATCGCAAGGGAGGAACTTCAATGATCGGCTATGTCACCCTCGGCACCAACGACCTGCCCCGCGCGGCAGCCTTCTATGACGCGCTCGCCGCGCAGTTCGGCGTAGGGCGGATGATGGACACCGAGGCCTTCATCGCCTGGGGCGAATGGGGCGGCGCGCCGGGAATCGCGGCGACCCTGCCGTTCGACGGGCAGCCCGCGAGCGTGGGCAACGGCGTGATGGTCGCGCTCGAGGTGAAGAGTACCGATCAGGTCGACGCGGTCCACAACACCGCGCTCGCCCATGGCGGCACCTGCGAAGGCGCGCCCGGGCCGCGCGGCAATGAAGGCTTTTACGCCGCCTATTTCCGCGATCCCGACGGCAACAAATTGAACGCCTACTGCATGGTCGCCCCCGAAGCGGCACCGGTCGGCGACGGATCGTGACCGCGCCTCGGCTCAAAGAGCGCTTCATCCATCTCGGTCTCGGTGCAAGGGCGGTCGAAGAGCCGCCCTTCGCCGGGATGGAGTGGTACGAAGGCTACGGCGCGCGCCATGCGAGCGACGGGGCGGAAGGCCGCCTCGTCTCGCAATACACCTTCACCGAAGATTGGACCGCGTGGGAAATGCACCCCGCAGGCGACGAGGTGGTGATCTGCACCCACGGCGCCATGGTGCTGGTGCAGGAATTCGAGGATGGCCGGGTGACGCAAACCCCGCTCGCCGCCGGAGAATATGCGATCAACCCGGCAGGCGTCTGGCACACCGCCAACGTGGCCGAGAGCGCAACCGCAATCTTCATCACCGCGGGCGAGGGCACGCAGCACCGGGAGCGCTAGGCGCTAGCGCATCAGCCCGCCGAGCAGGTTGCGCACAAACGCCGTCGCCCCGGTCTGCAAGGGATTGGCGGCCGATTTCTTGCCGAGCACCATCGCCACCGCCATCGAGGCGAGCGATCCGCTGGCTGCGGTCATCGCGCTCTTGCCGGCCTTCTCCCACACCGAGGGCGTCTTGCGTTCGCGCTTGGCGACTTCCTCGACGCCCTTTTCGGCCACCTCCTCCGCGGTCGCAGCCGCATCTGCGGCCTTGGCGGCGAGCACTTCTGCGGCGCTTTCGCGGTCCACGGCCTTGTCGTACTTGCCCTCAAGCGGGCTGATCGACTGGATGATCGCGCGCTCCTTCTCGCTCACCGGCCCCAGCCGCGAGCGCGGCGGCTTGATCAGCGCGCGCTCGACCACCGTGGGGGCGCCATCTTCATCGAGGGTCGAGACCAGCGCCTCGCCGACCTTCAGCTCGGTGATCGCGCTCTCGACATCGAGCTTGGGGTTGACCCGGAAGGTCTCGGCCGCTGCCTTGATCGCGCGCTGGTCGCGCGGGGTGAAGGCGCGCAGGGCGTGCTGGACGCGGTTGCCGAGCTGGCCTGCGACCTCCTCGGGGATGTCGATCGGGTTCTGGGTGACGAAGAACACGCCCACGCCCTTCGAACGGATCAGGCGCACCACCTGTTCGATGGTGTCCTGCAGCGCCTTGGGGGCATCGTCGAACAAGAGGTGCGCCTCGTCGAAGAAGAACACCAGCTTGGGCTTTTCGGGATCGCCCACTTCGGGCAGCGATTCGAACAGTTCGGCCAGCAGCCACAAGAGGAAGGTGGCGTAGAGCTTGGGGCTACGCATCAGCTTGTCGGCGGCGAGCACGTTGACATAGCCGCGCCCCTGATCGTCGACCTTGAGGAAGTCGTTGATCTCGAGCGCAGGCTCGCCGAAGAAATGGTTCGCACCCTGCGCCTCGAACGACAGCAATTGCCGCTGGATCGAGCCGACCGAGGGCTTGGTGACATTGCCATATTTGCCCGAAAGGTCGGCGGCATTCTCGTTCGCCCAGGCTAGCAGCGCGGACAGATCCTCGAAATCGAGCAGCAGCAACCCGTTCTCGTCGGCATAGCGGAAGATGATCTGGAGCACGCCTTCCTGCGTCTCGTTCAAGTCGAGCAGGCGGGAGAGCAGCAGCGGGCCCATCTCGGACACGGTGGTGCGGATCGGGTGGCCCTGTTCGCCATACAGGTCCCAGAAGATCACCGGATTATCGGCATAGGAATAGTCGGTGATGCCGAGCTCCTTGGCGCGCGCCTCCAGCTTGTCGGCGTGCTTGAAGGTCGACGAGCCGGGCATCGCGATCCCCGACAGATCGCCCTTCACGTCGGCGAGGAAGACGGGCACGCCGGCGGCCGAGAAGCTTTCGGCGATGCCTTGCAGGGTCACGGTCTTGCCGGTGCCGGTCGCGCCCGCGATCAGCCCGTGGCGGTTCGCGCGCCCGAGCAGCAGCGCCTGACGCGATCCGTCCGCGCCGAGGCCGAGAAAGATGTCACTGGTCTGTTCGCTCATTCTGCGTCCCCGTCGCACGTGTCTTGTTGCTCTCCCATATCGAAATTGCATCGCCTGTCGAGCGGGCGGGGAGGCGTTTCCTACACGGCGGCGGTCTGATAGGGAGGCTGGGATGCCGTGCGATCTGCCCTCCATTGCCCTGCCGCGCCCCCTTCGGGATCGGCAAGAGCGGGGAGAGGTTTTTCGGCCTTGGACAGTGTCTCATGTGTCTCCAACACGGCGCCGCGGGGCGGGCAGCGCTCGACAGCGCCGCGCGGTTGGGCCAAGGCGGGCGGCGTGATGGGATCGCCAACGCCATTCGTCCTGCTCGATGACGCCCGCGCCGGGGAAGGCGCTGCCGACGCGCTGCTCTACGAGAGCCCGCGCGCGCTGTTCGTGGCGCACCGGGCGGACGAGGTCGAAGCGGTACTGGCCGCGGCCGAGGCGGCGCGGGTCGAGCAAGGCGGCGCGCTTGCAGGCACCATCGCCTATGAGGCGGGGCTCGCGCTCGAACCCAAGCTGATAGCCAACGCGGCCGCGCGCAGCGGGGCGGCAGGCCCGCTGGTGTGGCTCGGGCTGTTCGACGCCCCCACCCGGATCGCCGCAGCCGGTGTGCTCGCCTGGCTGGAAGCGCGCGCCGATGGCTCCGGCACGCTCGGCCCGATGGAGCCGCAGCTCTCGCCCGGCGGCTACGGCGCGGCGTTCGCGACGCTGATCGAGGCGATCCGCGCGGGCGACATCTATCAGGCAAACCTCACCTACCCGCTCGCAGGCTCCTACCGGGGCGATCCGGTGGGGCTCTATGCCGCCCTGCGCAGCGCGGCGGCGGCGGACTATGGCGGGCTGATCTTCGATGGTTCGCACTGGCTGCTGAGCTTCTCGCCCGAGCTGTTCGTGGCGCTCTCGGGCAGCGAGGCCAAGGTCAAGCCGATGAAGGGCACCCGCCCCCGCGCGGCCGACCCTGAAGCGGACCGCGCGGCGGTGGAGGAGCTGGCCTCGTCCGTGAAGGACCGCGCCGAGAACCTGATGATCGTCGACCTGATGCGGAACGACCTGTCGCGCGTGGCCGAGGCCGGCTCTGTCCATGTCGATGCGCCCTTCGCGGTCGAGACCTATCCGACCGTGCACCAGATGGTCTCGACCGTGCGCGCGCGGCTTAGCCCGGGCAAGGGCGCGATGGACCTGGTGCGCGCGCTGTTCCCCTGCGGCTCGATCACCGGCGCGCCCAAGATCAGGGCGATGGAGCTGCTCGCGCAAGTGGAGCGCGATGCGCGCGGGGCCTATTGCGGGGCGATCGGGCGGATCGATGCTGACGGCAACGCCGCCTTCAACGTCGCGATCCGCACGCTTCGGCTCACCCCCATCGAGAACGGGCAGGGCTCTGCGGTGCTCGGGATCGGCTCGGCGATCGTGGCCGACAGCGATCCAATGTCGGAACGCCGCGAGTGCGAGGTCAAAGCGGGCTTCCTGCGCCGCTTGGCGCCGGGGCTTGCAGCCCCGCAATGCGATCTGATCGAGACGATGCGCTTCGAACCCGACACCGGGATCGCGCTGCTCGAAGACCACCTTGCGCGGATGAAGGCGAGCGCGGCGATGCTCGGCTTCACCTTCGACCGCCATGCCTTGCGCAACCAGATTCAGGCGCTGTGCTTCGAGCTGGATGCGCCTGCCAAGGTGCGCCTGCTGGTCAGCCGCTCGGGCGCAAGCGCGCTCGAGACTGCGCCGCTCCCCGCGCCGCTGGCGGAACCGGTAAAGGTCGCCGCCCTGCCGCACCCTCTCGATCCGAGCGACTGGCGGCTGGCGCACAAGACCTCGGACCGGGGCTTCTACGAGGACGCACTGGCGGCAGCCGGCGACCTCGGCGCCGAGGAAGCGCTGCTGGTGCGCGGCGCCGAAGTGGGTGGGGGCCTCGTGACCGAAGGCAGCTGGACCAGCGTCTTCGTCGAAGGCGCGGACGGCGTGCTCGTGACCCCGCCGACCGCGCTCGGCCTGCTGCCGGGCGTGCTACGCGCAAGCCTGATTGAACAGGGCCGCGCGCGCGAAGGCGAACTTACCCTGGATGACCTCGCCAAGGGTTTCCTCATCGGCAACGCGTTACGCGGCCTTATGAAAGCAGTGCTCACATGACCTTGCCGATCCTCTACGAAGACGGCGAGGCGCTGGTGATTGACAAGCCCTCCGGCATGTCGGTCGACCGGCCGCGCAAGGGCGGCATCTGCCTTGAGGACCATCTCGAGGCGCTCAAGCTGGGCTTCCAGCGCCCGCCCGTCGCAGTGCACCGGCTCGACACCGACACTTCCGGCTGCCTGCTACTCGCCCGCAACCCCAAGGCGCTCGCGCGGTTCAACCGGGCGTTCGAGGAGCGGCTGGTGGGCAAGACCTACCTTGCGATCCTTGCCGGGCGTCCGCCGGGCACGAGCGGCACCATCGAACTCTCGCTCGCCAAGATCAGCTCGGCCGAGAAGGGCTGGCGGATGATCGCGGCCAAGAAGGGCAAGCCTGCTGTCTCGCACTGGGAGCTGGTCGAGGAACTGGGCGCGCACAGCCTGATCCGCTTCCGCCCCGAAACCGGGCGCACCCACCAGCTGCGTGTCCACGCGCTGAAGGGCCTCGGCGCGCCCTTGCTGGGCGATCCGGTCTATGGCGCGGGCAATGCGCCCGGGGCCAAGCGCACGATGCTCCATGCCGAGAGCCTGACAGTGACCCGCCCCGGCAAGACGCCGATCGAAGCGCGCGCGCCGCTGCCGGCGGACTTCCTTGCGCTCGAGGCGAAGGATGGATGAGGCCGAACCCCTCGCGGCGCGGGCGATAAGGCTGGCGAGCGAGAGCTTTCTCGCCGGCTCCGGCCCCGGCGGGCAGAACGCCAACAAGGTCGCCACGGAAGTCGAGTTGCGCGTCAATATCTACGCGCTGCGCCTATCGCCCCCGGTCTTCGCGCGGCTGCGCAAGCTGGCGGGTGCGAAGCTGGCGGGCAATGGCGATCTCATCGTCACCTCCAAGGTCCACCGCACTCAGGACGCCAACCGGCAGGACGCGCGCGTCAAGCTGACCGCGCTGCTGGAGGAAGCCGAGACCGAGCCAAAGCGCCGCGCCAAGACCCGGCTCAACCGCGTCGGCAAGACCGAACGGCTGAAGGTCAAGAAAGTGCGCGGCACGGTCAAGGCCAATCGCGGCAAGCCAAGCGCCGGGGATTGGTAAGCCGCCCCCCAACCTCGCCTTGACTTTTGCCGGTGAATCGGCGAATGGCGCGCCCATGTGGCGGTGTGCCGGGCCTTCCGGGCGCGCCGCTATTTGCTTTTTAGCCCCGCGAGACGCACCCGAGGGGCCGACCCAGTTGACAGGATACCGCCATGGCGAAGCCCACCACCGTCAAGATCCGCCTCGTCTCGAGCGAGGGCACCGGTTTCTTCTACGTGACCAAGAAGAACCCGCGCAACATCACCGAGAAGATGAGCTTCCGCAAGTACGACCCCGTCGCGCGCAAGCATGTCGAATTCAAGGAAGCCAAGATCAAGTAAGGCTTCCCGCGCGAACCTGTATGGCGACGTGCGCGGTAATTCATCGACAGTTCAAGCCATGCGACCTAGGCGCAGCGGCATGAAAACAGCTTCCACAACGCTTCGCATCGCAGCGCTCGGTCTTTCGGCCGGAGCGCTTGCGATCGGCCTCGCCCCCGGCACCCCCACCGCGCTGACCGCGCCCGCCGCGGCGCAGGCCGCCGCCAGCGACCTCGACCGCGTGGTCGCCGCGCTGCGCTCGATCTCGACCATGAAGGCCGACTTCGTCCAGACCGACCGCAATGGTCAGGCGCTGCGCGGGGTCATGACCCTCAAGCGCCCGGGCAAGATCCGCTTCGACTATGGCAAGAATGCCGATTTCCTCGTCATCTCCAACGGCAAGTCGCTCTATGTGATCGACTACGAGGTCGCGCAGGTCGAACGCTGGCCGATCGGCAACTCGCCGCTGGGCGCGTTGTTCGATCCGGACAAGGACGTGAAGCGCTTCGGCAAGCTGATGCCGACCTCGAGCAAGGACGTGATCAGCGTCCAGGTGCGCGATCCCAAGAAGCCCGAATTCGGGATGATCACGCTGATCTTCACCCGCAACGCCGCCGCGCCCGGGGGATTGCAGCTCGCCTACTGGGTCGCGCTTGACGCTCAGAACAACCGCACCCGGGTCGAGCTGTCGAACCAGCGCTACGGCGTGGCGGTGGCCGACAGCACCTTCACATTCAAGGATCCGCGCCGCACGGCTCGTCGTCCGGGCTGAACGGCGCTCCGACGAACGGTTGTATGAAAGCGACAAAGAACTTGCCGCGTTCATGTGAGTGAAAGGCGCGAGCCGCTAATTATTCTCAACAAGGCCGGTCGAAGGGAGGTTTCCCCCCTGTTGCCCACCCTTCACAAAGGCCTGCCTTGCACAAGCGTGACGAACGCTCCATGGAACCCTCGACCCATCGCCCCCGGGTCGGGGGTTTTATGTTTGAAGATGGGGCGGGGGAGCGCTGGATCGGTCGCGCAGCGACCGCAAGGCCGAACGGCCGCCGCGCCTTATGGCGCGAAAGCCAAGCAGCGCGGACGCGCTGCGCCCGGCGCTTGAGGGCGCAAACAAAAAGCCCCCCTACTTCTCCCAGCCCAGCGCCTTGCGGATGATGCTGTAGATCAGGTTCTGCTCGATCACCCCGCGCGCGCGCTCAGCGCCCGGGCCGGTCGCGAACAGGGCGACATCCTCGCCCGCATGGGTCTCGCCCCCGGTCGGCACCAGCGCTTGCTGCCGCGCAGCGATGCCCGTCTCCGGCACCGGGCGCTCGCCCTTCACCGCGCCGGGGCCGTTGGCATAGCCCAATGTGGTGTAGGGCTTGCCGTCCGCCGCCAGCACCGGGCTCTTGCCGTCCCCGCCATCCTCGCCGCGGCCCGGAGGTGCGACCACGAGCCCGAGGATGTCATTCCCGCGCTGCGGATAGCCCGCGATGGTAAAGACGTGGCTGTGGTCGGCGGTCACCATGATCAGCGTTTCGGCCGGATCGGTGTGCTCGACCGCATATTGCACCGCGCGCGCGAACTCGACCGCCTCCTCCAGCGCAAAGCCCGCCTGCCCGGCGTGGTGCGCGTGATCAATCCGCCCGCCTTCGACCATCAGGTAGAACCCGTCGGGATCGGCCTTGAGCCGCGTGATCGCAGCGGCAGTCATGTCGGTCAGGGTCGGCTCGGGCGAATCCGCCTTGCGCTCGGCCATGAAGGTCATGTGGTCGGAATTGAACAGCCCGAGCACCGGCTTGCCGGCCGGCGCCGCGGCGAGGCCCGCTGCATCCTTCACCACCACGCCGCCGCTCTTCGCGGCCCATGCGGCGGGCAGATCGGCCGCCGGATCGCTCCTGCGCCCGCCGCCTGCTTTGCCGTAGAAACTCCGCGCGCCGCCGCCCAGAGCAAGGTCGAACTTCGCTTCGGCCAGCTGCAGAGCGATGTCCTTGCAGCCCTGGCCCTGCTGGTCGGCGGGAATGCTGGTGTCGGCCTCCCAGTCACGGTCGGCGCTGCGCGAATAGACGCTCGCCGGGGTCGCGTGGGTGATGCGGGTGGTGGTGACGATCCCCAAGGCCAGCCCGCGCGTCTTCACTTCCTCGCCGAGCAGCGGCAGCGGATGGGCGAGCGCGTCCTTGCACACGCCCTTCTCCGCCGCGGGCCCGATCCCGAGCACCCCGATGCGGGTCTTCAGCCCCGAATGCATCGCGGTCGCCGTGCCTGCGCTGTCGGGCACCTGTGCGTTGGTGTTGTAGGTCTTGACCAGCGCCACGTTGGGGAATTTCTCGAAGCTGAGCTGGTTCTCCTCGCCCGTCTCCCCGCGCTTCTGGCCATCATAGATGCGCGCGGCGGTGATGGTGGAGATGCCCATGCCGTCGCCGATGAACAGGATGACGTTCTTCGCGCGCGGCTCTTCCGGCGGCTTGGCGCGGCGCTCTTTGGCGAGCACCGGGGTGGCGGCGGTGGTCGCGAGCAGCAGGGCGGCAAGGAAGGTGCGGGTCATCATGGCGGGTCTCCGGGTGGGATGCCTGCCCTATCGCGCCGCCGTTTGACGATAAAGTGAAAGGTAGAAACTTTGCCTGCACATGCCTAAGTCCGCCTGATGCTGACCGTTGCCACCTGGAACATCAACTCGGCCCGCCTGCGCGTCGGCCTCATCGAAAAGCTGCTAACCGAGGCCGCGCCCGACATCCTGTGCCTGCAGGAGATCAAGTGCGAGAGCCACCTCTTCCCCGCCGAGGCGCTCGCGGCGCTGGGCTACACCCATCAGGCGGTGAGCGGGCAGAAGGGCTATCACGGCGTCGCCACGGTCAGCCGTGTGCCGATCCGCGAACTCGCACGCCACGACTGGCAGGACAATGGCGAGGCGCGGCATATCGGCGTCGAGGTTGTGGGCCGCGACCTTCTGGTCGAGAACGTCTATGTCCCGGCAGGCGGCGACGTGCCCGACCGCGATCAGAACCCCAAGTTCGGCCAGAAGCTCGATTTTCTCGGGCGGATGACGCGCTGGGCCGACACCCTCGACCGCCCGACGCTGATCGTCGGCGATTTCAACATCGCACCGCTGGAGAGCGACGTATGGAGCCATAAGCAGCTCCTCAAGGTCGTCAGCCACACGCCAATCGAGGTCGAGACGCTGAGCCGGTTCCAGGACGCGCACGGTTGGGTCGATCTCGGCCGCCAGCACGTGCCCGCGCCGACACGCTATTACTCGTGGTGGAGCTATCGCAATCCGAGCTGGCAGGAGAACGACAAGGGCCGACGCCTCGATCACATGTGGGCTTCGCCCTCGGTGGCCGCGCAATCGCGCGCACACCACGTGCTTGAGGATGCGCGGGCGTGGGAGCAGCCGTCCGATCACGTGCCGCTGATCACGGAGTTCGACCTCTGAGCGCACCGTCGCCAGAACGCCGCGCCGCGCAGGCCGTGGACGCCTTGCGCCACGGCTGGCCGCTGGCGTTCGAGGGCGGGCCCCAAGGGACGATAACGCTCCTGCCAGTCGAGACCGCCACCGCGCCGGATGCGCGCGCACCGCAGATGCTGATCTCAGCCGCGCGCGCCGCGACGCTCAAGCTCGCCAACCAGCGCGAGGCTGCCGTGCCGCACGCTCCGGTGCTGATCGCGGGCGGCGAGGATTTTACCCTCCGCGATGCCCTGCCGATTGCCGACCCGGCGCTTGATCTCGGCAACCCCCTCAAGGGCCCGTTCAAGGCCGTGACGCTCGACTGGGCCGAGACCGCCGCCGCCGCGCTCGAACTGGCGCGGATCGCGGGCATCCTCCCGGCCTTCATGGTAAACGCCGAAGCCGCAGGCGAGGCGCTCCCCGTCTCCGCCAGCGACCTTGCCGCCTATGCCGACGCGGGCCGCTTGCGGATCGTCACCCGCGCGCGCCTGCCCGTCAGCGCGTGCGAGGACGCCGAGATCGTCGCCTTCCGCTCGGCCGCCGACCTGCGCGAGCATGTCGCGCTGGTCATCGGCAAGCAGAACGGCGACCGCGAGCCGCTGGTGCGCCTCCATTCCGAGTGCCTGACGGGCGACATCCTCGGCAGCCTCAAATGCGACTGCGGCCCGCAACTCGACGCCGCGCTCCACGCGATGGCGCATGAGGCGGCCGATTCCGGCGGCTGGGGCGTGCTGCTCTACTTGCGGCAGGAGGGACGCGGGATCGGCCTCATCAACAAGCTGCGCGCCTATCGCTTGCAGGATCAGGGTTTTGACACCGTCGAGGCCAATCAGCGGTTAGGCCTGCCCGACGAAGCGCGCGATTTCCCCGTGGCGGCGCGGATGATGGAACTGCTGGGCGCGACCACCATCCGCCTGCTCACCAACAACCCGGCGAAGGTTCGCGCGCTCGAGGCGGCGGGGATCACGGTCAGCGAGCGGGTGCCGCACCAGCTCCCGGAGAACCCGCACAATGCGCACTATCTGGCGACCAAGCGGGATCGGTCAGGGCATTTGCTGATCTGAGCGCGATAACCCTGACTTGGCAGGTCATGAACCGGGGCGAGGCTTGTGTCGGGTTTTCACATTCTCAGCCCAAAAGCTGACATTCTGGAATCGACCTCGGAGCGAACACCAATCGGGCGCGTGGATATTATTACCCGGATATAATTGACTCTATTTTCATCCGGGTATAATCTCGCCTCTCAGGAGTCATTCGAAGATGACAAGTTACACGGCTTTTCTCGCGCACGAGCGAGTAGCCTCTGGCACGCGCGACGAAGTACAAAGGCAAATCCTGTCGGACTTGGCGGAGCACAAAGAATCCATCCTTGTCTTCGATGACGAGACCGGGCGGGTGACGGACCTCGATTTTCGGGGAACAATGGCAGGGAATGTTTCCCAGCCCGTCGGGCGCCCGAAACTGGGCGTTCAAGCGCGAGAGGTGACGCTGCTTCCGCGACACTGGGATTGGCTCTCTCAGCAAAGCGGCGGCGCTTCTGCTACGCTTCGACGCCTTGTGGATGCGGCACGCTCACAAGGGCGCACTATTCGTGAGCGCCAAGACGCGGCCTATCGGTTCATGCAGGGCCTTTGCGGGGATATGGAAGGCTACGAGGAGGCGCTGCGCGCGCTATACCGTTCTGATAGCACCCTGTTCGCATCCGCCATTGCGCACTGGCCCCAAGACGTGCGGCTCTACATCAACAGCCTGCTTGGCGCAGGTGCGGGCGATCAGGAAATAAATTGATGCGGGTCGCCTCTTGCCGTTGCGGTTGCCTGAGAGCGAATTGCTCAGGTGAGCCCATCAGACTTTCTGTCTGTCTCTGTCGGGCCTGCCAACAACGGACCGGGAGCGCCTTTTCGGCACAAGCCCGCTTTCCCCTCGACGCTGTTTCTGTTCAGGGGAGCTGGCTCGAGTTTGTTCGTACCGCTGACAGTGGCCGCGAGGTCACTTACCGGTTTTGCCCAAGCTGCGGATCGACTGTGTCCTACATGATCGATAATTGGCCAGAACTGATCGCGGTCCCTCTTGGGCTTTTCGATGAGGCATATTTTCCGCCTCCCGCATATTCGATATACGAGAAAAACAGGCACGCTTGGGTCAGCATCACTGGCGCTGAAGCCCAGCATCATCCGTAATTAAGTGACTTTCAGCAAGGCGGGGGCCTTGCTTCTGCCGCCATCGGGCGACCGTCGTCACGCGGATGGAATCACAACCCTCAGCGCTGCTCGTACTGCTTGATCCCGCCCGCGATCTGGTTGCCCTGCATCACCACGCGCGACCCCGTCCAGTCGGCGAGGAACACGGAGCTCCTCGACAGGCCCGGCACGAAGCGCGCCTCGTTGTTCGCGACCTCGAGCCCGTCGGAGGGATGCAGTAGCTCCTCAGCCCCCAGCGCGATGAACGCCGAATAATTCTCCTTGTCGCGGCCCTGGACGAACCAGTTGGCGGCGATCCGGCCGATGCTGCCGGCGGGCAGGTCGATCATGTAGTTGGTCGCCTTGCCGTTCGCGTCGTCGAAGCTGTTGTTCTCGATTCTGACCTCGCGGCTGCGCGCCTTGACGTAGTGGCCGCCCATGCCGCGCTCGAACCGGCTCTCGCGCACGGTGAGCGAGCCGTAGTTGCCGATATAGATCGAATGCGCGCAGCCCGCCGAGTTCTCGCAGGTGCCAAGTCCGGTGAAGGTCGAGCGGGTGATGTAGATGCGGCTCGCGGGGTCATCGGCGGTGAGGATGCCCTGCTGGCTGTTCTCGAACCGCGCATAGGCGACGTTGAGCGCGCCCTTCTCGAGCCGGATGCCTGCGCCGTTGCCGTCAGACACGCGGATGTTGGAGAAGGTGATCCCGCGGACCTCCGCGCCGATGCCCCTCAGCACGAAGGCCGCCTTGCCCTCGCACGAGCGGGCGGTGAAGGTGACGCTGCCGGGCTCGGGCGCTTCGTAGACGATCACGCCGCCCTCCTGCACGGCACATTGCCGATAGGTGCCGGGCGCGATGCGGATCGTACCGCGGCCCTGCCCGATGGCATTGACCGCCTCCTGCAACGTGTCGAAGCGCTTGCCGCTCTCCACCACGGTGAAAGCATCGGGCACGGGCTGCGCGCTCGCGCCAGAGGACAGGAGGGCAGCGGGGAAGGCGGCCGCGCTCAGCAGCGCGAGGACACCGAGGGGCGAGCGGATGGCTTCCTTGATCATGCGTGAGCAAATATCAGGGCTGTTGCGCCTTCCCCACCGCTTGCAAGGGGGGTGTGCCCATTTGGCACTTGGCGGGCGGGGCAAGGCATGGCTAAACCCCCCCACAATCGCGGGCGGGGGCC
>CAMCUB010000017.1 GCA_945878845.1 Erythrobacter sanguineus | reverse complement strand
GAGGCCGGTCGAAGGCAGCTGGGTCCCGGGTCAAGCCCGGGACGGGGAGGAAAGATCTACCAGATCCGCACGCGCTTTTCGGGCGGCAGGTACATCGCGTCGCCCGGCTTCACGCCAAACGCCTCGTACCATTCGTCGAGCTGGCGCACGACGCCGTTGACGCGGTATTCCTCGGGCGCGTGGGGATCGGTGCGCAGGCGGTTGCGGTAGTTCTCGTCGCGCTGGGTCGAACGCCACACCTGCGCCCAGGCGAGGAAGAAGCGCTGGTCGCCGGTCAGCCCGTCGATCACCGGAACCTCCTTGCCCTTCGTGGCGAGCTTGTAGGCGCGGTAGGCCATCGAGAGCCCGCCGACATCGCCGATGTTCTCGCCCAGCGTGAAGCGGCCGTTGACGCAGGTCTTGCCCTCATCGAACGGGCAGAAGGCGTTGTACTGCGCCACCAGCGCATCGCCCAGCTTGTCGAAGGCGGCGCGGTCGGCGTCAGTCCACCAGTTGCGCAATGCGCCCGTGGCGTCGGACTTGGAGCCCTGATCGTCGAAGCCGTGGCCGATCTCGTGGCCGATCACCGCGCCGATCCCGCCGTAATTGACCGCGATGTCGTTGGTCAGCGCGAAGAACGGCTGCTGGAGGATGCCGGCGGGGAAGACGATCTCGTTCTTCACCGAGTTGTAATAGGCGTTCACCGTCTGCGGCAGCATGCCCCATTCGGTGCGGTCGACAGGTTGGCCGAGCTTGGCGACATTGTCGGCCCGGCCCCAGACGGCGGCCGCCATGCGGTTGGCAATCGGATCGCCCGGTTGAATCGCGAGGCCGTCATAGGTCTCGAGATTGGAGCGGTAGCCGATCTTGGGGTCGAAGCTCGCCAGCTTGGCGCGGGCCTGTTCCTTGGTCGGCTCGCTCATCCAGGTGATCTCGGCGATCGATTCCCCGAGCGCGACGCGCAGGTTGGCTACCAGCTCGTCCATCGCGGCCTTGCTCTGCGGCGGGAAGTAGCGCGCGACATATTCCTTGCCGACCAGCTCGCCGATCAGGCCCTCGGTCTCGGCAATCGCGCGCTTCCAGCGGGGGCGCTGGGCGGGGGTGCCTTGCAGGGTCTTGCTGTAGAATTCGAAGCGGGCGTCATCGAAGCGCTTGGGCAGCACGGGCGCGTGGGCCGAAAGGAACTCCTTGGCCATCCACGCCTGCATGGTCGCAGGCGCGGTCTCGCTCAGGAACGCCAGCATGCCCGGCAGCCCCGTGCCGATCTTGGCGAGGGTGGCCGCATCAAGCTTGTTGGCGGCGATTTCCTCGGGCGTGGGCGGCATCAGACTGACGAGGAAGCCGGGGCTCTTCTCGACCCCGATCTGGGCGAGCATCGCCGCGACCGGCACCTTGCCGCTGATCGCGGCCAGATCACCCGCTGAGAGCAGGTTGTAGGTAAGGTCGCGGTTGCGGCGCACGGTGCGGTCCCACGAAATATCGCGGGCGATGGTCTCTTCGAAGGCATAGACCGATTCCGCGGCCGCCGCCGGGTCCTGATAGCCCGCCTCGCCAAGCAGGAAGGTGAGATAGGCCTTGTACTTGGCCTGGATCTCGCGGCCCTTGTCGGTGGTGTCGAGATAGTAGTCGCGGTCGGGCAGGCCGAGCCCGCCAAAGCTGATGCTGGCGATCTGGCGGTCGGGCTGCTTGGCATCGATGGTCACGAAGCCGCCGACCGGGCTGGCAAAGCCGGGCGTGGCCCAGAGCTCTCCGAGCTTCTCGAGCGAGGTCGCCCCGTAGATGCGCGTGAGATAGGGATAGGCCGGGGCAAGGCCCTTGGCCTCGATCGCGCCCGTATCGAGGAAGGTCTGGTAGGTGTCGAGGATCCGCTTCTGATCGGCCGAGAGCGCGCCCGCGTCCTTGGCGGCGAACTCGTCGACCAGCGCCTTGACGTCGGCGGTGCTCTTCTCGCCGAGCAGGACGAAGGCGCCGATGCGGCTGAATTCGGGCGGGAGCGGGTTGGCGTCGATCCACTTCTTGTTGGCATAGGCGTTGAAGTCGTCGCCCGGCTTGATGTCGGTGGCGAGGTAGGCGGGGTCGAAACCCCACTCGCCGAAGCTGATGGTGGGCAGCGCGGATGCGGACGCGGTCTCGACGCTCTGGAGCGTGTCGGTCGCATCGTCATGCGCGTGGTCGTCGGCAAGCGCGGGGGTCGCCAGCGCAAGCAGGCTCGCGCCGAGGAGGGCGGCGGTCTTGTGGATCATGTGAAGCTCGAGTCCCTGTGAGATTGCGAAAAGAGTTCGCGTGACGTCACAGTAACGTCGCACAAGCGAAAGGGTTGCGCTTCGTCCAGCGCAGGTGGCCCTTCGTCGATTAAGCAGCGTCAGCGGCGAATTGCAGCCTTGCGAGGCGTGCATAAAGACCGCCTGCCTTGCTCAGCGCGTCATGCGTGCCCTGTTCGACGATCCGGCCGTCATCGAGCACCACGATCCGGTCGGCCGCGCGCACCGTGGCGAGGCGGTGGGCGATCACCAGCGTGGTGCGGCCCTGCATTAGCCCCTCGAGCGCCTGCTGGACGAGCTGCTCGCTTTCGGCATCGAGCGCGCTGGTCGCCTCGTCGAGCAGCAGGATCGGCGCATCGCGCAGCAGCGCGCGGGCGATGGCGACGCGTTGCTGCTGCCCGCCCGAAAGCTGCGTCCCGCCCTCGCCGAGATAGGTGTCGAGCCCCAGCGGCAGCGCGCGCAGGAAGGTCTCGGCATTGGCGGCGCGGGCGGCCTGCCAGATTTCCTCGTCGGTCGCGTCCCACTTGCCGTAGCGCAGGTTGTCGCGCGCATTGGCGCTGAACAGCACGCCGACCTGCGGGACGAGCGCAATGCGGGCGCGCAGATCGGCCGGGTCGGCGCTGGTCAGCGGCACGCCGTCCAAGCGGATCGTGCCGCCCTGGGGATCGTAGAAGCGCTCGACCAGCTGGAAGATTGTCGACTTGCCCGCGCCCGAGGGCCCGACGATGGCGATCGTCTCGCCCGGCTCGATCTCGAGCGTGAAGTCCTTGAGCGCCGCGGTCTCGGGGCGCGCGGGGTAGCGGAAGGTGACATTGCGGAAGGAGAGGCTGCCCCGCGCAGGGGTCGGCAGGCGCTCGGGCCGCGCCGGGGGGGCGATCTCGGGCCGGGCGTCGAGCAGTTCGGCCAGCCGGCTCGCCGCGCCCGCGCCGCGCAGCAGGTCGCCGTAAACCTCGGTCAGCGAGCCGAGCGCGCCCGCGACCAGCCCGCCGGTGAGCACGAAGGCGGCGATGGTGCCGCCGCTGATCTCGCCCGCCGCCACCGCCAGCGCGCCGCGCCACATCACCAGCACCACGCCGCCGAACACCAGCAGGATCACCACCGTCGTCATCGCCGCGCGCAGCATGATGCGGCGGCGCGCGGTGTCGAAGGTGCCTTCGACCACGCTGGCAAAGCGCTCGTTCTCGCGGCCCTCCTGCCCGAAGCTCTGGACGATCTTCATCGCCGAGAGCACCTCGGTAACATAGGCGCCGACATCCGCGATGCGGTCCTGACTGGAGCGCGAGACCGCGCGGATCTTGCGCCCGAAGAACACGATCGGGGCGATCACCAGCGGGATGCCGATCAAGAGGCCGAGCGTCAGCGAGGGGGCGAGATAGACCAGGAACCCGACCCCGCCGATCGCCGTCAGCGTATTGCGCAGCGCGACCGAGACGGTGGTGCCGACCACGTTCTCGATCACCGCGGTGTCGGAGGTCATCCGGCTCGAGATTTCCTTGGGGCTGTTGACCTCGTAGAAGCCGGGCGAGAGGCGCAGCAGGTTGGCCTGCACCTTGAGGCGAATGTCGGCCACCACGCGCTCGCCGATCCAGCTGACGAAATAGAACCGCAGCGCCGTGCCGAGGCCGAGGATCGCGACGATCATAAGCAGGTACTGGAAGGCGTGGCCGATCTGTACGGGGTCGGCCCCGCCGGAGAAGGCCTCGTCGATGATCACCTTGAAGCGATAGGGGATCGCCAGCGTCGCCGCCGAGGTGATGAACAGCGCCACCAGCGCCAGCGCGATCTCGCGCGGGTATTGCAGCGCGGTGCCGAACACCATCCGCAAGGGCGCGAGGCTGCGCGACTTGGGCGCGGGCTCGGTCGTTTCAGGCAGCACCGCACCCGCCGGTTCGGGCAGGTCGTCGGGGATCTCTGACGCGTCTTGCGGAGGGGTTTCGCCGTGCATGGTCTGGGCCCTCTAGCCCCGCTGGCTGCCAATATCACGTGCAAAAAGTGGGGCCGCCTTTGTTCGGCCCCGATTGCCCCCTATACAATTGTGCATTGCACAATGACGCGCGAAGGCGCATCTTTCTGCATCAAGGCGCCACGGGATAAGGTGCCAGATCGTTCGTCGCGCGAAGGAAACCGATGCTTTATCACGCCTATGAGCTCCAGCGCAGCTGGATGAACAGCGCCAGTGCGCTCGCCTCGATCAGCGCAGGCATGCTGGCGAACCCCGCCAATCCGCTGGGCTATACCGGGCTTGGCCCGATGATGGGCCACGCGCTCGACGTCTTTGCCCACGCCACCGCGCATTACGGCAAGCCCGAATTCGGCATCGAGAGCGTCGAGATCGACGGCAAGGCGCACGCCGTGACCGAAAGCGTGGTGATGGAGCGCCCGTTCGGCGATCTCCTCCGCTTCCGGGTCGAGGGCACCCCCGCCGACCGCCCGCGCCTGCTGATCGTCGCCCCGATGAGCGGTCACTACGCCACGCTGCTGCGCGGCACGGTCGAGCGGATGCTCGAATCCTGCGAAGTCTTCATCACCGACTGGGCCGATGCCAAGATGGTCCCGGCCAGCGCAGGCGATTTCGATCTCGACGAGTATATCGACTACCTGATCGACTTTGCCGAGCATATTCACGGCGAAGCCGGCGGCCAGCGCATCCATATGATGGCGGTATGCCAGCCTTCGGTGCCCGCCTTTGCGGCCACGGCGCTGATGAACCTCCACAAGTCCCCCGCCACCCCCGCCACCCTCACCATGATGGGCGGCCCGATCGACACCCGCGAGTGCCCGACGGTGGTCAACAACATGGCGATGCAGCGCCCGATCGCCTGGTTCCGCCAGTCGGTGATCGCGACGGTGCCGCTGCGGTATCCGGGCGCAGGCCGCCGGGTCTATCCGGGCTTCATGCAGCTCTCCGCCTTCATGAGCATGAACCTCTCGAGCCACATGATGAGCCACTACGAGATGTTCAAACACCTCACCGTGGGCGACGATGCCAGCGCCAACGCGACCAAGGATTTCTACGACGAATACCGCTCGGTCTGCGACATGACCGCCGAGTTCTACCTCCAGACGGTGGAAGAGGTGTTCCAGAAGCACTCGATCCCCAAGGGCGAGTTCCGCCACAAGGGCGAGCTGGTCGACATCACCAAGATCACCGACACCGCGCTGCTGGCGATCGAGGGCGAGCGGGACGATATCTCCGGCCTCGGCCAGACCAAGGCGGCATTGAAGCTGACGCCGAACCTGCCAGAAGACCACAAGCGCTACTACATGGCCGAGGGCGCCGGGCACTACGGCATCTTCAACGGTTCGCGCTGGCGCACCAAGGTCGCGCCGGTGGTCGAGGAATGGATCGCCGCCCACTCGGGGTAGAATGCGGTTGCGGCGGAGGGCACGCGGCGGCATTGTCCGCCATGAAATGCCGTGCTTTCAAGAGGTCCCGCCGATGCTGAAAGGTGCCGCCGCCGCGCTCGCCGCCCTGCTCGTCTTGCCGGTGGCCGCAGCAGAGCCCGCGTCCCCGCCCGATGATGCTGCCGTCACCGCCACCATCGCCGCGCTCGCGGCGGGGGACGTGGCCGAGGCCGAATGGCTGGTGACGCAGGTCGGCAGCCTGCAATTCCCCGGCCTCGTGATGCCCGACCGCAAGGCCGCGCTGCGGACGCTCGCGGGCTGCAAGGCGGCGGAACAATCGCGCGGCACGGCGGCGGAATACACCTATGTCGTCTTCAGCTGGAAATGCCGGGGCGAGACCTACATCGGCAAACTGATCCCCGAAAAGGGCGGGCGCACCGCGGCGCTGGCCGATTTTCTGACCGAGGCCGAGTACACACAATGGGCCCGCCGCATCCCGCGCGGACCGCCTCCGCCGCCGATGATGGTTCCGCCCCCGCCCGTGCCGCTCACGCCCGAAGCTCTGGCACGCAAGGCGGCTCGCGACGCGGCGGAGATGGCCGGAAAGAAGGAGCTTGCCGGGCGCTTTGCCGAGGCCGTGATGATGGGCGACCTGAGCGCGTTTGCGCTGCGCCATCCGACCTATGCCACGACCACCTACGGCTTCACCGATCCGGTCACCAAGCGCGACTATGTCGACCGCGTCTGGCGCGGGGCGGACGATCTGGCATCGGCGGGCAAGATGGTGGCCGAAGCGGTCGCCCATGCCCGCAGCGAGCTCGGCGCGCCCGTCGGCTGGAGCTGTCAGGATGCATTCCCCTATGTCGAATGCAGCTGGTCGTTCGATGATCCGGGCAAGCGGCTGACGGCAGAACTGCACGTGTTCCGCAAGGACGAGCCCAACTGGGGCATCTCTGTTTTCAGCCTGCGCTACGAGACGGCGGAGAAGCGCGCCGAGGCCGAGGCGCGCGCGGCGCGGTAAGCGGCCCTCGCGGACTGCCGTTCGCCGCTTGACAGGTGTTTTAGATACGCAATACACTCGCGCCCGCAACCGCGAGAGGGTGAGAGGTGCGCAATATCGTGACGATGACCGGCCATGCCCTGGCCGCAGTGGCCCTGCTCACGGCAACTTTGCCCGCTGCCGCCGAGACCCCGGCGCCAGCCGCTGCGGCGGCGAGCCCCTCGGAGCAAGACCTGCGCGCGCTTGCCGATGCGGTGCTCGCCGAAAGCTATGCCGCTGACGGGCCGGGCGCGGCTGTGGTGATCATGCAGGGCGGCAAGATCGTCTATCAGGGCGGGCGCGGGCTGGCCGATATCGGCGCGGCCCGCGCGATCACGCCCGATACGGTGTTCCGCCTCGGCTCGATCACCAAGCAGTTTGCCGCCGCGGTGATCGTCCAGCTCGCGCAGGAGGGCAAGCTCTCGCTCGACGATCCGCTGACGAAGTTCCTCCCCGATTATCCGCAGCCGGGCGCGGCGGCGACTGTGCGCCAGCTGCTCCAGCACACCAGCGGCATCCAGTCCTATACCGACATGCCCGGCATCATGAGCCCGATCAGCACCGCGATCCCGCGCAGCACCACCGAGCTCGTCGCAGTATTCCGCGACGCGCCTGCGGTCAGCAAGCCGGGCGAGGCCTGGAACTACAACAATTCGGGCTACGTGCTGCTCGGCGCGATCATCGAGAAGGTCACCGGGATGCCGTGGCACAAGGCCGTGGAGGAGCGGATCACCCGCCCGCTCGGCCTCGCCTCGATCCGCGACGGCGTGGAGGGCGAGGACACTCCGGCGATGGCGCGGGGGTATACCGGCGATCCGACCGCAGCCGCGACACAGTCCCAATACATCCACATGAGCGCCCCGGGCGCGGCGGGCGCGCTGATCGGGACGGTCGGCGACCTGGCCAAGTGGGCGCAGGCGCTGCACCACGGCAAGGTGGTCGATGCGGCGCATTACCAGCTGATGATCACGCCCACCGCGCTGCCCGACGGCAGCACCGTTCCCTATGGCTTCGGGCTCGGGCTCGACGCCTTGCGCGGCCATCCGGCGGTCGGCCACAGCGGCGGCATCTTCGGCTTTTCGACCGACAGCATCTATGTGCCCGATAGCGACCTGTTCGTCGCGGTCTTCGCCAATAGCGACGCGCCGCGCACCGGGCCCGGCGTTGTGATGCGCCGCGTCGCCGCCGCTGCGGTCGGCGATCCCTACCCTTCCTTCACCCGCACCGCGCCCGACATGGCCGCGCTCGAGCCCTACTTCGGCGTCTATGCCATCCCCGGGGGCGGCGAGCGGCGGTTCTTCGCGAAGGACGGCAAGCTATTCGCCCAGCGCAGAGGGGGCGGCATGTCCGAGGTCTTCGCGGGCGGCGACAATCGCTTCTTCTACGGCCCTGTGAACCTCAGCTGGTTCACCCTGCGCCGCGATGCGGACGGCACGCCGGTGATGGACTTTGCCCAGAACGGCGAGCTGCCGGTGCTGACCGCAGTGCGCTCCGGCCCGATCCCGCCCGAGGCGGCGCCGGTGACGGTCACGCGCGCGGAAATGGAGCGCTATGCCGGGCGCTATGCCTTCGGCCCCGCGACGCTGACGATCGCCTTTACCGCCGACGGCACTGGGCTGACCGGGCAGCTGACCGGCCAGCCGCCGATCCCGCTGACCCCGATCGGCCCAGCCGAATTCCGCGCCGAGGGCGTGGATGCGACGCTGGTGTTCGAAGGCGCCGAAGGGCCAGCGACGGCGGTGATCCTCAACCAGGGCGGCCAGCAGCAGCGCGCGCCGCGCAGCGGGGACTAGCCGAACACCCGCCTTCCGAAAGTCACGCGGTCGGCCATCGCCATGGTGGTCAGCTGCGCGTTGACCCGGATGCAGCTCGGCATAACGCTCGCGTCGCACACCAGCACATTGGCGGTGCCGTGGACCCGCTGATCGAGATCGACCACGCCCTTGGCCGGATCGGCGTTGATCGCATTGCCGCCATGCGGGTGGCTCGATGAGAGCACCACATCGTCGGGCTCGCGGATCGCCTGTTCGAAGAAGGCGTCGATCTCGGCATTGCTCATCCCGGCATGGAGCGTCTGGCCCTTGAGCAGCGCCGGATAGACCTCCTGCGCGCCGCCCGCGAAGTGCACCTTGGACAGCAGCGCCAGCGCGCGGCGCAGCACGGCAAGGTCCGCCTCCTTCAGCTTGAAGGAGAGCTTGCCGCCTTTGATCTCGCCCCGCCGGTCGGCCGGGAACAGCGCCCCTGCCGAGGCGAGGCGGTTGTAGTTGAGCATCCGCCCAAAATGCTCGTCGAACCATCCGGGCACCAGCGAGGACATGCTCATCGGCGGCTGGAAGTGGCTCTCGATCAGGAAGTCGCCGCGGTCGATGAAAGTCGCCATCTGGTCCTCGTCCCAGGCGATCACGTCATCGGGCATCAGCGCGGGGACGGGGCAGGCGATGTTGAGCGAGATGTTCTTGCCCGTCCCGCTGATCCCGCTCGCCGAGAGGATGTTGCTCGAGGCGATGGTGCCCGCGGCGACCACCACGCCCTTGGTCACCCGGATGGTCTTGCTGCGATAGTCGGGCAGCACGAGCTTGACCCCGTTCGCCTCCCGCCGCCCTTCGGCATCGCGCGGGCCCCAGGTGATCTCAGCGACCTCGGCCTCGGCGAGGATGCGTGCGGGGCGGTCCGCCTTCACCGCGCGGCCGAGGAAGCTTTCTGGCATGGCATTCTTGCGGCCATAGGGACAGCCGGTGTTGCAATAGCCGCAGGAGTTGCAGGCGTTGGGCTCGGTCTTCGCGCCCCAGTTCTTGCGGAACCACCCGGCGATGGCGCGCTGGTCGAGCGGCTCGCTCGACCCGGCCTTGTAGGCGTCCCACCCGGCCAGCAGCCGCGTGCCGTTGTAGCGCCCGAGCCGCTTGTCGATCTCGTGGACCTTGAGCACCTTCTCGACCCGGCAATAGGCCTGTTCGAGCGCCTCTTCGGCGATGGGCGCGCCAAGCGAGGCCCACGTTTCGAGCACTTTATTGGCATCGGGGTGCGTCTCGCCATCGGCCTCGAGGCGCAGGCAGATCCCGTTGTTGATGACGGTAGAGCCGCCCACGGTGCGCCCCTGGAAGACGATGATGTCGCGGTCGCGCGTGGTCTGGATCGCGCCGTCCTTGAACAGGCTCGAGGACATCTGCTTCTCGTGCGTCGTGATCTGCGTGCTGGAAAGATAGGGCCCAGCCTCGATCACCAGCACCTCATAGCCCTGCGCGGCAAGGTTCGCCGCCGCCACCGCGCCCCCTGCGCCCGAGCCGATCACCACAACCTCGACCTCGTCGGGGATGGCATCGGGATGGACGAAGGCGGAGGCGGGCAGGTCGTTGCCGGTGTATTCCTCGATGCAAGGGTCATCGGGATTGCCCGCGCGATCCCGGTGGTGGGGCAACTTGTAGCCGATCGCCCCCAGCACCGGATTGTCGCGGTTGGCGTTCTCCTCTGCGACCTGATCGGGGTTCGGCCCCTCGGCCGCTTGCCAGTGGCCGTAATAGCCCGCGTAGACGATGCCGCGGATGCGGGCCATGTCCTGGAACAGGTCGACCCGGGTCTTCTGGAGCCGCCGCTTCACCCGCCACACCCGGAAGGAGCGCGGCGCGAGGTGCCAGATCGGCCCGCCCAGCACCAACCAGGCGGCAAACACCGAAATCCCGGTGTTGAACGGCGTCTGCCCGCGGATATTGCCGAACATCGCCTGCAGGTTGTCGACCACCTGCTGCGAGGTGATCGCCATGCGCTCAGGCTCGACCAGCATCGTCTCGGCGAGCCTGCGCCAGATTGCTGCGATGAACGGATTGAACGGCTTTTCCTGCATGTGCGGCCCCCTGTTGCCGTCCCCTGCTACCCCGTTGGAACGGCAAGGGATTGTAAACCCGCGACTGGACGTGCGTGCAAGGCTTTCCTGTCGGCCGCAGGCCTCAGCCCTGCCCCCGCCCGCGTTCTTGCACGGCCATGCGGCGGGCTTCGACCTCTTCCGGGGCGACGGCGCTGTTGGCGGCGCTGGAGCGCCGGGCTTCCATGGCGAGCCCCTCGCCGAAGCTGGCCGCATAGCCATCGTCGATCAGGCGCTTGTAGAGGCCGAGGAAGTCCGGATCGATCCCCGCCATGTCGCTCGCCAGCTTGGCCGCGAGGGGGAGCAGGGCGCCGGGTTCCACCACGTGATTGACGAGGCCCCAGGCGTGGGCGGTCGCGGCGTCGAGGAAATTGCCGGTGAAGGCGAGTTCCTTCGCCCTCGAAATCCCGATCATCCGCGACAGCTTCTGCGACAGCCCCCAGCCCGGCACAATCCCGACCCGCGCGTGGGTGTCGGCGAAGCGCGCGTTGGTGCTGGCGATGAGCACGTCGCAGGCGAGCGCGACTTCGAAGCCGCCGGTGATCGCGACGCCGTTGATCGCGCCGATCACCGGCTTGCTGCACAGTTCGATGGCCTTGACCGGGTTGTCGGCGGGGTCAGTGGCATTGGCACTGCCGAGCGCGCCTGCCTCGCTGCCCAATTCCTTGAGGTCGAGCCCCGCCGTAAACGCCCGCTCGCCCGCGCCAGTGAGGATCACCGCGCGCACATTGTCGTCCGCGTCCACCTGCCGCATCACCTCGGCCAAGCGCTTCCGCAGCGCGCGGTTCAGCGCGTTCATCGCCTGCGGGCGGTTGAGGGTGACCGTGGCGACACCCTCGGCCGCCTCGCACAGGATCACCTCGTCGCTCATCAAATCCTCCAGTCGATGCTGTCGCGCCCCGCCTCTTCCAGAAAGGCATTGGTCTGGCTGAAGGGGCACGAGCCGAAGAAGCCGTTATGCGCCGATAACGGGCTGGGGTGGGCCGAGGCGACTATCAGATGATGTGGGGCCCTTGCGAGGGCGGGCACGCGGCTCGCCTTTTTGCGCGCGTGGCTGCCCCACAGGATAAACACCGTCGGCTCATCCCGCGCCGCCACCGCCGCCACGCAAGCGTCGGTGATCGCGTCCCACCCGCGCCCGGCATGGCTCCCCGCCAGTCCCGCCTCGACCGTCAGCGTGTTGTTGAGCAGCAGCACCCCCTGCTGCGCCCACGGGGTCAGATCGCCCGATGCGGCGCGCGGCAGGCCGAGGTCGCTCTCCAGCTCCTTGTAGATGTTGACGAGGCTGGGCGGCGGCTTGACCCCCGCCTGCACCGAAAACGCCAGCCCATGCGCCTGTCCGGGCCCGTGATAAGGATCCTGCCCGAGGATCACGCAGCGCACCGCCTCCAGCGGGGTCAGCGCCAGTGCGGCAAGCCGCGTGCCGCGCGGCGGATAGACCTGCTTGCCCGCGGCTTCCTCGGCCTTGAGCCAGCCGCCAAGCTTCCTCGCCTCGGGGGTGGCGAGGGCCGGCTCGAGAACGGCGCGCCAGCTTTCGGGGATGCTTTCCGACATGGCTGCAAGGCTAGGCCACCCGCGCCGCCCGCGCCACTCGGCCCTTCCCCTCTTTCCCCAATGCGCGTAGGGCACGGGCCATGGCTGTGCACTTTCACGAAGAAGACCTTCCCGCAGGCGTTCTGGCCGGTTCTGCCGCGCTGGCGGTCGATACCGAGACCATGGGCCTCATCACCCACCGCGACCGATTGTGCGTGGTGCAGATCTCCGATGGTTCGGGCGACGAGCATCTGGTGCGCTTCAATCCGGGCAGTTCGTATGACGCGCCCAATCTGAAGGCGATCCTCGGCGATCCGGCGCGCGAGAAGATCTACCACTTCGGGCGGTTCGATCTTGCCGCGATCCATTACTACCTCGGCGTGATGGCGGGGCCAGTGTTCTGCACCAAGATCGCGAGCAAGCTGACCCGCACCTATACCGACCGCCACGGCCTCAAGAACCTTGTCGAGGAACTGCTCGGCGAATCGATCTCCAAGCAGCAGCAGTCCTCCGACTGGGGCGGGCCGGTGATCACCGAGCCGCAGCGCGATTACGCCGCTTCCGACGTGCGCTACCTCCACCGCCTGCGCGCCGAGCTTGCCACCCGGCTGGAGCGCGAGGGGCGCACGGAGATTGCGCAGGCGTGCTTCGACTTCTTGCCCACCCGCGCGCTGCTCGACATCGCCGGCTGGGCCGAGAGCGACATCTTCAGCCACATGTAAGCCAAGACTAAGGACGCCTCAGGCACACCTCCCGATCATGTCCCCCGAGCAAGCCATCGAAACCTCTGAGGCGCGCGCGCTTCGCAGCCGGCGGCAGACCTTCGCCGCGCCCGGCGGCTCGCATGACCGGCTGGTGCGGGTGCTCGCCCGGGTGCTGCCTATGGGGGTGGGAGTACTCGCCGCGCTGATGATCATCACGCCGCTGAGCCCGCGCGGAGAGGTCAGCTTCCTGCTCGATCGCAACAAGGTCGCGCTGATCGACGAGCGCCTGTCGGTCGACAACGCCATGTATCGCGGACGCGACAATCAGGGGCGGCCCTTCTCGGTGCTGGCAGGCGAGGCAGTGCAGCGCTCGAGCGCCGAGGGTCTGGTGCGGATGCAGGACCTCGTCGCCCAGCTGCTGCTCGCTGACGGCCCCGCGCGGCTTGCGGCCGATGGCGGCACCTATGACATCAATGCCGAGACCGTGCAGGTCGACGGCCTGGTCCGCCTCAGCACGTCCGACGGCTATGCGATGACCGCCAGCGGCGTCTCGGTCGACCTTAAGGCGCGCACCATGCGCGGCTCGGCAGGGGTGAAGGGCGAGATCCCGGCCGGGACCTTCTCGGCCAACACCCTGAGCGCCGATCTGGGCGCGCGCACGATCACGCTCGAGGGCAATGCCCGCTTCACCATGATTCCCGGCCAGCTGAGGATGCCGTGATGCCTGAAACGACCAAAACCCGAACCCCGCTCGGCCGCCTCGCTCTCGCCTGGGGCATCGGCGGCTTCGCGCTCACTGCGGCGCTGGCAGGGGGGATGAGCCTCGCCGCGCAAGGCATCGCGCGCCACGATTCGCGCGCGCCGGTGACCTATGACGCGGGCAAGTTCGTGCTCGACGATCGCGGCAACCAGGCGATTGCCAGCGGCGGGGTGATTGTCACTCAGGCGGGCCTGCGCGTCCAGTCCGACCGGATGCTGGTGAATTTCACCGATGCCGGCGGCCAGCTCGAGATCCAGCGCATCACCGCCACTGGCGGCGTTATCATCACCCGCGGCGACGAGCGCGCGAGCGGCGACAGTGCGGTCTATGATTTCGGCCGCCGGATCATCACCATGGCAGGCAATGTCGCGCTTCGCCGCGGCAGTGACACGCTCAATGGCGGGCGGCTGGTGATCGACCTCGACAGCGGGCTTTCGACCGTTGACGGCAGCGCGGCGGGCGGATCTTCGGCGACGCCGGGCCAGCCTTCGCGCGGCGGCCGGGTCACGGGCACCTTCGCGGTGCCGCAGGGCGAGAAGAAGAACTAACTAGAACGCGTTCTTGTGCGTCAGCACCATCGCGGTGCGCACAACGATCCCCATGTCGCGGCGCAGCGACCAGCCCGCGATATACTCAAGGTCCGACTGCAAGCGGTCGGTCAGGTCCTTCTCGTGATCGGTCGCGCCGCGGTGACCACGCACCTGAGCAAGGCCGGTCAGACCCGGCTTGAGGCAGTGGCGCTGCCAGTACTGGCGGTCGATGTCCCAGAAATACTTGTTGTTCGCCCGGCTGCCGAGCGCGTGCGGGCGCGGGCCGACTATCGACATGTCGCCCTTCAGCACGTTGAGCAGCTGCGGCAGCTCGTCGATGCTGGTGCGGCGGATGAAGGCGCCGATCCGGGTAATGCGGTCATCATCGCGCGAGGCTGAACGGTTGCCGTCGTGATCGAGCTTCTCCTCGCGCATCGAGCGGAACTTGAACATGTCGAAGAACTGGTTGCCGCGACCCAGACGGCGCTGGATGAACAGCACCGGGCCGCGATCCTCGAGCTTGATCAGCACCGCGATCACCAGCAGCAGCGGCGAGAGCGCGATCAGCCCGCCCAGCGCCACCGCAACATCGAAGGCGCGCTTGAGGATGCGCGCGCGCAGGCCGAGCGGGCCGGTCGAGACCACCAGCGTGGTGCGGTCGAGCACGTCGTAACGGTGCACCCCGACCGCGCCCAGCACATGCGCCGGTTCGCTGACGATCTCGCCATAGACGCCCGCGCACTTGAGCAGGAACGCCCAGTCCTGCCGGCGCTCCTGCGGACAGCTCACCACCACCTGATCCTGATTGCGCAGCAGCTTGCCGAGCCGGTCGAGCATGAAGGGATCATGGCTGCTCGGATCGAGGTTGTAATCGGCGGCCGAAATGCGGTCCGCGCCCTCAAAGGCGAAGCTCGAGCCGCCGTCGTCGATCACCAGCCGGTTGCTCACCCGCCCGCCCCAGCGGGCCGCGATGATGATCGCCACAACGCGGCGCATCGCCACCAGCAGCACCGCGACAAGCAGCAGGCCCAGCGTCGTCACCCCGCGCGAGAATTCGCCGTTGGACTTGGTGTAGAAACCCACGAAGTTGACCAGCGCCGCCGAGATACCCAGCGCGATCAGCCCCTGGCGCGCGGCGAAGGTCCAGCTGTCCAGCGCCTTGAGGCCATAGGCGCCGTTGTAGAGCGCGATCGTGAAGAACACCGGCAGCATCACCTGAGCGGTGATCATGGCGCGATTCTGGGCCCAGTCCCCTTCCCAGATCAGCGCGGCGAGCGCGAAGCAGAAGTGGAACACCGCGCCGTCCACCAGCAGCATCGTCACATACGCGCGCAGACGCCGCCGCTCGAGCGACGGGGCAACCCTGCTTTCAACAGACTGGTGGCGTATCGCATCCAGCAGTTTCGGCGTAGCGCGGTTCATGAAAGCCCTTCCCCCAAAGGGGCGACCCTTGCGGTTCGTGGTGTAGATTTCGTGATAACAGATAAAGAAGTAAATTGTGCGACTGCGAAATGCAGTTTGTCACATTTTGCTACCGCTTCGCGGCAAAACGGCCAATTTCGGCCAACTCCTGGGCCAGCAGCAGCTCGGCGGCCTGGCTGTTGGCGATCAGGTTGCGGTGCAATGCGGTGAGTCGCGGGATTAGCCGGTCGAGCCGTGTCTCGCGGCTCCCTCGCCCGGCGGCCTGCGTCCAGCGCTTGTATTGCTGGGCGATGTCGCGCTTTTCGCGGAAGAAGATGCCGAGCCGCATCTCGGCGCCCTTGTCGATCTGCTCGAAGCTGCCGCGCGGGCCGAGAAAGGCAGCGATCTGCGCCAGCTGCGCGGCCCGCCGTTCAAGCGCCAGCGCGACGCCGACGGGATTGAGGCCAAGCTCGCGCATGCGCCTCACCTCGCCCGCGATCTTCGCGGTCTCGCCGCCGAGCACGGCATTGACCAGCGGAGCGAAACCGTCCTCCTCGGTCGACGCGCCGATCGCGGCGTGATCTTCGATGCTAGCGGGGCGCGGGGCCTGCGGGTCGGCGTCCACGTAAAGCGCGAGCTTGTCGATCTCCGACTGGGCGAGCCGCACGTCGAGCCCGGCGCAGCGCGCGATGCGTTCGGCGAGGTCTCCGCCCAATCGCAGCCCCGCCGCGTCCGCCATCCCCCGCACCGCTTGGGCTGCGTCCTTGAGCTCGGGCTGGTAAAACATCGCGACGAGCGCATCTTTCCGCTTTTCCAGCAGCTTGGCGGTGCGCGACTTGTCGGTCGCGCTGGTGGCGACGATGATCACCGGCGCCGCCTCGCCCGCACCGGCCTCGGCGGTCTCGATCAGGATCTGCAAGGCATCGTGGGCATCATCGCCGCTGGCGCGCACCCAGATGTGGCGGCTGCCGCCGAACAGCGAGGCCGAGCGCGCCTCGTCGCCCAGCAGGGCGGGATCGCGCTTCAAGTCGGCGCCGGACAGCTCGATCCGCTCGCCCGGATCGGGAAGCGCGGCGGCGAGGCGTTGTGCGGCGGCGCTGGCCCCGGCCTCGTCGGGCCCGCAGAAGAAGAAGATGCGGCAGGAGGCAGCGCCCGCCGGAACGCCGCGCAAAAAGTCCTTCTGGGTCGCCTTCACGGCTGATTGGTGGCGGCGGGCGCGGCGCGCTGCGCCCTGAGGGTCAGTGCAACTTGCGTCGCCACGCGGTCGGCGACCTCAACCGCGAGGTTTTCCAGCGCCTTCTGCTCGGCGGCGATGGTGGCATATTCGGAGGACACCACGTCGATCCCCGCGTCCGAGCCCGCAGTCGCATCGAGCAGCACCGCGCCGCTCGCCAGATCGACCAGCTGGAAACGCGCGCGCAGCACGCGGCGTTCGCGGCTGATGGTGTCGTCGTTGAGAACGCCCAAGGCCTCGAGCGAATCGTCGAGCCGCACGTCGAGCCGGTATTGCGGCGTCGCTTGGCCCGCGACCCCGAGCCGCGCGTCGAGCGCGTTTTTCACCAGCCAGCCGCCGCGCCCCTGAATTGCGGGCACATCGACCGCGGCCAGCCCCTGCGCCGAGGCCGACTGCGCCCCGCCCGCATACATCGGCGTCAGGCCGCAGGCGGAGAGGGCCAGCGAGGCCGCGAGGATCAGGAGAATCCGCATCAGGTGACGATATTCACCAATCGGTCGGGCACGACAATCACCTTGCGCACTGCCGCGCCATCCAATGAGCGCTGCAGGTTGGCGGAAGCCATCGCCAGCGCTTCGAGGTCTTCCTTGGAAGCCCCCTTCGGCGCGGTGACGGTGTCGCGCAGCTTGCCCATGTGCTGGATCGCGATGGTGACCTCGTCATCGACCAGCAGCGCGGGGTCGACGGCGGGCCATGGCGCATCGGCGACAAGGCCAAACTGGCCACCGGTGCGAGCGTCCCACGCCTCTTCCGCAAGGTGCGGCATCATCGGCGCGACCAGTACCATCAGCGTGCGGATCGCCTCGGAGCGGCTGGCGGACAGCTCGGCCTTCTCGGTTGCGCCGACCAGTTCGTAGATCCGCGCGACCGCCTTGTTGAAGCTCAGCGCCTCGATGTCCTCGGCGATGGCGGCGATGGTCTGGTGGGTCTTGCGTTCGAGCGCGCGGTCGGTCTGGGCGTCGGCCCCGGCCCCGCCCGCGCCGACCTGCCCAAACAGCCGCCACAACCGCTGGACGAAGCGCGCGCAGCCCTCGATCCCGGCGTCAGACCACGGCAGGTCGCGCTCGGGCGGCGAATCGGAGAGCATGAACCAGCGCACCGCATCCGCCCCGTGGCGAGCGATGATCGCATCGGGGTCGACGACGTTCTTCTTCGACTTCGACATCTTAATGACGCGGCCGACTTCGACCGCGGCGCTGTCCGCCAGCAGCGTCGCGCCCTCGGAGGTGCGGTCGACCTCCTCGGGGCCGAAGAACACCGGCACACCGCGCGTCTCGTCGATGCGGCTATAGGTCTCGTGCGTCACCATGCCTTGGGTGAACAGCGCCGCGAAGGGCTCCTGCACGCTGATCTTGCCGATGTGGGCGAGCGCGCGGGTCCAGAAGCGGGCGTAGAGCAGGTGCAGGATCGCGTGCTCGATGCCGCCGATATAGTGCTGCACCGGCATCCACTTGGCGACTTCCTCCGGGTCGAAGGGCCGGTCGGCGGGCTGGCTGGCGAAGCGCAGGAAATACCACGAGCTATCGACGAAGGTGTCGAGCGTATCGGTCTCACGCCGAGCCGCCGCGCCGCACTTGGGGCAATCGACGTGCTTCCAGGTCGGGTGGCGTTCGAGCGGGTTGCCGGGGATCTCGAAGCTGACATCCTCGGGCAGGGTGACGGGCAGCTGGTCCTTGGGCACCGGCACCACGCCGCAGGCATCGCAATGGATGAAGGGGATCGGCGTGCCCCAATAGCGCTGGCGGCTGACGCCCCAGTCGCGCAGCCGCCACACGGTGCGGCCCTCGCCCCAGCCGCCGCTTTCGGCGCGGGTGATGACGGCCTGCTTGGCGTCCTCGACGCTCATGCCGTTGAGGAAATCGCTATTGACGATCACCCCGTCGCCCGCCTCGGCCTCGCCCTTGAAGGGCTCGTCCGCGCGGGCGGGATCGCTGGCGACGACGCGCATGATCGGCAGTTCGTATTTGGTGGCGAATTCGAAGTCGCGCTGGTCATGCCCCGGCACGCCCATGACGGCGCCGGTGCCGTATTCCATCAGCACAAAATTGGCGATGAAGAGCGGGAGCGGTTCACCGGTGAAGGGGTGGCGCGCGGTGATCACGGTGCTATAACCCAGCTTCTCCGCCGTCTCGACTTCCGCCGCCTTGGTCCCGCCGCGCTTGCACGCCTCGATGAAGGCAGCGACTTCCGGATCGCCCGCCAGCCCTTGGGCAATCGGGTGATCGGCGGCAATCGCACAGAAGCTCGCGCCGAAGATCGTGTCGGGGCGCGTGGTGTAGACGGGGAGCTTGCCGCCGTCGCTGAGGTCAAACGAGAACTCGAGCCCCTGCGACTTGCCGATCCAGTTCTCCTGCATCAGGCGAACCTTCTCGGGCCAGTCCTCGAGCTTGCCGAGGCCCTCCAGCAGATCATCCGCAAAATCGGTGATCTTCAGGAACCACTGGTTCAGCTTGCGCTTCTCGACCTCCGCGCCCGAGCGCCAGCCCTTGCCGTCGATCACCTGCTCATTCGCCAGAACCGTCATGTCGACCGGGTCCCAGTTGACCGTCGATTCCTTGCGGTAGACGAGGCCCGCTTCGTACAGGTCGAGGAACAGCGCCTGTTCGTGGCCGTAATATTCGGGATCGCAGGTGGCGAATTCGCGGGTCCAGTCGAGCGCGAAGCCGATGCGCTGCAATTGCGCCTTCATCTGGGCGATGTTCTGGCGGGTCCAGCCGCCGGGGTGCACGCCCTTTTCCATCGCGGCGTTTTCGGCCGGCATCCCGAAGGCATCCCACCCCATCGGGTGCAGCACTTCGAACCCGCGCATCTTCTGGTAGCGCGCCAGCACGTCGCCCATCGTGTAGTTGCGCACGTGGCCCATGTGGATGCGCCCCGAGGGATAGGGGAACATCTCGAGGATGTAGCTCTTGGGCTTGGGGCTGTCGCTGTCGGCGGTGAAGGTGCCCGCGTCCGTCCAGGCACGCTGCCAGCGTTCATCGGCGACGGCAGGGTCGAAACGGGTCTCGGTCATGAAAGGCTTTCAGTGGGTAAGCGGAAGACTCAGGATTCCAGCGACTGACGGCGCAGATCGCGGGCCTTGGTGAGGATGATGTCCTCGAGCTTCTGCACCGTCGCCGCCTGCACCGGGGCTTCGACCCACGATCCGTCGGTGTTGACCTGACGGCTCGCCGCGACCCGCAGCGCATCGGCGCGCAGATCCTGGTCGAGGATCGTGACGGTCAGCTTGACCCGCTCGCCCGGGTTGGCCGGGTTGGTGTACCAGTCGGTGACGATCACGCCCCCGGCGCTGTCGGCCTGAAGCAGCGGCGCGAAGCTCACCGTTTCGAGCGACGCGCGCCACAGATAGGCGTTCACCCCGATGGTGTTGAGCTGGGCGGCGGCGAGTTCGGTGCGCGGACGGTCACGCCCGCCGCAGGCCGCAAGGCCGACCAGCGCGGCGCCGAGCATGGCATAGCCGACGGTGCGGCCGATAAGGGCGGTAGGGGCGCGTGTCACTGCCGGATCATCCTCAATCTTAATGTCTCGGGCCCGCTCTATAGTGGCAAGCCCCCTTGCGGCAAGCACGAAGGCGCTTTCGCCCCCGGCGCAAGTCCGCCCGTCGGCAAGAGCGCATGCGTGCTTTACCGGGGCTGAATTGTCCGTGGATGCAAGGATTTCTGTGTGCATGGTGCCACAGGTGGGCGAGGAAACCGGATTGCTTGGGGCAAGATCATTGCAAGCCCCCGGCCAGTGCCTACACATAAAGGCGAAAAGAAACGCGACTCAACCAGTGTTAATGTCGCGTCTGCCAGGACGGTGTAATCAAGGTCCGGGCACGGGAACAGGAACGAAAGCGGTTATGGCACGCAAGGTGGACAGGTTGACGAAGGGGGCGCGGGCGCAACGCTCGCTGTCGCTCCTCGCGCTGTCCGGCGTGCTCGCGCTGGCCGTGCCCTCGGCCGGATTCGCGCTCGCCGGGCAGTTTGCCCCGGTGCAGACCGCCGCGATTTCGTCGGCGATCACCGATGCCGGGCGCGATGCGCTGGGTCTGGGGACTTTCACCCCCGCCTCGGTCGATCCCGAACTGGCCGCCCGCGTCGCCGGCAAGGCCCGCGCGCGCGGCGTGTTCTTCACCCCCTCCAGCGCCCCGCCGATCACCGGCAAGCGCACGGTGACGGTAGCGGTGCGCGTCGATGACGACACGGTCCGCGCGATTTCGGTGCGCAAGGCGCTCGAAGCCGTCCCGGGCCGCGGCACCGCTTCGCTCGCCGGGCTTGATGTCGGCAAGTTCCAGCTCGGCGCGGCGCGCGGCTACAAGAGCTTCGCGCGCACGGTCGACCTTTCGGCCAATGTCCAGAAGCTCGCCCTGCCCGATCTCGCGCAGTTCGAACCGTCGCGCCCCAAGGCCGAAGACAAGCCCTCGCGCCTCCAGCCGCGGATCGAGCTTGAGGATCGGCAGATCGCCGGGCGTTCGCCCAACACGCTCGATTCGTCCGCGCAGCAGACCGTGGGCGTCGGCGGCAGCTTCCGCCTCTCGCCCAACCTCAACGTGACCGCGGGCGTGCGCTACTCGCAGGAGCGCGAACGGCTCGATCCGCTGACCAATTCGGTGCAGGACAGCCAAGCCGTCTACGTGGGCACGCAGATCAAGTTCTGAGGCCGGTTCGGCCTCGCCAAGCCCCCGTCATCGCATAGCTATTCCCCGCTTTCCCTAAGGGAACGCGCTCGCTAGGTTATTCTGGCAAGCGTCGTAAAAAAGGGGAGAATGCCATGGGCCGGGTAGCCATCGTCACCGGGGGAACGCGCGGGATCGGGGAGGCGATCTGTAAGCGGCTCCAGCGGCAGGGCCACACGGTCATCGCCAACTACGCCGGCAACGAGGAAAAGGCGAAGGCCTTCACCGAGGCGACCGGCATCCCCGCAAGGCGTTGGGATGTGGGCGATTACGACGCGACGCAGGCGGGCTGCGCTGCGGTGGCGGAAGAGTTCGGCCCCATCGACATCGTCGTGAACAACGCCGGGATCACCCGCGACGGCACGCTCCACAAGATGAGCTTCGAGGACTGGAACGATGTCATGCGCATCAACCTCGGCGGGTGCTTCAACATGGCCAAGGCGACCTTCCCCGGGATGCGCGAGCGCGGGTGGGGGCGGATCGTCAACATCGGCTCGATCAACGGGCAGGCCGGGCAATATGGCCAGGTCAACTACGCCGCGGCGAAGAGCGGCATCCACGGCTTCACCAAGGCGCTGGCGCAGGAAGGCGCGAAGTTCGGGGTGACGGTCAACGCGATCGCTCCGGGCTATATCGACACCGACATGGTCGCCGCCGTGCCCGCGCCGGTGCTCGAGAAGATCGTCGCCAAGATCCCGGTAGGGCGTCTGGGCATGGCGGAAGAGATCGCGCGCGGGGTGGCGTTCCTGACGAGCGAGAACGGCGGGTTCATGACCGGCTCCACGATGAGCATCAACGGCGGGCAGCATATGTACTGAGGCGCGCAGGCAGCCAGCCACGCTGGCCGCCGGTGCCGCGAAGCGGCAGCGCGCCGAGCGGCCAGCGGGGCGGCGGGCCCCAAGCCCGCCGAACCCGTCTGACGTCAGCCAGCGGCTTTGCCGCAGGCCCCTTCCCCGCTAAGCTCCCCAAAACGCAGGGGGCACCACCATGGCACTATCCGAAGCACAACTCGACCTCCGCCGCGCTCACGTAAACGGCGGAGCAGGCGTGATGGTCTCCGGCCTCGCATGGCT
The DNA here is from genome assembly GCA_945878845.1 of Erythrobacter sanguineus. Lineage (GTDB taxonomy): Bacteria > Pseudomonadota > Alphaproteobacteria > Sphingomonadales > Sphingomonadaceae > Erythrobacter > Erythrobacter sanguineus_A. The sequence continues at coordinate 42,020 of CAMCUB010000017.1, read as the reverse complement.
CGCGGCGGCGGCGGCGTTCTTCTTCTCCGGGCCGATACCCGCCTTCATCACCCTGTTCGTCTGCGGCCTCGCGATTGCGCCGGTGGCGCAGTTGGTCGCCAAGTTCGTGTTCAAGGCGCCCGCGGCAGGCCCCGGCAAGAAACTCGAATGGATCGCGATTGCGACCGTGCCGGTGCTGCTGGCAGGGTTCTTTTTCGGCTGGCTGCGGCTCGACGCGGCACCCTTTGCCGCGATCCCGATGGTCGCGATCGGGGTGGGGCTGCGCTATCTCGTGTTCCCGGTGATGTATGGCGGGGCGGTATTCCTCGGTCTGGGCGCGGTGTTCATCGCGGGCGGCGCGGCGGGTCTGGCCGCGCCGGAGAGCGTAGCGGCGCCCGTGACGCTCGGCCTTGCGCTGACCGAACTCGCGCTTGGCGCCCTGCTGGCGCGCCGGTGGCGCGGGGCGTGACCGGCCTTATGCGCCTCGCCCTCGCCCTCGCCGCCCTGATCGCCGCCGCGCCCGCCGCCGCGCAGGACTATGTGCTTGCGATGGCCTACGAAACCAGCACCGAGGGCGGCGAATACGACAGCAGCAGCTCCTCCAGCGGCCGACAGGCCATCGCCGAGAGGATCATCGCGGCCACAAGCGAAGGCATCGAGGTCGAGTACGCGCTCCCCTACGATCCCGAAGATGTGCGCGGCAATGAAAGCTGGATGTTCCCCGCGCGGCTGCGGGTTGCGCCGGACGGGCGCATGACCCTGCTCAACGAACCCGAACTCACCGCCCGCATCGAAGCGTGGCTGGCCGAAATGGAGTGGCCCCGCGAGGTCTGCTCGCGCTGGACCTTCAGCTGGGCCGCCTACCAGATCCGCTGCGATGCCCCCGCCGCGATCGAGGCGGTTTCGGGTTACGGGATGCAGCCGGGGCGGATTGCCAAGGGGCAGGCCTTCGCGCTCAAGGGCGCGCTCGGGCCGGTGGTGCTGACCCGTGCGGGCGAGGCGGAGGGCCGGGTGATCCTCACCGGCACCGGCCCAGTCGACCCGGCCTTCCTGCGCGAAGAGGATACCCGCGCCGCGCTGGTGGTCGCCGAGATCAGCCGCGAGGCGCTCACGCCCGAGGAGGCCGCCGCCGCGTCCGCCGCGATCACCGCCACCGGCACGGTTGCGGTCACCTTCGAGGTCGATGCGGCGGGCATGGTGTGGCGGCGCGAGGACGTGTCGGAATACACCATGACCGGCAGCCGGTTCCGCGACGGCCTCACCCGCGCCCGCACCACCGTCACCCGCCTGCCCCGCGCCGAGTGGGAGCGCAAGCAGGCGGAGGAAGAGGCGGAGGCGGAGGCCGCTGACCCGATGGCCGACCCGAACCCGGAGGCCGAGGCGGCAGAGGTGCAATAGCGCCGCCTCGCGCCCTTCAGTCGATCACGATCCCCGCGACCTTCCAGGCGCCGTCCTCCCACGCGAGGCTGATGCTCTCGGTCTGGGTGGTGCCGCCCGCATAGGCCGAGCGGAACTTGACCAGCCGGTAGCCCTCGGGCGGGGCGGGGACATACTCGTTGCCGGTGATGTCGCGGGTCAGCAGCTTGCCGAGCGGCGGGCGCAGGCGGGCGGAGACTGTGCTCCACGTCTCCAGCGTGTTGAGGCGGCGGAATTCCGCGCCGGTGGCGGCGTAGTTTTCGGCCCAGCGGCTCTCGTCGATCAGCGCGAGGAAGCCTTCGGCAGCGCGGGCGGCGGCCTCGGCCTCGCTGCGGGCGGAGGAAGCCGGCTCGGCGCCGGCGACGGTCTCGGTCACGGCAGCCGGAGCGAGGACGGACAGCGGCGAGGCAGGCAGGAACAGGGCGGCAAGAATCAGCGACATGACGGTCACTCCCACAAGGATCGCGGCAGAGCGTGTCCCTGCCGGCCGCCGGGTGGCGGATGCCATCATGCCTGCCGCCGGAGCCCCCTCCCGCGCATCCCCCAATTGCTTGTCCGTCAGGCTTTCGGGGGTGTCGCGCTCCGCCGCCATCAACACCCGCGCGGCCTCGCGGCTGCTGGTGGTGCCGAGCTTGCGCCGCGCCTCGCGCAGCCGTTCGTTGACGGTGTGAACCGAAAGGCCCAGCTCGCGCGCCGAGGACTTGGCGTCATGCCCGCGCAGCAGCAGCCGCAGCGCGTCCTTCTCCTTGTCGCTCAGCGCATCGAGGCCGGTGGTCATGGCCCGAAACTAGGGCGCACCCCCGCAAGCGGCCACCCCGAATTTTTCGTAAGCGCGCTCAGTCCGCCGCGGCCAGCGCCCCGCGGCTGCGGACCTGCGCGCGCAGCAGCCAGATCAGCCCGGCGCAGACCCCCGCCATCGCCGCGATCCCATAGAGCCCGACCTCGAAACTCCCCGTCCGGTCCTTCAGAGCGCCCCATGCGAAGGGGGTAAAGAAGGCTCCGATCTGCGCGATGGTGTTGATCGCCGCCGCCCCGACCGCCAGCTCGGCCTTGGTCATCACCTCGGGCCAGGCCGAGGAGAGCAGCATCTGCACGCTCGGCGCGGCGGCGGCGAAAGCGAAGTAGACCGCCACGATCACGAAGCCCGGGCCGCCCAGCCCGATCACCAGATAGCAGGCCGCGATGATCGCCGTGCACCAGAACGCATAGATGAACCGGTCGCTGCGGCGGTCGGCGACATGGCCGAGCCACAGCATTGCCAGCGTGCCGAGGATACCGCCGATGCTCACGGTCCAGCCCACAGCGCCGCGGTCGAGGCCGCCAATGGCGGAAAGGACCATCGGTGCCGAGAGCGTGAAAGTGATGTTCGCGCCGATCAGCAGGAAGCTCAGCGCGCCGTTGAGCAGCACCTTCGGGTTGCCAAGCGCGGCCAGCACATTGTGGCTCGGCGGCGCGCCCATCAGGCTTTGCTCGCGCGCCAGTTCCTCCTCGATCCAATCAAGCTCGGCCGGGGTGAGCCAGCTGACGGTGGCAGGCCGGTCGGGCAGCCAGACGAACACCGCGAGCCCCACCAGCACCGTCGGCAAGCCTTGCGCGAGGAACAGCCATTGCCAGCCCGCCAGCCCCGCCGTGCCGTCGAGATCGAGCAGCCAGCCCGACACCGCGCCCATCACCAGCGAGGCAAGCGGCACGGCGATATAGAAGCGGCTCACCGCCCGGCTGCGGTGGCAGGGCGGAAACCAGCTCGAGAAATAGTAGATGACCCCCGGGTAGAACCCCGCCTCGGCCACGCCCAGCAGGAAACGCAGGATGTAGAACTGCTCGGCATTGGTGACGAACATAATGCCCGCCGAGAGCAGCCCCCAGGTGATCATGATCCGCGCGATCCACTGGCGCGCGCCATAGCGCACCAGCAGCAGGTTCGAGGGGATCTCGAACAGCGCATAGCCGAGGAAGAACAGCCCCCCGCCCAACCCATAGACCGTCGCGCTGAAGCCGAGATCGGCGTTCATGTCGGCGGCTGCAAAGCTGACATTGACCCGGTCGAGATAGGCGAAGAGGTAGGCGACAAGGATCAGCGGGATGATCCGCCACATCGCCTTGCGCATCGCCCCTGCGCCAATGGCCGCCCGTTCGTCGTCCGATGCCGCCATCGACTTATCCCCCTGTGGGAAAGCTACGCCCCTGGAGGAAGAGCGTCAATCGAGGCGGCTGCAGGCGGCGGCGGGGTGGATGACGAACGCTTAAGGGCTTGTCATGTAAGCGATCTCAATGTCGGCGCATTTCGATGTCAGCAAGATCAGCTTCTTCGGGCTGGACGATTGGACCGTCGCGGTTTGCGCATGGCGCGGCTGCTGCATCGAGGTTTTCGCGCGGGCCGAACATTCCGTTGCGGATTGCCTGAAAGCGCTGGAAAAGACCGGTGTCACTCTTTGCAAGGATGCTCGAAGCCCGGCCGCCATCACGCGCCTTCGCGCATTGAATTCATGCATCGCCCGGCATGATTTCGGGCACCACGGCGCGAAGGCCCAGACTCGGATCGCCGACTGGGGGCGGGTTTACGAAACGCGGGCCTTCCTCGCTCACGGTACCGTGAAGGCGACGCGCAACGGCATTGTCATCCAACACAGGACCTTTGACGCAAAGGGCGAGAAGCGCTTGCCGCCGCGACAGATCACCCGGCTCTCAATGCTCGAAATGCTCGCGGAGTTGGAAGAGGCGCAGTCGCGGCTGCATCAACAGCTTGGGCATATCAAGGCGATTGCCGCCAAGATGAAACCCGTCACAAAATCGAAAGAGCCCGGCCCCGGATCAAGTCCGGGGTGACGGAGGGGCGGTGGGGCCGCTCAGCCCTTGCTCTGGGCCACCAGCGCGTCCCATTGCTCCCAAGCGATGCTGCGGCCCGGGTAGGCGACGTTCTTGAACTGCCAGTCGCGGGCGAGCCAGCCTTGCGTCCAGGTGTAGAGTTCCGCGTCGAACCCGGCTTCGTATTCGGCGGCGGTGACCCACAGCTGCACCTGCGCATCGTGGCCTGCGATCTTGCTCGGGTAGACATAGACGCACCCGCGTTCGCGGGTGCCGTCGGGGGTCAGCACCGCGTAGGCGAAGGATTCGCGCCGGTCGAATCGGCCCGCTTCGGTCTCCATGTCGAGGGCCGCGTCCTTGAGGGTGAGGCCCTCGTGCGGCCAGTTGGCCGTGCGGGTGAAGGTCTTCTGCAAGTGCGGGATCGAGGCCATGTAGGCGCGGTAATCCACCTCGGTCAGCGCGGGGCCGAGCGGGACGAGCTTGAAGCCCGGCCCCTCGATCAGGGTCGGCACCGCGAAATCGGGGGCGATCCAAGGGGCGGGAGCAGCGGCCGGGGTTTCGGCCTGCGCGGGCGCTTCGAGGCTGGCGCATAACGCAAGCGCGGCTGCCATTGCTGTCGTCAGTACCCGCATGCCGTCATCTCCTTGCCTCTGCTCTTTCGGGTCTATGCGGGCGGGCGAGCCCTCGCCATGCGTAATCTGGCCAGCCCATTCAGCCGTTAAACGCCGCGAGCGAAATCATGTCCGCGTCGGCTTCGTTCAGGTCGGTGTTGCCCAGTTCGATCCAGTGGCCGGCCATCCGGGTCTCGCGCGTTCCGTCCGGGTTGTGAGTCTCGATGCGCGTGAAGACGAAGGGCTCGTCGAAGCGGTAGATTGCCGCCGCGGTGGCGAGGGTCCGGCAATCCGGCCCGAAGCGCCCGCCGACGGCAACGCTCACGGCATAGCTGCCGAGCGGCACGCCGCGGATCGTCATCTCGCCGCCGGAGACGATGAAGTAGACATGATCCTCGCCGCCTGTCGCCGGTTCGAGCTTGACCAAGACGTGGCTCGCCTCGCGGTTGCGGATGGTGAAATCGGGCAGCTCAGGCGAAGGCGCAAAGCCGCCGCGCACCGCAATGCCGCTGGGCAAGGTTACCGGGCACGGCGCCGCCTGCTGCGCGAGCAGGGCCGCGCCAAGGACGGCGCCGAGCATCGCGGGTCGCCGCCCTTAGCTCCGATACAACCCGTCGATCCGCTCCTGATAGCGCTCGCGGATCTTGTGGCGGCGGATCTTCATCGAGGGGGTCATTTCCTCGTTCTCGATGGTGAAGGCCTCGTCGGCGAAGGCGATCTGGCGGACCTTCTCGATCACCGAGAGATCGGCATTGGTCCGGTCAACCGCTGCGCGCACCGCGTTCTTGAAGGCGGGGAGCTGCTGGAGCGCGGCGAGATCGAACTTCTCGCCGTTCGCCCGCGCCCATTCCAATGCCCATTCGGCATCGGGCACGATCAGGCCGACGACATAGGGCCGCTTGTCCCCGCTCACCATCGCCTGCGCGATTTCGGGCTGGAGCGTCAGCATGCCTTCGACCTTCTGCGGTGCGATATTGTCGCCCTTGTCGTTGACGATCATGTCCTTCTTGCGGTCGGTGATCTTGATCCGGCCCTTGTGGTCGAAATGGCCGATGTCGCCGGTGTGGAGCCAGCCGTCCTTGAGCGTCCGCGCCGTCTCCGCATCGTTGCGCCAATAGCCGTGCATGACCAGCTCGCCGCGCACCAGGATCTCGCCATCCTCGGCGATCCGAACCTCGACCCCGCGCAAGGGGGGACCGACGGTGTCCATCTTGAGGCCGACCTTCGGGCGGTTGCAACTGATCACCGGCCCGGCCTCGGTCTGGCCGTAGCCCTGCAGCATGGTGAGGCCCATCGCGTCGAAGAAATTGCCGACTTCAGGGTTGAGCGGCGCCCCGCCCGAAACCATCGCCTTGATCCGCCCGCCGAACTTGGCGCGGATCTTGGGCCGCAGGGTCTTCTCGACGAGGAAGTCCATCGGCCGGTCGCGCAGGCGCTTCTTGCCGTCGCGCGCATTGCCCGCGATCTTCATCGCGTTGTCCATCATGAAGTTGGCGACTTTGCCCTGCTTCTCGACCTGCTTCATGATCCGGGTGCGCAGCACCTCGAACAGGCGCGGGACGACGACCATGATGGTGGGGCGCGTCTCCTCGATGTTCGAGGCGAGCTTCTCGAGCCCCTCGGAGTAGAAGATCTCCGCGCCTACCCCGATGGGGAGATATTGGCCGCCCGAATGCTCGTAGGCGTGGGAGAGCGGGAGGAAGGAGAGGAAGCGTTCGTCCTTGATCCCGAAATCCTCGATCAGCACCTCGGCTGCGCCCGAGACATTGCACAGGATCGACCCGTGGTGCTGCATCACGCCCCGGGGCGCGCCGCCGGTGCCGCTGGTGTAGATGAGGCAGGCGGTCTCGTTGCGCTCGATCCGGCTGATGCGGTCGTCGACCGCAGCGCGCGCGGCGGCGGCGTCACCGGTGATGAGCGCGGCCCAGTCGTGATATTCGAAGCTGCCCGATTGCTGGCGCTTCAAATTCTCGATGCCGACGACATGCTCGACCAGCCCGGTCTGCGCGATTGCGCCGACCAGCGGAGCGAGCAGCTTCTCGGTGGAGACGAACACCGCACGCGCGCCCGAATTGTCGAGGATATGCGCGTGATCGCGGCGGGTGTTGGTGGTGTAGGTCGGCACGGTGATGCAGCCTGCAGCCATGATCGCGAGGTCGGCGATGCACCACTCGGGGCGGTTCTCGGAGACGAGCGCGACGCGGTCACCATCCTCGAGGCCCATGCCGCGCAGCGCCTCGGCCATGAGGCACACATGCTCGGCCGCCGAGCGCCACGACTGCGTCACCCACTGCCCGCCGGTCTTGTGGCCGAGGAACGGCGCATCGCCCTTCTCGTCGGCGCGCTTCAAGAACAGCGCGACGAGGTTCTGCGCGTTGTCGATGTCCTGCAAGATCTGCGGGTCCGCAGGGTTGGCAACCGCGCGGGCAGAATGGGGCAAGGTGGGGGAATGCACTGGCAAAGGCTCCTGATCCCTTCGGGCTTTTGTTTCGCAGGTTCAGGTGCGACCCGCGTGCGCCTCATAGTTAGAAGGTGTGAGCCGTAGCGGCAAGCACCTCGCGGCGCGGAACCCTCAGGGCGTGACGACGCTGACGAGGCGCGGCTCGGTCGCCACTTCCCAGCTGCCGTCGGCGCGGCGGCCGAGCGCATTGGCCTTGATCGGCGCTGCCCCGGCGCGGATGCCCTTGTGGCCGAGCCGCTCCAGCTCCGCCTGCATCGCTGCCAGCGGGGTTCCCTCCTCGATCAGCAGCGCGTCTCCAAAGGACATGGCGAAGGGCAGCGCGAGCGCGTCCTGCGCGCCGAGCTTGAAGTCGAGCACGCCGATGATGCCGCGCGCGACGGTGACGGGAATGGTCGGGCCGCCCGCCGCGCCGATCACCAGCACCACCTTGCCGCCTGCGTCATAGACCACGGTGGGCGCCATCGAGGAGCGCGGGCGCTTGCCGCCCTCGACCCGGTTGGCGACCGGCTTGCCATCGGCCTCGGGCGTCAGGGTGAAGTCGGTGAGTTCGTTGTTGAGGTAGAAGCCGCGGAAGTGCAGCCCTGATCCGAAAGCGCCCTCGATGGTCGAGGTGTAGCTCACCGCGGTCCCGGCTGCGTCCACTACGGCAAAGTGGGTGGTGCCGTTCTCCGGCTCCTCGGGCCCGTCCCCGCGGGCGAGCGGCGCGCCGGGGGGCAGCCCGGCCTCGGGCTTGGCGATGGTCGTGGCGGGATCGATCAGCGCGGAACGCTTGGCGAGATAGGCGCGGTCGACGAGGCCCTCGGTCGGCACCGCGACGAAGTCGCTATCGCCCGAATAGAGCTCGCGGTCGGCATAGGCGAGGCGCTGGCTCTCGATGAACAGGTGCCAGAAGACCGGGCTGTCAGGGCCCAATGCGGCCAAGTCGAAGCGTTCGAGCTGGCCGAGCATCTGCGCCACCGCGATCCCGCCCGAGGACGGCGGCCCCATGCCGCAAACCTTGTAGACGCGGTAGCGGATGCAGACCGGCACCCGCGCCTTCGCCGTATAGCCGGTGACGTCGGCGGCGGTCATCTTGCCGTCCTGCGGCGTGGCGGCGGCGACATGCTCCGCGAGTGCGGCGGCGGAGGCAGGGCCGTAGAACGCTTGCGGCCCCTTGGCGGCGAGCGTGCGGAAGGTTGCGGCCAACTCCGGCACGCGCACGGTGGTGCCGAGCGGCAGCGGCTCACCATCGGCGCCGAAGAACACCGCGCGCGCGGTGTCCGACTTGTCGGCGCGGCCCTTGTTGCCCTTGAGCGATTCGAACAGCCGCTTGTTCATCACGAAGCCGTCTTCGGCGAGCGCGATGGCGGGCTCGAACAGCTTGGCCCAGGGCAGCTTGCCATGCGTGCCGTGCGCCTTGGCGGCGAGCGCGAGGTTGCCCGGCACGCCGACGCTGAGGCCCGAGAAGACGCGCTCCTCGCGGCCCAGCAGCTTGCCCGATGCGTCGAGAAAGCGCGTCGGCGTGGCGGCGGCGGGAGCGGTCTCGCGACCATCGTAAGTGACCAGCGTGCCGCTCTGCGCATCCGCGCGCACCATGAAGCCGCCGCCGCCGATGCCGGAGCTCTGCGGCTCGACCACGGTCAGCGCCAGCATCACGGCAATGGCCGCGTCGGTCGATGAGCCGCCCTGCGCGAGGATTGTCTCGCCCGCCGCCGTCGCGCGCGGGTCGGCGCTGCTGACCGCGCCCCCACGGAGGAACCGAATGTCCTCAACGCCGTCGAGCGGAATAGTCTGCGAGGTGGCACAGCCCGAAAGGACGAGTGCCAGAGGGGCGAACAGAGCAGGAAAGATGCGCATGAGCGCGGTGCTATTCGCTTCCCACCGCTTCGGCAATGCTGGCGAACCCGTCACGCTTCATCAGGCGCTCCAGCCCCCGCGCGATCCGCGCGCCAAGGCCGGGGCCTTCGTAGACCATCGCCGAGTAGAGCTGCACAAGGCTGGCGCCCGCGCGGATGCGCTCCCAGGCGTGCTCCGCGGTGGCGATTCCGCCGACGCCGACCAGCGGCACCGCGCCCCCCGTCGCCTTGCGGAAATCGCGCAGGCGCTGGGTGGCCAGCATCCGCAAGGGCGCGCCCGACAGTCCGCCGGTCTCGCCCGCGTGATGCGAGCGCAAGGCGGGGCGGCTGATCGTGGTGTTCGAAACCACCAGCGCGCCCAGCTGCTTGTCGATGGCGATGCGGGCGATCGCGTCGATATCCGCAGGCTCAAGATCGGGGGCGACCTTGAGGAAGATCGGGGCGGTGCTGCCCGCTTCGGCGCGCGCCGCGATCACCGCATCGAGCAGGCCGGTCAGCGCGCTCTCGTCCTGCAGCGCGCGCAGGCCCGGGGTGTTGGGGCTGGAGATATTAACGCACAGGTAGCTGGCAACCGGTGCCATCATCCGCGCCATTACCGCATAGTCAGCGATGCGGTCGGCGGAGTCCTTGTTAGCCCCGATATTGACCGCGACGATACCCGGCCGCCCCTTGCGCGCCTCGAGCCGCGCCAGCGCCGCCGCGCCGCCGCCATTGTTGAACCCCATGCGGTTGATCACCGCTTGGTCCTCGACCAGCCGGAACAAGCGCGGCTTGGGATTGCCCGCCTGCGGCAAGGGCGTGATCGAGCCCACCTCGGTGAAGCCGAAGCCGAGGCCGAGCAGCGCGTCGGGCACCTCCGCATCCTTGTCGAAGCCTGCGGCAACACCCACCGGATTGGGGAAGACGAGCCCCGCCACCTCCACCGCCAGCGGCCCGGCAGGCGCGGGCGAGCGGGCCGGCAGCGCCGCCAGCCCCCGCAGCGCGAGGCGGTGCCCGGTTTCGGAATCGAGCGCGAAGACGGCAGGTCGGATCAGGCGGAACAACATGCCCGCGCGCCTATGCGAGCGCGGCGCGTGTGTCGAGCCTGCCTGCCCCCGGATGCAGATTGGCGCAGACTTACAAGTCTATTGGCCTTCCAAACCCTTTCCCTGTCGCTTGCATACAATCCCGCTGCCCAAACCCCCGTTATCTCCCCCCCTGCGACCCGAAGGGCTCGGAGCAGCAATGCAAAGAGTTCCTCAACTTAATGGGCGGTCTTCCCGGAAGGGAGGGCCGCCCTTTTTTATCGGACAAATGCCTCCACGCCCTATCTTGCCGAGATGATCGATCCGCGAAACCTGCGCGAACTGGGCGGCTGAACTGCGCCTGTGTGACACTCTTGCGACTGGACAAGCGGCCTGCAGTTGCGCAACAATAGGCCCATGGGGGCGACATCCCCGTGGGTCGCGCAAAAAAACCAGAACTGGGGGGCCTCCGGCTGACGGGGGTGTTGTGGGTTGGCGTTTCACACGAAAATGATCGCACCACCGGCTGAGGCAGCCGCGCTGGTGCACACCTTCTATACCATCGCTACCGACGCCGGGGAAATCGAGGAGGCGATCCCGGCCTATTCGGCGCAGTTTATCGTGATGGTGCGCGGGCAGGTGCGCTTCACCTTCGCAGACGGCACCACCGGCACCTCCGACACGGTCTTCATCAACACCCCGCAGATGCGCAGCGCCCGCGCGGTGCTGGAGGGCCCGGTGTTTCAGATCGGCGCGTCGCTCACCCATGCGGCCTGGCAGCGGCTGGCCAACCTTCCCGCGGACGAGGTGCACGACCGGCTGCTCCCGGCCGAGGCGGTGCTCACCCTCGCGCAGATCGCCGCGCTCGAGGCAGCCGCTGCCGATTGCCGCGACGGGCGGATCACGCCCGAGGATGTGTGCACCGTCCTGACCGAAGTGATTGCCGCCGCGCCCTACAATTTGCGGCCCGATCATGAGGCGGTGGTCGAAGCGATCCGGCGCTGGCTTTCGAGCGGGTTCGATCCGGCGCTGGCCGATCTCTATGCCAGCCTCGACATGTCGCAGCGCCAGATCCAGCGTATCTGCCGGCGCTTTTTCGGCGTGGCCCCGGCGCAGGTGCTCAAGCGCTTCCGCGCCCTGCGCGCGGCGATGCTGTTGTCGCAGCCGGGGATCAGCCGCGAGGTGCACGACCAGCTGATGGCGACCTTCTTCGATCAGGCCCACCTGATCCGCGACATCCGCCGCTACACCGGACGCACGCCCTCGCAATTCCGGCAGGAATCGGTTGCGAACGAGCTGCTCGTTCCGGCCGCGCATGGCGATGCGGGCACGCCGCTCAAGTCCGCCGCCGAGTGAAGTGCAGCCCGCCATACCCGCCATATTGGCGGCTTGTAATGCGAGCATATTGCTCCTAATTCCAATTCGGACTGATTCCGTCCGAATTGAGAACCGCTCGCAAATGCGCCTGTCCAACCTTGCCGATTATGCCGTCATCACGATGTGCCAGGCCGCGCTCCATTGCGGCAACGGCCGGGTGAGCGCGACGGAGCTTGCGACCGAGACCGGGCTGCCGGTGCCGACGGTGCAGAAGCTGGTCTCCAAGCTCACCGCGGCGGGCCTGCTGCGCTCGGTCCGCGGCGCGCACGGGGGCCTGCAACTCGGGCGACCGGCGGCGGCGATCACGGTTGCGGACATTGTCGAGGCGATCGAGGGCCGCATCGCGCTCACCGCCTGCGTCGATCACACCCCCTGCGATTTCGAGACCGGCTGCAACATGAAGCCGCATTGGCCGATCATCAACAACGCGCTGCGCAGCGCGCTGGCGGGCATCACGCTTGCCCAGCTGCGCGGCCCTGTCGCACTGGCGACACCCATCGAGGATCACGTGGCATGAGCGAAGAGATCGAAGTCCAGGACCGCGAAGCCCGCGAAGCCGCCGCCAAGGTCGCCGATTACGAGCATGGCTGGTCGTCGGACATCGAAACCGAATTCGCGCCCAAGGGCCTGACCGAGGACACCGTCCGCTTCATCAGCGCCAAGAAGAACGAGCCCGAATGGATGCTCGACTGGCGCCTCAAGGCCTTCCGCCTGTGGCAGACCATGGAGGAGCCCGATTGGGCCAAGGTCGGCTATCCCAAGATCGACTATCAGGACGCATATTACTACGCCGCGCCCAAGAAGAAGATCGAGCTGGACAGCCTCGAAGACCTCGATCCCGAGATCAAGCGCATCTACGACAAGCTCGGCATCCCCTTGGGCGAGCAGGAAGTGCTGGCCGGGGTGAAGGGCGCGAAGAAGGTCGCGGTGGATGCAGTGTTCGATAGCGTCAGCGTCGCCACCAGCTTCCGCGAGGAATTGCTGCGCGCGGGCGTGATCTTCCTCTCGATCTCCGAGGCGATCCGCGAATATCCCGAGCTCGTCAAGAAGTGGCTCGGCAAGGTCGTGCCGGTGCGCGACAACTACTTTGCGGCATTGAACTGCGCGGTCTTCTCCGACGGCACCTTCGTCTACGTGCCCGAGGGCGTGCGCTGCCCGATGGAGCTTTCGACCTATTTCCGCATCAACGCCGAAAACACCGGCCAGTTCGAACGCACCCTGATCATCGCCGACAAGGGCGCCTACGTCAGCTACCTCGAAGGCTGCACCGCGCCGATGCGCGACGAAAACCAGCTCCACGCCGCCGTGGTCGAACTGGTCGCGATGGACGATGCCGAGATCAAGTATTCGACCGTGCAGAACTGGTATCCCGGCAATGCCGATGGCGTGGGCGGGATCTACAACTTCGTCACCAAGCGCGCGCTGTGCCAGGGGGACCGGTCGAAGGTCTCGTGGACGCAGGTCGAAACCGGCTCTGCGGTGACGTGGAAGTATCCCTCCTGCGTGCTCAACGGCGAGGATTCTGTGGGCGAGTTCTACTCGGTTGCGGTCACCAACAATCACCAGCAGGCCGACACCGGCACCAAAATGATCCACAACGGCAAGAACAGCCGCTCGACCATCATCTCCAAGGGGATTTCGGCAGGACGTTCGTCCAACACCTATCGCGGCCTCGTCCGCGTCGGGCCGACGGCGAGCGGCGTGCGCAACTTCACCCAGTGCGACAGCCTGCTCTTGGGCGATCAATGCGGCGCGCACACCGTGCCCTATATCGAGGTCAAGAACCCCAGCGCGCAGATCGAGCACGAGGCGACCACCTCGAAGATCAGCGACGAGCAGCTGTTTTACGCGATGCAGCGTGGCCTCGGCGAAGAGGAAGCCGTGGCGCTGATCGTCAACGGCTTCGCCAAGGACGTGCTGAAAGAGCTGCCGATGGAATTCGCGGTCGAGGCGCAGAAGCTGCTGGCGATTTCGCTCGAGGGGAGCGTGGGGTGATGCTGCCAACGTTGCTTGGCACGGCATTGGCCCTGAGCGCCGCGCAGGCGGACGGCGGCCAGTTTGCGGTGCTGGATTGCATAACAAAGTCGGCTGAAGAGCGCCCGATTGCGCGATCGCGAAGCTGGATTACCGTTCTCGAGATCGAGCAGGAATGTGCCCCCGACGGCGGTTCGGCGCTTCAGCCAATCATGGAGGGGGTTGACGCTCAGTCGCCCGGTCTCAAGGCGTCGGCCCAAGAGAAAGAGTCTGTATTGCGCGCACTTCTCAGGGTCGCAGCGGCCAATGCCTTTATCCAAAGACTCGAAGCAGGCGAGAGACCGGCAGGATTGAACGAGGGTTCATTCGATCAACCAGTGGTCAGTTTCGCTCAGTGCGTCTCATTCGCTACGCTCAAGCTGCTCGATAATCAGATCCGGGGCATTGGCCCTGATTGGGATATTGAACGGATGCGCGCCGGCGACATGGATGGAGCAGCAGCGAACGAGGCACGCAAGGCATGTCCGATAACGGAACGGAAACTTCACTCTTCCCCTCAAGAAGAAATTGAATCATTTGGCTTTAGTGATCGGGATGAGTTCGTAGCTGCTGTAGCCCTGACAGGTTCGAGCGATGTGTTGCGCCTCATCTTCCCCAAAGAGGAAGGGCAAGCAAAGTGACCACCCGCAAAACCCTCGCTCTCAACCCCGAGGCCGCCGCCGCCGCCGATGCCCCCGCGCTCAAGAAGAAGGGACGCGGGTGGGAGATTTCGGACAAGCGGCTCGATGCCCTGCACGAACAGGCGCGCGAGTTGCGGCGCCATTCGTCCGAGGCGCACAAGGCGCTGGCCGCGAAGTTCACCGCCGCTGATCTCGGCCGCTACACCTTCAAGCGCTTTGCCGTGGTCGGCAGCGCGATTGTCGATTTCAACTGCCATAACCTCGGCCTCGCGCTGGCGATCGACGAAGAGGGGCAGAACGATGCCCTCGCCAAGCGGCGCGACAAGAGCCTCGAGAGCGTCGGCATCAAGGTGATGCGGATCGCTGCGAGCGACATCCTCACCGACATCGACGCCGTGCTCAAGCAACTCACTCAGGTGATGCGCGACCGGATCGAGGAACGCAAAGCCGCCGCCCGCGCGCACAAGGCGGCCAATCCCAAGCAGACCTATTCGCGCCCCAAGTCCGGCGACAAGCCGCAGGGTGACGCCAAGCGCCCCCCAAGGAAGTATTGATGCTCGAAATCACCAATCTCCACGCCTCCGTCGGCGACAAGCCCATTCTGAAGGGCCTCACCCTCTCCGTCCCCGCGGGCGAGATCCATGCGATCATGGGCCCCAACGGCGCGGGCAAATCGACGCTGTCGAACGTGCTCGGTGGCAAGCCCGGTTACGAGGTGACCGCAGGCAGCGTGACCTTCCGCGGCGAGGACCTGCTGGCGCTGGAGCCGCATGAACGCGCGGCCAAAGGCCTGTTCCTCGGCTTCCAGTATCCGGTCGAAATCCCCGGCGTCTCCAACGTCCAGTTCCTGCGCGAGGCGCTCAATTCCCAGCGCAAGGCGCGCGGGGAAGAGCCCTTGAGCGGCGGCGAATTCCTGAAGCTCGCCAAGGACAAGGCCGGCCTGCTCAAGATGGACATGGAAATGCTGAAAAGGCAGGTCAATGTCGGCTTCTCGGGCGGCGAGAAGAAGCGCGCCGAGATGGTGCAGATGGGCATCCTCGACCCGGCCTTCGCTGTGCTGGACGAGACGGATTCCGGCCTCGATATCGATGCGCTGCGGATCGTCGGCGCAGGCATCAACGCGATCATGCGCGCGCCCGACAAGGCCGTGCTGCTCATCACCCACTACCAGCGCCTGCTCGATGTCGTGGCGCCCGACAAGGTCAGCATCCTCGCCGGCGGCCGCATCGTCGAGACCGGCGGGCCGGAACTCGCACTCAGGCTCGAGGCCGAGGGCTATGACGCGGTGATGGCGTGACGCTGGCCACCCTTCCTACAAGGCGCGACGAGGCGTGGCGCTATGCCGACATGGACGGCGTGGCGCGGCTTGGCGTCGCGGCGCTTGACCAGTGGCAGGCGATTGACGTCGCCGCCGGCGAGAGCCTGACCCGATGCCTCGTGGTCGGCTCCGATGCCCCCGAACTGCACCGCTTCCGCGTGACGCTGGGCGAGGGCGCGACGGCGGCGTTCTTCGTCACCAATGCAGGGAGCGATTACACCCGGGTAGAGGTCGAAGCGCGGCTCGCCAGGGGGGCGCATTTCGAATTTGGCGGCGTCACCATCGGCGGCGCTGGCGTGACCCGCGAATTCGTGACGCAGGTCGTCCATGCCGAGCCCGAGGCGACCTCCAATCAGACCATCCGCGCGGTCCACTGGGCGGGGGCGACCGGCAATTTCCTCGGCGAGATCAAGGTCGCGCGCCATGCGCAGAAGACCGACGCCGCGCAGGACTTCAAGGGCCTGCTGCTCGAAGCCGGGGCGAGCGCCAATGCGGTCCCGCAGCTCGAAATCTTCGCCGATGACGTCAAATGCGCCCACGGCGCGACGGTCGGCGCGCTCGACGAGGCCGCGCGCTTCTACATGATGGCACGCGGGCTCGACCCGGCGACAGCCCAGCGCTTGCTGGTGCAGGCTTTCATCGGCGACGCCTTCGTCGCGCTGGAGGACGAAGCGGAGCGCGAGACCCTGCTCGACGCCGCACTCGCCGCGCTGGAGGGGGCCAAGCTGTGAGCCTGATCCTCGCCCTCGCGCTCGCCCAGGCCCCCGCTTTCATCGGCACCGTGCCGCAGCTCAATGCCGCGCTCGATGCCGCCCACGCCTGCCTGCGCGCCGGTCTGGCAGAAACGCTTGCCTCCGAAGCGCCCGCTCCCACAGCCGACGAACGCTGGCAATGGGCGCTGGCGGTGGCCGACCGGTGCGAGGCCGAGCTCAACGCCGCGGCGGATTCGCCGGAAGCTGTCAGGCTCTACAACGAGGTTTCGCACGGCAGCATCACCAAGCGGCAGGCGCTGCGTTCGGAGGCGCTCTACTTCGTCGATCGCCTGATCCGCGAGCATTACGAGGCCAAGCCATGAACGCCCCCGCGACCATCCTCCGCGATCTTCGCGCCGAGTTCCCCGGCATGGTCACGCATGACGGCAAGCCCTGGCACTACCTCGACACCGCCGCCACCGCGCAGAAGCCGCGCGCCGTGATCGAAGCCATGGCGCGCGCGCTGGGCGAGGATTACGCGACCGTCCACCGCGGGGTCTACACCCGCTCGGCAGAGATGACGCTCGCATACGAGGCCGCACGGCGCACCGTCGCGCGGTTCATCGGTGGGCACGAGGACGAGCTGGTCTTCACCCGCAGCGCGACCGAGGCGATCAATCTGGTCGCGCAGACCTGGGGCCGGGCGAACCTGAAAGCGGGGGATCGCATCCTCCTCTCACAGGCCGAGCACCATTCGAACATCGTGCCGTGGCAGATGGTGGCGGAAGAAGTGGGCGCGCAGATCGACGTCTGCCCGCTGACGTCGGATCACTGCATCGACCTCGATGCCGCCGAGGCGATGCTCACCGAGGCGCACAAGCTGGTCGCGCTGGGACATGTCTCCAACGTCACCGGCGCGCTGCTCGATGCCCCGCGCGCGGCGGCTCTCGCCCACAAGGTCGGCGCAAAGCTGCTGCTCGATGGGTGCCAGAGCGCGCCGCATATGGGCGTCGACGTCACGGCGCTGGACTGCGACTTCTACGTCTTCTCCGCGCACAAGCTCTACGGGCCGACCGGGATCGGGGCGCTGTGGGCGCGCAAGGAATTGCTCGCCAAGATGCCCCCCTATCAGGGCGGCGGGGCGATGATCGACCGCGTGACCTTCGCCAAGACCACCTACGCCTCCGGCCCGCAGCGGTTCGAGGCCGGGACGCCCGCGATCACCGAGGCCATCGCCTTCGCCGCCGCCGCCGACTACGTCAGTGCGGTTCGCCCGGAGCGCATCCATGCGCACGAGCAGGCGCTGGTGGCCAAGCTGCGCCGCGAACTGGGCGCGATGAATGACGTCACGCTGTTTGGCCCCGCCGACAGCGCCGGGATCGTCAGCTTCGCCATCGACGACATTCACCCCCACGACCTCGGCACGATCCTCGACGAGAGCAATGTCGCGATCCGCGCCGGGCACCACTGCGCCCAGCCGCTGATGGACTACCTCGGCGTTCCCGCCACCGCCCGCGCCAGCTTCGGCCTCTATTCGACCGAGGCCGATGTCGACGCATTGCTCGCCGGGATCGCCCGCACCCGCAAGATTTTTGGAAAGGGATGAGATGATGGACAGCTCAGCCGAAAAGCCCCCGCGCGCCCGCGTTGAAGACGCGATCGACACGGAAGAACCCCGCACCCGCGACTATCTCGACGGCTTCCTCGCCGCCAAGCCCGCCGCCGATGGCGTAGGCGGGGAGGGCAGCGACCTGCAAGCCGATGTGATCGCGGCGCTGCGCGAGATCTTCGACCCGGAAATTCCGGTCAACATCTACGATCTCGGCCTGATCTACGGCGTCGAGGTCGACGAGAACCGCGACGCCACCGTCACAATGACGCTGACGACGCCGCATTGTCCGGTCGCGGAATCGATGCCGGGCGAGGTCGAGCTGCGCGTCGCGAGCGTGCCGGGGATTCGCGATGCCGAGGTCAATCTCATTTGGGATCCGCCCTGGGGCCCGCACAAGATGAGCGACGAGGCGCGGCTCGAGCTGGGGATGCTGTGACGCTGGCTCCTGCCCTTACGATTACGCTCGCGGACTACCGCAACGCGCGCGACGCGGCGGATGTCGTCGCGCTGCTCGACGCCTATGCGCGCGATCCGATGGGTGGCGGCGCGCCGCTTGCTGACGACGTCCAGGCGCGGC
Organism: Erythrobacter sanguineus; assembly: GCA_945878845.1. GTDB lineage: Bacteria > Pseudomonadota > Alphaproteobacteria > Sphingomonadales > Sphingomonadaceae > Erythrobacter > Erythrobacter sanguineus_A. Next base: position 23,679 of record CAMCUB010000017.1, on the reverse strand, counting down.
TCGCGGACGATCTGGCGGCGAACGGCCAAGCCTTCTCGCTGCTCGCCCGGCTCGACGAGCGCGCCGTCGGCCTCGCCAATTGCTTCATGGGCTATTCGACCTTCGCCGCCGCGCCGCTGGTCAATATTCACGATCTCGCGGTGCTGCCGGAGACGCGTGGGCACGGCGTCGGCAAGGCGCTGCTCGCCGCCGTCGAGGCCGAGGCCTTGAAGCGCGGGGCCTGCAAGATCACATTGGAAGTGCTGAGCGGCAATCCGGCGCGGCACTTGTATGCGCGCGAAGGCTTTGGCGACTACCAGCTCGATCCCGCCACCGGGCACGCGCTGTTCTGGCAGAAGAGGCTCAAATGACCGACACCACCACGACGTCTCGCCCCGCCCCTAAGGCCGCCGTTACCCTGACGCCCTCCGCGGAGGCGCGGGTCGCGGAGCTGATGAGCAAGGCCCCGGCGGACGCGATCGGCGTCAAGCTCTCGACCCCCCGCCGCGGCTGCTCGGGCCTCGCCTATTCGGTCGACTATGTCACCACCGAGGCCAAGTTCGACGAGAAGATCGTAACCCCCGGCGGCGTGTTCTATATCGACGGCGCCTCGGTGCTCTACCTCATCGGCAGCGTGATGGACTGGCGCGAGGACGATTTCACCGCCGGTTTCGTGTTCGAGAACCCCAACGCCAAGGGCGCCTGCGGCTGCGGCGAGAGCTTCATGGTGTGACCCCGCCTGATCGCAACGCCCAGCGCACCGCGCAGCGCGGGCGCGAAGTGCAGGCGATCATCGCGCGGATCGAAGGCGAGCGCGCCGTGCTTGAGGCGCAGCTGGAAGCAGGGGTCGCGCCCGAGGATCAGACCCGGATCGAGACCGAGATCCTCCACCTCGCGCTGGCATTGAGCCAGCTGCGCGGCGGGCATTACTCCGGCGCTTAGTCCGCTTGCGCGAGGCGCGCGATCAGGCGGCTTTCGAGCTCGTCGACCTCGCCGTCGGCTTGCACCATGCTATCGAGCCACTCGCTCTCATAGGTCGTGACCTTCTCGCCCTCGGCGGCGAGGGCTTCGTAGTCGGTTCCTGCGGGCTTCTTCTTCCCGAACACCTTGCCGAAGTGGTTGCCGACATTGGGCACTTCGCGCGCCACCCGGCCGAGAAAGCCGCCGAGATTGACGCGGTTGTCAGCGACGAAGGCTTCCAGCTCGCGCTTGCGATCGTGGCTGAGCTGGGCGCTGGGGAGCGCGAAGCCCTTCATGAAATTGGCGACGCCGTCGAGGAACAGGTCGTCCCACTCGGCCGCGTTCTCGTCGGCGAGGGTCGCGTCCTTGAGGCGGAACAGCATCTCGGCATCGTGGCGGGTGACCGCAGCCGGGCCGTGGCCGCCGCTGGCGAAGATCACGCGGCGGACGATGCGGCATTCGGCAGCGGTGATGTGGGTGGCGCTGAGGTCGCCGCCGTGGCGGGTCGGGCCGTTGCCGTGCAGCACCGCATGCTCGACCTTGGCGAGCACATAGTCCTTGAGCCGGTCGGGGGTGTTCTCGGCGCGCTCGAGGATGCGCACCAGCGCCTCGAGCTCGGCCATGCTCTCGACCTTGCCGTCGGCATCGACCTGCGCGATCAGCCATTCGGCTTCCTCGAGGCTGCACTGGAGCCGCGGCGGGGTGCCGTTGAGGACATGCTCGCCGATAGCCTCGACGAAGAAGTCCACCCACTCGGGCGAGCGCTGGTGCAGCGCCTGATTGACCGCGAACAGCGCCTCGGCTTCCTCGCGGGTGATGATGCCGTCACCCCAGCCTTCGCGGCGCAGGGCGAGGAGCTCGTCGGCGGTGATCTGGCCGTCGGCGGCGGCGGCCCGCGCGACTTCGAGGAATTGGGTGGTCACGGTGGTTACGTCCCCTGAGGTTTCTCGGGAGAGGCCATGCCACGGACAGGCTTAAAGCCGCGTTACCTTTGCTCGACCTCGCGCAGGCAGTCGCCCGGGTCGGCAGGTGCGCCGCCCTGCCTGAGGCGCGCGGCGACATGGGTCGCGGTCGGCTCGGCGGCGGCAGCGACGGGGTAGAGGTAGATGTCGAGCACGCAGGTGGGGCCGGCGAACTGGAGCTTCCGCGCATCGCCCTCGGCAAGGTCGATGCGGGGCTGGCCGAAGCGGCTGGTGAGCGCGGCGGCGGGCGCGCCGATCACACCGGCAAGGCCCGCGGGCGCCATCACCTCGGGCACCACGACGATGGTGCTGCGCGGGGTGGCCGGTGCGGCGGGGCGGAAGCCGGGACGCGGAGCGGCGGCGGAGGGCTTTCGGGCAGGGCTCGCGCCGCCCGCGCAACCGCAGAGCGCCGTCGCCAGCAGAGCGGCGGTGAGCACGGCGGCGCGCATCAGCCCTTCGCTCCGATCCGGCGCAGCACCAGATGCGTTCCTGCCGCCGCGCCGACCAGCGGAGCCACGAGGTTGACCAGCGGCACCGCCATCATCCCCGCCACCACCGCGCCGAGCAGGATGCGCTCGGCCTTGGGCACGGGGTTGCCGCGCGTGTCGCCCTCACAGTGCCGCAGCCACGCCATGTCGGTGAGCTCGCGCCCGAGCAGCACCGCGTTGACGGCGAGGAACACCAGCGCCGGACCGATCGCGGTGAACACCAGCACTGCCGCCACCGGCAGGGCGAGCAGGTTGTAGCCCAGCGCCCGCATCAGCCCCTTGGTGGCCACCGCCACCTCGCGCGCCAGCGGCAGCGGCTGCGCGCGTTCGGCGAGGTCGGGGTAATGCTTCGCCTCGACCGCCGCCACCACCTCGTCGGCGAACAGTTGGAGCACCGCCAGCGCAAGGATCCGGAACAGCAGCCAGAACGCGGTGACGCTCACCACCAGCCACAGCAGCACCGTTGCGGTCGCGGCGTAATCGGCGGGCAGGGCCGCGGCCACCCACTCGCTCCGCAGCAACCGGTCCAGCCCGAACCAGAGCCCGACGCTGGCCGCCGCGAACACCGCGAGCGTCACCGCGACGCTCTTGACGCCCACGCGGACGACGGCGCGGTCGCCCAGCTGGCCGAAGGCCTTCACGATCGCGGCAGGGACGGCGGACATGGCGCCATTCGATGCGCACGCCGCCCTGCGAAGTCAACGCAGCGATGGTGCACCGCACACAGATCGCTTGGCGAGGCGCAAGAAGGCGGCTAGGCGCTTGCGCAATCCACCATCCAAGGAAGCCGCCCGTGCCCGAGACCACTGAGCCCCGTTACGACGTCATCGCCATCGGCAACGCCGTGGTCGACGTGATCGCCTCCTGCGAGGAGGAGCTGATCACCGAGCTTCAGCTCAACCGCGGCGGCATGACCCTGATCGACGAGGCGCGCGCCGACGAGCTTTACGAAGCCATGCCGCCCGCGCGCGAGGTCTCGGGCGGCTCGGCGGCCAACACGCTGGCGGGGCTCGCAACGCTCGGCCTGCAATGCGCTTTCATCGGCCAGGTCGCCGACGACCAGCTCGGCAACGTATTCCGCCACGATATGCGCGCCACCGGCATCGACTTCGACACGCCCGGCCGCGACGGCGAGCCTGCCACCGGCCGCGTGCTGATCTTCGTGACGCCCGATGGCGAGCGCACCATGAACACCTTCCTCGGCGCGGGCCAGTTCCTGCCGGCCGCCGCAATGGACGAGGATCTGATCGCGTCGGCTGCGATCCTCTATCTCGAAGGCTATCTCTGGGACCCCGAAGAGCCCCGCCGCGCCATGCGCCGCGCGATCGAGGTCGCGCGCCAGGCAGGCCGCAAGATCGCCTTCACCGCGTCCGAAAGCTTCGTGATCGACCGCCACGGTGACGATTTCCGCGCGATGATCGAGGACGGCGTGATCGACATCCTGTTCGTCAACGAGAGCGAACTCGCCACGCTGACGGGCGAGGACGACTTCGAGACCGGCCTCGCCGCGGTCGCGGGCAAGGTGCCGGTGCTGGTCGCCACGCGCTCGGAGAAGGGCGCGGTCTCCATCGCCCACGGGGAGCGCGCCGAAGTGGCCGCGGTCCCGGTTGCCAAGGTGGTCGACACCACCGGCGCGGGCGACCAGTTCGCCGCTGGCTTCCTCTCCGGCTACGCCAAGGGCGAGCCGCTGGCGCAGTGCCTGAAGCGCGGCGCGATCTGCGCCTCGGAGGTGATCTCGCACTACGGCCCGCGGCCGGAAGCGGACATGCTCAAGCTGATGGAAGAGAGTCTCTAGGTCTTTCGCTCGCCCCTCCGGGCGAGCGTCCTCGGTGCTGTTCCAAGCCCTGCGGGCTTGGGCACCTGCGGCTCGCGCGCGTGCGCTCGCGGCTGCTGCGCAGCCGTACTTGCGCTTGCCGAGTCGGTAGTTGGGCCGCTTGTTCAGCCTGGCTCACGGTTTCCTGAAGCAGGAGACACATGAGACACAGTATAAAGCGGGAAAACTCTTTGCCCTTCGGATGGGGCGGGGTGGCTGACGATGGCAAAGAGCGCGCGGCCTGAGTGAGGCCTTTCGCTCTCCCTAACCCATTGCCACCCCTGTAGGAAAACGCTTTCGCTCAGCCCGCCGCTGCCGCCGCCCGCCTTGCGGGGGTCTTGCCCGCCTCCCAGCCGAGCCACGCCGCCGCGCCCCCTGCTGCGATGCCGAGCGCGAGTGTCACCGGCGCCGGGATCGCCGGAATGACGGGCGCGAACCACATCACCACGCCCTGCACCGCCGCAAAGCCCGCCGCGATCAGCCACGGCGCGCCATGCGTGCGGTTGCGCCACCACAACACCAGCGCGAAACCGGCCACCAGCGCGTCGCTGATCGCGATGGTGTCGAGGATCGATTGCGGAAACGCGCTCCCGATCACGTTCATCCACGGCAGGTAAGCGTCCATCACCCGGCTGAACGGGCTCTCGAACAGGATCAGCGGGGTGGCCAGCATATAGCCCGCGTGGAGCTTCACATTGCGGCGGTGCTTGAGCGCCAGATAGAAGAGCGTCAGGTAGGCGGCGATCGCGATCCCCATCCCGATCCCGAAGGACGGGCCGAGCGCCATCGTCACCGGACCGTCTCCGGCCGCAAAATTGCCCGCGGTGAGGTTGATGATCATCACGAAACCGAAGATCAGGAACGGGAACAGCACGAAGCTCGCCCGGCCGAGCCACCGGTGCAGCTCGTTTGCGCGGCGCTGGATCACGACCTGCTGCACGATCAGCAGCACCAGCCAGGTCATCGACGAGATCGCGTGAACGTGGAAGGCCAGCGGGATCGCCTCGCTCGCCCCGAAATAGCTCGCCCAGAAGCCGGTCATGATGACCAGCAGCACGAAACCCACGAACCAAGGCGCAAGACGATACGGCATCGAGAATCCCCCCTCTCGATTGCGACCGGGGCGAGTGTATCACGTCCGCAGGATGCGGGCAAAGCCGCGCCTCGCGCCTATTTCGGCGGCACGTACCCGGCATCGCGCAAGCTCACCATATAGGCGGCGATCTGGTCGATCTGCTTGCGGGTCAGGGTGAAGTCCATGTCCTCAGGATAGTTGTGCGCATCCGCCAGCCAGTCACCGAGCGATTTTTCCGACAGGCCCGAGCGGTTGGCGATCGCGGCAAAGCTGGGCGATGCGGGGTTGGGCGACAGGAACGGCGGCTCGACCGCATGACACCCCCCACAAGCCGCCTCGACAAAGGCCGGCGCCCGGGTGTCAGCCGAGGGCGCGGTCGCCTTGCCCACCATCGGCGGCGGATTCTCCGAGCCCGGCATGGCGGCACATGCGGCGAGCGCGGCGAAGGCGATGAGCAGGAAGGGGCGATGGGTCATGCTGGCCTTGTGCGCCTGCCCCGTCACAGCGTCATTGATCGGGATCAATTTTGTCGCGGGCCCTCCGCAATGGCGGCTTTCCGGGAGGAAACTTGGTCCAGCAAATGACCGGAGGCGGGTGGGAAGCGGGCCGTCCGGTTTACGATAGCCGGTCAATCATATGATCGGTAGGGACGACCGCGCCCACGTTCACGGGCGGTTTGGTGTGGTAGCCGCGTCTCAAATCGTTTGAGCTCTTTCAGATTATCGGGGTCGAAGTGAACCGCCCGTCGTAACCAGAACCTGTAAGATGCAAGATCGCCTCGATTGAAAGCGTCCATTGCGAGGTGTTGAGCGGCGTACTCATAGCCACCCCTATGTGCTCGATAATACAGGCCAGCCCTGCTGAACCGGTCCGCAACCCGTCCCTCCATACCGAAGGTGTCGGCGAGGGTGACCATTGCCGAAAAGTCGCCGCCCAAGGCAAGATGCCACAAGATGGGCACATAGGAACCGCACCCGTGCCCGTACTTGATCGACCAATACCGCTGCCAAAGAGCATCACGTTTTGCAGGGCTAGTTCGCGCAATCATTTCTTTAAACTACACCGCAGCTTAGAGATCGCAACGTCCGGAACAGGGTCGCATCCCGAACGTCGGCTCTTGGCCCAAACAAGACTGAAGCAGTCATCCCCCCAGCCGTCGCCCCGGACGTGATCCGGGGGCCCGCTGCCTTCTTGATCTTGAAAGAAGAAAAAGCGGGGTCCCGGGTCAAGCCCGGGAAGACGGAAAAAAGCGAGAGAAGGGGGTTACGCCCCCGCTTCACGCGCCACTTCGCGCCAACCGATGTCGCGGCGGCAGAAGCCGCTCGGGAACTCTACCCTGCCGACCGCTGCATAGGCCTTGGCCTGCGCCTCGGTGACGCTTGTGCCGGTGGCGGTGACGTTCAGCACCCGCCCCCCGTTCGCCACCAGCGCGCCGTCCTTCAGCGCGGTTCCGGCGTAGAAGACCTTCGCGCCCTCGGCCTCGGCTTCCCCGAGATCAATCGCGCCGCCCTTCTCGGGCGTGCCGGGGTAGCCGTTCGCCGCCATCACCACGGTCAGCGCGGTCGCGTCGGCTAGGGCGATCTCGACCCCCTGCAGCGTTCCCTGAGCACAGGCGAGCAGGATCGGCACCAGATCGCTCTGGAGACGCATCATCAGCACCTGGCATTCGGGATCGCCGAAGCGGGCGTTGTATTCGATCAGCTTGGGGCCTTGCGCTGTCAGCATCAGCCCCGCGAAGAGCACGCCCTGATAGGGGTTCCCCTCCTCGCGCATCGCCTGCACCGTGGGCGCGATGATCTCGGCCATCACGCGGGCCTGCAATTCGGGCGTGAGCACCGGGGCGGGCGAGTAGGCGCCCATGCCGCCGGTGTTGGGGCCGACATCGCCGTCGCCCACGCGCTTGTGGTCCTGCGCCGAGCCGAAGGGGACGATCGCGGTGCCGTCGGTGAGCGCGAAGAAGCTTGCCTCCTCGCCTTCCATGAACTCCTCGATCACCACCTGTGCGCCTGCGCTCCCAAAGCCCCCGCCGAACATGTCGGCGAGCGCGTCTTCTGCCTCGGGACGCGTTTCGGCGATGACCACGCCCTTGCCCGCCGCCAGCCCATCGGCCTTGAGCACATAGGGCGCGGCAAAGCGGGCGAGCGCGGCGCGGGCCTCTTCCAGCGAGGAGGTGCGCACATAGCCTGCGGTGGGGATGCCCGCGCGCGCACACAAATCCTTGGTGAAGCCCTTCGAGCCCTCCAGCTGCGCGGCGGCCTGCGAGGGGCCGAACACCGGCACGCCCACAGCGCGCAAGGCATCGGACAGCCCGTCCACCAGCGGCGCCTCGGGGCCGATCACCACGAGGCCGATCTGCTTCTCCGCACAGAAGGCGATCACCGCGCCGTGGTCGGTCGCCTCAAGCGCCACCACCTCGGCCTCCTCGGCGATGCCGGGATTTCCGGGGGCGGCGTAGAGATAGGCAAGGCTCGGGGATTGCGCCAGCTTCCAGGCCAGCGCATGTTCGCGGCCTCCCGAACCAAGAAGCAGGATATTCATGGCGCCTCCGCCGACCGGTGATGATGATGCGGGGCTCGTAGCCCGTGAGCGTCAGGGCGACAACGCCCAGCCGCTCACCATCAGCGAGATATCCGCGCTGCTGAAGCGCACGGTCGAGGACCGTTTCGGCTTCGTGCGGCTGCGCGGCGAATTGTCGGGGGTGAAGCGCGCCGCCTCGGGGCATTTCTACTGCGCCCTCAAGGACGAGGGCGCGGTAATCGACGGCGTCATGTGGAAGGGCAACGCCGCCCGCCTCAACTTCCGCGCCGAGGACGGGCTGGAGGTGATCGCCACCGGCAAGCTCACCACCTATCCGGGGCGCTCGAAATACCAGATCGTGATCGATTCGCTCGAGCTGGCGGGCGAGGGCGCGCTGCTGGCGCTGCTGGAGAAGACCCGCGCGCGGCTGGCCGCCGAAGGCCTGTTCGACGCTGGCCGCAAGCGCCGCCTGCCCTTCCTGCCGCAGGTGATCGGTGTGGTGACCTCGCCCACCGGCGCTGTGATCCGCGACATCCTCCACCGGCTCGCCGACCGCTTCCCCAGCCACGTCATCGTCTGGCCGGTGCTGGTGCAGGGGCAGGGCGCGGCAGACCAGGTCGCTGCCGCCGTGCGCGGGTTCAGCGCGCTTCAGCCCGGTGGCCCTATCCCGCGCCCCGACATCGTCATCGTCGCGCGCGGGGGCGGGTCGATCGAGGACCTGTGGAGCTTCAACGAGGAAGTGGTGGTGCGCGCCATCGCCGAATGCTCGATTCCCGTGATTTCGGCGGTCGGCCACGAAACCGACACCACGCTCGCCGACTACGCCGCAGACCGCCGCGCGCCCACCCCCACCGCCGCTGCCGAAATGGCGGTGCCGGTGCGCGCCGACCTCGCCTTCACCCTCACCGATCTCGCCGCCCGCCAGCGCCGCGCGGTGTACCGCCCGGTCGAGCTTGGCCGCGAGCGCCTTGCCGCCCGCGCCCGGCTGCTGCCGCGCCCCGAGAACCTGCTCGCCCCCCAGACGCAGCGCCTCGACGACCTTGCAGAGCGCCTGCGCCGCGCGCTTGGCGACCGCTCGGCCATGGGGCGCGAGCGGCTGGCGGGGGCGGCGGCGCGCCTGTCCCCCAGCCTGCTGGCGCGCACCGCGAGCGAGGCCCGGCGCCGGCTCGACCGCGCGCGCCTCTCGCCCGCGCTGATCGAGCGCCCCTTGCGCGAGGGCACCCAGCGTCTTGCCGCCCTGACCCGGGTGATGAGCCAGCTCCACCCCGAAAAGCCGCTGGAGCGCGGCTACGCGATCATCCGCGATGCTTCAGGCCGCGCGCTGACCACCCGCGCCGAAGCCGCAGGTGAGGCGCGCCTCCTGCTGCAATTCCGCGACGGCGCGCTTGCCGCGATCCCCGAGGGCGCGCCGCCTTCGCCACCCGCGCCCGCGCCGCCCCCGCGCAAACCCGCAAAATCATCACCTTCGGCGGCCCAAGATGATTTGTTCGGTTAGCCCGGCAGTGCTATCAGGGGCGCCATGCTGATGACTCCCGCCGACAAGGTCGCCAAGCTCTATTACGGACCCTCCAGCTTCCGCGTGCTGCGGCCGGGGAGCCATGTGCTGTGCGCGGTCACGGGCGAGGCGATCGCGCTCGCCGAACTGCGGTACTGGAGCGCCGAGCGGCAGGAGGCCTATGCCTCGTGCAAGATCGCGACGCGGCGCCTGCTCGGCATGCCTCCGGCCAGCTGACCCGGGGTGATGCGAGGCAAAAGGCGGCTGCTCGCGGCGCTGGCCGTTGCCGTGCTCTGCGCGCCCGGGACGTGGGTGCGCACCACGCTTTCCAACAAGCCTCCGCAGAATGTCGCGGTCACCCAGGTGCAGGGCGCCGGCCCCACCGGCTCGCCCGACTGGCAGGTCGAAGGCGTGTGGCACTACAAGGCGAAAGGCCTGCTATTCGGCGGCTATTCGGCGCTGCTGCCGCTGCAGGGCAACCGCCTGCACGCCTTTTCGGATCGCGCCTCGCGGATCACGCTGACCGAGCCTGATGAGCCCGGCCCTGCCCCGCGCATCAACCGCCAGCCGGTCGCTCCGGAGGATGCCAACTTCCTGTGGGACATCGAATCCGCCACCCGTGATCCGCAAACCGCGACCTATTGGCTGGGCTATGAGAACAAGCATACCATCCACCGCTTCTCGCGGTCGAGCCAGCTCCGCGGCAAGCGTGAGCTGACCGGCGAGGTCGACTGGAGCGACAATTCGGGTGCCGAAGCGATGGTGCGGCTGGCAGACGGGCGGTTCCTGATCCTGCCCGAAGGCAATCGCGAGGGCGTGATGTTCCCCTCCGATCCGGTCGAGGGCGCTCCGCTGCAACGATTCGCCTTCCGCAATCCCGCGCCGGGGTACTCGGTCACCGACGTCGTCCAGCTGCCCGACGGGCGGCTGCTGGTGCTGATGCGCGATGTCGCCTTTGCCTATCCGGCCTTCACCTGCCTGCTGGCGATCGGCCCGGTGCCGCGTCCCGGCGGGGAGTTTGCCCCGCAGCAGGTGCTATCGCTCGACAGCGCTATCCCGCGCGAGAATTACGAAGGGCTCGCCCTGCGGCCCCGCGCGGACGGGCGGGTCGATGTGTGGGTGATCTCCGACGACAACCTGTCGCTGATGCAGCGCACCTTGCTGGTGAAGCTGATCTTCGATCCGCGCCCCGCATCCTCGCGCCAGCCAAACGAAAGGCGCCCGGGAAGCCCGGGCGCCTGATCGTTTCGCTTCGGTCCCGCAGGACCGGCGTGAATTAGGCCGCGGCCTGAGCCTTCACCAGCTCGCGCTTCACCTTCAGCGCGTTGGTCGAAAGCTTTTCGTCGCTGGTCTTGAGCAGCCAGTTGTCGAGCCCGCCATTGTGCTCGACCGAGCGCAGCCCGTGGGTCGAGACGCGGAACTTGAAGCTGCGATCGAGCTTCTCGCTCATCAGCGTCACGTTCTGCAGGTTGGGCAGGAACACGCGCTTGGTCTTGTTGTTGGCGTGGCTGACATTGTTGCCGGTCATGCGGCCCTTGCCGGTCAGTTCGCAGATGCGAGCCATGGTGTGTCTCTTCTCGTAAAAATCGGGTTCCGGGCACGGACCCGGACAAGGAAAGCGGCGCGCATAACTGCCAAGGGGCGAATCGTCAAGCAGCTTGCGTGCTGCCCCGCACCCCGGAGCGCGCATGTGGGTAACCCATGTAATGGCTCCCAAGCCGCGCGTCCCCTGCATTCGGCATCCGACCCACACGCAAGGGCGGGGCGGGGGCGCCGCCCGCGTGATCAGGCGCACAGGAGACCACAGACCATGAAGCGCATCATCATCACCACCCTCTTCGCCCCCTTTGCAATCGGCCTTGCCGCGTGCGATGTCGACCAGACCAAGGAAGCCGAGCTGCCCGAGGTCGAGGTCAAGGGCGGCCAGCTGCCCGAATATGACGTCGAGCCCGTCGAGGTCGAGATCGGCACAGAGAAGAAGACGATCGAGGTCCCCACTGTCGATGTCAAAACGCCCGATGCCGAAGGGACGCCGGTCACCGGCGACGAGGAATAACCCGCAGCAGGCGCGCGGGGCATGAGCGCGGGCGATTTCCGCAGCTTCATGCCCCGCGCGCTCGCCGCCGCGCGCGCGGCCGCCGAGGCGGGCGAAGTGCCGATCGGCGCGGTTGTCGTGAAGGACGGCGCAGTGATCGCCGAGGCGCACAATTCTCCCCGCGCCGACCATGACCCCACCGCCCACGCCGAAATCCTCGCAATCCGCCGCGCCGCTGCGGTGCTGGGCGACGAGCGCCTGACCGGCTGCGAGCTGTGGGTCACGCTTGAGCCTTGCGCGATGTGCGCAGGCGCGATCCAGCACGCCCGGATCGCGCGGCTCTACTACGCCGCGAGCGACCCCAAGGGCGGCGCGGTCGAACACGGCGCGCGGGTGTTCGACCAGCCCCAAGCCTTGCACCGCCCCGAAGTCTACACGGGGATCGGGGAGGCCGAGGCGGCGGATATGCTGAGAGGGTTCTTCCGGGAACGACGCTAACCGGCGATAGCGTATTCGGGCGTGCAGGGTTCGACCGGCTGCTCGCTGAAGGACAACGGCGCCCCGTTGCTGCGCACAGTCGGCACAAAGCGGTCCGCGTAGAACGACCACGCCGCCTCCCGAACCTCCTCGCGGACGGGAGGCCCGACTTCGGCCACGGCGAGCCCCAAGTTGGCCGTATACCCCGGACAGGTGTCGCCGAAGCGCCGGTCCCATGCGATCTGGCGGACAGCCGCGACGTCCAGCGCCGCGACATCCTCCACCAGCACCAGCCGCGCCCGCCGCTCGTCGCAGGCCACGCGGTAGAGGCACACCTACTGCCCGGGCGCGTGGTCGCGCACATAGTCGCCCGCAGCGGCGAGAACCCGGGCCTTGTCGAGCCGCGCCCACGAGGCATAGCGCTTGCCGTAATCAATGGCAGTGCAGCTGCCGACCAGCAGCACCAGCACGCCAAGGCAGCCGAGCCCGATCCGCTGGCCACGGCGCGGCTGTGCCGGGGCCTGCCGATCGGCGAAGGACACGGGTGCCTATTCTTCCGCCTTGGGCGCAGGCCTCGGCCGCAGCCGCCCGGCCTCAAGGATCGGCAGGCCCCCTTCGGTCGGCACATAGATGATCTGGCCCTGCGACTGCGCTAAGTGCTCGATATAGAGGTAGCGCAGATAGCCCTCCGGCCCGCCCAGCCCGTCGGCGACGATGCGGTTGGCTTCGGCGACGCCCTTGGCGCGTTCGACTTCGGCCAGAGCGAGGAGCTTGGCGCTTTCGAGCTTGGCCTCGGCCTCCAGTGTGGCGATCTGGCGGTTCTGCCGCGCCTGCGCGAGCTCGGCCTCGCCCGCGGTCTCGGCATTCCAGACGCGCACCGAGTTGTACGCGGCGCAGGATCCCAGCCCGCCGCCGACCACCACCAGCAGCAGGAACAGCAGGCCCAGCGCGAGCGACCAGACGGAATTGGTGGCATTCATGTTCGAAGGGCTCCCCTGAAGGTTTACACGTAACTGCGGCAGGTTAGGTTCGCATTCCCGGCTTGCCAAGTATCCGCGACGGGCGCGGGCAGGTCGGCGCGAAGGGTTTGGGCGCGTGCGGCGTTATCGCCTCAGGGGCAGGGCAGGCGCAGGCTTGGAGCAAAGGCTGGAATGACACGAGTATCCCCGCGCGCACTGGCCCTAGCGCTCGCCCTCACGCTGGCCGCCTGCGGAGGCGAGGATAGTGGCGCCCCGCCGCCCACCGGCGGCACGCCGACGCCTTCGCCAACGCCTACGCCCTCCCCGACGCCGACCCCAACAGGCATCATCCAGACGCCCAACCTCACCTATGGCAGCGGCGCGGTGGTGGGGGGCACGAAGACCCTCCAGCTCGACATCTATCGCCCCGACGCGCCCTGCACCGCCCCGCGCCCGACGGTGCTCTATGTCCACGGCGGCGGGTTTGTCGGCGGGAGCCGGCGCGGCGGCAATGTCGATACGATCGCGCAAGCCTTGGCCGCGCGGGGGATCAACCTCGTCTCGATCTCCTACCGCTTGCAGGGCGACAACCCGGTGATCAGCAGCGAATTCGCGCAGTTCGAGCGCGATTTCTTAGCGCTCAACACGACCGAGCCGCCCGCGCGCGTCACCGCCTTCACCGCCGCGGTCGAGGACGCGACCCGGGCGCTGCGCTGGGCCGAGGCCAATGCAGCGACCTATTGCATCGACCCGCAGCGCTTCGGGGTGTGGGGCGGATCGGCGGGGGCCTTCACGGTGATGCATGTCGCCTACAGCCTCGACGAATATGCCATCCCGCGCCCGCCCGTACGGGTCGCGGTCGATTACTGGGGCGGGCATTTCCGGGTCGCCGACATGGAGACAGGCGAGCCGCCGCTGTTCGTGATGCACGGCACGGCGGACAGCACCGTGCCCTACCTACGCGCGACCGAGCTTACCAATCAGGCGCAGCGCGTGGGTGTGCCCTTCACGCTCTACAGCATCATCGGCGGTGAGCATGATTTCAACGGCAGCGGCTTCTTCGTGCTGACGGTCGACGGCCAATCGATCGCCGACAAGACCGCGACCTTCATCGACGCGCATATGCGCGCAGGCGGGATGCCGGTTTATGAGCGGCGCGATATTCCGCGTTAGAGCCCGCGCCAGATCTTCGCCGGGGCGCTGTCCCTCGCCCCTCGCCGCGAGGCGGTGCAGGGGGCGGGGCGGAAGCGCTTCGAGTAGCACAGGCGGATTTCCTCGAGCCACCCGCGCGGGTTGAGGTGAACGCCGACCGCGCTCTCGGGCCATTCGGGGTTGGCATCGACGAAGGCGGCGCGGATGCGGCCGGCGGTGAGGCCCTCCTCGCGCGCGATGCGGTCGTAATCGGGCAGGCGCACGCCCTCGAACAGGATGCGCGTGACCTTGAGATAGGCGCCGGGATCAGGGACCATGCAGCTGCCGTGCTTGGCCCATTGCCGCGCGACGAGGCGCTCCGACGGCATCAGGCACATCGCGCCGCGCACCTGCGCAGGCGTGAGCGCGCGTTTGGCCCCGCACCACTGCGGGTAGCCCTTGGCGCCCTCAGGCCACAGTCCATGGACGACGAGCCCGAAGCTGCCGCTGCGCCCGCCGCATTGCATCGCTTGGGCACGGTCGTCCGCGCGGGTGCGGCAGAACTCGGGGCTCCAACTGAGCGCGAGGGTGTAGCCGGCGACGGGCATCGAGCGCGGCGGGCCGTCGGGGGTGACTTTGGGCACCGCAACGGCTTGTGGCACGCGGCACTGGTAGGCCTGCGCGTGGGCAGTGGCTGCACCGGCTCCCATCAGCATCGTCATTGCGAGGAGCCGAAGGCGACGCGGCAATCCATGGATCGACGCGCTCAGCCGCAAGGACTGGCCATGGATCGCCACTGGGCTTCGCCCCTCGCGACGACGAGAGAAGTGCGTGGGCATGGGGAGGCTATTCGAAGACAGCAGGGCCATCCTCCTGTACAGGCTTGCGGGCGAACCAGCGGGCGGCACTCGGAGTCAGGAGGCTCGCCATAGCGACCGCGACCAGCACCGCGCCGATCAGTGCGGCAGGATCGAGGAAAGCGAGCCGCAGCGCGCCGAAGCCCAGCACCAGCCAGCGCGCGAAGGGGGCGGCGAAGAGGTAGATCCACACGAGCGGGATCAGCGCGATGGTGAACTCGGCCGAGAGGGTGACGATGGTCCAGTCGCGGTTCCACGATACCCAGGGCATGTGGGCGGCGAAGACCGCCTCCGACAGCGCCAGATTGTCGAGACCGCGCACCAGCCGCAGCACCGCCGCGGCAAGAAAGGCGGCGGCAAAGACGCGGATCGCCAGCGGTCGTGGCCCCCGCGCGAGCTTCATAGCGGCTTGAAGTCCAGCCCGATATCGGCGGCGGGCGCGCTCTGGGTGAGGCGGCCGACCGAGATGTAATCGACCCCGCTTGCGGCTTTCGCGGCGATGGTCTGGAGGTTGACGCCCCCGCTCGCCTCGGTCGGCACGCGGCCTGCGACGATCCGGACCGCCTCGGTGAGGGTGGCGGGGTCCATGTTGTCGAGCAGTAGGTGATGCGCGCCGGCGGCCAGTGCGGGTTCAATCTGGTCGAGGCGGTCGACCTCGCAGATGATCTTTTCGACCCCCGCCTCGCGCGCGCGGCGCACAGCTTCGCCGACGCTGCCGGCGACGGCGACGTGGTTGTCCTTGATCATCGCCGCGTCCCACAGCCCCATCCGGTGGTTCTGCGCGCCGCCCTGGCGGGTGGCGTATTTCTCGAGGAACCTGAGGCCCGGGATGGTCTTGCGGGTGTCGAGCAGGGTGCAGGTCGCGCTGCCGCCCCCGTTTCCTTGGCCTTGCATCGCATCGACATAGGCGCGGGTCATGGTGGCGATGCCGGAGAGGTGCTGGGCGATGTTGAGCGCCGAGCGCTCGGCGGTGAGGAGAGCGCGGGCGCTGCCCTCGATGCGCATGAGATCGGTGCCTGCGGGGACTTGGTCGCCGTCGCTGACCAGCGGTTCGATGACGCAATCGGGGTCGAGGTGTCGGAAGAACGCCTCGGCTAGCGGAAGCCCCGCGACGGTAATCGCATCGCGGCTGTCCATCACGCCGGAGAAGCGGGCGTCGGCGGGGATGACACTCTCCGAGGTGACGTCACGCCCGCCGCCGGGGAGGCCCTCGCCGAGGTCTTCGGCGAGCGTCTCGCGGATGAATTTGGCGAGGTCGAAGCCGGGGAGGGTGAATTCGGGCACCAAGGCATCCTTCGTCATCGCGAGGGCCGATCGGCCCGCGGCGATCCATGGCCCTAGCGCTTGGAATAGCGCTTCAGTCCATGGATTGCTTCGTCGCTACGCTCCTCGCAATGACGAGGGGTTAGGTCAATCCAAGATGGAACGCGATGGCCCGGAGCCGCAGGCTCCGCAAGGCCACGCGGCCGCCCCGCAGGCGCCCGGAGCGTAGCGGAGGAACAGCGCCGAGGACGGGGGCGCGGAGGCGCCCCCGCACACATCAATGCACGAAGCGCGCCACCACATCGCGGTACGAACGGCTCACCTTCACCTCAGCACCTGAATCCAGCACCAGGAAACACTCGCCGTTGGTGTGGGGCTTCACCTGCCGCACCAGATCGAGGTTGACGATGGTCGAGCGGTGGACGCGCTGGAACTTGCGCGGGTCGAGGCGGCGCTCGAGGTCCTTCATCGTCTCGCGCAGCACCAGCGAGTTGTCGCCGGTCGAGATGATCATGTAATCGCCCGCGGCCTCGATATGCTCGATGGTGTCGACCTCAACGCGGAAGATCTGGCCGCGGTCCTTGACGTTGATGAGCTTTTCGAAGCGGTCGGCGCTTTCGGCCGCAGGCGCGGTGGTCTCGACGAAATCGGCGGCGCGGTCAGGGGCCACCTCGGCCAGCACGTCGAGCAATTGCCCGGCATCCTCGGCCGATTTCTTCTCGGCGAGGCGCTGGCGCACGCGCTCGACGGTGTCGGCCAGCTTCTGCTCGTCGACCGGCTTCATCAGGTAGTTGACGGCATTGGCCTCGAAGGCGCGGATCGCGTGTTCTTCGTAGGCCGTGACGAAGACGAACAGCGGCGGTTCGATCTCCATCACGCCCTTGACGACAGAAAAGCCGTCGAAGCCGGGCATCTGGATGTCGAGGAAGACGAGATCGGGCTTCTCGGTCTTGATCTTGCGGATCGCCTCGCGGCCATTGGCGCAGGTGTCGATGATCTCGACGTCCTCGAATGGCGCGAGGCGCAGCTGGAGGCCCTGGATGGCGAGTTTCTCGTCGTCGACGAGGATGGTTCTGATGGTCATGCGGTTGTTCCGATAACTTTAGGGGGGTTGAGGGGGACGATATTGTCGCTCCCGCCCGCGGGGTTCCCGATATCTGGCCCGATTTCTGGCGCGGCGGGTGCTGCCACTTCCCCGGCTCTGTCGGCGCGGGTGAAGGGAATTTCGATCAGCACGGTGAAGCCGCCCCCAGCTTCGGACTTGGTTTCGAACAGGTGGTTGTCGCCATAGGCCTGTGCAAGGCGATTACGGATATTGGCGAGGCCGACGCCGGTCGAGACCGGGCGGCCTGGCACCGGCGGTGCGGCGGGATCGCGCGGAGTGTCGTCCGCCCCCGGGCCCGTATCCTCGACCGTCAGCCGCAGCCTTTCACCGATCACGCGCGCGGTGAGCGCGATCTGCGCGCCTTCCTCCTGCGAGCTGACGGCGTATTTGATCGCGTTCTCGACCAGCGGTTGCAGCAGCATCGCGGGCAGCTGGGCGGGAAGCGCGGCGTCCTCGATCTCGAACTGGGTGCGCAGGCGTTCTTCAAAGCGCATGCGCTCGATATCGAGATAGAGCTGGAGCGTCTCGATCTCCTGCGCGAGGCTGACCTGGCTGCCGGGCTCGGCGATCAGGGTGTGCCTGAGGAAGCCCGAAAGCCGCGTGAGCATCGCGTTGGCGGGCTCGGTCTGCTTCAGCAGCACCAGCGTGCTGATCGAATTGAGCGTATTGAACAGGAAGTGCGGATTGAGCTGATAGCGCAGCATGGCGAGCTGCGCGGCGGTGGCCTGGGCCTCCAATCGCTCCAATCGGTCGGCCTGCTGTTCCACGGTGAGGAAGAAGTTGATCGCGTAATAGAGCGCGCTCCACCCGCCAAGCAGCGTCAGGGGCAGGTAGAGCAGGCCGATCAGGCGCTGCGCAAAGGTCGTGTCGCGGGTCGCGGCGTAATAGACGCCCTGCACCCAGGTATCGATCGAGGCGTGGAGCAGCACGGCGAAGAACAGCACCACCGCCGTCACGCCCCATGTCACCAGCGGCTGCTGCTGGATCAGCTGGCGGTAGATCACCGAGAGGATCAGGCTGATCGAAAAGCCGGTGATGGTCGTCACCAGGATCAGTGCGAGGATGTCGAAGGGCTGCTGGTTGGCGAGCGCCGAGACCGCGCGCAGCAGGAACGCCGCGCCCCAGCCCGCCAGCTGGAGGTTCCAGAACGCCCGGTTCTTGCTCGCGAAGAACGGCGCTGCCTGGATCTGGAGCACTGCCATAGTCGCACTGGTCTAACTCATTTCGTCGCAAACGGCACTGCTATTCGGTCGCGCCGCCTTGGCAGGGCAACGGCCTGGCGCAAGCTCGGCCGCATCGCGGCCGCGAGCGCACGCGCGGGAGCCGCAGGTGCCCCGGCCCTGAAAGGGGCGGGAACAGCACCGAGGACGCCGCCGCGGAGGCGGCGGCGCATCACAAAGGCACGTCGATCTCGCGCTTGAAACGCACCGACCAGTCGGCCTTGCCCTCCGCCGCGATAGCCGCGCGCACCAGCGGCACCTCGGCGGCCATCATGTCTGCGCGCTCGTCCCAGCCGTCGTGGGTGCGGCGCAGCTTGAGCCCGGTGTCGTTTTCTTTGCCCCAACGGGTCATCCAGCGCACGGCTGCCTCGGGATCATGGCCCGCATTGGCGAGCAACCACGGCACCAGCCGGTCGGCCTCGCGCTCGATCCGGCGCACGTGCTTAGCGCGGCGCCCGTTGCGGTCGAGCCACGCGTCATGGCCGAGCACGTTGTGCGCCAGCTCGTGCGCGAGGAGCGCGGCGAAGAGCGGCTCTTCATAGCCATAGGCGGACGAGAGCATCGGGAAGATCACCCGCGCCCCGTCGGCAAAGGCGAGCTCTCCGGCGGCGTCCAGATCGAAGCGACTGGCGCAGACTTCGACCGGGACGAGGCGCGCCTCGCCGCCGCCCTCAAAGGCGATGGTGATGCCGCCGTGTTCGGCCAGCATCGCGTCGATATGGGCATGCGCGCGGGTGGTGCGGTCCCAGTCGATCGGCGGTTTGGCGGGCCAGTCATTGGGGTCGAAACCTTCGAGCCGCACGATCTCGCGGTTGCGCGCAAATTCGCCCGAGAGCGCGGCGGGCGAGCCCGCAGCGACGGCATTGACCGCGAAATCGCGCTTGAGACCCAGCGCCGCGCGGCCGATGTCGGGCCCGCCGTAGCTCGCCATGTCCTGCAATTGCAGCCCGATGCTCGGGATCACCTTGGGGCAGAAGGCGGAATTGCCGCGAGCGAGGCGCCACCCGGCGTCCTGCAGCCGCTGATTGGCGTCCTGATAGCGCGCGATGACAGCGCGTTCGGCGGCGTAGTCGATCGCGGGCGGTGCTTCGGGGGCAGGTTCGGCGAACGGGGCCGCAAGCAATGCGGCAAGCACTGCGGCAAGCTCAGGCACGCGCATCACGTCGCGCCCCTCAGCCCGCGGTGTCGGCGGCGGCGAGCGCTTCCTTGAGCTTGGCGTAGCCCACCGCCCCGCCGATGGGCTTCTTGCCCGCGATCCATGCCGGCGTGCCGGTGAAGCCCAATGCGCGGGCCTGTTCGAGGTTCTTGGCGATCTCGTTGGTCACCGCCTGCGAGGCCGCATCGCGCTGCGCCTTCGCCATGTCGAGCCCGGCCGCCTTGGCCGCCGCCTCGACATCGTTCATCTTGAACATCGCATCGTGGAAAGCGGGATACTTGCCCTGAATCCCCGCCGCCAGCGCCATCCGCGAGGCCGCGTCGCTGCCCTCGAAGATCGGCCACTCGCGGATCACCACCTTCAATTCCGGGTCCTCGGCCACCAGCCGGTTCACGTCCTTGAGGCTCGCCTCGCAATAGGGGCACTGGTAGTCGGTGAATTCGACCAGCACGCGGCTCCCCTTGGGGTTGCCGAGCACGACGCCGGGGAATTCCTCGAACACCTCACCGCCCATCTTGGCGAGCCGCTTGGCCGCCTCCTGCTCCTCATAGGCCGCCGCCATCTCGGGCAGCAGTTCGGGGTGCGAGAGCAGGTAGCGGCGTGTCTGGTTGTCGGCGAGGCCCGCACCCGACCACGCCGCCGCGCCCAGAAAGCCGAAGGTCAGCGCCAGCAATGCGGTCAGCAGCGTGTTGCGTAGGCTCGAGGGTGCATCGGTGGACATGATGGCTTTCGTGAATAGCGGAAAAAGAGCTTCCGACAGCCTTAGCGCCGGTTCTTCACGCGTTCCAGTTCGGCGCGCGCTTCCAATGCCACATCCTGCGCGCGGATCCAGTCGGGCGAGCCATAGGGCAGGTACGCCTCGGCCGCCTGCGCATTGGCGAGCGCCTGCGGGTATTGGCGGTTCATCACTTGCACCTCGGCACTCGCGAGCCGGGCGCGGGGGATATCGCCGCGCGCTTCATAGACCACGCCGAGCTGGTACCAGGCGAAGGGGTTGTAGCGGTCCTTCTGCACCGAGGCGCGCAGCACGCCCTCGGCCTCGGCGAAATTGGCCGGATCCTCGGTCGCGATCAGGGCATGGCCGAGCAGGCCTGCGATCAGCGGGTGGGCGAGCGTCAGCTCGGTCGCGCGGCGCAGCGGCCCGAGCGCCTCCTTGGGCCGGCCGGATTCAAGCAGCACCTGCCCCTTCAGTTCGAGGAACCACGGATTGTCGGGCTCGGCGGCGAGCAGCGCGTCGGTCTCGGCGATCGCCATGTCGATGCGCGCGTCCTTGTGATAGGCATAGGCGCGGGCATAGCGGGCGGGCACGCTGGTATCGGTGACCGGATAGGCGGTGAGCGTGCGCGGCGGCTCGGACAGGAAGCCGAACAGCTTGGCCCTCGCGCGCACGAAGCGCTCCTGCAGGGCGGGATCGGGCGGGGTATCCCAGGCGGAATCGCCCTCGAGCAGCCCGCGCAGCACCTGAATCCGGTCGCCGGTCAGCGGGTGGGTGCGCGAATAGGCGGCCTCGTCAGCCTGGCTGTAGCCCGAGCGTATCTCGTTGCCGCGCAGCTTCTCGAAGAAGGTGATCATCCCCTTGCCGCTGATGCCCGCGCCCGAAAGGTAGCGCACCCCGGCAAGGTCGGTCGCGGCTTCCTGATCGCGGTTGAACGAGAGGAAGCTTCCGAGCGCGGCCTGCTGCCCGGCGGCAAGGATGCCGAGCCCCGCGTCCCCCGCCCCCGCCAGCACCGCGCCCACGCCGAGCAGCAGCGAGAGGATCGATATGCCATTGGCCGCCTTGGTGCGCTCCCCAAAGCGGACCGCATGGCCGGCGGTGATGTGGCCCAATTCGTGCGCGAGCACGCCCTGCACTTCGTTGGCGGTATCAGCCGCGCCGAGCAGACCCGAATGGACATAGATCGCCTGCCCGCCCGCAACGAAGGCGTTGATCGAGCCATCATTGATCAGCACGATCTCGACATTGCCGGGCTCGAGCTCGCTCGCCTCCACGATCGGCGCGAGCATGTCGCGCAGCAGCTCTTCGGTCTCGGCATCGCGCAGGATCGATTGCGCCGACGCGGGGTGCGCGGCGAGGATCAGGCTCGCGAGCAGCGCGAGGCAAAAAGCGAGGGGGTTGGGGCGACCACGCATCGCCGCCACCCTACAGGCCTAGCGGCTGAACGCAAACTTAAGCGGTGACACCTTCGGTGGTGCGGTCGCGCATCAGCGCGACCGAAAACCTACCCCACCAGCTTGCGCGCGGCGCGTTCGATCATCGCGACATCCTCGGGGATCTCGCCAAGGATTTCCGCGCAGCCGATCTCGTCGCGGCGGATCAGTGCCAGTGCGAATTCGCTGGCCCCGCCGTCGAGTTCCTC
The DNA here is from genome assembly GCA_945878845.1 of Erythrobacter sanguineus. Classification (GTDB taxonomy): domain Bacteria; phylum Pseudomonadota; class Alphaproteobacteria; order Sphingomonadales; family Sphingomonadaceae; genus Erythrobacter; species Erythrobacter sanguineus_A. The sequence goes on along the minus strand of CAMCUB010000017.1, from coordinate 1,830 downwards.
AAGGCTGATAGCCTCCAGCGCACGCAGCGCCTGGGCGAGCGCCTCGCGCACCGCGGCGTGGTCTTCGATCGCGGGCTTGCCCTGCTCCTCGCGGCGCAGACGGCGTTCCGCCTTGACGATCGCCTTCACCCCGCCCTCGGTCCCGGCGAGGTAGCCGGCAAGGCTCCCGCGATCCAGGTTCAGGCGGTGCGCATGGGTCAGCACCGCGGCGTATTCGGTGAGCCGCGTCTTGTCGTAATCATGCCCGAACACGAGCTTGACCACCGGGGTCATCGGTGCGCGCTCCTGCACGGTCAGCCCGGCATCGGCGATCAGTTCGGCGTAATCCTCGGGCGCGTCCTGCGCGGCGAGCGAGAAGTCGTAGGCGCGGCCGACTGCGGCATAGAGCGCCGAGCGGCTGCGGTCCTCGGTGCTGTCGGCAGCGCGGGCGAGTTCGCGCGCGGCGGCAAGGCAATCGTAAAGGCCCGCGTCCTCGGGGAGGTCATCGGCGAAGGCCACGAAGGCGTCTTCGGCTTCGTCCTCTGCGGCATCGGCTTCGTCGACCAGATCAAGTTCCTCGACCTCCTCGACGTCATCGAAGACGGGTTCGGGCTCGGGTGCGGGTGCCGGTTCGGGTTCGAACGCAGCCTCCGGCTCAGGCGCATAGCCGTAGTCGGGCGCGTAGTCGGGCTCGGGCGCTTCTTCGGCGTAGGGCAGCGGCTCAAGGCCAGTCAGGTCGATCGCCTTCTTGGCCGGAGCCTCGATGTAATCGGCCAGCGAAGCGAAGTTGTAGCCGGCTTCCTCGCCCTCGCCTTCGTCCTCGTCATATTCCTCGTCGGGATCGTCGAGCGCATATTGGCTGAAATCGGGCAGCGCCACTTCCTCGTCGGGCGCGGCGGCGCGCGGGGCGAGGCTGGCGAAATCGGCGTCTTCGTGCGCGGCGACCTCGTCCGCTTCCTCATGCGCGGGCGAATCCGCCCAGTCAGTGACCGGATCGGCAATGCGCGGGGCGGGTTCCTCGGCGACCTCGTCGTCGAGTTCGAGCTCGGTATTGAGCTCGAGCGCCTGATCGATCTCGAGCAGCAGCTCGTCGGCGGTCAGCTGGTCGGCCATTTCCTTCCAGTTGATCACGCCATAGATGAAGTCGATCGTCTCGTCGTTGCTCGAGAAGGGCAGCAGGATCCCGCGATAGAGGATCGCCACCCCGGCGTGGTTGACGAACTCGGCCTCGAACCCGATCGGCGCCTGATTGGCGAGGATCTGCATGTAGTGATCGGTGATGCGGCTCAGCAGCGAGCGCGGCGGCACGTCGGAAAGCCGGGTGATGACCACGTCATTCGCGTTGCATTCCGCCGCGAGCTTTTCGCCAAGGAAGCGCACCGCCGGATTGTCGATACCGAAGGAGAAATCGAGCAGCACCGAATGCGGGCCGAAATCGGGGAGATTGCCGGGATCAAGATCCTCAATGCTGGGGAACATGTTTTCGCCGAGCAGGCCCGCCCAATGGTTGTAGGCGCGCACCTGCATGCGGCGCTCGTCCTGGCCGATGGCATGCGGCGGGAGCTCGCGGGTGCGAGCCGGCTCGGCGCCGTCGTCCTCGCTGTCCTCCCAGCTGCGATCCGCGGACGAATCGGAACCGAAGGTGCCGCGCAGAGTGTCCATGGCTGTAAATCCGCCCCTTGGTGAACCTGTGTCGGCCCGTTCTGGCGCGGCGTGGTAAAGATCGCGTTAAGCGGCGAGGAAGGTTTTGTTTGAGGAAGTCTTTGGTTGGCGCTCGTGCTGGCGCACGAGGCAGACCTCCCGCCCCGCCTCCCCACCCGGCCACCAATGGTACACCATGCTGTGGTGGCC